>NZ_CP106879.1:2437694-3047117 GCF_025677645.1 Curtobacterium poinsettiae | reverse complement strand
GGACCGACCCCGGGTCGCCAGGACCGGGGCGTGCACCGCCGTCGACGTAGGTGAAGCCGGCTCCCGAGACGGTCGCACGCGCTTCGTCCGCCGTCTTGCCCTGCAGGTTCGGCAGTGCCTTGGCGTTGCCGCGGAGCGCCGAGCTGTTCGGGTCGGTGAACGGGCCCGCCGGGTAGGTCGCGTTGATCGGGGTCATCGCCTGCTTCCAGACATCCGCACGGACACCGGCGTACGTGCCGTTCACCCCGTTGCTGTAGTGACGGAGGTTGTTCAGCTTGCCGTCCGTGTTGCCCTGCCAGTAGGCAGTCGCGACGCGCGAACTCGCGCCCACGAGCCAGATCTGGTTCGCGGTGTCCGTCGTGCCGGTCTTCGCGAAGAGCTGCGTGCCGTCCGGGGTCTGGGCTCCACGCGCAGTACCGCTCGTGATCGTGCCCTTCATTGCGTAGACAGCTGCGTGCGCGACCTCGGGGTCGATCGCCTGCTTGCAGTCCTTCGTCTGGCCGCCGAGCTTCTTGCCGGACGGCGAGGTGATCTCGTCGATGGCGATCGGCTTGCAGTAGATGCCGTTGTTGGACACGGCTGCGTACGCGGCGGCCATCGTCATGGGTGCGATGTCGTTCGTCCCGAGGACCGCCGACGGGTTGTACTGCAGCTCGCCGCCGTCCGCGCGGTGCACACCGAGTGATTCGGCGGTGTCGCGGATGTCACAGAGGTCGAGCTTCTGCGCCATGTTCAGGAACGCCAGGTTGATCGATCCGGCGGTCGCTGCTGCAACGGTGTAGTTGCCGCTCTCACCCGGGCTGTCGTTCTTGGGGTTGTAGTCGCCCGCGTAGACGGGCTGTCCGCACGCGGTCCAGCCGGTCGACATGTTCCGCGGCGCACCGCTGACGACCTCGTTGAGACCGTGTCCGGCCTGCAGCCACGCGAGCAGGGTGAAGAGCTTGTACGTCGATCCCGTCTGGAAACCGCCGGAGTTGCCGTACTTGTAGTCGACGCTGTAGTTGATGCTCGTCGAAGTCGGCGCGGACTTGAGGGACTGGTCGTAGTCCTTGTTCTGCGCCATCGTGATGATGCGTCCCGAACCGGCCTCGATGGAGTTGAGCGTGGCGCCGAGGGCGAGGTTCGTCTCGGCCTTGTTGTCGTAGGTGTTGACGAGGCGCTTCTGCTCGGCGTTCAAGTCGATGTTCAGCGACGTCTGGATCTTGTAGCCGCCGTTCCGCCACGCGGTGTCACGTGCCTTCTGCGACGACCCAAGCTGCGACATCTCCTTGACGATCTTGACCGCGTAGTCGCAGAAGAACTGCGAGCCGTCGCCGACCGAGGCGCGGCAGCCCTGCGACGGCTGCGTCAGGTGCACGTAGTCCGCCGGCTTCGACTGGCGGGCCGTGCGGTACTCGGCCTCGGTGAGGTTCTTCTGGTCGTACATCGAACGGAGCACGACGTTGCGACGGGCGACGTTGGCGTCGTACTTCTTCGGGCTCGACAGGTTGCGCGCCTCGGGGTACTGCACGATCGCGATGAGCGACGCGGCTTCGGCCGGGGTCAGGTCGGTCGCGCTCTTGTTGTAGTAGTGCTGTGCCGCGGCCTGCACGCCGTAGGTCTGGTCGCCGAAGTAGGCGATGTTCAGGTAGGCGGTGAGGATCTCCTTCTTGGAGTACTTCTTCGCCAACCCGATCGCGAGCTTCATCTCCTCGAGCTTGCGGGGGATGGTCTGCTCGACGGCCTCGTTGTAGGCCTTGACCTGCTCCTTCTTGGTGGGGAGCTCGAGGGCTTGCTGCATCTTGATGTTGCGGACGAGCTGCATGGTCAGCGTCGACCCACCGCCGGACTCGCCGAGGCCGCCCGCGATGCTGCCCACACCGGCACGGATGAGCGAGGTCATGTCGACCCCGCCGTGGTCGTAGAAGCGCTTGTCCTCGCCGTCGATCGCCGCGTTCTTCAGCTGGTCGCTGATCTGGTCGAACTTCAGCTCTTCGCGGTTCTGGTCGTAGACCGTCGCGAAGTGCACGGACTTGCCGCCCGAGTACGCGTACAGCTCGTTGCGCTGCGGCAGGTCACCGATCTCGATGTACTCCGGCAGCGACTCGAACACACCGATCGTCGACGTCGTCGTGACACCGGCGACCGCGATGGCCGGGGTGACCCCGATCGTGACGAGCAGGCCGGCGAGGGCACTGAACCCGACGAATCCGATGAAGGCGCCGACTGCTGAGACGGGCTTGGTCCGCGAGGCAGACGTCTTCTGGGCAGACATAGGATACAGCCTAAACGACACCCATGACTGAAAGGCTGGCAAGGAACCGCATGACTCGCTGGGAGTACTTCACCACGCCCCTGATGATCCACAACACCACCGCGATCCTCAACAACTACGGGGACGAGGGCTGGGAGTTGGTCCAGATCGTCACCGGCCCCGAGGGTGGGCTCGTCGCGTACCTCAAGCGCCCGAAGGCCGACGCATGAGCGTCGCGGACCGCCTCGCCGAGCTGGGGCTGACGCTCCCGCCGGTCGCCGCACCCGTCGCCGCCTACGTCCCCGCGGTCGTCACCGGTCAGTACGTCTACACGGCCGGTCAGCTGCCGTTCGTCGACGGCGCACTGCCCGTCACCGGCAAGGTCGGGGCGTCGGTCGACGCCGAGACCGCCACCGCGCAGGCCCGCATGGCCGCGCTCAACGCGCTGGCGGCTGTCGAGTCGGTCGCCGGCTCGCTCGACCGCGTCGCTCGGGTCGTCAAGGTCACCGTGTTCGTCGCGTCGGAGCCGTCCTTCACGGGCCAGCCCGGGGTCGCGAACGGTGCCTCCACCCTGGTCGGCGAGGTCTTCGGTGACGCCGGCGTCCACGCGCGGAGCGCGGTGGGCGTGGCTGTGCTCCCGCTGGATGCTCCTGTGGAGGTCGAGCTGGTGGTGGAGCTCACCGCCTGACGGCGGCGACCGACGGAACGAACGTGAGCAGGGCCTCCAGTCCGGATCTGACTGGAGGCCCTGCTTCCGTTTCCGGGACTACATGAGTTCCGCGATGGTCGCCATGATCGTCGGATCGGCCAGCGTCGTCGTGTCGCCGATGCGTCGGCCCTCGGCCGCGTCGCGCAGCAGGCGCCGCATGATCTTGCCGGAGCGCGTCTTCGGCAGTTCGGGGACGATGACCACCTGGCGGGGCTTCGCGATCGCACCGATGCGCTTGCCCACCCAGTTGCGGAGTTCGGTCGACGCCGATTCGCGGTCGACGTCGGCGGCGGCCTCGGCCGTCAGGATGACGTACGCGACGACGGCCTGCCCGGTGGTCTCGTCCGCGGCGCCGACCACGGCAGCCTCGGCGACGCCCTCGTGGCCGACCAGGGCGGACTCGATCTCGGCCGTCGACAGGCGGTGGCCCGACACGTTCATGACGTCGTCGACGCGGCCCTGGATCCAGATGTCGCCCTGTCCGTCGAGCCGCGCACCGTCGCCGGCGAAGTAGCGGCCGGGGAACCGCGACCAGTAGGTCTCGACGAAACGGTCCGGGTCGTTCCAGATCCCGCGCGCCATCGACGGCCACGGCTCGGTGATCGTGAGGTAGCCGCTCTCGCCCGGGTCGGCGCGGTTGCCGTCGTCGTCGACGATCTCGGCGACGATGCCCGGCAGCGGCGTCTGCGCGGCACCGGGCTTCAGCTTCGTGACGCCGGGCAGCGCGGAGATCATGATCGCGCCGGTCTCGGTCTGCCACCACGTGTCGACGATGGGCGTGCGGTCGTGGCCGATGACCTGGCGGTACCACTGCCACGCCTCGGGGTTGATCGGTTCGCCGACGCTGCCGAGCAGGCGGAGGGTCTCGAGACTGCGCGCCTCCGGGATCTCGCGGCCGGCCTTCATCGCCGCGCGGACCGCCGTGGGTGCCGTGTAGAGGACGGTGACGCCGTAGGCGTCGACGAGGTCCCACCAGCGCCGGGCTTCGGCTCGTCCGGCGTGCCCTCGTAGAGCACCTGCGTCACGCCGTTCGCGAGCGGGCCGTAGACGACGTACGAGTGCCCGGTGATCCAGCCGATGTCGGCGGTGCACCAGTAGACGTCCTTCTCCGGGTGCATGTCGAACACGTTCTTGTGCGTGTAGGCGGCCTGCGTCAGGTACCCGCCGGAGGTGTGCACGATGCCCTTCGGCTTCCCGGTCGTGCCCGAGGTGTACAGGATGAACAGTGGGGTCTCGGCGGGGAAGGCTTCGGGCGTGTGTTCCGGGGCCGCCTTCGCGACCTCGTCGTGCCACCACAGGTCGCGGTCGTTCCAGACGATCTCGTTGCCGCCGCGCTTGACGACCAGGACGTGCTCGACGCTGTCGGTGCCCTCGCCCTCGAGTGCCTCGTCGACCGCCGGCTTGAGCGCTGACACCGCGCCACGGCGCCAGCCGCCGTCCGCCGTGACGACGAGCTTCGCGCCGGCGTCCTCGATCCGGGCACGGAGGCTCTCGGCGCTGAACCCGCCGAAGACGACCGAGTGCACGGCGCCGATGCGGGCGACGGCGAGCATCGTGACGACGGCCTCGGGGATGAGCGGCAGGTACACGACCACCCGGTCGCCCCGACCCACGCCGAGGTCGGTGAGCATGTTCGCGGTGCGCTGGACCTCGGCGGTCAGCTCCGCGTAGGTGATCCGGCGCGTGTCGCCCGGCGCGCCCTCGAAGTGGATCGCCACGCGGTCGCCGTTACCCGCGCGGACGTGCCGGTCGAGGCAGTTCTCGGCGACGTTGAGCGTGCCGTCGGCGAACCACTTCGCGAACGGGGCGTCCGACCAGTCCAGGGTCTGCGTGAACGGGGTGCGCCAGTCGAGCAGGGAGCGGGACTGCTCGGCCCAGAACGCCTCGCGGTCTGCTGCTGCCGCGTGGTGCAGGTCCTCACCGGCGACCGCGTCTGCCACGAACTCGGGCGGCGGAGCGAAGGTCGCTCCGTCGTCGCCTCGGGGGTCGGTCTGGGTCGGAGTGGACATCGATGTCCTTTCGCGTCGTTGCGGCCTCTGGTGGCATCCGTCGTGGGTGCGTGCGTGCATCCGTGGCGGGTGCGTGCGTGCATCCGGAGACTACCCCTCGGCCGGGTCGAGGCGCGGCACGCCCGGAGGTCGTGTCCGGGGTTGCCCTGGACGGCCGATCGTGGGGTACAGTAGTTCTCGCTGGACTCGTTTCCGGCGGCATCGAATCGGATTCCCCCCAATCCCTCGATGTCAAGGCGGCACCTGTTCCCCCCAACCGGTGCCGCCTCTTCTGTTTCCCGGGGTCCGACTCGAGCGATGGAGGCTCGTCGGGCTTCGCCGTGTGCCCCGATCCGCGCAGGGACGCCGGTCGCGTGGACAGACCGGTCCAAGCTCGTGCATGCGTTCTGCATGTTGTTGCGGAGTGGGTGCTCTGCACAGTCCAGCTGTGGGAAGCGGGGGTGGTGGGCAACCCCGAGCGCGTCGGTGTCGCATCATCGACCGGGGTACGGCTTTCCGTTTCGGGGGACAAACCGGCCCGTTGGTCGGGCGTGCCGGACGCTGTCCACAGAAGTGGGGACCGTCTCGGCTGGCGGTTGATCTGCTCCCTACCGTCGGCGTCATGCCCCTGCACCGTGCTCCGCTTCTTCCCCGTGCGACGGCGTCCCCTTCGCCGTCGCCGTCGCTGTCCGCCTCGCCGCCATCGCACGTCTCGTCGCCACCCGCGTCGGCATCGCCTGCGTTCTCGACCTCGGCGCGGGCACATGCTCCGTCGGCCCCGTTCCTGCCCGGAGCAGCGCCTCCCGCTCGTCGCCGGGCGGCCGTGGTCGTCGAGTTCGAGGAGCTCGCCACCCTGGTGGCCGATGCCACCGTGACGGACGTCCTGGTGGTCGGTGGCGTCGGGACCTGGGTCGACCGCGGGACCGGACTCGAAGCCGTCCAGCCGCGACTGACCGAAGCACGTGCCCGCGAACTCGCGACCCGGCTCGTCGCGCTCGGCGGGCGCCACGTCGACGAGACCACACCGTGCGCGGACGTCCGGCACGGCGACGGCGTCCGGGTCCACGTCGTCCTCGCTCCGGTGTCCGTCGGGGGCACCGCGGTGTCGATCCGACTCCCGCAGGTCCAGCGACCCACCCTCGCCACCCTCGAACGCGGCGGGACCTTCGCGTTCGTGCCGCGTTCGGTCGTCGAGGACGCCGTCGCCGCGCGACGGAACGTCCTGGTCACCGGTGCGACCGGCAGCGGCAAGACCACCCTGCTCGCGGCGATGCTCGGCGCCGTCCCCGTCGACGAGCGGATCGTGACGGTGGAGGACGTCGCCGAGCTCCGGATCGCCCATCCGCACGTCGTCGCGCTCGAGGCGCGGCAGGCGAACGCCGAGGGGGTCGGCGCACTCGGCCTCGACCGTCTGGTACGTGAGGCGCTGCGGATGCGACCCGACCGGATCGTCGTGGGGGAGTGCCGCGGCGCCGAGGTCCGCGAACTCCTCTCTGCCCTGAACACCGGGCACGACGGGGGAGCCGGCACCGTGCACGCCAACGGCATCGCCGACGTGGCCGCTCGCCTCGAAGCGCTCGGCGCGCTCGCCGGCCTCGGTGCCGAGGCGCTCGCCCGGCAGGCCGTCAGCGCCTTCGACCTGGTCCTGCACGTGGAGCGACGAGCGGGACAGCGGCGGCTCGGTGGCGTGGGCACCTTGCGCGTCGGCCCGGACGGGAGGCTCGAGGTGCGCCCGGTGGACGGGCTGCGGTGAGACGACCCACACTCGACGGCCCGGCGCGGGTGGCCGGGGTGCTCGACCGGGTTGCGACGCTGGTCGCAGCCGGGGTCCCGCCGCCACGGGCCTGGCGGCTCGTCGGCGGGCTGCCCGGGGCCGCGGCACCCGCCCACCAGGACATCGTCGTCGTCCTCCGCGTGGCGGACCGGACGGGAGCGCCCGTCGCGGAGACCCTCCGCGGGCTCGCCGGCGCGCTCCGACGCACCGCGGCATCTGACCGGGCGATCCGGGTCGCGCTGGCGGGCCCGCGGACGAGCGCGCGGGTCGTGCTCGCGCTGCCGCTCTTCGGGTTGGGGCTCGGTGCGGCCTGGGGTGCCGGTGCCGTCGAGGTCCTGGTGGGTTCACCGGCCGGTTGGGCGTGCTCGTGCACCGCGGCGGCCCTCGTCCTGGCCGGGCGACGGTGGACCACCCGGCTGGTCCGTTCCGCGACCCCCGACGGCCGCGTCCCCGGGGCGCTCCTCGACGCCTGGGCCGTGGCGGTCGCCGGAGGCGGGTCGTTGACCGCCGCCGGGCAGGCAGTCGCCCAGGCCTCCGCGGGAGCCGCCCCGCCCGCCGGAGACCTGGACCGGCTGCGAGAGGTCCTCGACCTCGCCCGTCGGGCGGGGGTGCCCGCCGCGGGGTTGCTCCGCCGCGCCGCCGAGGACGTGCGCGACGAAGCCGCTGCCGAGGGGCTCGTGGCGGCGGAACGACTGGCCGTCCGACTGGTGCTGCCGCTCGGGGTCTGCGTCCTGCCGGCGTTCGTGCTCGTCGGGGTGGTGCCCGTGGTGGTCGGGGTCCTCTCCTCCACGGTGGGCGGGGTGGCGTGACCTCTCCACAGATGGCGCCGAGGCCGCTTCGTCGACACCCCAGCCCCGACACGCTGGTCCCACCCAACAGAAAGGAAGGGCTCCATGAGCACCACGTCATCCCCCGACCGCCGCAGCCGTCCGGCCATCCGCCGCCGTCGCCCGCGTCCCCCCGTCGCCCGGTGGTCGTCCCGGCTGCGGGACGACCGGGGATCGGCCACCGCCGAGTACGCGGTCGTCATCCTCGCCGCCGTGGCCTTCGCCGGTGTGCTCGTCGCCGTCATGCGCTCCGGCGAGGTCCAGACCATCCTCACTGACCTCGTCCGTGGCGCGCTGTCGCTGTGAGCGCGGCTCGGTGACCGTCGAGTTCGCGGTGGCCCTCCCCGTGGTGGCGCTCGTGTTGACCGCCCTCGTCGCGGCCGTCATGGTCGTCGACGCGCAGGGCCGTCTGCAACTCGCCGCAGCCACCGCGGCCCGGGCGGTCGGTCGGGACGACGAGCGCCAGGGCCGGTCCGCGGCCGACCGGATCGTGCCGGGGGTCTCGATAGTCGTCCGGTCGGACGATGACCTGGTGTGCGTCGACGCCACGCGCGGCGGGGCCGGTCCCTTCGCGGCGCTCCCGCTGACCGCGACGGGGTGCGCCCTGGCCCGAGGGGGCTGACGTGACGAGTTCCGACGGTCAACGCGGGTCGGCGACCGTCCTGCTCGTGGCGGTCCTCGGCGTGGGTGTCCTCGTCGGGTCGTCGGCGCTCGCCGCAGCCGGTCACCGGACACAGGCCCTCCGCGCCCAGGGCACCGCCGACGCCGCCGCCGTGGGCACCGCCGCGGCCGCCACCGGACTGGTACCGGGGGAACCGTGTGCGATCGCCACCCGGATCGCCAGGGCGAACGGGGCCATCCTCGACGCCTGCCAACTCGTCGCCACCACGGCCCGTGTCCGCGTGGTCGTGGGCACGGGTCCGTTCGTCGTCGACGCAGTCGCGGTGGCCGGTCCGGCAGGCGACCCGCCCGAACACTATGTGTATGGTGTGCCTGTCGGCCCGCGGTCACCGATGTCCCGGTCGACCCGGACACGCTCGTGGACAGGGCCGATCAGCACCATCGATCAAGGAGACACGTGCCAGGCACGAAGAAGCTCGTGATCGTCGAGAGCCCTGCGAAGGCGAAGACGATCGCGCAATACCTCGGTGACGGATACGAAGTCCAGGCCTCGGTCGGACACATCCGCGACCTCGTCGAGCCGAAGAACCTGCCGGCCGAGCTCAAGAAGGGCTCCCTCGGCAAGTTCTCGGTGGACGTCGACAACGGCTTCGAGCCGTACTACGTCGTGTCCGACGCCAAGAAGAAGACCGTCTCCGAGCTGAAGCGCGCCCTCAAGGACGCCGACGAGCTCTACCTCGCAACAGATGAAGACCGCGAGGGTGAAGCGATCGCGTGGCACCTGCTGCAGGTCCTGAAGCCGAAGGTCCCCGTCAAGCGGATGGTCTTCCACGAGATCACGAAGGAGGCGATCCAGCGCGCGCAGGAAGCCACCCGTGAGCTTGACACCGCGCTCGTCGACGCGCAGGAGACCCGCCGCATCCTCGACCGTCTGTACGGGTACGAGGTCTCCCCGGTCCTGTGGCGCAAGGTCGCCCCCGGTCTGTCCGCCGGCCGTGTGCAGTCCGCCGCCACCCGTCTCGTCGTCGACCGTGAGCGCGAGCGCCTGGCCTTCGTGTCCGCCAACTACTGGGACCTCTCCGCCCGGTTCGAGAAGGCCGGCGAGTCCTCCTTCTCCGCGCGACTCGCCCGGGTCCAGGGCACCCGCGTCGCCTCCGGCCGTGACTTCGACGACCGCGGCACGCTCAGCGGTGACCTCGTCCGGCTCGACGAGGCCGCTGCCGCGTCGCTGACGACGGTCCTCGAGCGCGCCGGCGACGCCACCGTCCGCACAGCGTCGACTCCAAGCCGTACACGCGGCGCCCGGCCGCGCCGTTCACCACGTCGACGCTCCAGCAGGAGGCCGCACGCAAGCTCCGCCTGTCCCCGCGACAGACCGCTCGCGCTGCGCAGACCCTGTACGAGAACGGCTACATCACCTACATCCGTACCGACTCGGTCTCGCTCTCGAAGCAGGCCATCGACGCGGCCCGCAAGCAGGCAGCGGACCTGTACGGCTCGGCCACCGTGCCCGACAAGCCCCGCCTGTACGCGAGCAAGAGCAAGAACGCGCAAGAGGCGCACGAGGCGATCCGTCCCGCCGGCGACTCCTTCCGCACCCCGCAGGACCTGCAGGGCACCCTGACCGGTGTCGAGTGGCGCCTCTACGACCTCATCTGGAAGCGCACCATCGCGTCCCAGATGGCGGACGCCAAGGGTTCGACCGCGTCGATCGTGCTCGGCATCTCCTCCACCGAGTCGGTCGAGGGCATCGCCGCGACCGCGAACGGCACGGACGCCGAGTTCACCGCCTCCGGCACCGTCATCACCTTCCGTGGCTTCCTCAGCGCCTACGAAGAAGGCCGTGACGAGGACCGCCACGAGTCCTCCGAGCGTGCCGGTCAGGACGTCGCCCTGCCGAACGTGGCCCAGGGCGAGCACCTCACGGTCACCGACGTCGAGGCGAAGGGGCACGACACCACCCCGCCGCCGCGCTTCACCGAGGCGAGCCTCATCAAGACGCTCGAAGAGCTGGGGATCGGGCGCCCGTCGACCTACCCCACGATCAGCCCGACGATCATCGACCGCGGCTACGTCTCGCTCCGCGGCACGCAGCTGGTGCCGAACTGGATCGCGTTCAGCGTGGTGCGCCTGCTCGAGGAGTACTTCGGCGAGCTCGTGGAGTACGACTTCACCGCCGAGATGGAAGAAGACCTCGACCGCATCGCCCGCGGCGATGCCGACCGGGTGGACTGGCTCAAGGGCTTCTACTTCGGTGGCGGCGACGACGACCAGCGCGGCCTGCGGACCGTCATCGACAACCTCGGTGAGATCGACGCCCGCGAGATCAACTCGGTCGAGCTCGCTCCGGGCCTCACGCTCCGGATCGGTCGGTACGGCCCCTACATCGAGGTGCCGAGCGACGACCCCGAGAAGCCGCGGCGCGTGAACGTGCCTGAGGACCTCGCTCCCGACGAGCTGACCGTCGAGAAGGCGAAGGAACTCGTCGACGCCCCGGTGATCGGCGACCGCGTCGTCGGGATCAACCCGGAGACCGGCAAGGAGGTCCTGGCGAAGGACGGCCGCTTCGGCCCCTACGTCACGGAGCGCACCCCGGAGCCCGAACCCACCGTGGACCCGAAGACCGGCGAGGTCGTCGAGGCGCCCGCAGCGGCAGAGGCCCCGGCGGCTGGATCAGCTGCTGCGACCGCGACGAGCGAGACGGCGACCGCGACCGCGAAGAAGGCCCCCGCCAAGAAGGCGCCTGCGAAGAAGACGACGAAGAAGGCCGCGGCGCCGAAGGAACGCACCGCTTCGCTCTTCAAGTCGATGGACCCGCAGACCGTCGACCTCGAGACCGCGCTGAAGCTCCTCGACCTTCCGCGCGTCGTGGGCCAGGACCCGGAGACGGGCAACGACATCACGGCACAGAACGGCCGGTACGGTCCGTACCTGAAGAAGGGGACCGACACCCGGACCCTGCCCGGTGAGGACGCGATCTTCGAGATCGACCTGCCCGGTGCACTCGAGCTGTTCGCGCAGCCGAAGTACGGCGGCAACCGCACCGCGAGCGCCGCGCTCAAGGAGTTCGACGCCGACCCGGTGTCCGGCAAGCCGATCAAGATGAAGGACGGCCGGTTCGGCCCGTACGTCACCGACGGCGAGACGAACGCGACCATCCCGAAGGGCGAGGACGTCGAGGCCGTCGACCACGCCCGCGCGGTCCAGCTCATCGCCGACAAGCGCGCCAAGGGGCCGGTCAAGAAGAAGACCCCGGCTCGTCGGACGGCGGCCAAGAAGAAGTGACCGGTCGCTTCATCACGCTCGAGGGCGGCGACGGCGCGGGCAAGACGACCCAGGCGGAGCTGCTCTCGGCGTGGCTCGGTGCGCACGGTCGGACCGTGGTCCGCACCCGCGAGCCCGGCGGCACCGACCTCGGTGTCCAGATCCGGCAGATGGTCCTGCACGAGCGGGGCCACGTCGCGCCCCGTGCCGAGGCGCTGCTGTACGCGGCCGACCGTGCCCAGCACGTCGAGACGGTCGTCCGTCCGGCGATCGCACGCGGCGAGGTCGTCCTGCAGGACCGCTACATCGACTCGTCCGTCGCCTACCAGGGCGTCGCGCGCGGGCTCGGCGCCGAGCAGGTCCGCTCCGTCTCGGAGTGGGCAGCGGACGGTCTGGCACCGGACCTCACGATCCTGCTCGACCTCGACGTCACCGTCGGCCGCGCCCGGGTGGCCGCGGCACGGGGTGACACCTTCGACCGTCTCGAGTCCGAGGCCGCGGCGTTCCACGAGTCCGTGCGTCAGGCCTTCCTTGCGATGGCCGAGGCCGAGGCGGCGCGCTTCCTGGTGGTCGACGCCTCGGCCCCGACCGACACCGTGCAGGACGCGGTCCGTCGAGCGGTCGCCCCGCTCGTCGGGATCGACCGGGCATGACGGTGGTCACTGACAGGATGGTGCCGTGAGCGTGTGGGACGGCCTGACCGGGCAGGAAGAAGCGGTCGCGTCGCTGCGCAACGCGGCCGAGTCGACCGACGGCACCGGCGGCATGACCCACTCGTGGCTCATCACCGGTCCGCCCGGGTCGGGGCGTTCCAACGTGGCGACCGCCTTCGCCGCGGCGCTCGTCGGCAACGGCCCCGATGACGACCACACCCTGCGGCAGATCACCGCGAAGACCCACCCCGACGTCTCGGTGCTCACGACCCAGCGCGTGATCATCACGATCGACGAGATCCGGCAGCTCGTCACCTCGTCGTACTACTCGCCGTCGGTCGGGCGCTACCGCGTCGTCATCATCGAGGACGCCGACCGCATGACCGAGCGAACCTCGAACCTGCTGCTCAAGGCGCTCGAGGAACCCCCGGAGCGCACGGTGTGGATCCTCTGCGCCCCGAGTGAGGCGGACCTGTTGCCGACGATCCGGTCCCGCGTCCGCTCGGTCCGCCTGCGCGTGCCCGGCATCGAGTCCGTCGCCGACCTCCTCGTCGCCCGGACCGGCGTCGACCGTGCCCTCGCGATGGACGCCGCTCGTCAGGCACAGAGCCACATCGGCATGGCACAGCGCCTGGCCACGAGCGAGCCAGCACGTGATCGTCGCCGCCGGACCCTGACGACCGTGCTCGGCGTGCGGAGCGTGGGTGACGCCGTCATGGCGGCCGCCGAGCTCCTCGCCGTCGCCGACGAGGACGCCAAGTCCATCACCGAGCAGCGCGACTCCGAAGAGCGCGACGCGGCCCTCCGCTCGCTCGGGGTCGAACCGGGCGGGACGATCCCGCCGGCGCTCCGGTCGCAGCTCCGTGCCCTCGAGGACGACCAGAAACGCCGGGCGACCCGCAGCCTGCGCGACGGCCTCGACCGGATCCTGGTCGACGTCTCGTCCCTGTACCGCGACCTGCTCCTGCTGGGGCTCGGCGCCCCGGCGGAACCGGTCAACCTGTCCATGCGGGACCAGCTCGAGCACGCGCTGCCGACGACTCCGCCCGCTGCCGCGCTCGAGGTCCTCGACGCCGTCGCCCTGGCGCGCCAGCGCATCGCGGCGAACGTGGCGGCACTCCTGGCACTCGAAGCACTGCTCGTCACCATCGCCCGAGCCCGCCGCTGAAGCCCGGCGTGCGACAATCACGGCATGCCCGACGCTGAACCCGGCCTGCGCGAACGGAAGCGCCGCGCCACCCGGCGCGCCATCCAGCAGGCTGCGCTCCGGATCGCCATCGAGGACGGCCTCGGCGCGGTCACGGTGGACGAGATCTCCCGGCGGGCGGACGTCTCGCCCCGGACGTTCTTCAACTACTTCCCGAGCAAGGAGCAGGCGATCCTCGGGGACGACCCGCGGCTCCCGGACGACGCTGCGCTGCAGGCATTCGTCGACGGTGGTCCGAGCGGTGACCTGCTCGCGGACATCGGCACGCTGCTCGTGCACTCCACGCGCGAACTGATCGAGGAGCGCGGGCTCATCGAGGAGCGGCAGCAGGTCCTCCGCGCGAACCCGGAGCTGTTCAGTCGTCGCATGGCGTCCATGAAGGAGTTCCAGGCGGAGCTGCAGGCGGCCGTCGCGCGCCGGCTCGAACACGCCGACCCGGAGCTCGCCGCCGACGCCGAGGCACTCCGCCGCCGCGCGGGTCTCGCGGCCATCGTCGCCCTCGCCGCCCTGCGTCACGCATGGTGGGAGTGGTCGGGTTCCGAAGCCGGAACACACCTGGTGGACGAGCTCGAACGGTCCTTCTCCGAGCTCGGCGTGCTGGTTTCGCGTTCACTCGTCTGAACCTGTATAGTCATTGCTCGTGCCACTCCGGACATGGGGTGTGCGCCGCCTTAGCTCAGTCGGTAGAGCGATTCACTCGTAATGAATAGGTCGTCGGTTCGATTCCGACAGGCGGCTCCGTGAACACCCCGGTCAGACCCACTCGATGTGGCTCTGACCGGGGTTTTCGTATTCCGGACGAAACCCGTGTCCCTCGCCCGAGGGGCAGACGTCGCGCGTGTTCGCGGGCTAGCCTTGTCCGCGATACGGGGGACACGATGACCGACCACCAGCCCAGCGCTCCACCGGCGGTGACGCCGTGCTGAAGCGTGTCCTGGTCATCGTCGTGGTCGCTGCCACCGCCGGAGCCCTGGCGGTCACCGCGGCAGCCGTGCCCGAGTCCCGTGCCACGTCCGCCTCGACCTCGTCGCCGAGCACCGGTTCGTCCGCGACCCCGACGGCGTCCGCGACCGGTCCCGCGTACTTGGCGGACCGCGAGCCGACCTTCTCCGAGGACTTCGACACCCCGGCAGCAGCCGGCGGCCCCTTCGCGGAGACGTACCGGAACTCGTGGCAGCCGTACCCCGACGGCACGGGCGGCAAGTACTACTCGGACAAGCTCATCAGCGCTCACGACGGCTACCTGGACGTCTCGATGGACGGGAAGCACGGCGCTGCCGGGACGTTCGGTACGCCCACCGGTGCCTGGTCGCACGTCGGCGGCACCTTCAGCATCCGTGCGCGGGCGACCGGTGGGGACGGCAACGGGATCGCGGTCATGCTCTGGCCGACGTCGAACGCGTGGGCCGACGGTGAGCTGAACTACCCGGAGGGGCAGTTCGACGGATCTCCGCGCGTCTTCCACCACTCGATGCTCCAGGGGCTCGAGAAGCGGACCGAGCACTACAACACCCGGGTGTCCTGGAACGACTGGCACACCTACACGACCGAGTGGGTGCCCGGGAAGATCATCCGGTACTACCTCGACGGCAAGCTGGTGTTCACGGTGCCGCGCAACGTGCCCACCACGCCGCACCGCTACATGTTCCAGATCGGCAACTGGGGCGACCCGGGGCACGTGCAGATCGACTGGGTCCGTACCTACGACGCGGAGTGACCAAACCCCCCGGACGGGGGCTCCGAATCAGTCCGGTCGTACGACCCGACACCCGTGTGCTCGCGTCGATGACCCGAACCTCGACGCGGGTGCGCGGGCGGGAACGATCCCCGTTCTGGGGCTGCCCGACGGCGTCGGCGCGGTCCACGATGAGAGAGAACCCGTTCCGTCGTCACCGAGAGGTCGTCATGCTGCTGTCCCTGGTCTACATGAGCGCAGCGAACGAGGTGTTCGACCAGGAGCGGCTCGACGCACTGCTCGAGCACGCACGGGTCCGCAACACCGCATCCGGCCTGTCCGGTCTGCTCGTCTACAAGGACGGCCGGTTCATGCAGCTGCTCGAGGGCCCCGAGGCGGCCGTGCTCGAGACGTACCAGCGCATCATCGACGACCCGCGGCACACCGACGTCGGCCTGCTGGTCGAGGAGCGCATCCACACCCGCCGTTTCGGCGAGTGGAAGATGGCGTTCCACCGGGAGGCCGAAGCCGACCTGCCCGACGGCTTCGACTCGTTCCTCGCCGAGGGGGACGCGAGCGCCGACACGAGTCGTGCCCGTGAGCTCCTGCGCTGGTTCCGGAACCACCCGATGGCCGCCCCGGACGCCGCGCTCGGCAAGCACCGCCGCTGACGAGGCGAGGCGGGCCCCGCCGCACCCCGCCCCGCGCTGGTAGACAGGACCCATGACGGTTCGCTGGGGAGTCATCGGCACAGGCGGCATCGCACGGTCCTTCGTGGGTGACTGCACCGCGGCCGGCATCGTGTTCACCGCCGTGGGCAGCCGCACCCGCGAACACGCCGAGGCCTTCGCCGCCGAGTTCGGCATCGAGCAGCCACACGGTTCCTACGAGGACCTGGTGGCGGACGAGCGCATCGACGCGGTCTACGTCGCGACCCCGCACGTCCGGCACGCCGAGGACGCCCTGCTCGCGATCCGGGCGGGCAAGCACGTCCTGGTCGAGAAGGCCTTCACGATCACCGCGGACGAGGCCCGTACGGTCGTCGACGCCGCTCGGCATGCGGGAGTCGCGGTGATGGAGGCGATGTGGACCCGCTTCCTGCCGCAGATGGCGATGATCCGCGAGATCGTCGCCGAGGGTCGGATCGGCCGCCCGATGGTGGTCGAGGCGACCCACCACCAGGCGCTCCCGACGGATCCCGGCCACCGATTGCGCGACCCGGCACTCGGTGGGGGAGCGATGCTGGACCTCGGGATCTACCCGGTGTCCTTCGCGGTGGACGTGCTCGGGGTGCCGACCGCGCTCGTCGCGGCGGGCACGCTGAGCGAGCAGGGCGTCGACGAGCAGATGGGCCTGGTCATGACGCACGCGGGCGGTGCGCAGTCGATGATCCACTTCGGGATGGACCTGCGGAGCCCGAACACGGCGTCGATCATCGGCGAGACCGGCCGCATCGACCTCGACTCCACCTGGTACACGCCGACCACCTGGCGGATCCGCGACCGCGACGGTGCCATCGTCGAGGAGTTCGACGGCCGCGAGGAGCTCGCCGGCTACGAGCACGAGGCCCGCGCCTTCGAGACGATGATCGCGTCCGGCCACCACGACGGCGGGCCGATGGACCCGGACGAGACCGTCGCGATCATGGCGGTGCTGGACGAGGCACGACGCCAGGTCGGGGTCCGGTACCCGGCCGACGGTCCGGTCACGGCTCCCTGACCCGGCTCCCGTCCGCGACGGATCCCGGATCCGGCCTGGAGGCTCCTGCCGCAGTTCCGTAGGATCGGTCGCGATGTCCGAGCAGCAGCCCACCCCGCGTTCCGTCCCGGAGCGGTTCCGCGCCGCCGTCACCGCGGTGCGCGCCTCCGCTGCACGACGCCCGGTCCCATGGATCGCCGGTGGTCTCGCGGCGCTGCTGGTGGTCGGTTCCGGTGGGGCCGTCGCCGTCGCGGCGGCCACGACCCCGGACTCCCGGACCGCTGCGGCGTCGAGCCCGACCCGGACCGCGTCCTCGGCTCCGGACCGGACGCCCACCACGAAGCGCCCCACCACGAAGCCGTCCCCCACCCCGACCGCCGATGCCCGCACGGTGCCGGACGACCTCGCCGGTCCGTCCGCGCTCCGGACCTGCTCGATCGCCACGGCCGCGTCGGCGAGCGGCCTCGGCGACTTCGAGGGGTACGTGATGGACGCGAAGACGGGCAAGGTCCTGTTCTCCGAGCACGGTGAGCGGGCCGCCCAGACCGGCAGCGTCATGAAGACCCTGACCTCGGCGACCGCACTGTCGGTGCTCGGGGGCGACCACCGCATCCCGACGACCGTCGCGCGGGAGTCCGCGAACACCGTCGCCCTGGTCGGCCACGGCGACGCGACGCTGTCCGCCGGGGGCGGCACGGTGTACCCGGGCGCCCCGACCCTCGCCCAGCTCGCGCAGCAGGTGAAGGCGAAGGTCGGCGACACCCCGGTGACCACGATCGTCACCGACGACTCGTACTGGAGCGACGCCGACGCCTGGGACCCCACGTGGCCGGTGTCCGAGCGCACCATCGGGTACCAGCCGGAGGTCACGGCGCTGATGGTCGATGGCGACCGGGCGAACCCCGCCGCGGCGACCTCACCCCGGTCGGAGGACCCGGTCGGACGCGCCGGCATCGCCTTCCGGACCGCGCTGGCGAACGCCGGCGTCGTCGGCGCCGCGTCCGCGCAGATCGTCAAGCGGGCGACCACCGGCACCGAGACGATCGCCACGGTGTCGTCGCAGCCGGTGTCGACGCTCATCGGGCAGATGATCCCGAACTCGGACAACACGCTGGCCGAGATGCTCGCCCGGGTGTCCTCGAAGGAGTCCGGGTCGAACGGCTCCGCGGCGTCGCTGTCGTCCGTGTACCAGTCGGCACTGCGGTCCTACGGCCTCGACCCGGCCGGCATCGTGATCAAGGACGGCTCGGGCGAGAGCGCCTCGAACGCCGTGTCGCCGGAGTTCGTCGCGCACCTGATGGTGCAGGTCGCCTCCGGAGCGAAGGGCCTCGGCACGCTCGCGAACGCCCTGCCGGTGTCCGGCCAGTCCGGCACCCTGGCCAGCCGGTTCACCGGCGCGAACGCGGTCGCCCGCGGCAAGGTGCACGCGAAGACGGGCTGGATCGACAGCGCGAACACCCTCGGGGGCTACATCGACGCCGCCGACGGGTCGCGGCTGACCTTCGCCTTCTACGCCATCGGATCGCCGCGTGCAGCGGCACTGCCAGCACTCGACGCGGTGACCGCCGCGACCTACTCGTGCGGGAGCAAGCTCACCGGCTCCTGAGCCGACGGGTGTTGGATGGACCCATGGCAAGAGCACTGCTCGTCGTGGACGTCCAGAACGACTTCACCGAGGGCGGTGCGCTCGCGGTCACCGGGGGAGCGGCGCTCGCGAAGCGCATCACCGCGTTCCTCGGTCGGCACGGCGACGAGTACGACCTCATCGTGGCGTCCCGCGACTGGCACCACGGCGACGACGACAACGGCGGACACTTCGCCGGACCCGAGGGGCCCGACTTCGTCGACACGTGGCCGGTGCACTGCGTCGCCGGCACACCCGGCGCCGACTACCACCCCGATCTCGACACCGCACTGATCGACGTCGACGTCCTCAAGGGCCAGGGCACGCCGGACTACTCGGCGTTCCAGGCCCGGACCGAGGCGGGCGTCCCGCTGGCCGAGGTGCTCGCCGAGCGCCGCGTGCACACGATCGACGTCGTCGGCATCGCGACCGACCACTGCGTCCGTGCCTCGGCGCTCGACGCCCGTGCCGCGGGCCTCGACGTCGCCGTGTACGAGGACCTGGTGGCCGGCGTCGACGCCGAGCGCAGCGCCCGGGCGCTCGACGAGATCCGGGCGGCCGGCGGACACGTCGACCGCAGCGACATGGACGAGGGCCTCGCGAACCCAGGAGGAGCACGACTGTGACCGACACCACCACGAACGAAACCACCACCACCGTCGCCGACGAGCACGTCCGCGTCGAGGGCGTCCCCACCGGACTCTTCATCGGCGGCACCTGGCGTGCCTCGTCGAGCGGGTCCACGTTCGCCGTGCACGACCCGTCGACCGGTGCCGTCCTGGCCGAGGTCGCCGACGCCACCCCCGAGGACGGCATCGCCGCCCTCGACGCCGCAGCCGCCGCGCAGGAGTCCTGGGCAGCCACGGCCCCGCGCACACGGTCGGACATCCTGCGCCGGGCCTTCGACCTGGTGCACGAGCACGCCGACGACCTCGCTGCCCTGATGTCGCTCGAGATGGGCAAGCCGCTGGCCGAGGCCCGCGGCGAGGTCGTCTACGGCGGCGAGTTCCTGCGGTGGTTCTCGGAGGAAGCGGTCCGCATCACCGGCGACTACCGCACGAACCCCGAGGGCACCGGCCGCGCGATCGTGCTGAAGCGTCCGGTCGGCCCCGTCTACGCGATCACGCCGTGGAACTTCCCGCTCGCGATGGCGACCCGGAAGATCGGACCGGCCCTGGCCGCCGGTTGCACGGTGGTCGCGAAGCCGGCCGACCTCACCCCGCTGACGACCCTGTTCCTGGTCGAGCTGTTCCGCCGTGCCGGGCTGCCGGACGGTGTGCTCAACGTGATCCCGTCGAGTGACGCCAAGGGGCTGTCGGAGCCGATCATCGCCGACCCGCGCCTGCGCAAGCTGACGTTCACCGGTTCGACCCCGGTCGGTTCGGCGCTCCTCAAGCAGGCGGCGGACAACGTGCTCAAGACGAGCATGGAGCTCGGCGGCAACGCCCCGCTGCTCGTGTTCGACGACGCCGACCTCGACGAGGCGGTGGACGCGGCGATGCTCGCGAAGTTCCGCAACACGGGCGAGGCCTGCACCGCTGCGAACCGGTTCTTCGTGCAGGACGGCATCGCCGACGCGTTCGTCGCGGCCCTCACCGCGAAGGTGGACGCCCTGCGCGTCGGCCGAGGCACCGAGGACGGTACGACGCTCGGACCGCTCATCGACGACCGCGCCGTGGACAAGGCCGCCTCGCTCGTCGACGACGCCCTCGGCCGCGGTGCCCGACTCGTGACCGGCGGGCACCGGATCGACCGCCCGGGCACGTTCTACGAGCCCACGGTGATCGACGACGTGCAGCCCGGCTCGGAGATCATGACGACGGAGATCTTCGGTCCGGTCGCCTCGGTCACGCGCTTCAGCACGGAGGACGAGGGGATCCGGCTCGCGAACGACACCGAGTACGGGCTCATCTCCTACGCCTTCACGACCGACTTCCGCCGTGGCCAGCGGCTCGCCGAGCGTCTTGAGACGGGCATGCTCGGGCTGAACACGGGCGTCGTCTCGAACGCGGCGTTCCCGTTCGGCGGCGTGAAGTCCTCCGGCCTCGGTCGCGAGGGCTCGCACGAGGGCATCGAGGAGTACCTCGAGACCGTCTACGTGCTGACGCCGGACCCCTTCGCCGCCTGAGCCTGGATCGACGGTACGGCCGCGGTGCACGCGGCCGTACCGTCACTCACACGAGCAGCTGGTGCTTCGCCAGGTCGCGGTAGAGCGGCGTCGACTCCACGAGCTCGGAGTGCGTGCCGCTGCCGACCACCCGGCCGTGCTCGAGGACGACGATCACGTCGGAGTCGACCACCGTCGACAACCGGTGCGCGATCACGAGCAGGGTGCGGTCCTCGGCGACGGCGTCGATCGCGAGCCGCATCTTCTGCTCGTTGACCCCGTCGAGTGACGACGTCGACTCGTCGAGCAGCAGGATCGGGGGAGCGGCGAGCAGCGCGCGGGCGATGGCCAGGCGCTGCCGTTCGCCACCGGAGAGCATCACGCCGTCCTCACCGACCTGTGCGTCGAGACCACGGGGATCGCGGTGCAGGACCTCGCCGAGGTTGACCGCCTCGAGCACCCGGACGCAGTCGTCCTCGGTGGCGTCCGGCGACCCGAGCAGCAGATTGGCGCGGATCGTGCCGGCGAGGACGGGCGCGTCCTGCTCGACGTAGCCGATCTGGGCACGCAGCTCGTCGCGGTCCATGCCACGGACGTCGATGCCGCCCAGGCGGATCACGCCGTCGGTGGGGTCGTAGAACCGCTCGATCAGCGCGAGCGTCGTCGACTTGCCGGCACCGGACGGGCCGACGAGTGCCACACGCGAGCCGCGGGGCACCCGGAACGACACGTCGTGGAGCACCACGTCGTCAGCCGAGCGCTCGTCGTCGACGTGATCCGGGCCTCCTGGACGGTCCGCGGGGTCGGACGCGACCGCGCCGTCGGCACCCGAGGCGTCCGCCTGGGCGCGGTACCGGAACGACACGTGCTCGAACGCGATGGCGTCGTCGGTGGCGACCGCCGTGGCGGGCCGGACCGACTCGTCGTCCTGCGACTCGGTCGGCAGGTGCAGGATCTCCTCGATCCGGCCGAGCGCGCCGAGCGCCTGGGCGACGGCGACGGCGGCGCCCATCGCCTGGCCGAGCGGCATGATCATCATGAAGAGCAACAGGATGAACGTGATGAGCGTCGCGATGGTGATGGTGCCGGCCGCGACCTGTGCCCCGCCGACGCCCAGGACGGCGATGAACGCGACCTGCATGACGATGCTCGCGACGGGGACGACGAAGGCGGACATCTTGGCGATGTCGAGGCCCCGCTTGTAGGCCTCGGTCGCGTGGCCGTCGACCTCGCGCACCTCGCGTTCGGTGGCGCCGGCCGCACGGATCGTGCGGACCGCGCCGATCCCGCGTTCGACCGCGGCGGTGAGGTCGCCGACCTTCTCCTGCGCACGCTTCGAGGCGACCCGGATGCGACGGCTCAGTCCGCCGACGACGACGATGGCGATCAGGACGATCACGATCACGATGCCGAGCAGTAGCGGGTCGATGACCGCCATCGCGACGATGGCGCCGATGAACGTGAGGGCGCCGCCGATCGACTCGATCAGTCCCTGGGTCAGGACGGCACGCAGGAGCGTGGTGTCGCTGCCGACGCGGGACACCAGGTCACCGGTCCGGCGGGTGTCGAACTCCGAGATCGGCAGGTTGAGGATGCGGGCGATGAGCTTGCGGCGGGTGGAGAGCACGACGCCCTCGCCCGCGCGCTGCAGCAGGAAGTGCTGCACACCGTTCAGCACCCCCGCGACGATGACGAGCCCGACCAGCAGCCACACGAGCGTGCTGAGGGTGTTGCCCTGCTGCACCGCGGTGATGACCTGGTTGACCAGGAGCGGCTGCGCCAGCGAGGCCCCCGCACCGAGGACGCTCAGCACGATGATCACGACCATCGCGGGCTTGTTCTCGAACAGGTAGGACAGCAGGCGACCGAACGTGGCGCGGGGGCCGTCGGAGGTCTTCGGGCGTGCGAAGGGGAAGCTCATCGTGTTCCTAGTTTCTGCCGTACTTCTTGTGCACTGCCTGTCGGCTGACACCGAGCAGGGTCGCGATCTCCTGCCACGAGGCGCCGGCGGAGCGGGCACGTCGCGCGGCGAGCTCTTCGGTCCGGTCGAGCTCACGGCGCAGTTCCCGCACGTTGGCGAGGGCGGAGAACGGGTCGTCCCCCGATGCTCCGGCCGCGAGGCTCGTGATGGTCGGTCGGTCCATGCCCGTCAACCTACATTGACGCACCGACATCCGTCAACCTGCGTTGACGGCGTCTCGCACCGGGCAGTGGGGTCACCGCCATGACGGACGGAAGCCCCGGTGCCAGCTGGCACCGGGCCTCCCGTCCCGCGGGTGGTTGCCGATCAGGCGTCGGCGATGTCCTTCGACTTCGTCTCGCGCACGAAGAGCAGCGCGACCAGCGTCACCACCGCGGCGATCGTCAGGTACAGGCCGACCAGGAAGATGTTGCCGTCCGGCTTCCAGAGTGCCAACGCGATGGTCGGGGCGAGTGACGCACCGAGGATCGACGCGACGTTGTACGCGATGGCCGAGCCGGTGTACCGGACGTTCGTCGGGAACAGCTCGGGCAGCAGCGCACCCATCGGACCGAAGGTCAGCCCCATCAGCGAGAGCCCGACGATGAGGAACGTCACCACGGTGATCGGCCCACTCGACGCCGCGAACCAGAACTGGAACGTCAGGCCGAACAGGGCGATGCCGATCGTGGTCGGGATGAGGGTCTTGCGGCGGCCGAACCTGTCGGCGAGCAGCCCAGCGATCGGGGTGAAGATGCCGAAGAACACGACGCCGATCATCAGCAGCGTCAGGAACTCGCCACGGGTGTAGCCGAGTCCGACCTTCGGGACGAGTGCGCTCGCCTCGGCGCCGGTGGTGCCGTACGACAGCGTGAACGTCGTCATGAAGTAGAAGAGCACGTACGTGGCGACCATGCCGAAGGTGCCGACGATGACGGCCCGCCACGAGGTACGGAACACCCGGCCGAGCGGGACCTTCGCGACCGTGCCGGACTCCTGCACGCCACGGAACACCGGCGACTCGACGAGCTTGAAGCGCACGTAGAGGCCGATGACGACGAGCACGGCGGAGAGCAGGAACGGGATGCGCCAGCCCCACGCCTGGAAGTCGGCGTTCGGGGTGCCGTCGGCGCCGGCGGGCATCGCCGCGTTGATCGCGATGAACAGGCCGTTCGCGAGCAGGAAGCCGATCGGGGCACCGAGCTGCGGCATCGAGCCGAACACGCCGCGCTTGCCCTTCGGTGCGTTCTCGGTCGCGAGCAGGGCCGCACCGGACCACTCGCCGCCGAGCCCGACGCCCTGGGCGAAGCGCATCACGGCGAGCAGGATCGGGGCCCAGACGCCGATGGTGTCGAACGTGGGCAGGCAGCCGATCAAGAACGTGGCGGTGCCCATCACGAGCAGCGACGCGACGAGGGTGGTCTTGCGGCCGATCCGGTCACCGAAGTGCCCGAAGATGATCGACCCGACCGGCCGGGCGAAGAACGCCAGGGCGAAGGTGACGAAGGACGACAGCTGCGAGGCCGTGGGGTCCTCGTTCGGGAAGAACAGCGTCGGGAAGACGAGCACCGCGGCGGTCGCGTAGACGTAGAAGTCGTAGAACTCGATCGACGTGCCGACGAGGCTCGCGATGACGACGCGGGAGCGCGGGTTGCCGGCGGGTGCCGGAGCGGAGGTGGGGGTTGCGGGTGCCGGGGCGGCGGTCATGACAGGGCGGGGTCTTCCGTGCTGCGTGCTCCCGACGGGGAGCACGAGGATCCGAAACGGCGGACACCGATCGGTTCGCGCGGGGTGGCGCGGGCACCGGTCGGGTGCGTTCGGCTGAGGGGGACCGCTTGTGACGGAAGCCCGATCATACGACAGATGTCGTCTGCCTGCGAATCAGCCCAGAGTCAGCTGGCCGCGGCATCGGTCGCCCGCGCGCGCTCAGGCGCCCGCCCCCGCTTCGAGGTGCTCGGGCAGCTGGTGGCCCATCCGGTCGCGCTTGGTGTCGAGGTACCCGGCGTTCTGCGCGGAGATGCCGACGACGAGCGGCACGAGGGAATCGACGGTGATGCCGTGCTCCTCGAGCTGGCGGCGCTTCTCCGGGTTGTTCGACAGCAGCCGGACGCGGGTGATGCCGAGGTCCGCGAGGATGCCCGCGGCGCCGCCGTAGGCGCGGGAGTCGGCGGGCAGGCCGAGCGCGAGGTTGGCGTCGAGGGTGTCGAGGCCGTCCTCTTGCAGGCGGTAGGCCTTGAGCTTGTTGATGAGGCCGATGCCGCGGCCCTCCTGCCCGCGCAGGTAGATGACCACGCCGCCCTCGGCCGCGATCGTGTCCAGCGCGGCGTCGAGCTGGGGGCCGCACTCGCACTTCAGCGAGCCGAAGGCCTCACCGGTCAGGCACTCGGAGTGCACCCGGACGAGCGCGCCGTCGGTGGGCATCGAGCCGTCGGGCAGGGTGCCGATGATCGCGACGTGCTCTGAGCTCGTCACGAGGTCGCGGTAGGCGCGCATCTGGAAGGTGCCGTGGGTGGTCGGCACGTTCGTCGACACCTCGAACTTGACCGGGCTCCCCGGCGTGGGGGAGGTCAACGCATCGGTCATGGGGTGCTCCGGTCGTTCGTGGGCCCGTCGTTCCCGAGCCCGGGTGTCGCGTCGTGCTGCTGCTTGCTGTCGTGCTGGTGCTGGCGCTGGTCATGGTGCTGCGAGCGCTGCGGTCGGGCTCGGACCAGCAGGTCGGGGCCGAGGCTGGTGGTCGATAGTACGTCCAACCGCCGACGATCGGAGATGCTTCCCACGCCCAGCTCGTCGAGCGCGACACGGGGCCCGCCGAGCAGCACCGGGGCGATGTACACCAGGTACTCGTCGACGAGTCCGGCGGCGATGAGAGCCGACGCCACCGTGGGACCACCCTCGACGAACACCGAGTGCACGCCCTGCCCGCGCAGCGCACCGAGCGAGGTGGCCAGGTCGTGTCCGGGCAGGGTGACGAGCCCCCGCGGGTGCCGACGGACGGCGGCGTCGGCCGGTACCGGTCGGTCGCCGAGCACCACGGCGAGCGGCTGGTCGGCGAGCAGCTCGCCGGCGTCCCCGCGCGCGGTCAGGCTCGGGTCGTCGGTCAGGACGGTGCCGGTGCCGACGAGGATCGCATCGTGGGCGGCGCGCTGTTCGTGGACGTGCTGCCGTGCGGCGGCGCCGGTGATCCACTTGCTCGTGCCGTCGGCGGCGGCGGCGCGCCCGTCCAGGCTGGACGCCCACTTGACGGTGACCCACGGTCGGCCGAGCCGGACCGAGAGCAGCCAGCGTTCGAGGAACGCCTCGGCCTGGTCGGCCAGGACCCCGGAGACGACCTGGACTCCGGCGGCACGGAGTCGATCGGCGCCGCCGTGCACGTCGGCGCCGGGATCGTCGATCGCGTAGACGACCCGGGCGATCCCCGCGTCGAGCAGTGCCACGGCGCACGGTCCGGTGCGGCCGACGTGGTTGCAGGGTTCGAGGGTGACGACCGCCGTTGCGCCGCGCAGCAGTGCCGGGTCGACCTTGGCCATCGCGTCGACCTCGGCGTGCGGGGTGCCGGCGCCCTTGTGCCAGCCCTCGGCGAGGACCTCGCCCGTGGGGGAGAGGATCACGGCGCCGACGCGGGCATGGTCGCCGACGACGGGTCCGAGGGCCGCGAGTTCGAGTCCGCGGCGCATCGCCCGGACCTCGGTGGGTCGTGCCGTGTCGCTCACGGGCCGAGCCTACCGGCGGTGGTTGGGTGACACGTCACCACGGTTGTGAGCGCGTTCAGGCGTTGGGCCACGGGAGCTCGGAGGCAGGAGCACCGTCGGCGCGTCGCAGTGCGGTCCACGCCGTGGTCGGGCCGCCGTCGCGACCCGGGACCCGGGCCGCGCCGAGGCCGGTGAACGAGAACCCGGCCCCACGGGCGACGGCCGCCGAGGCCGTGTTGCCCTGGTAGCACTCCCAGTAGACGTCCGGCGCGCCCTGCTCGAACGCCCAGTCGACGACGAGCCGGACGGCGTCGTGCATGAGTCCGGCACCGCGCGCGGTCGGTGCGAGCCAGAACCCGAGGTCACGACCGGCGGTGCGGTAGCTGATGATGCCCGCGAGCCACGTCGAACCGGCCGGTCGGATCGCCCAGGTGTACTCGCGGTCCGAGGCCCACCCCGGTCCGACCAGGGCGTCGACGAAGGTCCGGGCGTCCTGCTCGCGGTACGGCGTCGGCACCGTCGTCCACCGGACGATCTCCGGGTCCTGGCAGGCCTCGGTGATCGCCGCGGTGTCGGCGCGGGTGGGCAGGTCGAGCCGGACCCGCGCGGACTCGAGCGTGACGGGCTGCACGATCAGCCCCGCGACCGCGGGACGAACCCGATGCGGTCGTAGACGCGGGTCAGGGTCTCCCGCGCGATCGACTCGGCACGGTCGGCGCCGACGGCGAGCAGCCGGTCGAGCTCTGCCGGGTCGTCGAGCAGCTCGAGCGTGCGGGCGCGGACCGGTTCGAGCTCGGCCACGACGGCGTCGGCGACCTCGCCCTTCAGGTCGCCGTAGCCCTTGCCGGCGAACGATTCCTCGAGCGCGGCGATCGAGGTGCCGGTGAACGCCGACAGGATCGAGAGCAGGTTCGTCACACCGGGCTTCGTCTGGCGGTCGGCCCGGATCTCGCGCTCGGCGTCGGTGACGGCCGACTTGATCTTCTTCGCGGTGCGCTTCGGGTCGTCGAGCAGGCGGATGAGGCCGTTGTCCGACGCTGCGGACTTGCTCATCTTGCTGGTCGGGTCCTGCAGGTCGTAGATGCGTGCGGTCTCGGTCAGGATCCGCGCCTCGGGCGTGACGAAGGTGTCGCCGAACCGCGAGTTGAAGCGTCCGGCCAGGTCACGCGTGAGCTCGACGTGCTGGCGCTGGTCGTCGCCCACCGGCACGACCTTGGTGTCGTAGAGCAGGATGTCCGCGGCCATCAGGATCGGGTAGGTGAAGAGCCCGACCGACGCGGCCTCGGCGCCCTGGCGTGCCGACTTGTCCTTGAACTGGGTCATCCGGCTCGCCTCCCCGAAGCCGGTCAGCGTGTTCAGCACCCAGGCGAGCTCGGCGTGCGCGGGCACGTGCGACTGCACGAACAGCGTCGCCTTGGACGGGTCGATGCCCGACGCGATGTACTGCGCAGCGGTGGCCCGGGTGTTCGCCCGGAGCTCGGCCGGGTCCTGCGGTGACGTGATCGCGTGCATGTCCACGACGCAGTAGATGGCGTCGTAGTCGTCGAGCAGGGTCCTCCACTGCATGAGCGCCCCGACGTAGTTGCCGAGGTGCAGCGATCCGGCGGACGGCTGGATGCCCGAGAAGATGCGGGTCTTGGTCATGGTGGTGCTCCGGTGCGTCAGGTGAAGCGAGAGAAGAGGGTCAGAGTTCGTAGTCGACGACCACGGGGGCGTGGTCGGACCATCGCTGGTCGTACGCCGCGGCGCGGTCGACCGTGTACTCCGTGACCTTGGCGGCCAGATCGGGCGTCGCCATCTGGTAGTCGATGCGCCAGCCGGTGTCGTTGTCGAAGGCCTGACCGCGCCACGACCACCACGTGTACGGGCCGTCGACGTCGCCGGCCTGGGCGCGACCCACGTCGACCCATCCGAGGCCGGGGCCCGTGGAGCCGTCGGCGCCCTCGACCGGTTCGCCGTCGGCGCCGAAGAACCGCGAGAAGTAGGCACGCTCGCGGGGCAGGAAGCCGGCGCGCTTGACGTTGCCCTTCCAGTTCTTGATGTCGCGCTCGTCGTGCCCGACGTTCAGGTCACCGACGACGACCGCGAGCGGGTTGTGCTCGCGGAGCTTCGGCAGCCGCTCGGTCATGGCGTCGAGGAACTTCCACTTCTCGTCCTGCTTGGGGGTGTCGACCTCGCCCGAGTGCACGTAGGTGGAGACGACGGTGACGGTCGTGCCGCCGATCTCGTAGTCGGCCTCGAGCCAGCGGCCGGCCGAGTCGAAGTCGTCGGCGCCCAGGGCGACGCGGTGGATCTGAGCGGAGTGTCGAGATGCGATCGCGACGCCGGCCCGGCCCTTCGCGGTCGCCGGGTCGTGCACGATGTCCCACTCGTCGCCGAGCAGCGCCGCAAGGTCGTCGCTCGACGCGCGCACCTCCTGCAGGGCCAGCACGTCGACGTCACGGGTGGCGAGCCAGTCGCCCATGCCCTTGCGGAAGGCGGCGCGGACGCCGTTCACGTTGACGGATGCGAGGCGCAGGCGTGTCATGCAGAACACCTTATCGGCGGGTGCCGACAGCCCTGGACGCCCCCGACAGACGGACGGGAGGCCCGTGGCTGCGCAGCCACGGGCCTCCCGTCCGTCTGGTGGTCGCGTGCAGGACGCGACCTGCGCGATCAGGCCGCGTCGTGGTCCGTCTTCAGGAACTCGACCAGGCTGTCCGCGGTGGTCTCGGCGTCGTCGCCCGAGACGGTGAGGGTGACCTCGTCGCCGTTCTCGATGCCGAGCCCGAGCAAGGCGAGGATGCTGCCGGCGTTCCCGGACTTGTCGCCCTTGGCGATCGTGACCTGGTGCCCCGACGCCGTCACGGTCTGGACGAAGAGGGATGCGGGGCGAGCGTGCAGGCCGGATGCGCTGGCGACGGTCACGGTGCGGGTGGCTTCGGACATCGATGTACTCCTGTCGATGGGTGGTTGGCTCATGCTAGCGAGCACTGGGTGGGCGGGAACGGGGCACGGTCAGGGTCGGCCGGGCCAGAAGACCTCTGTGCCGGCGGCCTCGACCTCGCGGACCAGGTCGAGGTTGACGGCGGGGTCGGTGATGATCGTGTCGATCGCGGCGAGCGGGGCGACGCGACCGAACTCCTCGCGGCCGAACTTGGTGTGGTCGGCGAGCAGGATGCTCCGTCGGGCGGACTTGATCATCGCGCTCTTCACGGCAGCTTCGGCCATGTTGTGGGTCGTCAGGCCGCGCTCCGGCGTGATGCCGTTGATGCTGATGAAGGCGACGTCGACGCTGACCATGCCGATGAGCTGGTGCGTCCAGGTGCCGACGCCGGCCAGGGAGTCGCTGCGGATGTTGCCGCCGAGCAGGTGCAGGTCGATGCCCGGGCGGTTCGCGACGGCGGTGGCGACCGGGAGCGAGTGCGTGACCACGGTCAGCCCGCGGTCGGTCGGCAGCAGCTCGGCCAGGCAGATGGTCGAGGTGCCGGCGTCGATCATGATCGAGCCGTTCTCGGGCAGTTCCGCCAGGGCGGCCTCGGCGATGACCATCTTCTCGGTCTGGTTGATGCCGCCTCGGTCGCCGACGCCGGGGTGCAGGGTGATGCGCTCGACGGGGATCGCACCGCCGTGCGCACGACGGACGAGACCGCGGCGCTCGAGGCTCGTCAGGTCGCGGCGGATGGTCTCGGGCGTGACGGCGAGCGACTCGGCCAGGTCCTTGACGTCCACCCGGCCCTGCGCGCGCGCCTGCTCGACGATGCGCTGGTGGCGTTCTGGTGCGTACATCGGACCTCGTCGTCTCGGGTCGGAACGGAACGGACATGCTCGGGCACGGCATCCGCGATGTCGTGCCGTGTGTTCGATCCGCCAGACGCAAACGGGCATCTGTTTCTGCATTTTTATCCCCGGATGTGTTTGTTTGTCAACGCGAAGCGGGGTAGTGTGCTGCTCAGCCGCACGGGCGTGGTCCGTTCCCGTGTCGTGTGCACCGAACGATCCACCCCACCGCAAGCGCGTGTGAGATGAAGGAGTCTCGAATGTCCGAACTGCTCGGCACCGGCGTCGGCCGTGGCGTTGCCCACGGCCCCGTGCTCCGGATGGCTGACCCGCTCGGCGAACCGTCGAAGGACGCCCTGGTGGGTTCGGCGGAGGACGCGAAACAGGCCGTGCACGACGCACTGGCCGCCGTGGCGGACGACCTCAACAAGCGCGGACAGCTCGCCGGTGGCGACGCCCAGGCCGTGCTCGAGGCCCAGGCGCTCATGGCGCAGGACCCGACGCTCCTCGACGACGTGCACGCCCGCATCGACGGTGGTACCAACGCCGAGCGCGCGGTGTACGAGGCGTTCGCCCAGTTCCGCGACCTGCTCGTCGGCATGGGCGGCTACATGGGGGAGCGCGCGGCCGACCTCGACGACGTCGCCCAGCGCATCATCGCCAAGCTCCGCGGCGTGCACGCACCCGGCGTCCCCGAGTCGGACACCCCCTTCGTCCTCGTCGCCCGCGACCTCGCCCCGGCGGACACCGCGCTGCTCGACCTCGAGAAGGTGCTCGCGCTCGTCACCCGCGACGGCGGCCCGACGTCGCACACCGCGATCCTCGCCCGCGCCAAGGGCATCACCGCCATCGTCGGCGTGACCGGCGCCGACGACCTGGCCGACGGCCAGTCCGTCGTCGTGGACGCCCTCGCCGGCACCGTCGTGACCGACCCTTCCGCGGAGCTCGTGGCCGAGGTCGAGCAGCGCATCGCCGACCGTCTCGCCGCCGCAGCGGCACCGCTCACCGCCGGTGCGCTCGCTGACGGCCACGTCGTGCCCCTGCTCGCGAACCTCGGCAGCCCCGCCGACGCCGCCGGCGCCGTTGCTCTCGGTGCGGAGGGCGTGGGGCTCTTCCGCACCGAGTTCCTCTTCCTCGACTCGCCGAAGGCCCCCACGGTCGACGAGCAGACCGAGTCGTACCGCCAGCTCCTCGCGGCGTTCCCCGGCAAGAAGGTCGTCGTGCGCGCGCTCGACGCCGGCGCCGACAAGCCCCTGCCGTTCCTCACCGACAAGGACGAGGAGAACCCGGCCCTCGGGCGCCGCGGCCTGCGTGCGCTGCGGAACCACCCCGAGGTCCTGCGCGACCAGCTCACCGCGCTCGCCCAGGCCGACGCCGCGACCGAGGCCGACCTGTGGGTCATGGCCCCGATGGTCGCCGACGCCGAGGAGACCGAGTACTTCGTCACCCTGGCCCGCGAACTCGGCATCCGCACCGCTGGTGTCATGGCCGAGGTGCCGTCGCTCGCGCTGATGGCCGAGCAGGTGTTCCAGAACGCCGACTTCGTGTCGATCGGCACGAACGACCTGACCCAGTACACGATGGCTGCCGACCGCATGCTCGGCACCGTCGCGTCCTACCAGGACCCGTGGCACCCCGCCGTCCTGCGCCTCGTCGCGCAGCTCGGCTCCGCGGGCGCGACCGCCGGCAAGGCCGTCGGGATCTGCGGTGAAGCAGCAGCCGACCCGCTGCTCGCCGTCGTCCTGGTCGGTCTCGGCGCCACCACCCTCTCCATGACCCCCGCGGCTCTGGCCGACGTGCGCGCCGAACTCGGCCGCTACACGCTCGAACAGGCCCGCGAGATGGCGACGGCGGCACTCGCCGCGAGCACGGCGGCGGCCGCGAAGTCCGCTGCCGCGGCCGCGACGCACGCCGCCTGAGCCACCACCCCCAGCACCACCCGTCCCATCACCACGCAGCAGCTCCACCACACAGAAAGTCACCGCACATGACAACGTCGTCCGTTGCAGCGCCCGACGCACCCGCGAAGTCGCGGGGCGGCGCACGCGTCGCCGTTCAGAAGTTCGGCACGTTCCTCTCCGGCATGGTCATGCCCAACATCGCGATCTTCATCGCGTGGGGCATCATCACGGCCTTCTTCATCGAGACCGGGTGGACCCCCGTCGGCGTCCTCGGCGGGTTCGGTGAGACGGCCGGTGTCGCCAACCCCGGCCTCGTCGGCCCGATCCTGACCTACCTGATCCCGCTCGCGATCGCCATCCAGGGCGGCCGGATGATCTACGACACCCGCGGTGCCGTCGTCGGGTCGATCATGACCATGGGCGTCATCATCGGGGCCTCCGGCACCACGATGATCCTCGGCGCGATGATCTGTGGCCCGCTCGGTGCCTACCTGATCAAGCAGATCGACCGGATCTGGGACGGCAAGATCAAGCCCGGCTTCGAGATGCTCGTCAACAACTACGCGGCCGGCATCCTGGGCTTCGTCCTCGCGATGATCGGTTTCTTCTGGCTCGCGCCGCTGTTCAAGCTCATCGCCGAGGGCCTCGGCTCCGCGGTGGACTTCCTCGTGCAGCACTCGCTCCTGCCGCTCGCCAGCGTCATCATCGAGCCGGCGAAGGTCTTCTTCCTGAACAACGCCATCAACCACGGTGTGCTCGACCAGCTCGGCGCGGCGCAGGTCGCCGAGTCCGGCAAGTCGATCCTGTTCCTGCTCGAGGCGAACCCCGGCCCCGGTCTCGGTCTGCTGCTGGCATTCACCTTCTTCGGTGTCGGCATCGCCCGCTCGACCGCTCCCGGCGCGATCATCATCCAGTTCTTCGGTGGCATCCACGAGATCTACTTCCCGTACGTGCTGCAGAAGCCGATCCTGTTCATCGCCGTCATCCTCGGTGGTGCCACGGGTGTCGCCACGAACGTGGCGTTCCAGTCCGGCCTCGTCGCCCCGGCGTCGCCCGGCTCGATCTTCGCGGTGCTCGGCGCCACCGAGCGCAACAGCTTCCTCGGCGTGATCCTGTCGGTCGTCCTGTCCGCCGCGGTGTCGTTCGCGGTCTCGTCCTTCTTCCTGCTCGCCAGCCGCAAGCGCGACCTGGCGAACGGCGGCGGTGACATGAGCGCCGCCATGGCGAAGCTCCAGGCCAACAAGGGCCGCGACGTCAACTCGGCGACCGCCGGCCTGCTCGGCAACAACTCCCCGGCCAACGAGGAAGAAGCCGAGGCCTCCCTCGGCGGCGTCGGCTCGGCGAACACGGCGACGGCGACGAAGGTCCAGAACCTGGTCTTCGCCTGCGACGCCGGCATGGGCTCGAGTGCGATGGGTGCCAGCGTCCTGCGCAACAAGATCAAGAAGGCGGGCATCGAAGGGGTCACGGTCTCCAACAAGGCGATCGCGAACCTGTCCGGTGACGAGGACCTGATCATCACGCAGGAAGAACTGACGGACCGCGCCAAGCAGAAGAACCCGAACGCGCAGCACGTGTCGGTCGGCAACTTCATGAACGCGCCGCAGTACGACCAGGTCGTCGAGCAGCTCAAGAACCAGTAACGCCACAACCAGTAACGAAGTGCAGTATCGGAGGGGACGGGGCTGACCCGTCCCCTCCATCTCGTCCTCAACACAAGGAGAACCCCCGATGCCCGTCCTGCAGGAGAGCCAGATCCGCATCCACACCGAGGACACCGCGCCGACCAAGTCGGAGGCGATGAAGGAGGCGGCCGAGATCCTCGAGGCTGCGGGCGCGGTCACGGCCGACTACTACCCGGCGATGCTCGAGCGCGAGAAGAGCGTGTCCACCTACATGGGCAACTTCCTCGCCATCCCGCACGGCACCAACGACGCGAAGGACGCCATCAAGTCGTCCGCCCTGTCGTTCATCCGCTACGCCAGCCCGATCGACTGGGACGGCAACCCCGTGCGCTTCGTCGTCGGCATCGCCGGTGTGAACAACGAGCACCTCGACATCCTGTCGAAGATCGCGATCGTGTTCTCGGACGAGGACGAGGTCCAGAAGCTCACCGACGCCCAGGACACCGCAGCGATCCTGTCGATCCTCGGCGAGGTCAACGAGTGAGCACCAGCACCGCCGTCCACTTCGGTGCCGGCAACATCGGCCGCGGCTTCGTCGGGCTCCTGCTCCACGAGGCCGGGTACGAGGTCGTCTTCGCCGACGTCGCCGCACCGCTCATCGACGCTCTGGCCGCAGCCGACTCGTACACCGTGCACGAGGTCGGGGCCGGCGCCCAGGACCACGAGGTCACGAACTTCCGTGCGCTGAACAGCGCGCAGGACGAGGACGGCGTGGTCGCCGAGATCGCGACCGCCGCGGTCGTCACGTGCGCCGTCGGCCCGAACGTCCTGAGGTTCATCGCACCGGTGATCGCCCGCGCGCTCGTCGCCCGCGACGCGGACGCCGCGCCGATCGCGGTCATGGCGTGCGAGAACGCCCTGAACGCCACGGACCGCCTGCGCGAGTTCATCGTCGCGGCCCTGCCCGAGGACGGCCGCGACGCGGCCCTCGCGAAGGCCGTCTTCGCGAACACCGCCGTCGACCGCATCGTGCCCGCACAGCCCGAGGGCGGCGGACTCGACGTCACCGTCGAGACCTACTACGAGTGGGCCATCGACCGCACGCCGTTCGGTGGGAACGAGCCGGAGATCCCCGGCGCGCACTACGTCGACGGCCTCGCGGCGTCGATCGAGCGCAAGCTCTTCACGGTGAACACCGGACACGCCACCGTCGCGTACCACGGCTTCGTCGCCGGGGCCGACAAGATCTCGGACGCCATCGCGATCCCCGCCGTGCGCTCCGAGCTCGAGTCCGTGCTCGCCGAGACGAGCGACCTGCTCATCCGCCGGCACGAGCTCGACCCCGAGGTGCACCGCGCGTACGTGCAGGCGATCATCGGCCGGTTCGAGAACCCGCACCTGCCCGACACGGTGACCCGCGTCGGCCGTCAGCCGCTCCGCAAGCTGTCGCGCGACGAGCGGTTCGTCTCGCCCGCCGCCGCGCTGGCCGAGGACGGTACCGAGCCGACCGCGCTCCTCGACGCGATGGCAGCGGCGCTCCGTTTCGACGTCGCGGACGACGAACAGAGCGTCGAACTGCAGGCGCTGCTGGCGTCGGACACATCCGACGCCGACGTGGTCACGCAGATCACCGGGCTCGACACGGAGCACCCGCTGCACGCCGCGTTCGCGGACCGGGTGCGCCAGGCGCGCGCCTGACGACGCCCGCGTCTCCCCGACGGGAGGCCCGTCACCAGCTGGTGACGGGCCTCCCGTGCGTACCGGTCACGGCTACCAACCCAGGGCCGTGAGCAGACCCGACACCGTCGCGATCGTGGTGTCGCTGATCGCTCCCACCTGGATCCGACCGGGCCGGCTGAGAGCGCGGTCGGCGCGCAGCACGAGGACCGCCGCGACTCCCGTATCGTCCAGTTGACGGGTGTCCACCGGATCGCGTGTCACGCCGCGGTCCACGAGCACCACGACCGATCGGCCGACGAGCGCCGGATCCGGAGCCTCGGCGATGGACGCGAGCGCTGCCCGGACCTCCGCTGCACCGTCGGCAGTGGCCCGCCCGACCACGACGAGGGAGTTCTCCGGCGTCGCCGCGAGCACGACGGCAGGGTCGACATGCGCCCCCATGTCGTGCACCGTCACGCGTGAGGTGGCTGGTTGCAGGGTGGGGAGTCGTGCGGCGAGCTCGCCACCGGAGTGGTCCGTCGCCTGCACAACCACGTCGAGACGTCCGCCGATCGCATCGGCGAGGAGTGCTGCGACGGTCGTCGTCCCGGTGCCCCCGGCGACCCCGGTGACGAGCACCGTCCGGGCGCGCTGCGCGGCGGCCCGCCGCGAGCCAGGCATCGGCGGCAGCGGACCTGAGGTCGGGAGTGGGGTGCTCACGAGCCGTTCTCCACGAGGAGCTGGGCGTCGATCGACGTTGCCAAGGCCCGGACGATCGCCACACCGACCTCGCCCGTCGGCCCCCACGGAACCCAGGCCTCTGTCCACCAGACGGGTGCGGCGAGCGTCGCCCACGGGGCGAGTCGTGCGATCTCGGCGGCGTTGTCGACACGCTCGGGCATCTGGACACTCAGGACGGCACGCCCGCGGTCGTCGACGATCTCGGTGACCACGCGGTCGAGCGTTCGCACCCGCAGATCCGGCGCGATCCGCGCTCCGGCCTCGACCAGAGCGAGCGACGACGGAGCCGCAGCGGACAGGAGGTTCACCTCACGGGGCATCGACGGCTCCCTTCGGGTCGAGCACGGTCGTCTGACCGGCGGGGTCGGCCTGCGCCAGGGTGACGGTCGTCGCCGTGGGGAAGTGGGCGACCTGCACGATTCGTGCGGGCGTCCCGCGTCGGACGAGACGCCCGCGGCCGGGCGGGAACTGCTCCGCGTAGACCTTCGGGAACACCTGCCCCTCCGACCGCTCGCCGCTCAGCACGAGCCCGGTCGCACCCGAGTCGCGGATCGACTGGATCACGGTGTCGTACATCGCGCGTGCCGCACCGGCGACGGGCCGCGTGAGCACGACGTGGAGCCCGAGGTCACGCGCCGACGGCAGGTACGGCATGAGGGGCGCGAGCGGGTCGGTGCCGGCCGAGGCGACGATGTCGTAGTCGTCGACGAGCACCACGATGCGCGGCCGCGGGCCGGTGGACGTGCCGGCTGCGCGCTGCTCGAGCTCGGCGGCGATGGCCGCGGCGAGCCCGCGGGCGTCCCGGCCGTTCGCCGCGTGCCCGCCGAGGAAGTCGTCCGGCGTCCCTGCCGCAGCGCTGCCGCGGACGTCCATGAAGGCGAGGACGAGCTCGTCCGGCGTCGAACGATCCATGAACCCGGCCGCCAGCCCCCGGAGGAGTGCGGTCTTACCACTGGCGGTGTCACCGAACACCAGCAGGTGCTGGTCGACGGCCGGGTCGAACGCCACGAAGTCCATCGTGTCCTGGCGGAGCGCGAACGGCACCCTCGTCGGGGTGTCGAGCGGGTCCGGGAGCTCGGCCGGGTCAAACGACTCCGGGAGCAGGCGGATCGGCGCGGCAGCCGGACCGCCCCAGCTGTCGGCGACCCGCCGGGCGAGGGCGCCGAGTTCGTCGCCGACCACACCGTCCTCCACGTCGTCGAGCACCGGCAGGGCCACCTGGCCGAACAACTCGCCGTCCGTGAGGACACGACCGGGCTCGCCGGACTTCAGGGTCGCCGCGGCGGCGCGGGCGATCGTGGAGTCTGCCGGGTCGTTGAGGCGCATTTCGAACCGCTGCCCGATCAGTGGCTGGCTCGCGAGCCGGAGTTCGTTCCACCGGGTGAGCCCGAGGACGACGTGGATGCCGAAGCTGCCGCCGCGCTGGATCAGGTCGGCGAAAGCATCCTCGAGCTCCTCGAACTCGGTGCGCATCACGCCGAAGCCGTCGACGAGGAGCACCACGTCCGCCGATTGCAGTTCGGGGACACGTCCGGCGGCGTGCCGGGTGCGGAGCATCGCGAGCGAGTCGATGCCGTGGTCGCGGAAGACCCGTTCGCGCAGACGGATCATCGCCTGCAGCTCCTCGACCAGCCGGAGCAGGCGGTTCCGGTCGGCACGCGTGGCGACACCGCCGACGTGCGGGAAGCCCTCGATGCGGCCGAGGCCGCCGCCGGCGAGGTCCATCCCGTAGACGCTGACCTGCCGGGGCGTGGTGGTCAACGCGATCGATGCGGCCAGCGTGCGGAGGAACGTGGTCCGGCCGGAGCCGGGCGCCCCGATGACGGCGACGTGTCCGCCGCCGCGCGTGAGGTCGAGCATCCACGGCCGCTGTCGCTGCCGCGCGGGGTCGTCGAGCAAACCGATCGGCACCGTGACCCCGGTCGGGTCGGAGACGGCGTTCGGGTCGAGGACGGCGCCGAGTGCCAGACGCGTCGGTAGCGGCGGCAGCCACACCGGCGTGGTGTCGCGGTCGCCGCGGTCGAGGCGTTCGACGGCCTCGTCGACGACGCTCCTTCCGACGTCGGGTGCCTCGAGCGTGACCTCACCGGGTCCGTCGTCCTCGGCGGCCAGCGTGTTGTAGACGGGCAGCTCGAAGGGCTCGGGGGCGGTGTCGACCGCGGACGTGGTGACGGCCGACGCGGGAGCGGCGTCTTCGACCGGGCCGGACACGTAGCCGGATCGGAACCGGGTGTACACGCTCGTGTCGACCTTGAGGTAGCCGTAGCCGGGCACCGCGGGCAGGTGGAACGCGTCGCCCGTGTCGAGCACGACCTGGCTCTCGGCTTCGGAGAACGTGCGCAGGCCGAGCCGGTAGGACAGGTACGTGTCGAGGCCGCGGAGCTTGCCGGCTTCGATGCGCTGGCTCGAGAGCAGCAGGTGCACGCCGATCGATCGTCCGATGCGGCCGATCATGAGGAGCAGGTCGACGAACTCGGGTTCCGCGGTGAGCAGCTCGCCGAACTCGTCGATGACGAGCACGAGGTGCGGCATCGGCGGAAGGTCCGGTCGCTGGGTGCGGAGCTCCCGGTAGTGCGTGATCGAGGGCGCCGATCCGGCGTCGCGCAGCATCTCCTGACGCCGTCGGACCTCTCCGGCGATCGACGCGCGAGCACGCCGGGTGAGCTGCGGGTCGTCGGCGAGGTTGTCGATGAGACCCGCGACGTGCGGGAGGCGGGCGAACGGGGCGAACGCGGCACCGCCCTTGTAGTCGACGAGGATCATCGCGAGGTCCTCCGGCGGGTGTGACACCGCGAGGCCGAGCACGAGGGTGCGGAGCATCTCGCTTTTGCCGGACCCGGTCGCGCCGATGCAGATGCCGTGCGGACCCATGCCGAGCTGCGCCGACTCCTTGAGGTCGAGCAGCAGCGGAGCGCCGAAGTCATCGACACCGATCGGCACGCGCAGGAAGTCCCGCGGGGCTCGGGGTCGCCAGGTGCGGTCCGGGTCGATCGTGGCGACGTCGTCGACCCCGAGCAGGTCCGAGACGCCGATGGCGGCCGACGACTCGGCACGCTGCTCGGTGTCGGCGGACAGACGGAGGGGCGCGAGCGCTCGTGCGACGGCGGTGACGAGGGGCGGGGCGACGGGGTCGCAGACAGCGAGCTGGACCGGTGCGGGTTCACCTTCCTCGACGTCGCGGGCGTCGACGATCTCGAGGAGCGTCGTGCGTGCACCGGATCCGGAGCCCGTGCCACGGTCGGCACCCGGGGCGTTCGACCGCGCAGTCACCCGCACCCGGACGTCCGACGGTTCGTCCAGCCGGTCGGCGACGAGGTGCACGACCGTGATCCGGAGGTCCTCCGGCCGGGTCTCGCCCTCGGGGAGCGCGAGCGGAACGGCAACGGCGCCGTGCTCGTCCGCGAACACCACCAGGCGCGGCAGGTCGCTGCGCTTGGCCGAGTCGCCGGACCGCCGGTACATCGCGGCGGTCCGGGCGCGTTCGCCCAACTCGCCGGCGAGGGTGCGTGCGAGCGCCGAGACGTCCTCGGCGACCCGGCGCGCACGTAGCGGCCCGTCGAAGGTGCGGTCCATCCGTGCGTGCGGGAGCAGGTCGAACCAGTCCCAGTCATCGGCGTGCGTCGCCGGGAACGCCGCCGCGAGGTGCAGGTCGTCCGGGGCGTGCAGCGCTGCGAGCTGCACGACGAGTGCCCGCGCGACCTCGAGCACGGCGTCGCGGTCACCGACGACCGAGACGTCCCCGGCGCCGTCGAGTCGGACCGCGATGGGCATGGCGTGCACGGTGCCGTAGTGTTCGGCGACCTGCTCGAGCTCGGCGAGCATGAGCGGGTCGAGAGGCTGCACCGGGTTCTGGTCCGGCGGCACGGCGAGGTCGAGCCACCCCACGTCACCTGATCCGACGCGGACCCGCAGGAAGTCACCGTGCGTGCGCCGCCGTTCCCAGAGGCGTGCCGGGTCACCGACGAGGCGGGGGAGGGTGTCAGGTGCGGGGTCGACGTGCTCGGCGCGCTCGCGGACGGCGGTCGTCCGCGTCCGCAGTGCACCGCGCAGTTCCTCGAGGTAGTCGAGGTACCGCTCGCGCTGCGTCCGTCGGTTCCGGACGGCATTGCCCCGCTGGGTGAACGCCATGCCGAGGCCGCCGACGAGGGCGACCACGAAGACCAGGGCGGCGACGACCATGAGCACCGGGTTGTTTCCTCGGAGCACGACCATCATCACGACCGACGAGATCGCACCGACGACCGGCAGCAGCGACTGCAGCGGGAGGCCGCCACTCGGCCCCTCCGGGAGCTGCGGTGGCGGGGCGAGTTGGTCGGCCTCGGGACGGACGAGCGGGGTTGAGACCCGGGCGGGCCGGTGCACGACGCGGTTCACCGGGCGACCTCCGGGGTCGTGTGGCTGGTGCGACGGTCGACCGCGGCGTCGACGAGCGCTGCCGTCAGGTGGATGAGCGCGATACGGGAGGAGGTGGGGCGTTCGCCGACCCCGGCGGCGCTCGGGTCGCCCGGGATCGGGTGGACGGCGTGCCCGGGCCACCGGACGGCGGTGCGCGCGGCCCGGAGGCCAGCCCCCGTGGTGTCGACCGGGACGACCAGGACGCGGGTGTCCGGCGCGTGCCGCCGGACGGCGTCGGCGTGGGCGACGCCCTCCTCGATGGCGGGGCGGTCCGTGCCGGTGACGAGGGCGACGACGTGGGCATCGGCAGCCACGGCGCCGAGGTCGACGAACGGGCTCCTTGACCCCCAGTCCCCGACGACGACGTCGAAGAACCGCGCGATCGGTTCGACGGCGTCGGTCCATTCGGCGGGTGAGGCCTGTCGGCTCGGGAGGCGCGGGTCGCCGATCCGGAGCACGTGCAGTCCGGACGGGGTCACCGCCAGACCGTCGGTCGCGTCCCAGGACGTCCGGGCGGCGTCACGGCGCTCGGACCGCGGCGTCGGGTCCGTCCGGTCGGCGCCAGCGTGGGTGGCGAACGAGCGCAGCCCGGCGGCACCGTCCACGCCGAGCACCCGTCCGGAGCGACGACGGGCGAGCACGGTCGCCACGGCTGCGGCGGTCACGGAGCAGCCGGTGCCGCCCCGGAGCGAGGCGAACGCGATGCGCCGACTGGTGGGAACGGCCTGCCGGATGGCCCGGTGCGCATCGTCGAGCTCGCGTGCACCACCGGCCACGCTGCCGAAGAACGCCCGCCCGAGCGCGGGGACGAGGTCGTCGAGGAGCCGCATGGTCAGAACGTCTCCAGGAGTGCGGCGAAGAGACCGAAGGTACCGAGCAGCAGCGGCAGTGCCACGACGACCGAGATGGTCTCGAGGACGTTGCCGAGCGACCGCAGCCGGGCTCGCTGGTGTGCGGCCGGCCGGACCCCGGCAAGCAGGGCTCCGAGCACCCCGAGGCCTGCGAGCGCGCCGAACACCTGGAACGGTGCGGTGGTGGCATGGCCGAGGAGCCCGAGCACCGCGGCGACCACGACGGCGCTCCAGAGCAGCACGCCCTGCAGCGTCAGCGGGAAGGCGCGCGTGCGGAGTGCGGCGACGACGACCACCGCGGCGCCGAGCCCGGCGGCCCAGGGGCCGCGGTCGGAGACGAGTGCGGCGCCGGCGAGGGCGATGGGGGCGGCCACCGCGGCGGTCGTCCAGTCGAGTGCCCGGTACGCGTCCTCGAGCGCCGTGACGACGCGGGCGCGAGCGACGGGCTCGCCGCCGCTCACCCGGTCGTCGAGGCCGGTCAGTCCGGCGGAGGACATCGCGACCGAGGGCAGGAGCCCGCAGACGGCGATGGCTGCGATCCCGACCACGCCCCAACCGGCGGCCTGCGGGGCCGGAGTGAGCCAGGTGAGCATGCCGAGCAGCGGGAGCACGACGCCGACGACGGCCGCGACGCCGATCGTGCGCGTGCGCTGTCCGACGCCGAGTCCGAAACCGAGCGCCATCCACGCCCAGACGAGCACCAGGGCGGCGACCATCGCGGGTTGGTCGCCGTCCCGCCCGACGACCGGTCCGACGGCCAGCCCGATCGGCAGCGCGAGCCCGGTGGCCGCGGCGGTGAGGGCGATGCCGGTCCAGCGGGCCCCGGCACGACCCGCGACGAGCGCCGCGATCGCCAGGACCACGCCGCTGCCGACGAGCACGGACGGCAACAGTGCGGGGGAGACGGTCCCGCCGTCGAACGCGGCTCGGACCGACGCGACGGTGAACGCGGCGACCACGAGGGTGCCCGCGACCGAGGCGGTGGCCCCGACGGCTGCGGCGGCGACGGACTGGCGTGCGGCGGTGCCCCAGCCGTCGCGACGACGGCCGAGCGAGTCCGCGACGGCGTCGGTGACGTCGGAGACCTCGGGCGGCGGAGGTGCGTCGGCGCGACGGACGAGGTGCAGGACCTCGCCGTCGGCGATCTCCTGCGTGGCGGCGTCCGCGGCCAGAGACACCTCTTCGCCGGTGACGCGCACGAGGGCGACGGGTTGCGCGCTGTCCGCGATCGGTTCGTCGAGGATGTCGACCAGGCGCGGCAGCAGTCCGGCGAACGGCTCATCGGAGGCGACGACGACGTCGGCACGGCGGCCGACACCGACGACGGTCACGCGGGTGAAGTCGCTCAATTGGTCTCCTGCTGGGATTGCGTGGTCGGCACCGGTCGCGGTGTCTGCTGCGCCTGTTGCTGAGCGGCCTGCTGCGCTAGTGCGTTCGTGACGAAGGAGTACCCGAGGCACCCGACCCCCACGACCGCGGCGAGCACCACGCTGCCGATGAACCGCTTGACGTTGTCGTTCACCGACCGGCGGTCGGCGAGGCGCCCGAGCACGAACGCCTGCCGGAGTCGTCGGCGGTGCGTCGAGACGCTCTCCAGCAGGATCGAGTCACTGTTCCGCGGCACGCTGCACCTGCTCCCTCGTCCGGTCGTCCATCCCGACGGCGTCGGCGACGCGGTCGGGGCCGATGTGGCCGACGACGTCGGCCAGCTCCTCGACCGGGTTGCGCTCCTGCTGCCGCCCGAAGGGCAGCACGAGCGCCGGGATCCGAGGGCGTCCGGCGATGACGGCGCCGAAGCGGTCGCGCATCGCCTCGACGTCGAGGTCGAGCTGCCGGACCGCCGGCGCACCGAGGAGCATCGCGACCGGCAGCGGGGGCGGGGACAGGCGTGGCGCCTGCGCGAGGTCCGCGCGGCCCGGGCGCCGGAGCACCAGGGCGAAGAGCGGCAGCTGCGTCGTGGCGAGCCGCCCGAGCACCTGCGGGACGGCGGCGACCCGCATGTCGGAGACGGTGTCCCCGAGCGCACCGACCGCGAGCAGCCCGGTTGTGAGCTCCTCGACGCCGTGCTCGGTGCGCTGCACGGCGATCGTCACCGCGAGGGGCGCGTGGGGTGAACCGACGGCGAGGAACCGCGTGGCGTCGGGCATCCGCGAGCGAGCGGCCTCGGTGAGCGTGCACCGGTCCCACGCGTGACCCGCGGGTTCGTGCGTCCCCCAACCGGTCGGTGCCGCCCCGGCGAGCTCCGTCGCGAGGAGTTCGGTGGTGGCCCCGAGGACGGTCTCGTCCGCGGCCCGGTGCCGGACGGACACCGAGACGACGAGGTGATCCGCCGTCGGCGTCCACGGCCGCAGGTACCCAACGGCGACGTCCTGCACCAAGGTCGGCGGGTCGGTCCGGAGCGCGTCCCTGAAGTCGTCGAGTCGTCCGCCGTCGAGTCCGTTCCGCAGGCCGTCGTCACCGCGGACGACCCACGCCCCGCCGCAGTCGAGCAACGCCTGGCGGAAGGCCTCGGTCACGACGGACAGGCCGTCGGTCACCAGGATCGGGCGGGCGCCCTCGCGTGCCGCGGTGGCGAGCAGGTCGGCCTGGGCGCGCCCGAGCCGCACGATTCCCGAGCGGGTCTCGTAGCGGATGCTGCCGTCGCCCGCCGAGTCGACGAGCGGGTGCTTCGCGACCGGGCGGTCGTCCTCGGCGGTGTCGCCTCGGAGCGGGTTCACGTCGCGGCTCCGACCCGGTCGACCACGAACGCGTGGTCGCCGATCCGGACCGTCGAGCCGACGGGTACGGGCAGGTCCACGCCGGGGACGAGGTCCTGGAACGAGGCGTCCGGACGGACCACCGAGGTGCCGTTGGTCGAACCGAGGTCGCGGAGCACGACGACCCCGCCGGCCTGCACGAGGGCGACGTGCGTCTTCGAGAGCGTGCGCGACAGGTCCGGCACCGCAACCGTCGCGACGCCGGGCTCCGCCTCGGGGTTCCGGCCGATCACGCAGGTTCCGCCGAACCAGTGCACGGCGCCGGAGTCGAACCGCAGGACGACCGCGTCGGGCGGCACCGAGTCGTCGGCCACCGGTTCGGTCGGCGCGGGCACCGCCGCGAATCCGGGCGCGGGGGTGGGACCGAACCCCGCACGACGGGTGGCGTCCAGACCAGCCTGCACCGCGCCTCCAGGCAGCGGCGTCGACCCCGGACGGACACCCGCCGACGCGGCGGCACCGAAGGCGGTGCCGAGCGCGGGCACCGCGGGGTCGAGCGGCTCGCGTCCGCGGTTCAGCGAGGCGGTCAGCGTGCCCGTCGCCGCGGCCCACGAGCCGGCTCCGGCCGCACGCCGGTACCGACGGTCACCGAGTCGGGTGAGCTGCCGGACGGGCCCGGCGGGCAGCGCGTCGTCGACGTCGACGACGCGGGTACCGAGGAGCAACCCGCCCGGCCCGCGGCCCGTCCTGGAGGCACGCATCACCGTGATCACGGTCGTCACGACGAGCCCGGCGACCGCTCCGGCGACGCCGGTGCCCACGGGGTCAGAGGAGCGGACCGCGGCGCGGGCGAGGAAGAGGAGGGCGGCGCCGGCGGCACCGCCGAGCAGGCAGACGACGACGTCCACCAGCCGGGCAAGGAGGACGGAACCGGCCGGGGCCGTGGCGACGCCCTGCAGTGCGTCGTACTCGGCGGAGCCGGTCGTGCGCCCGAGGAGGGCGCCGCAGTCGGTGCAGAAGCGCTGGCCCTGGCTCGTTGCGACCCCGCATCGACCACAGGTCAGCACGGGCACCACGGACTCGACCACGATCGACGACATGCCCCACCTCCCCTCGGCAGGAACGATCATGTCAGAACCCGGGGGTGACGCGCGCGGCGGACGTGGTCTACGCTGCGAGTGTTCGCTGTCACCCGTTCGGGGTGGGGGAAACGACGAAGGGGATGCGCGATGAAGTTCGCGATGGGGGCTCAGGTCCTGACGAACCTGACCAAGCAGACGTCCGGTGCTTCCGGTGACCTGGGGACGCTCGTCCGCAAGCTCGCCGACTCGGCCGAGCCGCTGCAGGGTCGCTTCAACGGTGCCGGTCGACAGGCCTTCGACCGCTTCAAGGCCGAGACCGACACCATCGCCAACGAGCTGAACGGTGCGCTCGCGAGCGTGCTGCAGGGCATCTCGGGCATGGACCGTTCGTTCCAGGAAGGCGACCAGGACATGGCGCAGTCCACGAGCTCGCTCGAGGGCAGCTCGAACTTCGACGCGGCCCGCTTCAGCGGCCGCGCCTGACGGATCTCCGGGGAGAGGGAGAGAACACCATGAGCGGTGGCAATCAGGCAGATCGTCGCGATTACGACGTCGCGGCCTCGCAGAACGCGCAGGACAACTTCAACGCCGTGGCGGCGCAGCTCGAGTCGCTCATCGCGCAGCGTGACTCGGCCGTGAAGGCAGCCATGGCCGACTACCAGGCCGACGGCGTCTCGGACGAGTACCACGCCAAGGAACAGCGGTGGAACACCGTCGCCGGCGAGGTCAAGCAGATCATCGCGACGCTGCGTGCATCGTTGCAGTCGAACGACGAGTCGGCGCAGTCGGCCATCAGCAAGGCGAAGTCAGCCGTCGGCAACATCGGCTGACGTGGTCGACGGATGGCGGGTCGACCCCGCGGGGGTCGAGGCTGTGCTGGCGGACGTGTCCACCAAGGCCACGACGATGAACAACGCACTGGGCGGATCCGAGGACGGATCCATGCGGGGCGTCGGAGAAGTCGTGCAGGACGCCGCGACGGCAGCACAGTCACAGGTGATCGGTGAGGCGCTTGCCGGGTTCTTCGAGCACCGGCAGGCCACACTCACGGGGATCCAGAATCGGATCCAGGCGTCGCTGTACGGTGCTGCCGGCGCAACACGCGCCATCGTCGACGGCGATGACGAGATGGGTGCAGCGACGGCGCAGGCGAACGCCGTCACGGCGTCCACCAACGGCGACTTCCGAGCGTTCGACGGGATGTTCGACCGGTGACCGGCGTCGTCGAGACGGGAGCCATTCCGTACACGGACGTCCAACTCGAGGCGATCACGAGCGGGGCCGCTTCGCTGCGGACCGTCGCATCCGCAGTCCGTGACGGCACTGCCGACATCGTGACCGCTTGGAGTGGCATCTCCGGATCCTACGAGGGCCCGAGCGACGAGGAACTGTTCGCGGTCATGACGCCCGTCGGACCCCAGGGCACGACGTTCGGCGACGACCTGGACACCGCTGCGAAGGCGCTGGACACGTTCGTCACCGAGGTCACGCCGATCGTCGCAGCGCTCAAGGCCTACGTCACACGTGCCGAGCAGCTGCACCGCGATGTCGACGCGTTCACCCCGAAGACCGCGACGACCGAGTACGGCAACAACGCGGTCGTCGAGTCCTGGGATCAGGATGCGACCCTGACCGACGAGAACAACGCGATCATCAACGGCGTCGCCGCCCAGGTGGTGGCGTACCAGGCTGCCGAGCGCACCTGCGCGAACACCATCCGCGGGCTGTCCGGCCTGCAACCGCTGCACGCGATGAGCGGCAGTGGCTCGGACGATGCCCTCGCATACGGCTACGACGAACTGCCCGCCGGCACGAAGCTGCCGTGGGGGACCGCATCGGAACGCAAGGAATCGTGCTCCGAGAAGACCGTCGACTTCCTGCCGAACATGCTCAAGGCCGTCGTCGTCGACGGCATCTGGGGCACCGTGAAGGGGCTCGGCACCCTCGTCGGTCTGGACGGCACGGGTTTCCACTTGGAAACCGCGGCGACGTCGTGGAGCGGAGTGCTCGCCCTCACCGGCTTCAACACGAAGACCATGCAGAAGGACCCTGAGCTCCAGCGCGAGGCGTGGACCCAGGTGGGGAAGGCCACCATCGGTTGGGACGAATGGGGCAGGGACCCCGGTCGCGCCGCCGGACAGGCCCTGTGGGGGATCGGCTCGATCGTCATCCCGATCGCCGGGCAGGCGGGCAAGCTCGGTGCCGTCGGCAAGGTCGGGGGAGTCGCGGGGGGCGTCGGCAAGGCGGGCAAGTACCTCGAGCTCGTCGAACCCGGCGCGTGGGTCTCGAAGGGCCTGACCAAGGTGCTGCCCAAGCTCGATGAGCTCAAGACGATCATGACGAAGGGCGTCGGTGACGACGCCGTCGGGTCGACCGGGCGCCTCGCCGACTTCAAGACCGGGCTCGGCGACTTCCTGCACGGACGACACGGCGACACCGACGTAGAGGTGCCGCCGGCTCGGACGGAGGCGGACGCGGACGTGCGTCCGGGGAGTGACGCGAGCGCGCGCGCTGACGGCGGCAGCGATGCGACGGTGCGCGTGCCGGAGCGGGAGCTTGCACCCATCGGGGCCGGTGGGCGCGGGGAACACGGCGGGACCGCGACGGCGGACGGTGGTTCGACGTCGGGGTCGCACGGCGGGGCTGGGCACGGGGACGGCTCGGGCGCGAACGGTGGCGGTCCGACGGGCCAGGGCGGCTCCGGCCACGGGACGGACGCCGACCACGGCACTGGGTCGGGTGCCGAGCCGGGCGACGGCGTTCCGCCGGACCGTGGGCACGAGGCGAACCCGAAGGAGTCGTTCGGGCAGGTGCCGTACGGGGACGGTGTGGCGAACCACGCGGGCCCCGGCGGCGGTCCGCTCGTTGACGACCTCACCCGTGCCGACGGCGAACTGCCGAAGGGGGTCACCCACGTCCGCGACGAGGTCGCTCCAGTCGACGAATCGCCGGGCACCACGGAGCCGGGGTACGGGGAAGCACATCCCGACCACGGCGCGTTCAACCCTGCGTTCGCCGCGCCAGGCGATCCGCTCTACGAAGGCAGCGGCCGTGTCAATCCCGCGACTGAGCAGTTCCTCACGACCAAACCCGGCCCTGACGGGTACTACGGTCACCATGCGGACGGCACCCCGCTGACCCGCGACGAGTACGTTGAGCGCTACATCCAGCCGGACGGGCGGCCTCGCTACCCGGAAAACAACGGCGCCGTCGCCGGATCGCGGATCGAGTTCGAAGATCCGACCACGTTCGATCAGTACTACTCGACGACCGTCGATCGCATGGGAGGTGACACTGGCGGGTACTTCTCGTTCCCGGGAACGTCGTTCGAACAACGCGGTCTTCCTCCCACGAATCTCCGTGACCCCTACTCCGTATTCGAGATGGACACGGCTGCGATGAAGGAGAACGGCTTCCGGGTGCAGATCAGCCGGGTTGATCCTGCGTTCGCGCAACCGGGCGGAGGTTTGCAGGTCCAGATCATCGATCCGTCGAGTGGGAAGGCCCTGACCGTGAAGCAGATGCTCGAAGGAGTACCAGACTTCGGTTGGCGACCGACGCTTGTCCGTAAGGCTGTGGTCATCCCGTGACCCCGTCGCCTGCTGACATTCCCCATGCCGCCCAGCTCGGAGCGTTCGTCGGAAATTCCGGACCGGACTGGTCTGGCCTACCGGGAATTCTTCGTCAGCCGGAGGTCATTTTCGAGTACGGCAACACAGAGACTTCCAGCAGGGTCGAATCCTGCACAAAAGGGTACCGGCTCGTCGACCGCGACCGAGCGCACGAGTCCACAGCGGCAGAGTTTTCGCACATCGACGACGTCGAGCGCTTCATCGCGATCAGGGACGGCAGCAATCGTTCGTCGGGCCTGTGGTTCCCTGGCCGGGCCACTGCGCCAGAGGCCGTGACCCTGCAATCGGACGATGGCACCTACGTCTTCTCCTGGGGGCACGGTGACGAGCACATCGTCCGGGCCTTCGGGATACCGGCAGCGAGTGCTGCGTACCGACTCGCCTGGGTGCGCGCTTTGCCACTCGAGCAGGTGATCGACGTCGTTTCCGCGTCCTCCCCGATGGAGCGGCTGGCAGCGCACGGGATTCGCACGTAGACCCCGACGACAGCCGAAATGCTTCGGAGCGCGCTGCGCGCGCCAGCCTGGCCTGGCTAGCCCCGTCCGAAAGCAGCGCGTCAGAGGCGTCGAGTTCGACGCGGCCAGAAGATTGAGGACCGGGGGCAACTTTCGCCGGGTCCTTCCCCGGTCATCGGATCGAGCGCTACCCCAGCTACCGCGCCCCGACCGGCACGGAAACCCGCCGAAGCGAACCGTCGACGATGAGGTCCCGGATCGTGACCGACTCGTCGGCGATCGCGTAGCGAACAGAACCTCCGGGCTGGCCGAACCAGCTCGGCACGATCGATGCCTGTACGAGGACTGTTGCCTCGGTCACGAACTGGTGGACGCCAGACGGCTCGCGAAGCGCCGTCGGCGGCAAGGAGCGGGACTCGAACGACGAATTCAGCTCTGTCAGGAGCCAGCCGTCGAGCGCACCGATCCGGTCGAGGAGGATTCCTGGCGGAAGCTGAATCAGGCTCGCTCCACCACGAGCGGTGATCTGCTCGCGCAACTTCGGGTAATACGGAGCGAGTCGCGTTTCGATCGCCGCGACCTCAGCGGAGGTCATCGCCAAGACAGGTGGAAGCGGCCGGTCGAGGAACGACAACAACGACCGAGCGATGCCGTCGAAGTCGGGTGACGCGGCGACGAGCCGCGCTCGCCCGTAGTCCGTGCAGTGGACCTCGAACCGCTCCCCGATCTGTACCACCCGGAGCGCGCCCTCGACAGGCGGCCCGACCGGACGTTCGTCGGGGAGGAGCACCTGTTCGGGGCTGTGTCCCCGGTTGTCGAGGGCCGCGCGCAGTTGTTCGAACGTCACGTGACGAGCGTAACAATGGACGTCGGCGCTCGTGGAGCGAGTCGCTGTGCTACACCAGCTCCCGCGCGGTCCTCGGTGAAGCGAGAAAGCACCTCGTGGAGATCCACATGCTGTTCCGTGCGTGCCCTCGGGTGCTCTGGAGTCCTGTCATGACCAAAGACGCTCCGGGAGTGTTCCGTCACATGGGGCTCCTCGAGAGTGTCCTGCGGCGCGCCGGGAACGACCGCGTCGTCGTCGACGCGCAGAAGGTCCAGCACGGCGATCTCGAGACGGTTCAGCGCTTCGCGGTATCGGACGGATCGGTGGTCGAGTGGCGGCGGGGCCGAGGGACGGGCGCTCTGACGGGTACACGTTTCGAATCGGCGGCAGATGCTGAGTTGTGGATCGTCGCGGACGCGTGCGGATACCTGCGTGAGGCTCATGGTCTCCCGATTGCGCACTGGCTCCTCGAACGCCGCGACGAACTTCCCAGTGGGATGTCCTTGTCCGTCGAGGACAACAGGAATCTGCTCGGGTGGACGGTCAGAGAGGTTTCGCACCGCGCGTGGTTCGGAGGCGGTCCCGTGCCGCTGCCCCAGTCCTCCCGACGCGTGAACACCTGCATTCGGGGGTCAGCGCTGTGGAAACCCCCTCATCCACAAGCCGGACTCACCGCGCATCCACGCGTCGCCTCCTCGCGATCGCCACGCTGCCACCTCCGCATCGTGTTCGCGGCGGAAGTGGTCGTGGGCGCGGCGGCCGGCGCGTGCTCGCGCGAGCGCGTCCTCGAGCGCTGCTGCAGACGGCGATGCGGCTGACGTCCAGCCGGTCCATGACGACGGCGTCGACATGATTGCGCGGGTCTTCGAACGCGACCAAGGCCAAACCCTTCTCCGTACGGGCTCTCAGGAGGTCCGCGAGGCTCGTCGGTTGCTCGTGGCTCGTCACGCCAGCAGGCCATCGGCGTACCGTCGCCCGCATGACGAAGCACTGGGTGGCACCGCGGTTCGGCGGCAGCGAGGTCCTCGAGTACACCGACACAGCGGTATCCACGCCCAGCCCCGGCGAGGTCACCATCCGCGTCCGCGCCGCCGGCATGAACCCCGCCGACACGAAGCACACCCGCCAGGGTGACCCGTCCGACCTGCCGATCGCCGTCGGCTACGAGGTCGCCGGCACCATCAGCGCGATCGGGCCCGACACCGAGATCGCGTCCGGAGGGGGAGCCGTCGGTGACGATGTCCTCGCGTTCCGCGTCCAGGGCGGGTGGGCCGAGGAACTGACGGTGCCCGCGCGCGACGTGTTCGCGAAGCCCGCCTCGCTCGGCTTCCCCGAGGCCGCGAACCTCCTCCTCGCCGGGACCACCGCAGCCGACATGCTCCGGGTCACCCGGGCCTCCGGGAACGACACCGTCCTCGTGCACGGCGCCGCCGGAGCCGTGGGGATCAGCCTGCTCCAGCAGCTCCGCCTGCTCGGCGCCCGGGTGATCGGGACCGCGTCCGAACGGAACGCCGACGTGGTCGCGGACTTCGGTGGGGAGTGGATCGCCTACGGGGACGGGCTCGAGGAGCGGGTCCGAGCGTTGGTCGCGGACGGCACGGGCGACGGCGTCGACGTGGCGCTCGACTGCGTCGGCACCGACGAGGCGGTGGACGTCTCCCTCGCGCTCGTCGCAGACCGCTCGCGCATCGTGACCATCGCGGCACCCGGCCGCGCGGAGTCCGACGGCATCCGGGCGATCGGCGGCGCACAGCCGGAGAGCAAGGCGTTCCGTGACTCCGTTCGGCAGCGGCTCATCGACCTCGCTGGCGCCGGAAAGCTCGAGGTCCCGGTGGCGCGGACCTTCCCCCTGTCTGAGGCGAAGGCGGCGGCGGAACTGCTGGAGTCCGGGCACCCCGGAGGCAAGCTCGCGCTCCTGCCCTGACCGCACGGTCGGGTCAGGTGCACGGTCGGGACAGGAGTCGTCCGCACGGATGACGCTCGCCGGCTCGGGGGAGTGCCACACTCTGTGTGGACCGACAGCCCCCGCCGGAAGGAACGCACCGATGAGCGACCAGTACCCGCCCCGCGACCCGTACGGGCAGCAGCCGGGCCCGTACGGACAGCAGCCGTGGGGCCAGCAGCCTCCGGCGCAGTACGGGCAGTACGGGCAGAACGGGCAGTACGGGCAGTCGGCGCGGCCCGGTCCGGGGCAGCCGAGTGGTGGGAGGTCCGAGCCGCCGCTCTGGGCGCCCTGGTACGGCATCCCCTTCCCCCAAGCGTTCCTGCGGTTCTGGAAGAAGTACGTGCGGTTCGACGGTCGGGCCAGCCAGTCGGAGTACTGGTTCTGGGCGCTCTGGTACCTCATCGGCTCGGCGGTGGCCGGCATCATCGGCAGCGGGTTCGACGTGCTGCCGTTCGTCGACGACGGTTCGGACGGCCTCGGCAGCTTGTGGAGTCTCGCCTGTGCCCTCGGGTTCATCGCGTTGACGGTTCGGCGGCTGCACGACGTGAACCTCAGTGGCCTGCTCGCCCTGCTGTTCATCGTCCCGCCGATCGGCATCCTGTTCTCGCTGATCATCGGGCTGATGTCCTCGAACCCTCAGGGGCAGCAGTACGACCGCCCGCTGCAGGGCTGACGCGCGGCACCGGTTCTGACGGCCCCTCAGGAGTTCTGGTTGACTCGGACGAAAACGCCGGACACCACTCGAGGGGGACCACGTGAGCGACCAGTACCCGCAGGATCCGAACAACCAGCCGAACGCCCAGTTCGGCGGCGCACCGCAGTACGGTGGCGTGCCGCAGTACGGCCAGCAGCCGCCGACCGGGCCCGACGGCGAACCGCCGCTCTGGGCGCCGTGGTACGGGATCTCGTTCGGCAAGGCCGTCGGTCGCTTCTTCAAGAAGTACGCGACGTTCAGCGGTCGTGCCAGCCGGAGCGAGTTCTGGTGGTGGTACCTGGCGAACGGGATCGTGTTCGTCGTCCTCAGCATCCTGTACGGCATCGGTATCGGCACCTCAGAGCGCTCGACCGTGTCCACGTCGACCGCGACGTCCACCAGCGTCCAGTCGACCGTCACCGACCCGTCGGCACTCTTCGTCATCTCGGGCATCCTGTTCCTGCTCTGGGGCCTCGCGATCATCGTCCCGACGCTCGCCCTCGGATGGCGCCGCCTGCACGACGCGAACCTCCCCGGTGCGCTGTGGATCATCGCGCTCTTCGTCGGCATCGTCGGCATCGTCTTCGGCCTGCTGCCCTCGAACCCGCAGGGTGCGCGGTACGACCGCCCCGACTCGAGCCGATGAGCAACGACGGGACGCCCCAGTGGGGCCAGCCCGGGGGCGATCAGCAGCAGGGGCAGCCGGGCTCCGGGCAGCAGCCGGGATACGGGCAGCAGCCCGGGTACGGGCAGCAGCCTCAGTACGGGCAGCAGCCTCAGTACGGGCAGCAGCCGGGCTACGGACAGCAGCCGCACCAGCAGCCGTACGCGCAGCCGTACGCTGACCCGTACCCGCAGTTCGCGCAGCCGGTCCCGCTCGGGCCCGACGGTGTCCCGCCGATCTGGGCACCGTGGTACGGCATCGGGTTCCTCGACGCGTTCACCCGGTTCTTCAAGAAGTACGCCCGGTTCGACGGCCGCGCCAGCCGGAGCGAGTTCTGGTACTTCGTGCTCGCCAACGCCATCGTGACGATCGTGCTGTTCGGCGGGTTCTACGCCGTCCTCTTCGCGACGGTCGGGACGAGTGGCGCCGTCGACGAGTACGGCAACCCCACGGGGAGCAGCGCGCCGTCGCCGTTCGCCTTCGTCCTGCTCGCGCTCTACTTCATCTGGTGGCTCGCCACGATCGTGCCGGGTATCGCCCTCGGTTGGCGTCGCGTGCACGACGCGAACCTGGCAGGCCCGTTCTGGTTGATCGCGCTCTTCGTCAGCGCAGCTGCGATCGTGTTCGGCTGCCTGCCGTCGAACCCTGCCGGTGCGCAGTACGACCGTCCCGACCTGCGCTAGCTCCACGAACCAGAACAGCCCGCCCCGCGCATCGAGCGCGGGGCGGGCTGTTCGTGTGTCGGCGGAGCTCAGACCGCCCGGAGACGGACGAGCGCACCGTCTACGACCAGGTCCCGAACGGTGGCCGAAGGGTCGGCGATCTGGAAGCGCAGCGCGCCGCCCGGCTGCTCGAACCACGGCTGGACGAAGCGGACGTTCACCAGGAACGGCCGGTCGACGACGTACCGGTGGGTCTCCGGCGACGCCGCCACGTGCGGGGGCAGCGACCGGCTGGGCAGCGGGGTATCGAGCGGGTGCAGCAGGTAGCCGTCCGGGCCACCGATGCGGTCGACGGGCACACTGGCCGGGATCTGGATGGTCAGCCCCTGCTCGCCGGCCTGCGCGACCTGCTGCGCGAGCTGCGGGTAGGTCGACGCTGCGCGGTCGCGGAGCCCGTCGAGCTCGTGGCGGGGGATGTCACGCGGTTCCGGGAACGGACGGTTCAGGAACCGGCGCAGCATCTCGACCGCGTCGTCCTCACCCGTGGCCTGCGCGAGACGACGAGCCGTGCCGTAGTCGACGACCTCGAGTGCGTAGCCGGAGGCGTCGGTCTGGACGACGCGGAGCGCTCCCTCGACCGGCGGTTCGTGCAGGGTCTCGCCGGGGAGCTGCACGTACCGGGTCGTGTAGCCGAGCTGGTCGAGGATGGGGCGGGTGTCCGCGAACGTCATGGTCGGGAGCCTATCGGTCGGCGTGGTGCTGGGCCTCGGACGGAGCCGGGACTACGCCCGGCCCCGCATGATCGCCTGCTTGACCTCGGAGATCGCCTTCGTGACCTGGATGCCGCGCGGGCACGCGTCGGTGCAGTTGAAGGTCGTGCGGCAGCGCCAGACGCCTTCCTTGTCGTTGAGGATGTCGAGGCGGACGTCCGCGGCGTCATCGCGGGAGTCGAAGATGAAGCGGTGGGCGTTCACGATCGCGGCGGGACCGAAGTACTGCCCGTCGGTCCAGAACACCGGGCAGGACGACGTGCACGCGGCGCAGAGGATGCACTTCGTGGTGTCGTCGAAGCGGGCGCGGTCGGCGACGGACTGCACACGCTCCTTGCCGGGCGTCGGGGCTGAGGACGACTGCAGGAACGGCTGGACCTCGCGGTAGCTCTGGAAGAAGGGCTCCATGTCGACGACGAGGTCCTTCTCGAGCGGCAGACCCTTGATCGCCTCGACGTAGATCGGCTTCGAGACGTCGAGGTCCTTGATCAGGGTCTTGCACGCCAGTCGGTTGCGACCGTTGATCCGCATGGCGTCGGAACCGCAGACGCCGTGTGCGCAGGATCGGCGGAAGGTCAGGGACCCGTCCTGCTCCCACTTGATCTTGTGCAGGGCGTCGAGGATGCGGTCGGTCGGCAGCATCATGACGTCGAAGTCCTGCCAGCGCGGCTCGTCGTCGACGTCGGGGTCGAAGCGACGGACGATGACCGTGACGGAGAAGGATCCGGGAGGGGCGTCCTGCACGGTGTCGGTGCGGCGCGCTTCGGAGACCAGGGTGTCGGTCATCTCAGTACTTCCTCTCCATCGGCTGGTACCGCGTGATGACGACGGGCTTCCAGTCGAGCGTGATGTGGTCGTCGGCGAGGGACGAGTGCGGGTCGCCCGTCAGGTACGCCATGGTGTGCTGCATGTAGTTCTCGTCGTCGCGCTTCGGGTAGTCGTCGCGCATGTGGCCGCCGCGGCTCTCCTTGCGGTTGCGTGCGGAGTAGACGACGACCTCGGCCAGGTCGAGCAGGAACCCGAGCTCGACGGCCTCGAGCAGGTCGGTGTTGAACCGCTTGCCCTTGTCCTGCACGGAGACCTGCATGAAGCGGTTGCGGAGCGTGTGCAGGGTCTCGGTCACACGGGCGAGCGACTCGTCCGTGCGGAAGACCTGCGCGTTCTTGTCCATCTCCTCCTGCAGTTCCTTGCGGAGCGCGGAGACGCGCTCGGTGCCGGTGGAAGCACGGAGCCGGTCGAGCATGGTGCGGACGCCGGCAGCCGGGTCTTCCGGCAGGGGGAGGAACTCGGCGGTCTTGACCCACTCGGCGGCGTTGTTGCCCGAGCGCTTGCCGAAGACGTTGATGTCGAGCAGCGAGTTCGTGCCGAGGCGGTTCGACCCGTGCACGGAGACGCAGGCGCACTCGCCGGCGGCGTAGAGGCCGGGGACGACGGTGGTGTTGTCGTACAGCACCTCGGCGTCGGTGTTGGTCGGGATGCCACCCATCGCGTAGTGCGCGGTCGGCATCACGGGCACCGGCTCGACCACGGGGTCGACGCCCAGGTACGTGCGGGCGAACTCCGTGATGTCCGGGAGCTTGGTCTCGAGGACCTCGGCCCCCAGGTGCGTGCAGTCGAGCAGCACGTAGTCCTTGTTCGGTCCGGCACCCCGGCCCTCGGCCACTTCCTGCACCATGCAGCGCGCGACGATGTCACGCGGAGCGAGGTCCTTGATGGTGGGGGCGTACCGCTCCATGAAGCGCTCGCCCGAGGCGTTCCGGAGGATCGCGCCCTCGCCGCGGGCGCCCTCGGTCAGCAGGATGCCGAGCCCGGCGAGCCCGGTCGGGTGGAACTGGAAGAACTCCATGTCCTCGAGCGGCAGGCCCTTGCGCCAGACGATGCCCACGCCGTCGCCGGTCAGGGTGTGCGCGTTCGAGGTGGTCTTGTACATCTTGCCGAAGCCGCCGGTCGCGAAGATCATCGCCTTGGCGTGGAAGACGTGCAGCTCACCGGTCGCGAGCTCGAACGCGACGACGCCGGCCGGCTGCTGGCGGGTGACGCCGTCGTCACCGACGACGTCGACCATGATGAGGTCGAGTGCGTAGAACTCGTTGTAGAACTCGACGCCGAGCTTCACGCAGTTCTGGAACAGCGTCTGCAGGATCATGTGCCCGGTGCGGTCGGCGGCGTAGCAGGCGCGGCGGACCGGGGACTTGCCGTGGTCGCGGGTGTGCCCACCGAAACGGCGCTGGTCGATCTTGCCCTCGGGCGTGCGGTTGAACGGCAGGCCCATGTTCTCGAGGTCGATGACGGCGTCGATCGCCTCCTTCGCGAGGATCTCGGCGGCGTCCTGGTCGACCAGGTAGTCGCCGCCCTTGATCGTGTCGAAGGTGTGCCACTCCCACGAGTCCTCTTCGACGTTCGCGAGGGCCGCGGCCATCCCGCCCTGCGCCGCACCGGTGTGCGACCGGGTGGGGTAGAGCTTCGAGATGACGGCCGTCTTCGCCTTCGGGCCGGCCTCGATCGCGGCTCGCATGCCCGCGCCTCCGGCGCCGATGATGACGATGTCGAACTGGTGGTGGTGGACGGTGGTCTCGGTCACAGGGGTCTTTCCGTAGACGGTGGGAACGCGGGCAGTGGCGGTGGTGGTGCTACTGCGCCGGGCAGAAGGACGGCAGGTCGGCGGCAGCCGCGCCGGCGGGGCACGGGTCGAAGGTCCAGCAGACGAGGAGCCCGAGGACGATCAGCACGACGCAGGCGGCCAGGATCGCGACGAGCAGCGTCTTGCGGATGCCGGGCTTCGACACGTAGTCGTTGACGATCGTGCGCATGCCGTTCGAGCCGTGGATGAGGGCGAGGACCAGCATGAGCGAGTCCCAGACCTGCCAGAAGGGATTGGCCCACTTGCCGGCGACGAAGGCGAAGTCGATCTGCTTGACGCCCTCGCCAGCCACCATGTTGACGAAGAGGTGGCCGAAGATCAGCACGACGAGCAGCACGCCCGAGGCGCGCATGTAGATCCAGCCCCACTTCTCCCAGTTGGTGGTGCTGCGGGCGGCTGCGGCCGAGCGGGGAGGTTCGACGATCTGCGTGGTCATGTCCGTGCCCCTCAGTTGAAGTCCGCGACGAGGTTCATGAGCTGGCGGGGCAGGAAGCCCGCGATCGCCACCGCCCACAGGACCATGACGATCCAGAACATGGCCCGCTGGTACTTCGGGCCCTTCGACCAGAAGTCGATCAGGATGATCCGCAGGCCGTTGAAGGCGTGGAACACGATGGCCATGACGAGCGCGATCTCGCCGAGGTTCATGATCGGGGTCTTGTACGTGCCGATGACCGCGTTGTACGCCTCTGGGGAGAGCCGCACGAGCGCCGTGTCGAGGATGTGCACGAGCAGGAAGAAGTAGATCGCCACGCCCGTGATGCGGTGGAGGACCCACGACCACATCCCGATCGAACCGCGGTAGAGCGTGCCCTGTGGCGTCCGAGAAGCCCGCGGGGCTTCGATCGAGACGTCGGGCACCGCGGTTGCCGTACCCCCGCCGGTGTGCTCAGCCATGAGCTCGTCCTTCCATAGGACGGGCTCGCCCGATCGGCGAGCCCTTGCCGTTCGTGTTCGTGTGGAACACGACCCATCCTATGCGCGGGCGCTGACCTTCTCGTCCCGACCGGCCCGGAGGCCCCGTCCGACGGGCGGCGCGCCGATGGTGCGGGCCGTGTCGTGGTGGTCGAGGAGCTGGTCGCCGACGGCTTCCCAGGCGGTTCCCTCGACCCGGAGCCGTCCGGCGGAACCCATCCGCTCCGCCAGCGCGCGGTCGTGGTGCAGCCGCAGGACCGCGTGCCGCAGGGCCTGCGGAGCACCGGCGTCGTAGAGCTCGCCGTCGAGCCCCGGGGCGACCAGGTCGAGCGGGCCGCCGGACGCCGGTGCGATCACGGGCAGGCCGGAGGCGTGGGCCTCCTGCAGGGTCTGCCCGAAGGTCTCGGCCGGGCCGGTGTGCACGAACAGGTCGAGCGCCGCGTACGCGTCGGCGAGGGCGTCGCCGCGCAGGGGGCCGGTGAAGGTGACGTCGAGGTGCCGGAGCCGACGTTCGAGCATCGCCCGCGACGGACCTCCTCCGGCCACGACGACCCGGATGCCGGGGACGCCGCCGAGTTCGGCGAGCCGCTCGACCTCCTTCTCCGGGGCGAGTCGGCCGACGTAGCCGACGATGGTCTCGCCGTTCGGGGCCAGGCGGCGGCGGAGCGTCCGCACGTGCCCGGTCGACCGGCGCGCGGGGTGGAACAGCTCGGTGTCGACGCCGCGACCCCAGCGGGCGACGCGGGGCACGCCCTCCTCGGCGAGCATCGCGGCCGTCGCGCTCGACGGGGCGAGCGTCAGCGAGGCCCCGGCGTGGATGCGTCCGAGGATCTTCCGCACCAACGGGACGGTCGCGGTCAGGCCGTTGCGGCGGGCGAACCCGGCCACGTCGGTCTGGAAGACGGCGACGGAGGGGATGCCGAGCCTCCCGGCTGCCGTGATCGCGCGTCCACCCAACAGGAACGGACTGGCGGCGTGGAGTACGTCGGCGCCGGAGGCGGCGAGGATCGTGTCGAGCACCGGGTGGGGGAGTGCCACCGGGAACTGGCGGTAGGCGACGGCGGGGATGCGGTGGACGTCGAAGGAGCGGTAGCGCTCCACGGCGCTGCGCGACCGGAACTGGGCGAGCCCGGGGGTGTCCGGTGCGATCACGACCGCGCGGTGGCCCCGTCGTTCCAGGTGGTCGAGGACCGCCAGGACACTGGTGGTCACGCCGTTGAGGGTGGGCAGGAAGCTCTCGGTCACGACGGCGACGGTCCGGGGGGACGTGCCGCGCTCCACGCTGCGTGCGCTCATGGTGCTGCCCATGCTCCGGGCGGGACGTGACCCGGCGGGGCCGACGACGTGAACGGGACGCGCGCGCCGGGTGAACAACGCGGCGGCCGACGCTGCGGGAGCCCGCATGCGGGAATCGTGCGGAGACCACCCAGGATCCGCCCGGCGGGACCGGTACGGTGAGCGCGTGGCTGACGCTCTCGAAGACTTCTACGCGATCATCCCCGCAGGGGGCATCGGATCGCGCCTGTGGCCGTTGTCGCGCGCGGACGCACCCAAGTTCCTGCACGACCTGACGGGCTCCGGTACCTCGCTGCTGCGGCAGACCTGGGACCGCCTGGCGCCGCTCGCCGGCGACCAGCGGATCATGGTCGTCACCGGCCGTGCGCACCGGGTCGCGGTGGAGTCGCAGCTGCCCGGCGTCGAGGACCACAACGTGGTGCTCGAGAGCGAGCCGAAGGACTCCACGGCCGCCATCGGCCTGGCCGCGGCGATCCTGGTGCGCCGCGAGCCCGACGTCGTCATCGGCTCGTTCGCCGCCGACCACGTCATCGGGGACGCCCGTGGCTTCCGCCGTTCGGTGCGCGAGGCCGTCGCCGTCGCCCGCGCCGGCTACGTCACCACCATCGGCATCACCCCGACGGAACCCGCGATCGGCTTCGGCTACATCAACGCCGACACCGTCGCGCTCGACATCGAGGGCGCCCCGACCGCGCACGCGGTGAAGTCGTTCGTCGAGAAGCCCGACCTCGACACCGCCCGCTCGTACGTCGAGCAGGGCAACTACCTCTGGAACGCCGGCATGTTCATCGCGCGCGCCGACGTGCTGCTCGCGGAGATCGGCCGGACGAAGCCGGAGCTGCTGGCGGGCATCAACGAACTCGCCGACGCCTGGGACACCTCGGCCCGCGGCGCCGTCGTCGATGCCGTCTGGCCGATGCTCGAGAAGATCGCGATCGACTACACCGTCGCCGAGCCGGCCGCCGCCGCCGGACGCATGGCGGTCGTCCCCGGTGACTTCGACTGGGACGACGTGGGTGACTTCGCCTCCCTCGCCAAGTTGCAGTCCGGCGGTCGGCCGAACAACCTCGCCGTGCTGGGGGACGGTGCACGCATCCTGGCGGACTCGTCGAGCGGCATCGTGATCTCGCACAGCCAGCGACTCATCTCGCTCATCGGCGTCGAGGACATCGTCGTCGTGGACACCCCGGACGCCCTGCTCGTCACCACGAGCGCGAACGCGCAACGGGTGAAGAGCGTGGTGGATGCGCTGAAGATCAGCGGCCGCGGCGACGTCCTGTAGCGCTCCACCGACAAACCCCTCGAACTGGGGGTCTGTGCGCGACCCCGCGTTACGGGCGCGTTTCGGCGGGGTCGCGATCCCGTAACCGATCCGCAGGACCCCCGCAACGGGTCCTGTACCGACCCGACGGTCGTGTACTGTCGCCACGATCGCCCGGAACGCACGTGGTCCGGGCACGCTCCCCGGAGGAACCAACCCGTGACATCTCGTACCCGACAGGTCGTCCTCAGCGGCCTCGCGCTCGCCGGCACCGTCGCCGTCCTGGCCGGCTGCGCCTCGGCGCCGTCCACCACCGACTCGGCGAAGAAGACCGACTTCCGCCCCTGCATGGTCTCCGACGCCGGTGGGTTCGACGACAAGTCGTTCAACCAGCTCGGCTACGAGGGCATGAAGGACGCCGCCGAGGAACTCGGTGCCACCTACAAGGAGGCCGAGTCGAAGGACGCCACCGTCTACGACTCGAACATCGAGCAGCTCATCGGCCAGAACTGCAACCTCGTGGTGACCGTCGGCTTCAACCTGGCCGACGCCACGAAGAAGCAGGCCGCTGCGAACCCCGACACCGACTTCGCGATCATCGACGACAACTCGATCGACGCGAAGAACGTCAAGCCGATCACGTTCGACACCTCGCAGGCGGCGTTCCTCGCCGGCTACGCCGCGGCGTCCTACTCGAAGACCGGCGTCGTCGGCACCTTCGGCGGCATGCAGATCCCGACGGTCACCATCTTCATGGACGGCTTCGCGGACGGCGTGAAGTACTACAACGAGCAGAAGGACAAGGACGTCAAGGTCGTCGGCTGGAACGTCGACACCGGCAAGGGCTCCTTCACCGGTGGCTTCGAGGCCGGCACGCAGGCCAAGTCGGTCGCGCAGACGCTCCTCGACCAGGACGCCGACGTGATCCTCCCCGTCGGTGGCCCGATCTACCAGTCCGCTGCCGAGGCCATCAAGGACGCCGACAACGGTTCCGTCCTGATCGGTGCGGACAGCGACCTCTACGAGGCCGACCCCCGCTACAAGGACATCGCCTTCACCTCGGTCGAGAAGGGCATGCGCCCGGCCGTGAAGGACGTCGTCGAGCAGGCGGCTGACGACAAGTTCTCGAAGGACCCGTACGTGGGCACCCTCGAGAACGAGGGCGTCGGCATCGCCCCGTTCCACGACTTCGAGTCCAAGGTCGACAAGGGCCTGCAGGGCGAGCTCGACGACGTGAAGGCCGGCATCATCGACGGCTCGATCAAGGTCAAGACCCAGTCCTAATCCCATGGACGCGGGCGGGGGATCTTCCCTCGCCCGCGTTCTTGTGCGCCCGCGTGGCGCACGCGAGACAGAAATAGACTCCCGAACATGAAGCTCGAACTCCGCGGCATCACCAAGCGGTTCGGCGCCCTGGTCGCCAACGACCACATCTCGCTCACCGTCGAGCCGGGTGAGGTCCACTGCCTCCTGGGTGAGAACGGCGCCGGCAAGTCCACCCTGATGAACGTCCTGTACGGCCTGTACGACGCCGACGAGGGCGAGATCCTGCTCGACGACGTGGTGCAGGACTTCGACGGCCCCGGTGACGCCATGCGCGCCGGGATCGGCATGGTGCACCAGCACTTCATGCTCGTGCCGGTGTTCACCGTCGCCGAGAACGTGATGCTGGGGCAGGAGCAGACCACCTTCGGCGGGCGGCTCGACCTGGCCGGTGCCCGCAAGCGCGTGCAGGAGATCTCCGACCGCTTCGGGTTCGACGTCGACCCCGACGCCAAGGTCGAGGACCTGCCCGTCGGCGTGCAGCAGCGCGTCGAGATCATCAAGGCGCTGTCCCGCGACGCCTCCGTGCTGGTGTTCGACGAGCCGACGGCCGTCCTCACCCCGCAGGAGACCGACGAGCTGATGGGCATCATGCGCCAGCTCCGCGAAGCCGGCACCGCGATCGTCTTCATCACCCACAAGCTCCGCGAGGTGCGCGAGGTCGCCGACCGCATCACGGTCATCCGCCTCGGCAAGGTCGTCGGCGAGGCATCGCCGACCGCCACGAACAACGAGCTGGCCGCGCTGATGGTCGGCCGTGCCGTCTCGCTCGTGGTCGACAAGACTCCCGCGACCGGTGGCGCCGACGCCCTGGTCGTCGAGAACCTGACCGTGACCGACCCGTCCGGCATCGTGCTCGTCGACGACGTCTCCTTCACGGTGCGCCGCGGCGAGGTCCTGGCGATCGCCGGGGTGCAGGGCAACGGGCAGACCGAGCTCACCGAGGCGATCATCGGCCTCGAGCCCGCCCACGCCGGCCGCATCACCCTCGACGGCAAGGAACTCACCGGCCGGAGCGTCAAGCAGGTGCTCGACGCGGGCGTCGGCTTCGTCCCCGAGGACCGCAAGGAGGACGGCCTGGTCGGCGAGTTCACGATCGCCGAGAACCTGATGCTCGACCGGGCCGACCACGCCGAGTTCGTCCGCGCCGGCACGATCCGATCGGCCGAGCGCGACGCCTTCGCCGACGAGAAGATCGCCGAGTTCGACATCCGGACGCCGGGTCGCACCACCGCGGCCGGTCGGCTGTCCGGTGGCAACCAGCAGAAGATCGTCCTGGCGCGCGAACTGAGCCGCGAGCTGCGGCTGTTCGTCGCCGCGCAGCCCACCCGCGGCATCGACGTCGGCTCGATCGAGTTCGTCCACAAGCGCATCGTCGCCACCCGCGACACCGGTGTGCCGGTCATCGTCGTCTCCACCGAGCTCGACGAGGTCGTGGCCCTGGCCGACCGGATCGCCGTGATGTACCGCGGCGGCATCGTCGGTATCGTCCCCGCGACCACCCCCCGTGACGTCCTCGGCCTCATGATGGCCGGGGAGATCCCCGAAGGAACGGAGCTGGCCGCGTGACCGCGCAGGAACCAGACAACACGCAGCAGCCGACCCCGGCTGCGCACGGCACCGCGGACGCCCCGCTCACCGACGACCGTCTGCAGGAGGTCGAGTCGACCCCGCACCTGATGACGGACTCGGCAGCGGACACCGAGCGCCGCAACGGCGCCGGTGGTGACCGCTGGCAGGCCGCCCTGCAGGGGATCCTGAACGGCTCCGTGCTCGTCACGGTGCTCGCCGTCGTCCTCGCGCTGGTCGCGTGCGGCATCCTCATCGCGGTGACCGACGAGAACGTCCGTGCCACCGCCGGCTACTTCTTCGCCCGCCCGACGGACATGCTCCAGGCGATCGGCACCGCGGTCGGCGGCGCCTACGCCTCGCTGTTCCAGGGCTCGGTGTTCAACTTCGGTGCGGACTCCTTCCAGCAGGCGATCGGGCCGCTCACGCGCTCCGTCGACTACTCGGTGCCGCTCATCGCCGCCGGGCTCGGGATCGCGCTGTCGTTCCGCGCCGGGCTGTTCAACATCGGCGGCCAGGGTCAGATCCTGATGGGGGCCGCGGCCGCCGGGTGGGTCGGGTTCTCGTTCGACGGCCCCGCCGCGATCCACATCCCGCTCACGATCATCGCCGGCATCGTCGGCGGCGCGGTCTGGGGTGGCATCGTCGGGGTGCTCAAGGCCCGGACGGGCGCGAACGAGGTGGTCGTCACGATCATGCTCAACTACGTCGCGCTCTACCTGGTCAGCTACCTGCTCCGCACCCCGGGCCTGCTGCAGGCCCCGGGCAGCAGCAACCCGATCTCACCCGCCACGAAGGACAGCGCGCTCCTGCCGCAGCTCTTCGGCGTGCGGTACGGCGTGGACCTCGGGTTCATCGTCGCGATCATCGCGGTCGTCGTCGTCTGGTGGCTCGTCAACAAGTCGTCGCTCGGCTTCCGGTTCCGCACCATCGGTGAGAACCCCCGCGCCGCCCGTGTGGCCGGCATGAGCGTCCCGTCGCTGACCATCTGGGTCATGGTCATCTCCGGTGCCCTGGTCGGCATCGCCGGCGCCTACCAGGTGCAGGGCGCGGTCACCACGGGCTTCACCTCGGGCATCGACGCCGGCATCGGCTTCGACGCCATCACCGTGGCCCTGCTCGGCCGCTCGAAGCCGTGGGGCGTGTTCTGGGCGGCGATCCTGTTCGGCGTCCTGAAGAACGGCGGCTACGCGATGCAGGCCGCCAACGGCATCCCGATCGACATCGTCGGCGTCATCCAGGCACTCATCGTCCTCTTCATCGCGGCGCCGCCGCTCGTCCGCGCGATCTTCCGGATCCCGCAGCCGGGTGCCCGCAAGCGCACGAAGACGAGCAAGAACAGCAAGAAGGCGGTCGCCGCATGAGCACCCTCAGCCCCACCGCGGCCGCGCCGCGCATGCCCCTGGACGACCGCCCGGTCGAGACGACCCGCAGCTGGAAGCTCCCGATCGGGTACGGCGTGTTCACGCTGCTCGCGCTCGTGCTGTTCGGCTTCGGACACCGTCCCGGAACGGCGACGCTCCGCCTGGCCTCGAAGGGCGACTTCTTCGCGCTGCCGAACGTCCCGCTGCCGGCGACGGCCACCGGGATCGTCGTGACCGTGCTGCTCGCGCTCGCTACGGTGTACGCGATCGTCGAGACCCGTGCCTCGCGTCGTGTGCCGCTCTGGGTGACCTCGGTGTTCGCGATCGTCTTCGTGGTCGGCTTCCTGGCGTGGGCGGTCGCCGGCGACTCGATCACCATCCCCGGCATGCTCTTCGGTGCGCTCGGCCTCGCGGTCCCGCTCGTCTTCGGTGCACTCGGCGGCGTGATCTCCGAGCGTGTCGGCGTGGTCAACATCGCGATCGAGGGGCAGTTCCTCGCCGGTGCGTTCACCTCGGCGCTCATCGCCTCGCTCACCGGGTCGCCGTGGGTCGGTCTCGTCGGAGCGCTCGTCGCGGGTGTGCTCGTGTCGTTCGTCCTCGCGGCGTTCAGCATCAAGTACTTGGTCGACCAGGTCATCGTCGGTGTCGTCATCAACGCCTTCATCTCGGGCCTGACCGGCTTCCTGTACTCGCAGGTGCTGTCGCCGAACCAGCAGACGCTCAACATCGGCATCCGGTTCCCGAAGTTCGAGGTGCCGGTGCTCCACCAGATCCCGATCATCGGACCGATCTTCTTCGAGCAGTCGGTCGTCGTCTACCTGGCCTACATCGCCGTCGCGGTCGTCACCTTCGGCCTGTTCAAGACCCGCTGGGGTCTGCGGCTCCGCGCCGTCGGCGAGCACCCGCAGGCCGCCGACACGGTGGGCATCAACGTCACGAGCACCCGGTTCTGGAACGTCTCGCTCGCCGGGGCGATCGCGGGCCTCGGCGGCGCGTACTTCACGCTCGACGCCACGGGCGGGTTCACGAAGGACATGACGGCGGGCGCGGGCTACATCGCCCTGGCCGCCGTCATCTTCGGCCGCTGGGACCCGATCAAGGCCACGCTCGCGGCGCTGCTGTTCGGCTTCGCGTCGAATCTGCAGAACACGCTCAGCGCGGTCGGCTCGCCCGTACCGAGCGAGTTCCTGCTGATGCTGCCGTACGTGGTGACGATCTTCGCGGTGGCCGGCCTGGTCGGCCAGTCGCGCGGCCCAGCCGCGTCCGGCAAGCCGTACATCAAGAGCTGACGGCCTGGAGGCACGACACATGACCGACACGCACGCTGCAGGTGACCAGGGGGTCACCGCCACCGCCCCGACGGACGCCGCCACGGGCCTCCCGGTCGACGACGTGGACTGGGGCGCCCTGCGGGACGCCGCCACGGCCGCGATGCGGCGCGCCTACGCGCCGTACTCGTCGTTCCCGGTGGGCGCCGCGGCGCTCACCGACGACGGCCGGATCGTCTCCGGCTGCAACATCGAGAACGCGAGCTACGGGGTGACGCTCTGCGCAGAGTGCTCCCTCGTGTCGCAGCTGCACATGACCGGCGGCGGCAAGCTCGTCGCGTTCACGTGCGTCGACGGTGACGGGGCGACCCTGATGCCGTGCGGGCGCTGCCGCCAGCTGCTGTTCGAGCACTCGACCGAGGGCATGCTCCTCGAGACGCTCTCCGGCATCCGCACCATCGACGAGGTCCTGCCGGACGCCTTCGGGCCGCGCACCCTCGCCACGTACCAGCAGGAGCACTGACATGGCCGTCGAGCCGTTCGACACCGTCGACCTCATCCGCACGAAGCGCTCCGGCGGGGCCCTGAGCACCGCCGAGGTCGACTGGCTCGTCGACGCGTACACCCGCGGCTACGTCGAGGACCCGCAGATGGCCGCGATGGCGATGGCGATCTTCCTGAACGGGATGGAGCGGCGCGAGATCAAGGACCTCACGCTCGCGATGATCGCGTCGGGGGAGCGGATGTCGTTCGGGTCGCTCGGCAAGACGACGGTCGACAAGCACTCCACGGGCGGCGTCGGCGACAAGATCACGCTGCCGCTCGCGCCGCTGGTGGCGTCGTTCGGCGTCGCCGTGCCGCAGCTGTCCGGCCGCGGTCTCGGCCACACCGGCGGGACGCTCGACAAGCTCGAGTCCATCCCCGGGTGGCAGGCGGCGCTGTCCAACGACCGGATGATGGAGATCCTGTCCGACGTCGGCGCGGTCATCTGCGCCGCCGGCTCGGGTCTCGCACCCGCCGACAAGAAGCTCTACGCGCTCCGCGACATCACCGGCACGGTCGAGTGCATCCCGCTGATCGCCTCGAGCATCATGTCGAAGAAGATCGCCGAGGGCACCGGTGCGCTCGTGCTCGACGTCAAGTTCGGGTCCGGGGCGTTCATGCCGACCTACGAGGCGTCCCGGGAGCTCGCGCAGACCATGGTCGACCTCGGCAACGACGCCGGGGTCGCGACCTCGGCGCTGCTGACCGACATGGAGGTCCCGCTCGGGCTGACGATCGGCAACGCGCTCGAGGTGCGGGAGTCGGTCGAGGTGCTCGCCGGCGGCGGCCCGGCCGACGTCGTCGAGCTGACCGTGGCGCTCGCGACCGAGATGCTCACGCTGGCCGGACTGCCCGACGCCGACCCTGCAGCCGCGCTCGCGGACGGCCGCGCGATGGACACCTGGCGTCGGATGATCGAGGCGCAGGGCGGCGACCCGTCCGCGGCGTTGCCCGTGGCCCGCGAACAGCACGTCGTCACCGCTGGGACGTCGGGGGTGCTCACGCAGCAGGACGCGCTGCCGTTCGGTGTCTCGGCCTGGCGGCTCGGGGCCGGTCGTGCCCGCGCGCAGGACCCGGTGCAGGCCGGTGCGGGCATCGAGCTCCACGTCAAGCCGGGGGACACCGTGACCGAGGGACAGCCGCTCTGGACGCTGCACTCCGACGACGCGTCGCGGATCCCGCGCGCGCTGGAGTCGCTCGAGGGCGCGTGGACCATCGGCGCGGCCGGCTCTGCTGCCGCGGCACGTGGGCCGATCGTGCGCGAGCGCATCGGGTCCTGAACCCGGTCACCCGACCGACCGGAGGCTCCCTGCACACCTGTGGGGAGCCTCCAGTGTCTTCCGTTGTGGGTTGTGCACAGGTGCCTGCGCGGCGGCGGCGACCACCGATAGCCTGGGAGCATGAGCGCCGACGCCCCGACCTACCGCCTGCCCGACGCCGGGGCGGTCATCAACGACCTGCCGAAGGTCTCGCTGCACGACCACCTCGACGGCGGTCTGCGTCCCGCGACCATCATCGAGCTCGCGGCCTCGGCGGGTGTGACGCTCCCCACCACCGATCCGGCCGAACTCGGGCAGTGGTTCGCCGACCAGTCGAACTCCGGCTCCCTGGTCGAGTACCTGAAGACGTTCGACGTCACCACGTCGGTGATGCAGACCGCACCGCAGCTCACCCGGATCGCCCGCGAGTTCGTCGAGGACCTCGTGGCCGACGGTGTCGTCTACGGCGAGGTCCGCTGGGCGCCGGAACAGCACCTGCAGGGCGGACTGACGCTCGACCAGACGGTCGAGGCCGTGCAGGCCGGCATCGAGGAAGCCGTCGACGCCGCCGGTGGGCGCATCCGCATCGGCCAGCTCGTCACCGCGATGCGGCACGCCGACCGGTCGCTCGAGATCGCCGAGCTCGCCGTCCGCCACCGTGACGCCGGGGTCGTCGGTTTCGACATCGCCGGTGCCGAAGCAGGGTTCCCCGCCTCGAACCACCGCGCCGCCTTCGACCACCTGGCGTCCGAGCTGTTCCCCGTCACCGTGCACGCGGGCGAGGCGGACGGGCTCGCCTCCATCCGGTCGGCCCTCGTCGACGGCCGGGCGCTCCGTCTCGGGCACGGCGTCCGCATCTTCGAGGACGTCGCCCTGTCCGACGCCGGGGACGGCTCGACGCTGGCCTCCCTGGGCGAGGTCGCCTCGTGGGTCCGTGACCGCGAGATCCCGCTCGAGGTCTCGCCGTCGTCCAACCTGCAGACCGGGGCGATCGCCGCGTGGGGCGACTACCTCGCCGACCACCCGTTCGACGTGCTCTACCAGCTCGGCTTCCGCGTCACGGTGAACACCGACAACCGCCTGATGAGCGGGACCTCGCTGTCGAAGGAGCTCGCGCTGCTCGCCGGCACGTTCGGGTACGACCTCGACGACCTGGCGGCGTTCCAGATCAACGCCGCGCTCGGGTCGTTCCTGCCGCTCGAGGACCGCGAGGAGATCATCGCCACCATCACGGCCGGGTACCAGGAGGCCTGACGCATGGGACTGCCACCGCTGCCGGACACCGCCGTCCTCCTCGGTGCGGACGCGCCCGCGTGGCGTGACGCGATGCGCCTGGTCGGCGGTGCGCTCGTCGCCTCGGGCGCCACCACCGACGAGTACACCGACGCCATGATCGGCATGGTCGAGGAGCACGGGCCGTACATCGTCATCTCGCCGGGGCTCGCGTTCGCGCACGCCCGGCCGGGTGGTGCCGTCGTGCGGGACGGACTCGCGGTCGTGACGCTCGCGTCGCCGGTGGCGTTCGGACACCCGCACAACGACCCCGTCCGTGTGGTGCTCGGGCTCGCGGTGGCCGAGGTCGGCACCCACCTGGAGTCGATCGGCGAGATCGCGAACCTGTTCAACGACGCCACCGTGACCGGGCGGATCGCGGCGGCGACCACCGCGGACGAGGTCCGCGCGATCATGGGGGTCTCCGCGTGAAGATCGTGACCATCTGCGGAGCCGGCATCGGGTCGAGCGGCATCCTCAAGGTGAACGCCGAGAAGGCGCTCGACGCCCTCGGACTGTCGGCGACGGTCGTCGCGGCCGACGTCGCGTCCGTGCGGGACGTCTCCGACGACGCGAACGTGATCCTGACGAGTCAGGAGTTCGTGGAGGCGATCGGGGACACCTACGCCGAGGTCATCGTCATCGCGAACCACTTCGACCAGGGCGAGATCACGGCGGCGGTGGACCGGGCGCTCGGCGAGCACTGAGCGCTCAGTCCGCCCTTTAGAGTTGGGGCATGAGCACCGAGAACCCGCTGAACGACCCCGCTGCCGACCCGTTCGAGGTCGCGCGGGACGCCGCAGCCGCCATCGCCGAACAGTCCGGCATCGAGCGGCACGACATCGCCTTGACCCTCGGGTCGGGCTGGGCAAGGCCGCCGACATCATCGGTGAGACCGTGTCCGAGATCCCGGCCGAGCAGGTCCCCGGGTTCAGCGCCTCGGCCGTCCCTGGACACTCCGGCACGATCCGGTCGATCCGCCTCGCCGACGGCCGCCACGCGCTCGTCATCGGTGCCCGCACCCACTACTACGAGGGCCACGGGGTCCGTCGGGTCGTGCACAGCGTCCGCACGGCCGCGGCGACCGGTGCCTCGATCATGGTGCTGACGAACGGTGCCGGCGGCATCAAGGAGCACTGGACCCCGGGCACGCCGGTGCTCATCAGCGACCACATCAACCTGACCGCGGACAGCCCGCTCGAGGGTGCGACGTTCATCGACCTCACCGACCTGTACTCGGCGCGGCTGCGCTCGGTCGCGAGGTCCGTCGACGCGTCCCTCGACGAGGGCGTGTACACGCAGTTCCGTGGCCCGCACTACGAGACCCCGGCCGAGGTCCAGATGGCGAAGACCATCGGCGGGCACATCGTCGGCATGTCCACGGCGCTCGAGGCCATCGCGGCCCGTCAGGCCGGCATGGAGGTCCTCGGGTTCTCGCTCATCACGAACCTCGCCGCGGGCATCCAGAAAACCCCGTTGTCGCACACCGAGGTCCTCGAGGCCGGCAAGCAGGCCGAGCCGGTGATCGCGGACCTGCTCGCACGCGTGGTCGCCGCACTCGGGCAGCCGGCGTCGTGAAGCTCGACCTCGACCAGGTGCTGGGCACCGCGCGGGCGTGGCTGGCGCAGGACCCGGACCCCGAGACCCGCGACGAGCTGGCCGCGGCGATCGATGCGGCGGCCGACGGCGACGGGCCCGCTGTCCGGGCGCTCGCCGAGCGGTTCGACGGCCGGCTGCAGTTCGGCACCGCCGGACTCCGCGCGGAGCTCGGCTGGGGCCCGCTGCGGATGAACCGGGTCGTCGTGACCCAGGCCGCTGCGGGGCTCGCCCGGTTCCTCATCGACACCGGTCGCTCGCGCAGCGTCGTGATCGGGTACGACGGCCGGGTGAACTCGGACGTCTTCGCACGCGACTCGGCCGAGGTCATGCGCGGCCTCGGGCTCGAGGTCACCCTGCTGCCGTCGGCCCTGCCGACGCCGGTGCTCGCGTTCGCCGTCCGGCACCTCGACGTCGGCGCGGGCGTCATGGTCACGGCGAGCCACAACCCGCCGCGGGACAACGGGTACAAGGTCTACCTCGGTCAGGACGACGACGGCTCGCAGATCGTGCCGCCCGTCGACGGCGAGATCGCGGACGCCATCGACGCGGTCGCCGCGGGATCCGTGACGGACCTGCTGCGCGACACGGACTACACCGTTGCGTCGTTGGCCCTGGTCGACGCCTACGTGGCCGCCACGGCAGCGATCGTGCCCGCTCCCGCACTCGGAGTCGACGAGCAGCCGACGGTCGTCTACACGGCCATGCACGGCGTCGGGTGGGAGACCGCTCGCGCGGTGTTCGCGGCGGCCGGGTTCGCCGAGCCGGCGGTCGTGCCGGAGCAGATCGATCCCGATGGTGCGTTCCCGACGGTGTCGTTCCCGAACCCCGAGGAGCCGGGTGCGATGGACCTGGCGATCGCCCGCGGTCTCGCCGTCGGCGCGGACCTGGTGATCGCGAACGACCCCGACGCCGACCGGCTCGCGCTCGCGATCCCCACGGCCTCGGACGCCGGTGCGCCGTCCTACCGTCGGCTGTCGGGCAACGAGGTCGGCTGGCTGCTCGGGTGGCGGGCTGCCGCACGGGCATCGGAGTCCGGTGCGACCGGCACGCTCGCCGCGTCGATCGTCTCGTCGCCGGCGTTGGCCCGGGTGGCTGCGCGACACGGGCTGGAGTACCGCGACACCCTGACCGGCTTCAAGTGGGTCTCGCGCGTGCCCGAGCTGCTGTTCGGCTACGAAGAGGCCCTGGGTTACCTGGTCGACCCGTCGGTCGTGCGCGACAAGGACGGCATCTCGGCGGCACTGGAACTGCTGTCCCTCGCCGACGAGCTCGCCGCCTCGGGCTCGACCATCGCCGACCACCTCGAGGCGTTCGCCGCCGAGTTCGGGGCGTTCGCGTCGGGACAGGTGGCGACGCGCGTCGACGACCTGTCGCGCATCGGCGAGATCATGGCGTCGCTCCGGTCCACGCCGCCGACGACGCTCGGCGGCCTCGACGTGCACACGGTGACGGACTACGCCGACGGGGTGGCGGGCTTCCCGCCCTCGGACATCCTGCGCTACGACCTGTCCGGCGACGCCCGGGTGATCGTCCGCCCGAGCGGGACCGAGCCCAAGGTGAAGGTCTACATCGACACCGTCGCGGGCACCCCCGCCGAGGCGCAGCGGCTCGTCGACGCCCTGGCGAGTTCGGTCCGCCCCTTGGTGTCGTAGGGCGTCGGTCCGCAAAACACCGGTGTTCACGCTCTGAACACCCGCACAACGCGGTGCAGAGCGCGAACACCGGTGTTTTGCTGTTCCTCCACAGGGGGTGGGGGAGCGAGGGACTCCTCACAAGGAGCGGGTCGTCGTCGTGTGGGTCCTGCGGGAGCCGTGACGGTGGGGCCATGGCTCACATCACGGTGTTCGGCGCGGCTCCGGGCGATCCCGATCCGAGGGCGCACAGACGGCTCGCGGATGCCGCACGCCGAGGGACGCTCATCCGCCTCACGGCCGGCCGGTACGTCGACCGAGACGCGTTCGGAGCAGCGAGTGCAGCGGAACGCCATCGTGCACGGGTCGAAGCGGTCGCGCCGAACATCCACCCCGCCCTCGTGATCTCCCACGAGTCGGCTGCGGCCATGCTCGGACTCCCGTGGCTCGGAGAGTTCCCCGAGCACGTCGTCGCCACCGATCCGCGTCGAGCCACCGGTCAACGTCGCGCCCATCTGCAGAAGGTCGGAGGGGCGGGTCGTCCCATCGCTTGTGCGAGCGTCGGCGGCCTGCCCGTCACGACCCTCCTGGTCACCGGGGTCGACGTCGCGCTCCGAGCGTCGTTCCGCACTGCGGTGGTCGTGTTGGACGCGGTGCTGGCCCGAGGAGTGTCGCGCGAAGCGCTGCTCGCCGAACTGCGCAGTCGGGAGCCTCGTCCGCGGGCGTCCACCCGCGCGCGACGGGCGATCGAGTTCGCGGACGCGGCTGCTGACTCGCCGGGTGAGTCAGTGGCGCGGCTGTGTTGGGCAGCAGCGGGGTTCCCGGCGCCGATGCTGCAGCAGGAGTTCCGCGATGCGGCCGGCCTGATCGGCCGGGTGGACTTCTGGTTCGAGGACGCCGGCGTGGTCGTGGAGTTCGACGGGCTGGTCAAGTACCGCGACCGGACGATGCGCGCTGGTCGGACCCCTGAGCGTGTCGTCATCGACGAGAAGCTCCGAGAGGACCGGCTCCGTGCGCACCGCGACGTCCGGAGGGTCGTCCGCGTGACGTGGCCGGACGTCGAGCCGGGCGGCAACGGCCCCGTGGCACTCGAGGCAGCCGGAGTGCGTCGTGTTCGATGAGGCAAAACACCGGTGTTCACGAGTCGAACCGCGGTCTGCGCGTGTTCAACCGGCGAACACCGGTGTTTTGCGGGAGCCCGCGCTACGCGAGCTCGAGCAGCACGTGACCGGACGAGACCGTCTGGCCGACCGGGGCGTTCAGCCCGGTGACGACGCCGTCCTTGTGGGCCTGCACGGGCTGTTCCATCTTCATGGCCTCGAGCACGACGAGCAGGTCGCCCTTCACCACGGTGTCACCCTCGGCGACCGCGAGCTTCACCACGGTGGCCTGCATCGGCGACGCCACAGACGACCCGGACTTCGCCAGGCCCCCGCGGACGGCCGAGGAACGGCGCTTCGGGGGAGCGGAGGGGCCGGCCGGACGACGACCGGCGGCACCGCCGGCGGCACCGCCACCGACGATCGACGGCATGGTGACCTCGATGCGCTTGCCCTGCACCTCGACCACGACGCTGTCGCGCGCGGCCGGCGTCGGGAGCTCCTCGGGGGAGCCGCTCCAGGCCGGGATGTCGTTCACGAAGTCGGTCTCGATCCACTGCGTGTACACGGAGAACGGCGCGGAGTCGTCGGTCGCGAAGGCGGGGTCGGACACGACCGCGCGGTGGAAGGGGAGCACCGTCGGCAGGCCGGTGACCTCGAACTCGGCGAGTGCGCGACGCGAACGCTCCAGCGCCTCGGCGCGGGTGGCGCCGGTGACGATCAGCTTCGCGAGCATGGAGTCGAACGAGCCGGACACGACGTCGCCGGAGACGACGCCCGAGTCGACGCGCACGCCGGGGCCGGACGGCGCGTTGAAGGCGTGCACGGGGCCGGGCGCGGGGAAGAAGTTGCGACCCGGGTCCTCGCCGTTGATGCGGAACTCGAAGGAGTGTCCCCGCGGCGTGGGATCCGAGTAGTCGAGCACGCCACCCTCGGCGATGCGGAACTGCTCGCGCACCAGGTCGATGCCGGTGACCTCTTCGGACACGCAGTGTTCGACCTGCAGGCGGGTGTTGACCTCGAGGAAGGACACGGTGCCGTCGGCGCCGATGAGGAACTCGCAGGTACCGGCGCCCACGTAGCCGACCTCGCGCAGGATCGCCTTCGACGACTCGTACAGCGCGGTCTGCTGCTCGGGCGTCAGGTAGGGCGCCGGAGCTTCCTCGACGAGCTTCTGGTGGCGACGCTGCAGCGAGCAGTCGCGGGTGGAGACGACGACGACGTTGCCGTGCTCGTCCGCCAGGCACTGGGTCTCGACGTGGCGGGGCTTGTCCAGGTACTTCTCGACGAAGCACTCGCCCCGACCGAAGGCGGCGATCGCCTCTCGCGTGGCGGACTCGAACTGCGAGGCGACCTCGTCGCGCGTCCGTGCGACCTTCAGGCCACGGCCGCCGCCGCCGAACGCCGCCTTGATGGCGACCGGCAGGCCGACCTCGTCGGCGAACGCGATGACCTCGGAGGCGTCCTTGACGGGCTCGATGGTGCCGGGGGCGAGCGGGGCGCCCACCTTCTCGGCGACGTGGCGCGCGGACACCTTGTCACCGAGACGCTCGATCGACTCCGGCGACGGGCCAATCCAGACGAGCCCGGCATCGATGACGGCGCGGGCGAAGTCGGCGTTCTCGGCGAGGAACCCGTAGCCCGGGTGCACGGCGTCCGCGCCGGAGCGGCGGGCGACCGAGATGATCTTGTCGATGACGAGGTACGTGTCGGCGCTCGTGGTGCCGTTCAGCGCGTAGGCCTCGTCGGCGAGGCGGGCGTGCAGGGCGTCGCGGTCCTGGTCGGCGTAGACCGCGACCGATGCCTTGCCCGCGTCGCGGGCCGCGCGGATGATGCGGACGGCGATCTCGCCGCGGTTCGCGATGAGGACCTTGCTGATACGGGGCATGACACATCAGCGTATTCGTGCGGCGGGAGTGCGTTTTGACTGGCACCCACAAAGAACCACCCCGAAGAGGTGCGGATGTCTACAGTGCCCAGAGGTCGTGCCAGGCGATGCCGAAGCCCCGGAGGAGCATCGATCGCAGCACCGGAAGCGACATCCCGATCACGGCGGACGGTGCCCCGTCGATCCGCGTGATGTACGCCGCGGCCCGACCGTCGATCGTGAAGGCACCGGCCACCTCGAGCGGCTCGCCCGTCGCGACGTACGCGTCGATCTCGTCGATGGACACGTCGTCGGCGAAGGTCAGCACCGCGCTGTCGACCGCGACCACGCGGTCGCCACCGGCGGCCAGCGCCGACCCACCGGGCGCGACGTCACCCAGCTGCGGGACGCCGGCGGTGGACGTGACCAGGGACCGGACGGGAGGCACGGTGCGGTCCGGTGCCGCGCCTCCAGGCCGTCCCGTGGCCGGGTCCCGGCGCCGGTCGCCGCGCCGTCGATCGATCACGCAGTGTCCGCTCCACAGCGTCCCGCCGCCCGCGGCGAGCATCTGCCGCCAGCGCTCCCGGGCGACCGCGGGGTCGTGCGGCTTGCCGTACAGCTGTCCGTCGACCTCGAACGCGGAGTCCCCGCCGAACACCACCCCGTCGACCGGCGACCCGGCGACGGCGGAGTCGGCGACTGCGGACGCCTTGGCGACGGCGAGGAGCGAGACGAGTTCCGGACCGGTCAGGGCACGGCCGAGCGATGCCGCTGCGGCGGCACCGACGGCGTCCTCGTCGACCCCGGGGGACACGAGCACGGGTTCGATCCCGGACTGGGCGAGGAGTGCTCGGCGGGCGGGGGATGTACTCGCGAGGTACAGACGCATGGGACCATCTCACCATGGGTGAATCCGTCGGCACGCTGCTCGAACTCGACGTCACCGGGATCGCCCACGGCGGCATCTCGGTGGCACGGCACGAAGGACGGGTGGTCTTCGTGTCGGACGCGATCCCCGGGGAGCGCGTCGTCGCCCGGGTGACCGAGGACCGCAAGAAGTCGTTCTGGCGCGCCGACACGGTCAGCGTCGTCACGCCGAGCGAGCACCGCGTCGACCACGTCTGGCCCGAGGCCGCGCTCGGGCGTGACCCCGAGACGCGCCCGGGTGGTGCCGAGTTCGGCCACATCGCCCTCGCACACCAGCGCACGCTCAAGCACGACGTCCTCGTCGACTCGTTCGCGCGGTTCGCACGGATGGACCTCGCCGAGGTGCTCGGCCACGACGTCGTCGTCGAGGCCGCGCCCGGCGACGACGCCGCGAACGGCCTCGGCTGGCGCACCCGCGTCCGGCTGCACGTCGACGAGCAGGGCACCGCCGGTCCGTTCGCGGCCCGCTCCCACTCCGTCATCCCGGTGACCGGCCTGCCGCTCGCGACCGCCGTCGTGCAGCAGAGCGCCCCGCTCGGCCGTGGGGCACTGCCGGGCTCGTCGGTCATCGACGTCCTCGCACCGAGTGGTTCCGAGGGCGCGCGGCTCGTCATCGACGACCAGAAGCCGACCGTGGTGACCGAGGTCGTGGGCGAGCGCACGTTCCAGGTCGACGACAACGGGTTCTGGCAGGTGCACCGCGCCGCGGCGACCGTGCTCACCGAGGCCGTGCAGGACCTGGTCGACCGCGACCGCCTCGACCCCGAGGGCACCCACCTGGACCTGTACGGCGGTGTCGGCCTGCTCGCCGCCGCCCTCGGCGACCTGGTCGGCCCGAAGGCGCGCATCACGAGCGTCGAGAGCGCCGCCCGTGCCACCGAGCACGCGCAGGAGAACCTGTCCGAGTGGCTCGGCGCCCGCGCCGAGACCGGCCGCGTGGACCGCTGGCTGACGAACACGGTGGCGAACGCCTCGCGCGCCGAGAAGGACCGCTTCCGCGCCGGCACGATCGTGCTCGACCCGCCCCGCGCCGGTGCCGGTCGTGACGTGGTCGTGCAGATCGCCGCGCTCCAGCCGGAGCAGGTCGTCTACGTGGCGTGCGACCCGGTGGCGCTGGCCCGCGACGTCGCGACGTTCGCCGACCTCGGCTACCGGCTCGAAGCACTGCGGGCCTTCGACCTGTTCCCGCACACCCACCACCTGGAAGCCGTCGCACGCCTGGTCCCCGCCCGCTGAGGTCCGGGCGCGACCCGGGCGCGACCGGGGCGGGTCCGGCTGCCGTTCCTTGCGTGCCGGGGTGTCCACCAATCGGCGGACCGGCCAGCGTGGCGCAGCCCAGAAGCCCCGCACCTGAGTCCGGGCTGGGTATCCTGGGTCGTTGATGGCACTCCGGTTTCAGGGGCCGGCGTCGCGCATCGGAACGAGAGGCCACTGTGGCAGCAGGAACGACAACCACCAGCACCGAGACGTCAGGGGCGGCCACCAGGCCGGTCCGGGTCGCGATCGTCGACGACCACGAGTCCGTCCGACTCGGGATCCAGGCGGCGTGCCAGAACGAGGGGTTCGAGGTGGTACTCACCGCCGCGAGCGTCCCGGAGTACGTCCAGAACCTCGACGGGCGAGAGGTCGACGTCGTCGTCCTCGACCTGTCCCTCGGCGACGGCTCGACCGTCACCGAGAACGTCAAGGGCGTGCAGGGGACGGGATCGGCGGTGCTCGTGCACTCCATCGCGGACCGGGTCGCCAACGTGCGTGAGGCGCTCGCAGCAGGGGCTGCCGGCGTCATCCCGAAGTCCTCGGCCACCAAGACCGTGATGGCCGCGGTCGCCACCGTCGCACGCGGTGACGTGCTCAACAACCTCGAGTGGGCGAGCGCCATCGACGCCGACCGCGACTTCGCGAAGGCACAGCTCGGCCGCCGGGAGCGCGAGATCCTGCACCTCTACGCCTCGGGCCTCCCGCTCAAGCTCGCCGCCCAGCAGCTCGGCATCGGCTACTCGACGGCGCGTGAGTACCTCGACCGGATCCGGGTGAAGTACGTCGAGGTCGGCCGCCCGGCCCCGACGAAGGTCGACCTGCTGCGTCGAGCCGTCGAGGACGGGATCCTCCCCGGGCTCGACTCGGGCATCGACCCCGACGGCGACGGTCGCTGACACGGATGGCGACCGCGGCTGAGTCGGCGCGGACGGTCGTCGAACCGGCGCCGTTCGGCGCCGATCCGGCGCGCAGCGTCCGCGCTTCGATCACGCAGGCGTCGGTGGAGCGCGCGTTCGCGATCCTCCTCGCGATGGCGGCGATCGGCCTCGGCATCGTCGACGCGCCCGCGGTCCTGCAGCAGCTGCCGTACCTCGACCCGTTCTGGGGTCCGACGCTGATGCTCGCCCTCGCGGCGTCGTTCGTGTTCGTCGGGGTCTCCGCTTTCGTGCAGCGGGTCGCGCAGCTGGCGCAGATCGTCTGTGCGCTGCTGTTCCTCGTCGTGCTCGTGACGTGGACGGCGACCGTGCAGGAGCCCATCCCGTCGTCGCAGCAGCCGTGGCCGTGGTGGTTCTGCACGGTCGGCTGCACGGCGGCGGCGATGGGCTTCGCGACGTGGCGCGCGACGGTCTACACGGCGCTCGTGCCCGCGGTCTACGTGGTGATCCGGCTCAGCCCGCTCGGCGGCGACGTCGGGGTCCTCGCGGTCCTGCTCGACGGCGTCTACACGGCACTGCTCAGCGGCGCGGTGCTCGTCATCGCGGTGGTGCTGCGGCGTGCGGCCACGTCGGTCGACACGGCGCAGTCCACGGCCGTGCGGCGGTACTCGCTCGCCATCCGGGAGCACGCCACCGAGGTCGAGCGGGTCCAGGTGGACGCCATCGTGCACGACAGCGTGCTCACGACGCTGCTCTCCGCCGCTCGCGCCGACACGCTCGAGGCCAAGACCCTCGCCGCGCGGATGGCCCGGAACGCGATCGACCACCTCGAGGCCGCGGCCACCGACGGTCCCGGTGACGTCGCGCCGGTCGCCCTCGGGGAACTCCGGGCGCGCATCCGCGAGGGGGTGGGGGCGTTGCCCGCCCCGGTCCGTCTGGTCCCGACACCGACCGGGTCGGTCCGTCTGCCCGCATCGGTCGCCGACGCGCTCGCCTCGGCGGCACTGCAGGCCGCGGTGAACAGCGTGCAGCACGCCGGCGACGGCGACGTCTCGCGCTGGGTGCGCATCGAGCAGCAGGGCCAGGGGGTGCTCGTCGAGGTCGGTGACGACGGGCGCGGGTTCGACGTCGCGGCCATCCCCGCCGAACGGCTCGGTGTCCGCCGCTCCATCGTGGAGCGGGTCGCGACCGTCGACGGTCGCGCCGAGGTGCACACCGCACCGGGCGAGGGCACCCGCATCGTGCTGACGTGGTCACCGGCCGCGAAGGTGACCGTATGAAGGTCTCCCTGCCGGCGAGCATCGCCATCGGCCTGGCGTCGCTGTTCTCCCTCTACCACCTGGTCCTCGCCGCGGCCACGCTCCCGCGCGTCGACCAGGTCGCCCCGATCATCGCGTGCATGGTCCTGTACGCCGCGGCCACCGGCCTCGCACTGTTCGTCCCCGGCAGGGTCCTACCGGTCTGGACGGCCTGCTTCTCCCTCGCCACCGCCATCGTGATGCCGGTGATCGCCGCCCCCGTCCTCGTCGATGGTCGTGGTCCGGGCTCCGCCACGTGGTGGATCGCGGCCATCGGCACGCTCATGGTGGTGCTCGTCGTGCGCGGCCGTGGTCCCTTCGCATGGGCCGGCGTGCTGTTCCTGACCGTGTACACCGTCGCGTGGGCCGGTCTCGGCTCGCTCGGCGGGCTCGGTGTGGTCGGCAGCGTCGCCTGGGTCGCGATCGCGACGGTCTTCGCCGCCGCGATGAGCCGCGCCACCCGGAACACCCGTGAGCTCGTCCTCGCCGAGCAGGAGACCGCCGACTGGCAGGCCGCGCAGGACGCCCACGTGTTCGAGCGGCAGTTCCGGCTGAGCCAGACCACCCGGATGGCCCTGCCGATGCTGCAGCGCATCATCGACTCCTGCGGCGACCTCGACGACGCCGACCGTGCCGAGTGCCTGCACCTCGAGCAGGCCATCCGCGACGAGATCCGCGGCCGGTCCCTGCTGTCCGACGACGTCCGCGACGAGGTGATGCGCCTGCGCCGCCGCGGAGCGACCGTCCAGCTGCACGACGACGGCGGGCTCGACGACCTGGACGCCCCGGACATCCGCCGCATCCACGCCCGCGTCGCCGAGGCCCTCCGGCAGGCCCGCGATGCCGACAACGTCATCGTCCGGACCGTCAGCGAGGGCTCCGACTCCGCGGTGACCGTCGTCGGACTCCGGCTCGACGGCGCGGCCAGCGAGTCCGCGGCGCTCGGAGCGGGGATGGACGACGACGACGGGGACGAGGACGACTCCGTCGCGCTCTGGCTGGAGATCCCGAGGCACGAGCCGGCGTAGCGCGCGGCACGCGGACGCACGCCCCGCCCGGCACGCGTGCCGCGACGATGCACCACGTGATCGACGCGTGGATCGTCGCGAACGTGGTGTGGAGGGCGCTGCGGAGGCGGGTGGCGCGGCCGGGCGTGCGGGCGACGGTGGACGTGATGGGGGACAGCCGGGAGGCCCGTGGCGGCATCGCCACGGGCCTCCCGGCCGTCACGTGGGAGCGCCGGGCTGGCGCGCGCACGGAAGCGACCGCGTCGTCGTCGGACGACGTCGACGGCGTCGTTCCGCATCGGCTCCGTCCACGCCCTGGCCAGCCGCACCTGCGCCCGCCCGCACCGGCGACACGCCCCGGGGACGGGGAACGGGCCGGTCGGATGCCGACCGGCCCGTTCACGACCCGAGGCTGAGCGACAACCCGAATGTCGCCCTGCCTCGCAGCGGACGGTGGCTTCGTACCCTAGTCGGCCACCGACCTGCGATGTCTTTCGTTGAAGGACACCGAACACCACCAACTATGCCCACACCCGTGTTGCATGTCAGTCGTCATTATGGGGGACAATTCCGGCGTTTCCGGTCCGCATCCGCTGATCGTGTCCCCCGAGTGAGGGGATACCGACCGGGAAGTACGCCCTGCGACCGTTCTCGGACGCCTGCGCACCAGGGGTACATCAGCGGAGCGATCGGCCCCAGGCGCCCGGTCCGTGGTCGAGCGGGCGGCGCAGTCCGCGGGCCGCGGCGTCCCACCCCGTGCGAGGCTCGACGACCACGGCGGCGCGTCCGGCCGCTGCGGCTTCGTCGGCCTGCCGCTGCAGGACGGCCACGACGGCGGCGAGCTCCTCGGGGCTGGGGTCGCCGGAGACCACCCGGACGTCCGCCACCGAGGCCGGTTCGTCCGAGGGCACGGCTGCTGCGTGGCGACCCATCAGGCCGCGGGACCGTGATGATCCCGTGCGCGGCGATTCGACCGGTTCCATCAGAGGGGGATGTTCCCGTGCTTCTTCGGTGGCAGCGTGGCGCGCTTGCCCCGCAGCGACCGGAGGGCCTTGATGACCGACACCCGGGTGGCGTGCGGCTGGATGATGCCGTCGAGCTCACCGCGCTCGGCCGCCAGGTACGGGGACGCGACGTTGTACGTGTACTCGTTCGCGAGCTTCGTGCGGACCGCGGCGACGTCCTCGCCGGACTCCTCGGCGCGCTTGATCTCGGCGCGGTACAGGATGTTGACGGCACCCTGGCCGCCCATGACGGCGATCTCGGCGGTCGGCCACGCCAGGTTGATGTCGGCACCGAGCTGCTTCGAGCCCATCACGATGTACGCGCCGCCGTAGGCCTTGCGGGTGATGACGGTGACGAGCGGGACGGTGGCCTCGGCGTACGCGTACAGCAGCTTCGCGCCGCGGCGGATGACGCCGGTCCACTCCTGGTCGGTGCCGGGCAGGTAGCCGGGCACGTCCACCAGGGTCAGGATCGGGATGCCGAACGCGTCGCAGAACCGAACGAAGCGGGCGGCCTTCTCGCCGGCGTCGATGTTCAAGGTGCCGGCCATCGCCTGCGGCTGGTTCGCGATGATGCCGACCGTGCGGCCCTCGACCCGGCCGAAGCCGATCAGGATGTTCGGCGCGAAGAGCGGCTGGACCTCGAGGAACTCACCGTCGTCGACGATGTGCTCGATGATCGTGGTGACGTCGTACGGCTGGTTCGTCGAGTCCGGGATCACGAGGTCGAGCTCGTGGTCGGCGTCGGTGGTCTCGAGCTCGGGGGCGACGTCGTAGGCCGGCGGGTCGGACAGGTTGTTGTCCGGCAGGAACCCGATGAGCGAGCGCGCGTAGTCGAGCGCGTCGGTCTCGTCCTCGGCCAGGTAGTGGGCCACGCCGGAGACCGCGTTGTGCGTCTGGGCGCCGCCGAGCTCCTCGAAGCCGACGTCCTCGCCCGTGACGGTCTTGATGACGTCGGGGCCGGTGACGAACATGTGGCTGGTCTTGTCGACCATGATGACGAAGTCGGTGAGGGCGGGGGAGTACACGGCACCGCCGGCCGCCGGGCCCATCACGATCGACAGCTGCGGGATGACCCCGGACGCCTGCGTGTTCAGGCGGAAGATCTCGCCGTACTTGCCGAGGGCGACGACGCCTTCCTGGATGCGGGCGCCGCCGGAGTCGAGGATGCCGATGATCGGCACGCCCGTCTTCAGCGCGTGCTGCATGACCTTGATGATCTTCTCGCCGGCGACCTCGCCGAGCGACCCGCCGAAGACCGTGAAGTCCTGCGCGTAGACGGCGACGTTGCGGCCGTGGATCGTGCCGACGCCGGTGACGACCGCGTCACCGTAGGGGCGCTTGGCGTCCATGCCGAACGACGTGGTGCGGTGCCGCACGAACTCGTCGAACTCCACGAAGGAGTTCTCGTCGAGCAGCTGCTCGATGCGTTCGCGCGCGGTGCCCTTGCCCTTCGCGTGCTGCTTGGCGATGGCGGATTCGCCCGCGGCGGTCACGGCCTCGTGGTACCGGTCGCGGAGGTCGGCCAGTCGGCCGGCCGTCGTCGACAGATCGGGGGTGTCTCCTGAAGTCACCCGCTCACCCTACCGGCGGGTGGGACGGTGCCGGTTGGAGGACCCCCACGGTTCCTGCCCGTACATTTGCGTGCATGTCCACATCCCCGTCGCCGTCGTTCCCCGCCACCAGCGCGGCCGTCCGGTCGGCGGGCGCGACGATCACCGCTCCCGCCCAGACCGGGTCCACCAACGCGGACCTGCTCGCCGCCGCCCCCGAGCAGCAGCACGGCAGCGTCGTCGTCACCCTGCACCAGACCGCGGGTCGGGGCCGGCTGGACCGCACCTGGACCGCTCCGGCCGGTGAGACGCTCGCCGCCAGCGTGCTCGTCCGTGCGGACCTGGACGACCACGACCGCGGCTGGTTGCCGCTGGTCGCCGGGGCGGCGATGCGCGACGCGATCGCGTCGGTGCTCCCCGCCGGCGCCGACGTCGTCGTGAAGTGGCCGAACGACGTGCAGGTCGCCGGGGACAAGGTGTGCGGGATCCTCTGCCAGGTCGCCGACGACGGCAGCGTCGTGGTCGGGGCCGGCGTGAACCTGACGATCCCGACGGATCGACTGCCCACCCCGACGTCCACCTCGCTCCTGCTCGCCGGCGCGGTCGACGACGCACCCGCCCTGGCCGACGCGGTCCTGGCCGCCTTCCTGCGGTCCGTCCTGGAGGCGGTGGCCGGCCTGGTCACGGGTGGTCCAGCCGCTGAGACGGTCCGGTCCCACGTCCGCGCCGCGTGTGGGACGATCGGTCGCCGCATCCGCCTCGAGCTGCCGGACGGCACCGTCGAGGAGGCCGACGCAACCGGCATCGACGACGCCGGCCGCATCACGATCCGGGACCAGGCGGGCGTCACCAGGGGCGTCGCGGTGGGGGACGTCACCCACCTGCGGTATGCATGACGGCATGACCGTCGAGCCCCCGCCCGAACGTGTCGTCGCACGCCTGCGACCGCACGCCCGTCGGCTGGTGCGCCCGGCGGTGTTCGTCGTGCTCGTCACCGCGGCCGGCGGGTTCGGCTTCGGCGTGTTCCAGGCACAGCTGGCGTGGCTGAACGCCGTCGTCGCGCTCGTCGTCGTGGTGCTCGTCGTGTTCGGCGGCGCCGTCCCGCTGTTCCGCTGGATGTCGGAGCGGTACGTCGTCACCACCCGTCGCCTGGTCGTGGTCAACGGACTCGGCACGCGTACCCGACGGGAACTCCTGCACTCCCGCGGCTACGACGTCACGGTACGGCGCCGCGGGCTGCAGGGACTGTTCCGCTCCGGCGACGTGCTCGTGTTCCCCGGGGACGACCCCGCGGTGGTGCTCGCAGACGTGCCGCACGCCGACCTCGTCGTCGCCGTCCTGCACGACCTGGTGGAGGCGTACGAGGCCAGGCGTCGGCACCGTGAGCCGGACTGGGACGAGATCGTCGGCGGACCGGACCGTCCGCCGTGGGGCGACGTGCGGGCCTGACCGGGCGCTGCGAGCGTCGCTGCGGGCGCCGTGATGAGACTTCGGCGAGAAACCGGTACCTTCTTCGACGTGCGTATCTCAGTGATCGGCTGCGGCTACCTCGGTGCCGTGCACGCCGCCTCCATGGCCAAACTCGGACACGAGGTCGTCGCCGTGGACGTCGACCCCACCAAGATCGAGCGGCTCGCCGCGGGCGAGGCCCCCTTCTTCGAGCCCGGCCTGCCCGAGATCCTGACCGAGGCCCTCGAGTCCGGTCGGATCCGCTTCACCACCGACATGGCCGAGGTCGCCGGTGCCCGCGTGCACTTCCTCGCCGTCGGCACCCCGCAGGGTCCGACCGGTGCTGCGGACCTGACCTACGTGAACGCCGCCGTCGCCGCGCTCACCCCGCACCTGTCCGCCGGCGAGTTCGTCGTCGGCAAGTCGACCGTGCCCGTCGGTACCGCCGCACGGCTGGCCGCTGAGGTCAGCGAAGCCGTCCCCGGTGCCACGCTCGTCTGGAACCCCGAGTTCCTGCGTGAGGGCTTCGCCGTGCAGGACACCATCGCGCCGGACCGCTTCGTCTACGGCGTGCCGGACGGCGAGGCCGGCGAGCAGGCCGTCGCCGCCCTCGACGAGGTCTACGCCGAGGCGCTGTCCGCCGGCACGCCCCGACTCGTCGTCAACCTGCCCACCGCCGAGCTCGTGAAGATCAGCGCCAACGCGTTCCTCGCGACCAAGATCTCGTTCATCAACTCGATGGCCGAGATCGCCGAGGTCGCCGGTGCCGACGTCACGGCGCTCGCGGACGCGATCGGTCACGACGCCCGCATCGGCCGCAAGTTCCTGAACGCCGGCCTCGGCTTCGGTGGCGGTTGCCTGCCGAAGGACATCCGTGCGTTCCAGGCGCGGGCGAACGAGCTGGGGGTCGGGGAGTCCCTGGCGTTCCTGGCCGACGTCGACGCCACGAACCTGCGACGTCGCGCCCACGTCGTCGAGCTGGCGCAGGAGCTGCTCGGCGGGGTCGTCAGTGGCAAGCGTGTCGCGGTGCTGGGCCTGGCCTTCAAGCCGAACTCCGACGACGTGCGCGACTCGCCGGCCCTCGACATCGCAGCCCGCCTGCACGAACTCGGCGCCGTCGTCTCGGCGTACGACCCCGAGGCCGTCGTCACCGCCCGCCGCGTGCACCCCGAGCTCGACTACGTCGAGAGCGCGGCCGAGGCGCTCGGCGGGGCGGAGCTCGTGCTCGTGCTCACCGAGTGGACCGAGTTCCGCGAGCTCGATGCGTCCGCCGCCGCTGCACTCGTGGCGTCGCCCGTCGTCATCGACGGCCGCAACTGCCTCGACCGCGACGCGTGGACCGCCGCCGGCTTCACGTACCGCGGCATGGGACGCTGACGTCGCCTGACGTGCGGCGGCACCCCCGGCGTTCCGACCGCGTCCACGCGCTGCTCACCACGGGGTTCCGCGGCCGGGACTGGGCGACACCGGTCGTCCTCGCCGCCACGCTGCTCGTCCTGACCGCCTCGGTGGCACGGACGTTCTCGTCGATGCCGCTCGCGAGCGTCGACGAGTCCGCGCACGTGGACTACGTGCTGCGGGTGTGGAACGGGCAGCTGCCCGTGCTGCTCGACGGCATCCGCTTCCGGCCGGGCTTCGGCGGGACGCCTCCCGTGCAGTGGGTCGCCCAGCACCCGCCGCTGTACTACGTCCTGCTCGCCCCGGTGGTCGGACCGCTCGTGGACGCCGGCCACCCGGTGCAGGCGGTCGTGTTCGGTCGGCTGGTCAACGCCGTGTTCGCCGCCGCGGTCGTGCCGAGTGCGGCGTGGGCGGCGGCACGCTGCTTCCCGGGCGTCGTGCGGTTGCCCGCGACCGTCGCCGTCGTCACCGCGTCCACCAGTGTCCTCGTGGTGCAGGGTGGTGTCGTCTACAACGACTCGCTGGCGGCGTTGACCTGCGCCCTCGCGTGCGGGGTGGCCGGTGCGGCGCTCCGCTCCGGAGTGGGCCCGGGGCTCGCGGTCGGGGGAGCACTCGTCGCCGCCGCCGGGATGACGACGCGACTGACGTTCGCGCTCTGGCTCGTGGCGATCGTCGTCGCGTTCGCGCTGTCCCGGACGGTGCGGCTCGGTCGCCTGCGGGGGCTCGGGGCCCGTGTCCTGGTCGCCGCGGTGCCCCTCGCCGCCGCGGCCGTGGCGTCCGGGTGGTTCTGGCTCCGCAACCAGGCGTTGACCGGCTCGTTCAGCGGTCGGCCGACCGCGTGGCCCGGGTACACGCCCCGGCCGCACTACTCCGAGGTCGAGGTCGTCTCGATGCTGGGGTTCTGGCGTCAGCTCTTCGCGCTCTTCCGCGGCGCACTCCCCATCGCGTCACCGCTGCCGTGGGTGCTCCTGCTCCTGCCGGTCCTGCTGTTCGTGGCCGCCCTGGCGGCGCGTCGCCTGCGGCCCTGGGCCCCGGCCGATGACGACCGGTGGTCGCGCCGGCTCGTCGTCGCGATGCTCGTGGTCGTCACCGTGCTGTTCGTCGTCGTCGAGATCCGCTACGCCGCCGGCGGTGGGGCGCCGCTGAACCGCTACACGCTCACCGTCCTGGTGCCGATCGCTCTGGCGATGTCGGCGGGGTTCCTCGCCTGGGGCCGGGTCGGCACGTGGGCCGCGCTGGCCTGGGCACTGGCGGCCGTCGTGCCGACCTGGTCGCTCGTCGACACCGCGGGGTCCGAGCTCGTGGGCCACTCCGGCACCGTCGTCGTGCTGGCGTCCTCGGCCGCGGCGGTGTGCGCCGCGGCCGTCGTGGTGCTCTACGCGATGGCCGCGCGCAGCACCGCCCGGTAGCGCTCGCCGATCCGTTCGGTGGAGAACTCCGCAGCCGAGACGACGGCCTGCTCCTGGTAGCGGGAGCGCGCTGCGTCGTCGGTGAGCACCCGCCGGAGCGCCGTGCGGAGTGCCGAGACGTCCCCCGGGGGCACGAGCACGCCGGACTCGTCGTCCTGTACGACGTCCCGGATGCCCGGCAGGTCGCTCGCCACGATCGCGGCCCCGACCGCCGCGGCCTCGAGCAGGGTGACCGGCAGGCCCTCCTGGTCGCCGTTCGCCGCGGGGATCGACGGCACCGCGACGACGGTGGCCGAGGCGAGGGTCTCGAGCACCTCGGTGCGGCCCCGCTGGCCCAGGAACGTCACCGGCAGCCCCGCCGCCTGCTGCTCGAGCTGGGCGCGGTAGGGGCCGTCGCCGACGACGGTGAGCCGCCAGGGCACGTCGTCGCCCAGGCCGCGGAGTGCCTCGACCAGGTTGCCGAAGCCCTTCTTCTCGACCAGACGACCGACCGCGACGACGTGGTGCTCCTGCGGCGCGACGCGGGCGCGGGTGTCGCGGGCCGGGCCGAGGTCGACACCCATCGGGATCACCGTCGAGCGCGACTCGGGGACGCCCCACTCGGTCAGGCGCTCGCGCATCTCGGAGTTCACGGTGGTGACGTGCGCCGACCGTCCGAAGATCCAGCGCTTGAGCCGGACCAGGGGAGCCGCACGGAGCGCGTAGATGTCCCCGCCGTGGGTCGTCACGACGACGGGCACGCCCGGGGCGGCCAGCGTCGCGACGAGGGCCTGCGGGATGGCCCAGTGCGCGTGGATGACGTCGGGCCTCGCGGAGCGCACCACGCGCCGCACGGCCAGGTACTGCGCGAGCACCAGCGCTGGCACCTGCACGATGCGGGAGCGCCGCTCCTTGAGGTTGTCGAGGATCGCGCCGTCGGCCAGGTCCTCGAAACGACGCGGGAAGTACGGGTAGCGGCGCACCGCGACCTCGCCGATGCGCTCCTTCGCGGCGCCACCGGGGACGCGGGGGGTGAGCACGAGGGTGTCGAACTCGGTGGCCTCCTGGTGGGCGAGGTCGAGCACGAACGCCGGCACGCCGTCGTCCGGACGGGCCGGGAACGTCGAGCCCAGGACGAGCAGGCGGGGGCGGTCCTGGCGGGAGCGGGCGGAGCGAGTGGTGCGGGACATCGTGCCTTTCCGGGGCTGGCGGGGACGGTCCGGTAGGCTCTCACCCCGTGCGCGTACTGATCCACAATAGCGATTCGCCCCACAACCGCGGGGACCGGGCGATCCTCGCCGGCAACGTCGAGCTCGTCCGCCGCCGGTGGCCGGACGCCGAGATCGTCTCCCTGTCCCAGTACCCCGAGCGGGACGCCGCGTGGTTCGGGATCCGGTTCCTGCCGGTCTCCCCGTACAGCACCGGCATCGGTGACCTCTTCGCCCTGCTCCGTGCCGCTCGCGGCGCCGACGTGGTGCTCTGGGGTGGCGGCGAGATCCTGAAGGACTACACGAACAAGCTCGGCCTCGTGTACTGGTTCGGCAAGATGCTGCTCGTCCGTGCGGTCAACAAGAACCTCGTCGGGGCGTTCCAGGGCATCGGCCCGACCACCGCCGGGGTCAGCAAGCGCCTGATCCGCGCCACCGTCGACCTCTGCAGCGCGTTCGCCGTCCGCGACGACGAGTCCCGCGAGAAGCTCCTGTCCTGGGGCGTGACGACGCCGATCGTGTCGTCCTTCGACCCCGCGGTCGTCGGGACAGTCACCCCGCCCGACGCGGACGTGCTCGAGCGGCTCGAGCGCACCACCGGCCTGACCGCCGAGCGGCTCGACGGCTCGATCGGCTTCGGCGTCCGTCGCTGGTTCCACTACAAGCGCAGCGGCTGGATCCCGTTCCGGTTCCTGCCGAAGCGCTTCCGCCAGACCGGTGTCGACAGCGACAAGCTCGTGACCTACCGGCAGGCCGTCGCCGACCTCGCCGATCGTGTGATCGACCGCTGGGACGCCGACGTCGTGTTCTACCCGATGCACATGGAGGCGTCCGAGGGCGACGCCGCCTTCGCCCGCGAGGTCATCGCGCTGATGCGGCACGCCGACCGCACCCACGTGGTCGAGGCCGACGAGTTCTCGCCGTCCGAGTACGCCGGGCTGATGTCGCGCAGCCGCCTGTTCCTGGCGAGCCGCCTGCACTCGGCGATCGTCGCGACCATCGCCGGGGTCCCCGCCGCGGTCCTCTACTACGTCGACAAGGGTCGGCTGTTCTTCGAGCAGATGGGCCAGCAGGCCTACTCGAAGCCGATCGAGGCCGCACTCGAGCCCACGTTCGTCGACGACGTCACGGCGCAGCTCGAGGCGCTCGACGCGGACCGCGACGCGGTCCGCGCGCAGCTCGCGCAGGGCGTGGCCCGCATGGCGACCGCCCTCGACGCCGACTTCGCCGAGGCGACGCGCGACGTCCGCTGACACCGTGCGCTGACACGGCGGGTGCGAACGCGCGCCCGTGACGGACAGGAGGCCCGTGGCGACACCGCCACGGGCCTCCTGTCCGTTCGTGGTGGCGGAGCGCCGGGGGCGCGCCCCTAGGCTGACGACATGAGCGAACGTCGAGCCCTCACCATCGCCGGCGGCGTCACCGCCGCCCTCGGCGGAGCCGTCTCCGGAACCGGGGCGCTGATCCTGACCGTGTCCGCCGCGACCGGCGGGAGCTTCCCGTTCGGCGCGGCGTTCCTCGTCTTCGCGGGTGGGCCGTTCCTGCTCGTCGGCGCGGTGCTGTTCGCCGTCGGCTGGTGGCAGGGCCGTCGGTCGCACCCACATCCCTGACCGGCGTCAGCTCGTCCGGGACGCGAAGCGCTTCAGGTACGTGATGTCGTTGCGGTAGACGTCCTGGTCCCCGGGGAGCGTGCCGCTGGCCGCCCACTGCCAGAAGGTCCACTTCGACCAGCTGCGTCCGAGGGTGCCGGGGGTGGTGAAGTTCTTCACCGGGTAGATCGCGACGAACAACGGGTTCTTCGAGAACTGGTTGCTGTTGTTCGTGCAGCGCTTCCACCAGTCGGTCGTGGTGTAGATCGCGGGGTACCGGCCCGTCTTGGTGACGACGGTCCTGTTGAAGTCCTTGATCCAACTCCGCATCGACGACCACGACTTGCCGTAGCAGGTGCCCTGGGCAGCGCTGCCGTACTCGATGTCGAGCAGCGGTGGCAGGGTCTTGCCGTCCTTGCTCCACTGGCCGCCGTGGGCGAAGAAGTAGTTCGCGGTCGCGGCGCCGCTGGCCTGGCTCGGCTGTGCGTAGACGTAGCCGCCGCGGTACAGGTTGCGCTGCTTGGCGGTGGCGTACTGCTGCTTGTAGGTGGAACTGACGTACGAGGTGCCCTCGGTCGCCTTCACGTACACGAACCGGGCGCCGTTGCGGTAGGCCTGCAGGAAGTTGACGCTCGGCTGCCACGCGCTGATGTCGAAGCCCTGCACCCGGCCGGGGGGTGGCCCGCCTGCGGCGGCGGCAGCGGCCGACGAGCTGAGGGACTGTGCGCTCACCCCGCCGCCCGAGGTCGCGTCGGGGGAGGTCGTCACGTGGGTCTCACCGGCGTGGGCGGCGATGCCGGCACCCATCGTGTGGTTACCGGTGCGGTCCATCTCGGCGATGGAGAGCTGCTGGCCGGTGTCGGCGGGTTCCGTCGCGGTCGCGCCGACCGCCGGGCCGCTGCCGAAGGTGATGGCCCCGGCGACGGCGGCAGCGGTGCCGAGCCCGAGGATCCTGCTGATGGGTGCGCGCATGTGGTCTCGTCTTCCCTGTCGAGATGCCGTGGGCCTGATCTCCCACGCCGCGGTCCGGGCGATGCTACCCGGCCTCGGCGACACCTGTCCGTCAGACGCACCCGGACGGCGTCGACCGCAGCGTCCCCTGTCGGGGCTAGCGGTCGGTGCGGGTGCGCTCGTCGTCCGTCTCGACCTCGGGCAGGCGACCCCGCGAGGAGACCTCGCGGGTGGCGTGCTTCTGCCGGCGGTTCAGGAAGTTGCGCTCCACGAGCCACCACATGCCGACGCAGATCGCCAGGGTGATCGGGATCACCACGAAGACCATCATCAGGAACTGCCACTTCGGGTAGAGGCCCATCGGCAGGAGCAGCAGGTTGCCGAGTCCGAGCAACGGACTGTGGAAGAGGTAGATCGTGTACGACACGAGGCCGGCGAGCACGAAGGGCTTCCAGGCGAAGAACCGTGCGAGCCAGGTGTGCTGCCCGGTGACCGCCTTGCGCCCCATCCAGGTCAGCAGGATGCCGGCGAAGATGCCGAGGACGACCTCGGACGGCCAGGTCTGGTGCTGCCAGTAGTCGCGGTTGCGGAAGAAGACGAGGAGCATGCCCACGAACATCGCGGCCACGAACACGCCGCTCTGCCACCGCGGCCCGCCGAGCTTCGAGGTGTTCAGCTTGCCGGTCAGGTGCTCGTCACGGGCCTTCACCGTGAGCTCGGCCGCGAGCATGCCGACCGCGAAGAGGCCGACGAACCACGGGTGCATCCACGAGTAGCGGCTCTCGGAGCCCATCCACATGCCGATGAGGACCAGCGAGGACGCGGTCGCCCACCCACCGAAGACCTTCCAGAGCGGCAGGATCAGCAGCGGCATGAGGAAGTAGATCTGCCACTCGACGGCGACCGTCCACATCGGGCCGTTGATCTTGCCGATGTACTGCGGGAAGAAGTCGTGCACCAGGAAGAAGTGCGTGAGGAAGGTGCCCCAGCCCATCGGGAGCTTCGTGTCCCACTGGGTGCCGCCGGGCTGCCCCATCACCGGGACGAACAGGATGATGAGCGCGAAGACGACGAGCGACGCCCAGTACGGCGGGATGATCCGTCGGGCGCGGCGCCAGATGAACTTCCAGAAGCCGCCGGGCAGCCGGTAGCGGTCGAACCGGGTCACGACGGGCAGCATCAGGACGTAGCCGGACAGGACGATGAACAGCGGGACGCCGAGGTAGCCCCACCCGATGAACGGTCGGAGCCACGGCAGTTCGGTGGGCCCGGTGCCGGTCGTCCCGGTGAAGAGGTACGCGTGGTAGAACACCACGGCCAGGGCGGCGAGACCGCGGAGCCCGTCCAGGTACGGGAACTCGAGCCGACCCCCTGCGCGGGGAGCGGCCGTCGTCGGTTCGGCTGCGGATTCGGCTGCGCGGGTTTCGGTGGCCAACGAACGTCCTCGAGGTGGTCGGAGCGGGGTCCCCGGCAGTCTCCCACACGCCGAGCGGGGCTCGCGATCCGCCTCGGTGCGGTCCGACAAGCGAACGGATGTCATGATGAAGCACGTGACCGTGACGACGACCGCAGCACATCAGGCAACCCACGAGCCCGCACGGCGGCGTTCGGGGGCGGGTGCGCGACGGTACCGGCACGTCGTCGCGCCCCTGATCCTGGGCGTCCTCGTGGTGATCGGGGTCGCCCTGAGCGCCGCCGTGGCGTACCACAACCGCCTCGGCGTGACGAACGTCGACGGCATCTCCTACATGGGCATCGCGCGCGAGTACGCGAACGGCTGGCTGCCCGACGCGATCAACGCGTACTGGTCGCCGCTGGTCTCGTGGATGATGGCGCCGTTCATCGCCCTCGGCCTCGGCATGCAGACGGCCTTCGCGATCGTGAACTGCTTCGCCGTGGCCGTCGTGCTCGGCATCGGCGGGTGGCTCGTCTGGTCACAGAACCACCGCATCGTCCCCGCCGTGCTCTTCATGGTCACCGCGATCCCCGCCCTGATGAGCGCGGTGTCGGTGCAGACCCCGGACCTGCTCGTCGTCGCGTGGGTCGTCGGGTTCCTCTGGGCGCTCCGGTGGGCCGACCAGGCGCTGCACGGCTCGACGCGCGCGCGGGTCGTCTCCGGCGCGGTCCTCGGCGTCGTCGCGGCGCTCGGGTACTTCACCAAGCTCTTCCTGCTGCCGGTGGCCGTCGGTGCCGTGATCCTCTGGTTGCTGCTGCGCGTCTGGTCCGCCCGCCGACGCCGTGAGCCCGTCCGGCACTGGTGGACGGCCCCGGTCACCACGATCGTCGTGTTCGCCGTCGTGATCGCCCCGTGGGTCGGCGCGCTGACCGTCAAGTACGGCACGGTGACGCTCGGGTCGTCGCTGTCGGTCAACATCGGCTCGAAGTTCGACGACGGCGGCCGTGCCACGGACTGGCCGTTCCTGCCGGTCCCGCCCAACGACCACGCCTTCTCGCCCAACGAGGACTTCACCCCGTCGGTCTACAAGCAGGGCCCGATGGACAACCCGGACCCCGCCGTGGTGCCGCCGCCCACGCAGTCGACCACCGAGGACACCGCGCCGAAGGTCACGAAGGAGTCCGGCATCGCCGCCCGCGCCGGGTACTACCTGCACGAGCGCATGCTCGCTCTGCCGTACTACCTGCAGAAGATCAGCACCTTCGCCCCGTTCGCGGCGCCGATCGCCCTGCTCTTCGCGGCAGCCCTCGTCATCGGTGTCGTGCGGTTCCGCCGCTACGCGTTCACCTGCATCGTCGCGGCGACGACCCTTGTGTACTTCGTCGGCTACGGCATGATCACGTCGTCGTCGAGCGGCGGCGGCAACGCCCGGTACTACTGGCCGCTGTTCTACCTGACGGCGATGATCGGGGCGCTCATGCTGCCGGCCGTCTGGCGGCTGGTGCGCCGGCGGGGTGTCGTCCGGACGATCGTGGCGTGCGTCGCGATCGCGGTCGTGCCGATCGCCTCGTACACGCAGAACTGGTTCGGGTCCCCGGCGCCGTTCTACCCGTCGGTCAACCGCACCGAGGCGCTGCGCGTGTTCGGGCCGACCGACGTGCCGGAGATCGTCCGGCTCGCCGACCAGATCCGGGCGAGCGGCGCGCTGCCCGAGGACGCCACCGTCATCGGCTCGAACTACCGTTCGCTCTCCTCGCTCGCGTTCCTGACCGACACGCGTGTGTACGGTCGCTCAGGTCAGGGCTACACCTACCACTCGGACGCGATGCGCAACCTGTTCATCGACGAGGGCGTGCAGTACTTCGTGCAGTTCGACCCGGCGACCGCCCCGGCGCGCGACTACTCGGTGGCCGGCAAGCTGGTCGGCACGTACAACGCGACGATCTCGTGCAGCGCGGACCGCTCCACCGACCCGGAGATCCCCTGCCGCGTGCAGATCGTCAAGCTCGCCCGGTGACGCTCGACCGGTGACCGTGCCCGCGACCCGCTCCCCGCAGCAGCACCGCAGGGAGCGGCACGCCCCACCGTCTACCATGACCTGAGCCCGTGACCTGAGCAGGAGACCCGTTTGTCCGCAAGCACCAGCGACACCCCCGCGCCCGAGGGGAAGCGTCCGTCGAAGCGACGACGGTTCCTCGGCAAGGCGATCCCCATCGTCTTCTACGTCCTGCTCGCGGTGTTCCTCGTGCTGTACCTGCGTGGCGTCGACTGGGGACAGCTCGCCGGGCTCGACTGGCAGTGGTCCTGGGTGGTCGTCGCGACCGTGATCAGCCTCGGGTTCCGCTACTGGGGCGTCGGGATCTGGTTCTACCTGCTGCGACGGCTCGGTGCCACCGGGCTCAAGGGCAGCGGCGTCACCCTGACGTACGTGTACGCGAAGTCGTGGATGGGCCGCTACATCCCCGGCGCCGCGACCTGGATCATCGGCAAGGTCTACTTCGCCTCGAAGCACGGCGTCTCGAAGGCGCGGCTCGGTGTGAGCGGCCTGCTCGAGGGTGCCCTGCAGATCGCCGCCACCCTGGCCCTGGCGCTCGTGCTGCTGCTCATCGACCCGCGGACGCACGACCTCGACCCGTGGCTGATCGTCCTGATGATCGCGGCGTTCGTCGGCTGCGTCGTCTGCCTGATCCCGCGCGTGTTCGTGTTCCTGATCGGCATCGCGCTGAAGATCCTGCGTCGCAAGCCGCTCGAGGCCGACGTCCGTCCGAACCTCGGCACGGTGCTCGGCGGTGCCGGGCTGTACGTCGCCGGCGCGGTGCTCTCCGGGACGGCCTACTACTTCATCACGCTGGCGGTGTACCCGTCGCTGAAGCTCTCCGACGCGGCGTTCGTGATCGGTGCGGCGAGCATGGCCTCGGCGATCAGCATGCTGGCCGTCTTCGCTCCGGGCGGGCTCGGCGTCCGCGAGGGCGTGCAGGCCCTCCTGCTGGCGCTCGTGATGCCGGTGCCGGTCGCCCTCGTGGTGGTCGTGGTCACCCGTATCTGGAGCCTGGCGGTCGACGGACTCTTCCTGCTCTGCGCCGCGGCACCCACGTGGTTCCGGCGCAACCGCCCGACCGACGACGCCTCAGCGGTCGAGGGCGGCGTGCCCGCCGCCTGACGCGCGTCGCTCAGGGCGTTTCGTGAGCAGCAATGGTCGGGTCCGGATGACCAACCCGACCATTGCTGCTCACGGAGTGGGGCACCGGTCGCGCGTGACGACGGACGGGAGGCCCGTGCCAGCTGGCACCGGGCCTCCCGTCCGTCGCGTGGGACGTCCACCCCACGCCGCGCGCCGCGCGCCGTCCGCCGAGGGGTCACGAAGTGTCGGTTGAGCCCGCGCCTGCCGACGGTTCGCGACCCCTCCAGGCCGCGCCTGTGGCACGTCGTGCCGACCCGGCGCTCCGGGGCCGGGCGTGTCAGCGGACGGGAACCGTCGCCGCGAGTGCGCGGCGGTCGGCGCGCGCGACCTGCACGACCGACGCGACGAGCCCCACCGCGACCAGGGCCACGACGACGACGAGCACCGCGGGCGGCACGGGCCCGATCTCGGAGTACCGCAGCAGTCCGCGGCCCGTCACCGGGAACAGGGCGGCGTTCCAGAACCAGGCCGACGCCACCGCGAACCCGTACACACCCACCGCGGGCAGCAGCACGGCCAGTGCCACCGCGACCCACGAGCGTGCGTGTCCGGAGGGCACCAGTCGTCGCCACGCGAGCGCGCTCAGCACGATCAGGCAGATGATCGCGGGGAAGTAGTACCGGCCCTGGGTGGCGGCGACCTCGGTGGTGGTGAGGTACGAGTGCGCGCTCGTGCGGTTCTGGATGCCGATCAGCAGCGCCGGGAACACCGCGAGGCACAGTGCCACCCGCAGGTCCGGACCCCGGCGGAACGCCCAGCCGACGAGCACCACGAGGGCGACCAGGGTCAGGACGGCGGTGAGCAGGTCGCCGATGGTCACCTGGGCCCGACCGCCGAAGCTGCCCCAGAACGTGCGCGACAGGGTGCCCCAGCTGACGTCGAGGAAGTGTCCGAGCGTGGGGCTCTCGCCGGGCGGGAAGTCCTTCGGGGGCCGCATCGCCGTGTAGCCGTTCGGCTGGATCCGACCGTACGAGACGACGTTGTGCAGCCACCACCAGGCACCGATGCCGCCGGAGACCGCCATCGTGACGACCGTGCGGACGATCCGGTGCCGCAGGGAGAGCACCCCCGCACCCGCGAACAGCACCACCACCGCGACGAACGGCACCGCCGGCAACCCGGTGCCCTTGACCCAGACCAGGGCACCGAGGGCCACCGCCAGTGCGATCGTGGTGCGCCAGCGGGTGTCGCCGGTGAGCAGGCGGGTGGCGAGCCAGACGACGATCCCGGCGACCAGCAGCACCGGGGCGTCGTTCGAGAACGACGAGCCGATGGACGCGAGCTCGGGCGTCGCGAACACGGCGAGGGCCCCGATCAGCGCGGCGCGAGGGCTGCGGGTCACCCGGCGCACAGACGCCCAGGCGAGCAGGGGGAGCGCGGTGACGGCCAGCACGTCGGCCAGACGGAGGGCGATGAACGCGTGGTCCCATCGGAGCTCGCCGAAGTCGACGGCCCGGAGCACGGCGGCCCCGGCCAGGTAGGCGGTCGGCGGGTGCTGGGTCATCTGGTTGACCGTCGCCGAGGGTCCCGGGGTGTTCTGCAGCAGCTCGCTCACCGTCGACCACTCGTCGGACGGCTTCGTCGCCTGTTCGACCTTCGCGGCCTGCACGGCGTTGGTGACGTGCAGCTCGCCGGGGGCCGCCCACGCGTCACCGAGGGCGACGTGCACGGCGGCGTCGATGTGCGCGGTCTCGTCCGGGGCCTCGAACACCGGGACGAGCAACGCCCACGCCACCAGCCAGAGCCCGAAGGTCGCCGTGACCACCGCGATCGCGACACGTTCCCAGCGCGCGGTGCGGGGTGGGGTGGGGGTGGTGGTCGTCTCGGCCGTCACCCCACCGATCCTAGGTCAGGCGTCGTGGGGGACCCGCGGCCCGTTGGACACCGACTCGTCGGCGGCGGCCGGCTGCGTGGCCGTGCGCTCGGGGTGGTAGACCCAGACCTTGTAGAGCCAGAACCGGAAGACCGTGCCGAGCACGAGCCCGATGACGTTCGCGACGTTGTCGGCGAGCACCGAGGTGAGCCCCATCGCGTAGTGCGACACCCCGAGGCAGGCGAGCGCGATGACCATGCCGCCGAGCGACACGACGACGAACTCGACGCCCTCGCGGGTGGCCACGGCGCGACGCTGCTCGCGGAACGTCCAGTACCGGTTGCCCATCCAGTTCACGAAGATCGCCACGACGGTGGAGATGACCTTCGCCCAGAACGGTCCCGAGTGGACGTCCTCGGGGTCCAGGACGGTGATGCGCAGCACGTTGAACACCGTGGTGTCCACGACGAAGCCGACGGCACCGACGACGCCGAAGCGTGCCAGCTGGGCGATGAGGCGCCGCACGAGCCCTCCAGGATCCGTAGAGTTGTGACCGGTCGTGCAGAGCGCGACCCGAACAGCGATTGTAGACAACGCGTTCCCACCGCACGATGGGAGCGCCGGAAGGATCACACAGCATGGCGTTGCGCGTCGGGGTCATCGGTGGAGGGCAGCTGGCACGGATGATGGTGCCGGCCGCGGTCGAACTCGGGGTCGACATCCGGGTGCTCGCCGAGGGACCGGGCATGTCCGCCGCGATCGCCGCCACCGCGGAGGGCGACTACCACGATGCCGACACGGTGCTCGAGTTCGCCCGACAGGTCGACGTCGTGACCTTCGACCACGAGCACGTGCCGCAGGACGTCCTGCGCAGCCTGGTCGACGCGGGTGTGTCGGTCCACCCCGGACCGGACGCGCTGGCCGTCGCCCAGGACAAGATCACCATGCGTCGCCGGCTGAGCGAACTCGGGCTGCCGGTGCCCGACTGGGCCGCCGTGCACGGGCCCGACGAACTCCGCGCGTTCCTGGCGGACCACGGTGGCCGTGCCGTCGTCAAGACGCCGCGGGGCGGGTACGACGGCAAGGGCGTCCGGGTCGTCTCCGACGCGTCCGACGTCGACGACTGGTTCATCGCCGTGGCCGAGGCCGGCGGCGACCAGGCCCTCCTGGTCGAGGAGCTCGTCCCCTTCACCCGCGAGCTCGCGCAGTCCGTGGCACGCCGTCCCTCCGGGCAGGTGGTCGCCTGGCCGCTCGTCGAGACCGTGCAGCGCGACGGGGTCTGCGCCGAGGTCATCGCACCCGCCCCGGACAGCGCCGGCCGGGTCGCCGACCTGACCGAGTCGATCGCCGTCCGCATCGCGGAGGAACTCGGTGTCACCGGTGTGCTGGCGGTCGAGCTGTTCCAGACCGACGACGAGCGCATCCTGATCAACGAGCTCGCGATGCGTCCGCACAACACCGGGCACTGGACGATCGACGGCGCCACGACGAGCCAGTTCGAGCAGCACCTGCGGGCCGTCCTCGACCTGCCGCTCGGAGCCACCGGATCGTTCGCCCCCGCGGCCGTCATGGTCAACGTGCTCGGCGGACCCGCAGACGGCGACCTCGCCGCCCGGTACCCCGCAGCGCTCCGAGCGTTCCCCGAGGCGAAGTACCACTTCTACGGCAAGGCCCCGCGGCCCGGCCGGAAGATCGGGCACGTCACGGTGCTCGGCGACGACGTCGACGACGTCGTCTACCGCGCCCGCGCCGCCGCGGCCCACTTCGACGACTGAGACGGTGTCCGCCACACCGGGTCGCGTCCGCGACGTGACCGGCTGACGGACGGGAGGCCCGTGGCGACGCCGCCACGGGCCTCCCGTCCGTCGATCGTGCGGGACACACTCGTCGGTCGCTCTGCGGACACCCCATCGGGTGGCACCCGCTCGGGAGGCTGGCGGGGGCCGGGAGCGCGTGTTCCCCTGGAACAGTCCGTGCCCACCGTCCAGGGAGTCTCCATGCGCCGCCGTCCGCGTCGTGCCGCCGTCTTCGGTGCAACCGTCGCCCTCGTCGCAGCCGTCGCCGGCCTGCTGCCGACCGCGACCGCTTCCGCAGCGACCTCGGCCTCGACCATCCGCTCGGCCACGTCGGCGTCGCTCTACGGCGCCGGGCCGTACCGGTCGCCCACGAGCGAGGCCGCGAAGGCGCAGGCCGCTCTCGCCGCCACCGACCCGGCCGGGGCTGCTGCGGCGGCGAAGATCGCCGGCTACCCCGTCGCCACCTGGCTCGGCGACTGGAGCCAGGGGACGCAGCTGACCAAGACGATCAGCACCGCCCTCACCGGTGCCGAGCAGTCCGGCACCACCCCCGTGTTCGTGCTCTACGCGATCCCCGACCGTGACTGCGGCGGGTACTCCGCCGGCGGTTTCGACGAGGGGTCCTACGATGCCTGGGTCGACCAGGTCACCGCGGCGCTCGCCGGGCACCGCGCGGCGGTCATCGTCGAACCGGACTCCCTCGCGATGCTCAGCAACGCCGCGTGCAGCACCGCGCTCGACGAGCAGCGCTACCGGATCCTGTCGCGCACCGTCGCCGGGCTGACCGCCGCCGGGGTCCCCGCCTACCTGGATGCCGGCAACTCGAACTGGGTGCAGCCCGCGCTGATGGCGTCGCGGCTGAACAGTGCGGGCGTGCAGCAGGCCCGTGGGTTCTTCACGAACGTCGCGAACTACTACCCGACCGCGCAGGAGCAGGCGTACGCGCAGAAGGTGTCCGCCGCCACCGGGGGGTCGCACTACGTGATCGACACCTCGCGCAACGGGCAGGGCTGGCGCGGCACCTGGTGCAACGGGCCGGGCGCCGGGCTGGGCACCTCGCCCCGGGTGGTGTCCGACGGCACGGCGCTCGACGCCCTGCTGTGGGTCAAGACCCCCGGCGCGAGCGACGGCACCTGCAACGGGGCCCCGGCCGCCGGCAAGTGGTTCTCGACCTACGCGCAGGCGCTCGTCGCGAACGCACGCCTGGGTGTGGCCGCCGCCGACCTGACGCCCCGTGGCACGCTCGAGACCGTCGCCGGGGCCGGCGGCGGCGTCCGCGTGTCCGGGTGGGCCTACGACGAGGACGACCCCACGCAGCCCGTGCGGGTCCGTGCCACCGTCGACGGTGTCTCGGCCGGCGTCACCACCGCCGGCCTCGACCGGCCCGACGTCGACGCACGCTCCGGCGTCGGTGCGACCCACGGCTTCGACGCCGTCGTGCCGGCAGCGGCCGGCGCTCGCCGCGTCTGCGTCACCGCGGTGAACATCGGCGCGGGCTCGGACACCCCGCTCGGGTGCTCGACCGTCCGCGCGTACCGGCACGACCCGTACGCCGCACTGGAGTCCGCCACGGCCGCGACCCGGGGCATCGCGGTGCGCGGCTGGGCGTTCGACGGCGACGCGGTGGCCTCGGCGAGCCGGGTGGCGATCACCGTCGACGGCAAGCGGGTGACGTCGCTGGACGCCGGCCGCAAGCGCGCCGACGTGGACGCGACCTGGGGCTCCGGTGCGTCGCACGGTTTCTCGGGCACCGTCCGAGCGGCGGCCGGCAAGCACATCGTCTGCGCGATCGTCCACAACACCGGGAGCGGAGCGGACCGCAGGGCGTCGCCGTGTCGGACGGTGACGGTGCGCTGAAGCGGCGGCACCGTTCGCGAGTGACCTCGCACGCTGCGAGGCATGCGAGAGGATGGGGGCATGCCGCGTGATCTCGTCCGCCGGGCCGCCCGACGCCTGCGCCGCGCCGTCGCCGGGGCCCCACCGCAGCCGGCGCCCCTGCCCGTCCTCGGGTACGTCGTCGCCGGTGGTGGGGGCGCCCACCCGGCCTCGGCACACGTCCGTGTCGTCCGCCGCACCGAGCACCTGGCGGCGACCGGCACGGCAGAGGTGCGTCAGGTCGATCCGGTAGCGTTCGTCGACGGCTCCGACCAGACGCCGTACGCCGCGCTCCTGGTGCAGCGGGACATCCTTCCCCGGGACGGTGTGCAGCCCTTCCTGGCAACCGCCGCCTCCCGGGGCATCCGTGTCGTGGCCGAGGTCGACGACGACTTCTTCACCGAGTCCGGACGCGCGCGTCTGGCCCGCGCCGAGTACGACCCCGACCGGCTCGCCTCGATCGACGCCCTGGTGCGCGGTGCCGACACCGTCGTCGTGAGCACGCCCGAACTCGCCGACGTGGTCCGTCCGGTCGCGCGGGACGTCGTCGTCGTGCCGAACGCCCTCGACCCGGCGATCTGGACTGCCGGCGCACCGGCGGAGGACGACGAGCGGCCCGCGGGGGAGCACCGGGTGCTGTACATGGGCACGCTCACCCACGCCGCGGACCTCGAGCTCCTGCGTGGCGTCTTCGCCGACCTCGCCACCGCCGACGGCACCCCGATCCGGCTCGAGGTCATCGGGGTGACCGAGGAAGGCGGCGCCGACTGGTTCCGCCGGGTCGAGGTCCCAGACGGGCACTACCCGGCGTTCTCCCGATGGCTCGTGGCGCACCGGGAGCGTTGGCGGGCGGGCGTCGCGCCGCTCCGCGACGAGGAGTTCAACCGAGCGAAGAGCGACCTGAAGTTCCTCGAGTACACCGCGCTCGGACTGCCGGCCGTGGTGTCCGACCGTCCGTCCTACGCCGTCGCACGGGGCCACGGGGCCGTGGCCGTACCGGACGACGTGCAGGCGTGGCGGGACGCCGTCCGCACCGCCGTCGACCGTGGCCGGGCCGACGAGGGGGCGGCGCGCTGGGTCGCCGAGGACCGCACGATCGGCCGTGACGGCGACACCTGGCGACGGGTGCTGCTCGGCTAGGCTCGTCGCGTGACCGCCACCGCCGCACCCGCACAGCCGCTCGTCTCGATCATCATGGGGTCGGACTCCGACTGGCCGACGATGCGGGCCGCGGCGGACATCCTCACCGAACTCGGCATCCCGTTCGAGGCGGACGTCGTGTCGGCGCACCGCACCCCGGACAAGATGACCCGCTTCGCCCGCGGCGCCGCCGACCGTGGCATCCGGGTCGTCATCGCCGGGGCCGGCGGGGCTGCCCACCTGCCGGGCATGGTGGCCTCGATGACGACGCTGCCGGTGATCGGTGTCCCGGTGCAGCTCGCGCGTCTCGACGGCCTCGACTCGCTGCTCTCGATCGTGCAGATGCCGGCGGGGATCCCGGTCGCGACGATGGCGATCAACGGTGCCGCCAACGCCGGTCTGCTGGCCGCGCGCATCATCGGCTCCTCGGAGCCGCCCGTTGCCGCTCGCCTGACCGACTACGCCGACGGGCTCGAGCGCCTGGTCGAGGAGAAGGCGGCGCGCCTCCGCGACTCGCTATGAGGTCGCCGCTGCGGGGTCCGAGCCGCGCTAGGGTAGCGGGATGCGCCGCGCCGTCCCCGTCCTCGTCCTCTCCGTGGTCGCCGTGGTCGCCGCGGTGGTCTGCGTGGTCGCTGCGGGCGCGGCCGGTCCGATGAACCCCGTGGCGGGGTGGTTCCGTGGCGCGGGCCAGGACGTCGTGGCGACGAAGTCGCAGTTCGACTCGTGGTTCGCGGCGCTCCACGTCGCCGAGGCCGCAGCGGTCGTCGCCGTCCTCGCCGTGGTGGCCGCCGTCGTGGTCGCCGTGGTCGCTCGACGCCGTCGCGCACGGCCCTGACCCCACCACGCGACGTCTACGCGCGGCTGATCCGAACGATGCGGATGCCACGCCACGCCCACTGACCAGGACTTCTTGCCCGACGGCTGATCCTCACGCAAGACCCGTGTACTGGGGGTGCGCAGTCGTGTCAACCCCCGGGCGCAGATTGTGGACAGCAACTACCGTGAACGCCGGGCAGTCGAGATCCGACCGCCCGGCACCCACGGGAACGGGTGCGAACAGTCACGTCAGGGAGTGACCGACCTCATGCAGAAGCGCACCACCAGGAGGGCCGCACTCGCCGTCGTGCTCCTCGGAGCAGCACTCGTCGCCGGACCGCTCGGTCAGGGGACCGCAGCGACCGCCAGCTCGGCACCGCTCGGCGACGTCGGGAGCTTCAAGCAGACCTTCCGCGAGCAGTTCAGCACCGCGGCGAGCGCCAAGGGCGCCTTCGCCAAGAAGTACGCGAACTCGTGGCAGCCGTACCCGGACGGGACGGGCGGCATGTACTACTCGGGCTCGCAGATCAGCTCGCACAACGGGTACATGGACGTCAAGCTCGACGGCAAGCACGGCGCCGCCGGCACCTTCGGCACGCCGACGGGAGCCTGGGGCCACAAGGGCGGCAAGTTCATCGTCCGCGCCAAGGCCACAGGCGGTGCCGGCAACGGCGCGGCCTTCATGCTCTGGCCGTCGTCCGACCGCTGGGCCGACGGGGAGATCGACTACCCCGAGGCCAACTTCGACCAGCAGCCGATGCTGCACCACCACTCGATGATCGCGGGCCAGGAGGCCAACGCGACGAGCATGAGCACCGGCGTCTCGTGGCGTTCGTGGCACACGTACTCGATCGAGTGGGTGCCCGGGAAGTCCGTGCGGTACCGCCTCGACGGCAAGGTGATCAAGACGATCACCACCCACGTGCCGAAGACCGCGCACCGGTACATGTTCCAGGTGGGCGACTGGGGCGACGCCGGTCACCTGTACATCGACTGGGTCAGCACCTACACGTACAAGGGCTGACGCGCTCCGACCGTCAGAGGTCGGCGTGCAACTGCCAGGTCTCCGCGGCGGAGTCGGACCAGTCGTACATGCGTGCGCGGTCCGGCCCCGCGACGGCGAGCTGGCTGGCCAGGTGCGGGTCGTTCACGACCTGGTAGACCGCCTGTGCGAGCCGTGCCGGGTAGGACTCCCGCGGTGACCGTGCCACGGTGACGCCGGCGTCCGAGGCGACCTCCGCCACGGCGGGATCGTCGGAGTGGATCACCGGGGTGCCGAAGCTCATCGCCTCGACCACGGGCAGGCCGAAGCCCTCGGCGAGGCTGGGGAACACGAACACGGTCGCACGGTCGTAGACCACCGCGAGGTCCGCGTCGTCGATGCGGCCGAGGACCTTCACCCGGTCGCGTGACAGGCCCGCGCGCTCCGCGGTGCCGTACACGTCGACGTCGCCCCAGCCGTCCGGACCGGAGATGACCAGTGGCACGTCGCCGGGGGCGTCCGGGTGGGCCATCGCCTCGATCAGGGACGCGAGGGCCTTGCGCGGTTCGAGCGTGCCGACCGCGAGCACGTAGCGGTCGGGCAGGCCGAGGCGCTCGGCGCGCAGGTCGGCGTCGACAGGCAGGCGGAGGCGTCCGCTCGGCGCGCCGCCGATCACGCGGAGCCGGTCGTCGAACCGGTGGATCTCGTTCAGCGCCCCCGCCACGGCGTGGGTCGGCACCACGACGGCGTCGGCGTGCTTCCACGCCCGCTTCACCATCGCCTTGTGGAAGTGGACGCCGCGCGGCGTCAGCGTCTCGGGGTTGGTCCACGGCACCACGTCGTGGACGGTCACCACGGTCTGCCGACCCGGGTCCTGGAAACGGTCGTGCTTGACCAGTGGTGCGAGCACGCTCGGCGCGTGCACCATGCCCTTCGCGATGCCGCCCACGAACCCGCCCTGCCAGGCGAGCGACAGCTCGCGACGCGGCAGCGGCAGCCGCTGCAGGTCGGACAGCCCGGGCAGGAGCGTCCGCAGGTGCGCCATCTCGTCGGACCCGACGGCGGAGACCACACCCGCGACCTCGCAGCCGCTCGGCGCGTGCTCGACGAGGTGACGTGCGAGCTCCTCGGCGTAGCGCCCGATGCCGCCCGGCACGGGCGCGACGATCTGGTCGACGATGACGTGGAGGGTGGTCATGGTGCTGTGCTCCTCGTCGTGGTTCGTGGACCCGTGGGCAGGGGGCCGAGGGCCGGCCCCGCGCTCGGCTGCCCGACACTACCAGGGTGGTCCCGGCGCCCCCTGGGCGCGGTCGGTGGTCGGACAGGAGGCGCGGGTCGGGTCCGCGGTGTGCGGGACCCGACCCGCGCCTCCGGGTCGAGAGCCGTGCCTACGCGGTCAGCGCACCCGCCGCGACCGCAGCGTGCAACGCGTCGCGCCAGTCGCGCATCGGCGCGAGTCCGGCGCGTGACCAGCCGTCGTGCCCGAGCACGCTGTACGCCGGACGCGGTGCCGGTCGGACGAACGCGGCGCTGTCCGTGGGCAGCACGCGCTCCGGGTCGAGCCCGAGTTCGCGGTAGATGGCCTGCGTGAAGTCGAACCAGGAACCCTGGCCGGCGTTCGTGCCGTGGTACGTGCCCGCAGGGGCGTCCACGTCGACGAGTTCGACGATCCGTGCGGCGAGGTCGCCCGTCCACGTCGGCTGGCCGACCTGGTCGGTGACGACGCTGACGGTGTCGTGCGACCCCGCGAGCCGGAGCATGGTCGCGGCGAAGTTCGGCCCGTGCGCGCCGTAGATCCACGCGGTGCGGACGACGTACGAGGTGTCCGGAGCGATCGCACGGACGAACGCCTCGCCGGCGGCCTTCGTGCGGCCGTAGGCGTTGATCGGGTCGGTCGGCGCGTCCTCGGCGTAGGGCGCGGTGCCGTTGCCGTCGAAGACGTAGTCGGTCGACACGGTGACGAGCTTCGCGCCGTGGCGGACCGACGCTTCGGCCAGCAGCTTCGGCCCCGTCGCGTTGACCGCGTGGGCGTCGTCCTCGTGGTCTTCCGCGTCGTCGACCTTCGTGTAGGCGGCCGAGTTGATCACGACGTCGTGTCCGGCGACGGCAGCGTCCACCGCGGCCGGGTCGGTGATGTCGAGGTCGGCCCGCGACAGCGCGGTGACGTCGCGGCCGGCGAGTGCGGCCTGGAGGTCCTGACCGAGCATGCCGGCGGCGCCGGTGATGAGGTACCTGGTCACGGTGTGCCGGTTCAGCTCAGGGCCGCACGCTGCTTGAGCGGTTCCCACCAGGCGCGGTTGTCGCGGTACCACTGCACGACGTCGGCCAGGCCCTGCTCGAAGGGCACGAGCGGCTCGTAGCCGAGCTCGGCCTGGATCTTCGAGATGTCGACCGAGTACCGCAGGTCGTGGCCGAGACGGTCGGCGACGCGGTCGACGTACGACCAGTCCTTGCCGGTCGCGTCGAGCAGCAGCTGCGTGAGCTCCTTGTTGGTCAGCTCGGTGCCGCCGCCGATGTTGTAGATCTCGCCGGCGCGGCCACGGGTCAGGACCATCGCGATGCCACGGGTGTGGTCGTCGACGTGCAGCCAGTCGCGGATGTTGTTGCCCTCGCCGTACAGCGGCACGTGCTGGTCGTCGATGAGGTTGGTCACGAACAGCGGGATGACCTTCTCGGGGAAGTGGTACGGCCCGTAGTTGTTCGAGCAGCGCGTGATCGAGAGGTTCAGCCCGTGCGTGCGGTGGTAGCTGCGGGCGAGCAGGTCGCTGCCGGCCTTCGACGCCGAGTACGGCGAGTTCGGCTCGAGCGGGCGCTCCTCGTCCCACGAGCCTTCGCTGATGGAGCCGTAGACCTCGTCGGTGGAGACGTGCACGAAGCGCTCGGTGCCGTGGCGGAGCGCGGCGTCGAGCAGGCGCTGCGTGCCCACGACGTTGGTCTCGACGAAGATGCCGGAGTCGCGGACCGAGCGGTCGACGTGGGACTCGGCGGCGAAGTGCACGATGGCGTCGACGGTCGGGACGACCTCGTCGAGCTTCGCGGCGTCGCGGATGTCGCCGTGCACGAAGGTGTAGCGGGGGGAGTCGGCGACCGGGGCGAGGTTCGCTTCGTTGCCGGAGTAGGTCAGTGCGTCGTAGACGACGACCTCGGCGCCCTCGAGGCCGGGGTACGCGTCCTCCAGCGTGCGGCGGACGAAGTTCGAGCCGATGAAGCCGGCTCCTCCGGTGACGAGGATCTTCACGAGTTCTCTTTCCTGACGGTCGGTTCGTGGGTCGGCGGCGATTCTAGCGGGCCACCGGTGGGGTCGGCGGCGGTGCGCCACGCCAGGACGACGGTCGCGACGGCGGCGGCCGCGAACACCACGGCGACCAGCGCGATCACGGCCGGCCCGGTGAGTGCGCCGCCGGCCATCGCGGAGATCCCGCCGGGCGTGACGCGGAACTGCGTGTTCTCCCATCCGCCGCGGTAGGTCAGGCCGATGCCGTACGTGCCGATCGCGAGGGAACCGACGACCGCCGACCGGGCCAGGCGCCGACGCAGCTCCGGACGGACGACGAGGGCGTGCCAGGCGACCGCCTGGGCGAGCACGAGCGCCACGACCGCGACGAACAGGAACCGGCCCTGCAGCCCGTTGCCCTGGTGCGTGCCGAGGTAGTTCCGCCAGTTGTAGGCGAGGGTGGCGACGAGGACCACCGTCGGCCAGACGAGCAGGATCGTGGTGACCCGGCGGCCCGGGGTCCGGCGGGCGTACGACCAGGCGATGACGGCCAGCCCCACGACCGCGAGCGTGTCGACGACCATCGGCGGCAACGGCCACTGGTTCGCACCGAGTGCGCCGAAGAACGAGGCGGTCAGGCCGTCCCACTGGCGTCCGGCGAACGCCCCGGGGTTCGCACCGCCCGCCGGGTAGGGCTGCACGGTCGTGACGGCGCGCAGGGCGTCGGGCAGGAGCGTCCCGCTGACGAGCAGCGTCCGCACCCACCACCAGCCGGACACGGCGACGGCAGCGATGACGACCACGCCGGCATGCAGGGCCCGGCGACCCCACGTCCGGCCCGGTGCCAGGGCGAACACGAGGACGACGAACGGGATCGCCAGGAGCCCCAGCGCGTTCAGGGCGGCCAGCCCGGTGACGGCCACGGCGAGCCCGGCGGTGGTCCACCACGAACGGTCGCCGGTCAGCACGCGGGCGCTCAGCCAGACGAGCACGGCGCCGAGCAGGACGACCGGTGCCCACACGGTGACGCCGGAGGTGACCTGCGCCAGCTGCGGGACGGCGAAGAGCAGGACCGGGGCGACGAGCGCCGTGCGGCGCGAGCGGGTCACCCGTCGGACCGTCGCCCAGACCAGGAGCGGCAGCGCGGTGACGAGCAGCACGTCGAACACGCGGAGCACGAGCACCGAGGTCGCCCAGTCGTGCGAGCCGAACCGGGTGACGCGCAGGATCCCGGCGGCCACCAACCAGTACGTCGGCGGGTTCTGGGACATCGGGTCGATCGCGGGGGAGTCCCCGGGCACCGCCGCCAGCAGCGCGTCGAGCGTGGGACGGTCGACGGCCGGGACCGGGTGCTCGACGATCTGCCGCACGGCGGCGAGGTAGTGCATCTCCCCGCCGTGCGGCCAACCGAGTCCGAGCGCAAGGCGGAACGCGGCGTCGACGTGCGCCGGCTCGTCGGGTGCCCCGAAGGCCGGGGTGACGAGGGCGAAGGTCAGCAGGAAGGCGAGCCAAGCCAGCGTCACGGTGCCGAGCAGGACCCACTCGTGCCGGCCGACGCGCGGTGGCGGGGCGCTCACGCGGGGACCTCCGGACGGCGCATGAACCGGACGAGCAGCACGGCGGTGACGGTCAGTGCGACCGCGGCGACGGCGACGAGGGTGAAGTTCGTGCCGGCGGGGACCATGCCGTAGCGGTCGAACCGGCCGACCGCGAACTCGTCGACCCAGAAGGCGGCGTCGTGCCCGAAGGCCCGCAGCGCGTAGACGACGCCGTACAGCGCGATGGCCATCGCCGCGATCGACATCCCGACGGCGAGCCGGGTGGCGCCCACTGCCGTCACGGAGACCCGGCGCCAGGCGAGGGCACTCAGGGCGATGAGGGCGATGAGCGTGGGGTAGTAGTAGCGCCCCTGGGTGCCGGCGACGATGGTGCTCCGGACGTACCCGCCCCACCCGCTCTGCAGGTGCAGGGTGATGAGGATGACGGGGAACGACGCCAGCACGATCGCCGGGCGGAGCGACGGGCCGCGCCGGAAGCCCCAGACGACGATGCCGACGAGCGACGCGACGGTCAGCCCGTCGATCAGGACCTGGGCGAGCTGGAACTGGGTGAGACCACCGACGCTGCCCCAGAAGGTGCGGGTGACGCCGTTCCAGTAGTCGCGGAGGAACACCTCGGGGCTCGCGGCGGTGCCGGCCGGGAACGGCATCGGCGGACGTGCGCCGGCCATGCCGTCCGGCTGGATGTCGTGGTACACGAGGATGTTGCGCAGCCACCACCAGCCGCCGATGACGGCGGCGAGCCCCAGCGTCCACAGCGTCCGGAGCGCGTTCCGCCAGACGGTCGCCCGGGTGCAGCCGGCGGCCATCACGGCGATGCCCACGAACGGGATCGCGGGGAGTGCGGTGCCCTTGACGAGCAGCATCGCACCGAGCAGCAGTCCGATCCAGATGGTCGTGCGGACCCGCAGGTCCCCCGTGAGCAGTCGCACCACGAAGTACACGAGCGCCCCGGCCAACGGCAGCATGAGCGCGTCGTTCGTGACCGAGGTGCCGATCGAGGCGACCTCGGGCAGGGCGAACACCGCGGCACCGCCGACCAGTGCGGCACGCGGTGACCGCGTCAGCCGACGCACGGTCGCCCAGGCCAGGAACGGTAGCGGCAGGACGAGCAGGGCGTCGAACAGTCGCAGCACCATGACGGCGAGGTCCCAGCGGAGGTCCTCGAAGTGCACCAGCTGCAGGACCCCGGCGGCCAGGGCGTAGTACGTCGCGGGGTGCTGCGACATCTGGTCGATGCTGGTCGGGTGCACCCCCGGGAACTCGCGGAGCAGCTCGCCCCACGTCTGGTTCGCGTCGGTCGACTGCCGCATGTTGCTGATCTGGGTGTCGTGCACCGCGTTGAGGTAGTGCATCGCCCCGGGCGCGGGCCAGCCGTCACCGATCGCCAGGTGCAGTACGGCGTCGACGTGGGTCGGCTCGTCGGGGGCCTTGTACGTCGTGGTGACGACTGCCCAGACGGCGAGGACGGCGGCGAACGCCACCGTCAACGCGATCACGAGGATGCGCTCACGTCGCCCGACCGCGGGTCGGACGTCGGGGCGCGACACGGCCGGTGCCGTGTCAGTCGCCATACCGCTGCAGTTTCTGCAGGTCGAGCTGCTCCTCGGCCAGCGTGCGGTTGAGGCGGGTGAGGTCGGCCACGACGCCGATGACTATCGAGAGGAGCGCCGTGATGAGCAGGACGACGCCGAGGATGATCGACTGCAGGTGGTTGCCGCCGGTCTGCATCGCCAGGAGCACCAGGTACCGGATGAGCGGCCAGAGCCCGAGGGCGCCGAGCACCGCCGCGACCCAGAGGAACAGGGCCATCGGCCGGTACATCAGGTAGACGCGGGCGATCGCCGAGCCGGACTCGAACATGTGCTGGAAGATGTTGTTGAAGAGCCGCGACTCGCGGGTCTTCGGGTTCGTCGTGATCGGGACCGACGCGATCGCCAGGCGCTTGTAGCCGGCCTGCACGATGGTCTCCATGCAGTAGCTGAAGCGCGTCACGATGTTCAGGCGGATGAGCGAGTACTTCGAGTACGCCCGGAACCCGCTCGCCGCGTCGGGCAGGTCGAGTCCGGCCGCACGGCTCGCGACCCACGAGCCGAAGCGCTGCATGACCTTCTTGAAGCCGGAGAAGTGCTCGATGGTGCGCGTCTGCCGGTCGCCGATGACGATCTCGGCTTCCTTCCGCAGGATCGGCTGCACGAGCTCGGCGATCTGCGCCTGCGGGTACTGGTTGTCCCCGTCGGTGTTCACGACGATGTCCGCACCGTGCAGCAGCGCGTAGTCGACGCCGTCACGGAACGAGCGGGCGAGGCCCATGTTCGTCGTGTGGTGCACGAAGTGCTTGACGCCGTGCTCCTTGGCGACCTCGACGGTGCGGTCGGTGCTGCCGTCGTTGATCACCAGGATCTCGATCTCGTCGATGCCGTCGATCTCCCGCGGGATGGAGTCGATGACGCTGGCGAGGGTGTTCTCCTCGTTGAGGCAGGGGATCTGGACGAATAGCTTCACGGGCTCGCTTGGTCTCGTTTCGGGAGTCGGCAATGCGCAGAACCATGACAGCCTATGCGAACTCACGGCTTGCTAGGCTTCCCCGGTGCAGATCCGCGAACTGAAGATCCCTGGCGCGTGGGAGTTCACGCCCGTCCAGCACGGCGACGCACGAGGAGCATTCCTCGAGGCGTACCGCGCCGACGTGCTCGAGGAGACCGTCGGTCACCCGCTCGACCTCCGCCAGGTGAACATGTCGATCTCCGCGGCCGGTGTCGCCCGCGGCATCCACTACGCCCTCGTCGCGCCGAGCCAGGCGAAGTACGTCACCGCCGTGCGCGGGGCGTTCATCGACTACATCGTCGACATCCGGGTCGGGTCCCCGACGTTCGGCCAGTGGGACTCCGTCCGGATCGACGACGTCGACCGCAAGGCCGTCTACCTGTCCGAGGGGCTCGGCCACGCGATCGTCGCGCTCGAGGACCAGTCGACCGTGAACTACCTGGTCAGCGCGCACTACAACCCCGAGCGTGAGAAGGGGATCACGATCCTCGACCCGACGGTCGGGCTCGACCTGCCCGAGGGCCTCGGCGAGCTGGTGCTGTCCGAGAAGGACACCAGCGCCCCCACCCTCGAGGAAGCCGCGGCACAGGGCCTGCTGCCGACGTACGAGGAGTGCGTCGCGTACACCGAGTCGCTCCGGACGAAGAAGTAAGGGGAAAGCGATGAAGGGCATCATCCTCGCCGGCGGTTCCGGCACGCGCCTCTGGCCCATCACCAAGGGCATCAGCAAGCAGCTCATGCCGATCTACGACAAGCCGATGGTCTACTACCCGCTGTCGACGCTCATGATGGCCGGCATCCGCGAAGTGCTCGTCATCACGACGCCGGAGTACAACGACCAGTTCCGGGCCCTGCTCGGCGACGGCTCGGCGCTCGGCATGGAGATCCAGTACGCCGTGCAGCCGTCCCCTGACGGTCTGGCGCAGGCCTTCGTCATCGGCGAGGAGTTCATCGGCGACGACAGCGTCGCCCTCGTCCTGGGCGACAACATCTTCCACGGCACCGGCCTCGGCACGAACCTGCGGAAGAACACCGATGTCCAGGGCGCGACGATCTTCGCGTACCACGTGGCCGACCCGAAGGCGTACGGCGTCGTGGAGTTCGACGACGACTTCACCGCGGTGTCCATCGAGGAGAAGCCGACCGAGCCGAAGTCGAACTACGCCGTCCCCGGCCTGTACTTCTACGACAACAAGGTCATCGAGATCGCGAAGACGATCGAGCCGAGTGCGCGCGGCGAGCTCGAGATCTCCACGGTGAACGAGCGTTACCTCGAGGCCGGCGAACTCGGCGTCCAGGTCCTCGACCGCGGCACCGCCTGGCTCGACACCGGCACGTTCGAGTCGATGATGCAGGCGTCCGAGTACGTCAAGGTCATCGAGGACCGGCAGGGCTTCAAGATCGGGTGCATCGAGGAGATCGCCTGGCGCAACGGCTGGATCGACGACGCGCAGCTCGCCGAGCTCGCCGCGCCGCTGGTCAAGGGCGGCTACGGCGTCTACCTGCAGCGTCTCCTCGGCGCGTAGTCACCGTCGTGGCGTCGGGCACCGGGTGGTTCGCTCGCCGACGCGACCCCTCCGGCCGGGAGGCCCGCCCCGCGTCGCCGACGTCGGCTGACGGCGACGGGATGGCCAGGTCGCAGGACGCTCCGCTGCGGTCCGCCGCCGAGGTCACGGTGCTCGTCACCACACGCTCGGACCGGCACGCCGAGGTCGCTCCGCTCGTCGCCGTCGCGCGCCGGGCCTTCGGCCGCTCCGCCGACGTCCGCGCGGCGAGCTACGTCGCCGACGCCTCGCCGGTCGCCCCGTTCGGCCGCGGCCTGCCCTGGGTACGTCGCGCCCCGGTCGACGGCCTCGGCGCGGCGATCGACGCCGGGGTCGCCGGCGGCGTGGGCCGCACCCTCGTGCTCGTCGACTCGTCGGTGCAGGTCGACGTCCCCACGCTCCGCGCCCTCGCCGCCGCCGACACCGTCGCCCAGGCGCGTGTCCGGCTGCCGGACGGCACGGTGCGGTCGGGTGCCCGGCTGCTCCGCCCCGGTGCCCTGCCGTGGTCGGACGACCGCGCCGACGTCAGTACCGTGTTCGCGGCGGACCAGCCGGTGCTCTCGGTGCCGGGGGCGGCGCTGGTGCCGGCACCGTGCCTCCCGGACGAACGCATGACCCTGACGGCCTGGAGCCGCGCGGTCGCCGACCTGCACGGCGGACCGGTGCGCGTCGTCGGCGAGGCGACCCGCTCGGTCGAGGCCGGCCGCACGGTCGACGCCGCGACCGTCGACGCGTTCACCGCCTGGCGCGACCGCGCGTCCGAGGGCGACGGTGTCGTCGCCGGACCGCCGCTGCCGCCGTGGGGCGCGCGGCCGGTGTCCCCGGCCGCGCGCGTGACCGGTGGCGACGCCGAACACCCCACCTGGTCGCTGAAGATCGCTGCGCCCGCCGGGCCCGAGGGCGACGGCTGGGGCGACGTGCACTTCGCCGCCGAGCTCGCCGGGGCACTCGAGCGGCTCGGGCAGCGCGTCCGGATCGACCGACGCGACGCCCACGTGCGGGACGACGATGCCTCGGACGACGTCACGCTGGTGATCCGGGGACTCGACCGGGTTGCGCCGAACCCGGCGTCGGTGAACCTGCTCTGGGTGATCAGCCACCCCGACGACGTCACGGACACCGAACTGCGGTCCTTCGACGCGGCGTTCGCGGCCGGGCCGGTGTGGGCGGCGGCGGCCGCTGCGCGTGCGGGCGTGCCGGTGCGCACGCTCCTGCAGGCGACCGACCCGTCGGTGTTCCACCCCGGGGCCCGTTCGGCGACGAGTCCGGACGCCGACCGCGTGGTGTTCGTCGGCTCGACCCGCGGCGCCGCGCGCCCCGTGGTCTCCGATGCGGTGGCGCTTCGGGCGGACCTCCGCGTGTACGGGCCCGGCTGGGGAGCACTCGTCCCCGCGGAGTCACTCGGAGAAGCATCCCTGAGCCGAGCCGAGGTCGCGACGGCCTACGCCTCGGCCCGAGTGGTGCTGAACGACCACTGGCCGGACATGGCGGCCGGGGGCTTCGTGTCGAACCGGGTGTTCGACGTGCTGGCGTCCGGGGGAGTCGTCGTGACCGACCCGGTGGCCGGGCTGTCCGACGTGCTGGACGTGCCGACCCTCGAGGTGGCGGGCTCCCGTGACGAGCTGGCCGACCTGCTCGACCCGGCGCACGCGTGGCCGGCCGCTGCCGAACGTGCCGCCGTGGCCGAGCGCATCGCCGTCGAGCACTCCTTCGACGCCCGCGCTGCCGTGCTGCTGGCGGCGGCCCGCGCCGAGCGCGCCCGCCGCCCCTGACGCCGTCTGGCCCGCAAGACACCGGTGTTCGTGCTCGGAACACCCGCAGACCGCGGTGCAACGCGCGAACACCGGTGTCTTGCGGACGGGGCCGCCCGCGAACGGGGCCGCCCGCGAACGGGACAGCCCGGCGAGCGGGCGCTACTTGCGTGTGACCCAGCGGGCACGGGCGGAGAGGCCCGCGTGCAGGGCGACCCGCAGGGGCCAGAGCCACCACGCCCGGTACTTCCGCGACAGGAACCGGTACGCGCTCCGGTGGTGCTCGATCTCCATGCGGCGCCGGTTGGACGACGTCGAGTGGGCTCCGGTGTGGGTGACGACCGCCGAGGGCACGTACACGTTCGCTCGCCCCGACCGACCGACGCGCTGGCCGAGGTCGACGTCCTCGAAGTACATGAAGTACGACTCGTCGAACCCGTCGAGCTCGCGGAAGAGCGACGTGCGGATGAGGAAGCACGCACCGGAGAGCCAGCCGGCCTCGCGCTCGACGACCTCGGTGGTGGACCAGTACCGCTGGCTCCACGGGTTCGCCGGCCAGAACCGCGAGAACGCGGCGTGGCCGAGGCCGGTCCGGAGCGAGGGGAGCTGCCGCGCGGACGGGTAGGTCTCGCCCTGGTCGTCGAGGATCCGGGGACCGAACGACCCGCCGGACGGCAACCGGTCCGCGGCGGCCACGAGTTCGTCGATCGAGCCCTCGCCGAGCACGACGTCGGGGTTCGTCACGAGCAGGAACTCCGGGCGCACGTCCGGCAGCACGTCGTCGAGGGCGTTCAGGGCCGCATCGATCCCGCCGCCGTAGCCGCGGTTGCCACCGGAGGAGACCACGACGGCGCCGTACGACTCGCCGATCGCCCGGAGTGCGTCGATGTCGGCCGAACCGTTGTCCGCGATGACCACCGCGACCGGGTCCTTCGAGGCACCGGCCACGCTCGCCAGGAACGGCCGGATGGTCTCGCCGGTGTTGTAGGTGACCGTCAGCACCGCCACCCGGATCACCGCGCACCCCCGGCGACGGACTCGTAGGCCGCGACGTGCACGGCCGCCGTGGCCTCCCAGGTGAACGAGGAAGCGCGGGCCAGCGCCGCCGCACGGTGCGAGGCCACGAGGGTGGGCTCGTCCAGCAGTGCCGTCATCGCGGACGCCAGCGAGGTCGCGTCGGGCTCGCTGTAGACGGCCGCGTCCCCGCCGACCTCGGGCAGGGACAGCCGCCGGGTGGTCAGGACGCACGCGCCGGAGGCCATCGCCTCGACCACGGGCAGCCCGAAGCCCTCGCCGAGGGACGGGTAGACGACGAACTCGGCACCACCGAGGTAGCCCGCCAGGTCCTCGAGCGGCAGGTAGCCGGCTTCGATCACGTGGTCCTCCGGCTGCAGCGCGTCGAGCCGGGCGATCGCGGACTCGTCCCACCCGCGGGCACCGGACAGCACGAGCCACGGGGTCTCCGAGCCCGGACCACCGTCCGACCCGGCAGCCGCACGCGCGGCGCGCACGGACGCGTAGGCGTCGAGCAGCGCCGTGACGTTCTTCCGCGGTTCGATGGTGCCGAGGAACGCGATCCAGGGCGCTCCCTCGGGCAGGGTCGCGGCGATCCGGGCGTCCTCGACCTCGGCGGTGGACGGCTCGTGGAACACGGCACGGTCGACGCCGAGCGGTGCGACCCGGACGTCGGCGCGGATGCCGGTCACGACCCGTGCGGCCTCGGTCGCGGTGGCCGCGCTCGGCACGATGACCACCGGGCGGGAACGCAGGGACCGGCGGCTCCACCACGTGAAGAACGTGCGCTTCAGGCGGGAGTGCCACTCGGGGTTGGAGAAGAACGTGGCGTCGTGCAGCGTGACGACGGACCCGCCACGCCAGCCGAACGGGAACGTGTAGTGCGGGGAGTGCAGCACCTGCGCGCCGAGTCGTCGGCCGAGCGCCGGCAGGCCCGTCTGCTCCCACAGGAACCGGAGCGGCACCGAGTCGGTCCACGCCGGCGCGGTGTGCACGGTGGCGTGCGGCGCCACGGTGCGGAAGTGCGAAGCGTGCACGGGTCGGACCACCAGGTGGACGTCGAGCGCCGGGTCGGTCAGGTGCGACACGACCCCCTCGACGTAGCGACCCACACCGCCGAGTTCACGCGGTACCGCGGTCCCGTCGACGAGGACGGTGAGCTGCGGCACGCGTGGATCCTTCCGGGCGGGGTCGTCGTGGCCGGGGCCGTCGACGGGCGAGTGTCCAGGATAGCCCGCTGCACTCATGCGCCCGGGTCCACGCGGCGGCGCGGGACGGACGCGCGCCGGGTCTCTCGCAGTCGGCGCGCGAGGTGGACCGGCAGGGTCCCCGCGACGTCCGCGAACGCCGTCAGGACGAGCCGCGCCTCCCGGCGGGTGCGACCGGAGGCCAGTGCGCGCAGGCCGCGCACCAGGGTGCGGGCGCTCGCCCGCGCGACGATCGGCCACGGGGCGTGCCAGAGCGCGACGACGATGCGGTTGCGGGCGTTGCGGAAGACGAACAGGTCGCTCTGCACGCCGGACGACGCCGAGTGGTCGTGCTCGACGACCGCGTCGGCCGCGTGCTCGACGCGCCATCCGCGCCGGCGCAGCCGCCAGGCGAGCTCGGTGTCCTCGTAGTACATGAACAGGGACTCGTCGAGCAGGCCGACGTCGTCCAGTGCCGTGCGCCGGAGGGCGGAAGCGCCACCGGAGAACCCGAAGACGTCGACGTCGGCGACCCGGTCGACGGGCGCGAACCAGTCGCGGTCCATCCCGTTGCCGTCGCGGTCGACGCGGACGCCGGTCGAGTTGAGCCGGACCTCGCCGTCCGCCGACGGCGTCCAGCGCCGGCCGTCGTGGTCGCGCAGCACGCGCTCGCCGGGTGCGGGCTCCACCCCGGCCGGGAGGCCCGTCCAACGTCCGGCGAGCACGATGCGGCCCGTCACGGCGGCGACCTCGGGCCCGGCGTGCGCCAGGTGGTCGCGGAGCGCCGCGACGAAGCCCGGTGCGGGCACGGCGTCGTTGTTCAGGAGCACGACGACGTCGGCACCCGCATGCCGGATGCCGGTGTTGGCACCGGCCGCGAAACCGCCGTTGTCGCCGCGTGCGATGACGGTGGCGTCCGGCAGGGCACGGCGGAGCACCGCGACGGAGTCGTCGGACGACCCGTTGTCGACGACGATGACGTCGTCGGCCGTGCCCTCGTCGAGCACGGCGCGGACGGCCGCGGTGGTCAGGTCGGCACGGTTCCAGTTCACGACGACGACCGCGGTGCGGAGCGTGCCGTCGGTCCGGGGCGCGGAGCCGGCACGGGGCGTGCCGTCGACGCGGTCCCCGGTGTCGCCGTCGTCCGGGGTCAGTCGAGCTCCTCGATCGAGGGCTCGGCGTAGACCGTGCCCACGGCGTGCTCGAACCCGGGGACCTCGAACGAGTCGCACTCCGGCATGTCGTGCAGGTGGCGCCCAGCGGAGTCCATCATCGACACGTTGATGAAGTACTTGCCGGTGCCGAACGCGGTGTCGGCGATCCGCAGGCGGAGCTTCCGGCGACCGTGCAGCGGCTGCAGTTCGAGGCCCATGATGCCGGTGGTGGTGCCGTAGACGACCTGGCCCCCGGCGTTGTTGATCTGGACCGCGGCCTCCCAGTCGGCGATGCCGTCCAGGTGCTCGAACTCCATGTCCACGACGAGGTCGTCGCCCGGCATGACGTCGGCGCGGGGCTTCTTGCCGTCCACGTGCACGCTCGCGCCGACGACCTTGCCGCGGCCGACGGCGACGTCGGTGCTGAGCTCGCCCTGACGGCGTTCCTCGAGCACCTCGCGGAACATGCTCACGGCCTGGACGGGGTCACCGTCGTGCAGCACCTTGCCCTTGTTGAGCAGGACGACGCGGTCGCACATCTCCTGCACCTGGCTGAGGGAGTGCGTGACGATGATGATCGTCTTGCCGGCCTCCTGGAAGGTGCGGATGCGGTCGAGGCACTTGCGCTGGAACGCCTCGTCGCCGACGGCCAGGACCTCGTCGACGAGCAGGACGTCGGGGTCGGTGTGCACGGCGACGGCGAACGCGAGCCGCACGTACATGCCCGATGAGTAGAACTTCACCTGGGTGTCGATGAAGTCCCCGATGCCCGAGAACGCCAGGATGTCGTCGAACTTCTCGTCGGTCTGCTTGCGGCTGAGACCGAGCAGGCTCGCGTTGAGGTAGACGTTCTCGCGGCCGGACAGGTCGGGGTGGAACCCGGCGCCGAGCTCGAGCAGGGCGGCGAGACGACCGCGGCGGGACACCGTGCCGGAGGTCGGCTGGATGATGCCGCCGATCGCCTTGAGCAGGGTCGACTTGCCGGAGCCGTTCTGGCCGATGAGCCCGACGGTCGAACCGGCCTGGATCGACACCGAGACGTCGTCGAGTGCCCAGAAGTCCTGGCGGTGCTTCCGCCCGGCGCGGCCGAGCGTGACGATGCGCTCGCGCAGGGTGTTGTCCTTGCGGACCGTGAAGCGCTTGCGGACGTGGTCGATGACGATGACGTCAGGACGCTCGGCGGTCTCACCGGGGGTCGTCGGGGCGACGGGGGTGCTGATGGCCATGGTCTAGAGCTCCTGCGCGAAGTTGCCCTGCAGGCGGGAGAAGATCCGCTGCGCACCGATGAGGCAGAGGAGGCCGATCACGAACGCGATCCCCAGCCGGAGCATCAGGTGGTCGGGGTACGTGACGTCGGCCGGGTCGTGCAGCCAGATCGCGTTCTGCAGGCCGAGCACCGACAGGGTCAGCGGGTTGTTCGTGTAGACGGTGAGGAGCCAGTCCGCGTTCACGGTGGCGACCACCCGCGAGTACGAGTAGACGATCGGCGAGGCCCAAAGCAGGACCATCAGGCCGACGTCGATGACGAACTGCACGTCACGCAGGTACACGTTGAGCGCGGACAGCACCAGACCGATGGCCGCGCCGTAGACCAGGATCACCGCGAGCGACGGGATCAGGTAGACCAGGCCCTCGTGCCACGGGAAGACGCCGATCACGACCGTCGCGGCCAGCAGGATCGCGAACTGGATGGTGAAGTTCACCAGGGCTGCGCCGACGCTGGCGAGCGGGAAGACCTCGCGGGGGACGTACACCTTCTTGATCAGCCCGGAGTTGCCGACGATCGAGCCGGTCGACCCGGCGACGATCTCGCTGAAGAGCGTGTAGGCGGTCAGGCCGGTGAAGACGTAGATCGCGAAGTTGTCGATGCCGTTGGCGGCGCCGAGGACCTTGCCGATGACGAAGTAGTAGATGAGCAGCTGGGTCAACGGACGCACGAGCGTCCAGACGAACCCGAGTGCCGAGTCCTTGTAACGCGCCTTCAGGTCACGCCGGACGAGCATGCCGAGCATCTCGCGCTGCCGGAAGACGTCGCGCAGCTCACGGAAGGTCCCGCGGAAGGCGCTCGTCGGCGCGCCGATCACGACGAGGGGTTCCTTCGCGAGCGCGGTCATGCGGGCTTGGTCGACCATACGTCTCTTCGTTCGTGGGGGCAGGACCGGAACAGCATACTCACCGGGCCCGCGGGACGGGGTTGGGCGACGGTCGTCGTGCACCCCGAGTGGGGGTGATTCCGGCCGATCCAACCCTCAACCTTCACTTTCGAGTTACCGTTGTTGCAACCCGGACCCTTGTCAACATCCACAGGACGGCCCGTCAGCATGCTCCTCGCATCCAGGCCGATCGCTGCGTTCGCGGTGGTCGGCGCACTCAGTCTCCTCTTGGCCGGTTGTTCCGGTGGGGGCGACGACGCCACCCCGTCGCCGTCCGCGTCCGTCTCGCGCACCCCGAGTGCGACCCCGACGGGCGACGACTCGGCGACCACTGCCCCCACCGACACGGCCTCGACGCCGACCGACGGTGCGTCCGACGGCGACGGCGACGACGCCTCCGACGACGACACCCCCGGCGCGTTCCCGGGCAGCGGCGCGACGAACCAGCCGGACACCGACCCGTCGGAGTACCCGGCCACGGCCGTCGTCACCTTCGCCGGCTGGGACACCGGGTCGAAGACCCTCCAAGCCGGCGGCCTGGTCTCCGGCACGACCGACACGAGCGGGAAGTGCACCTTCACCGCGACGAAGGACGGCGTCACGCGCACCGCAACGAGCACCGCACAGGCGAGTGCGTCGTCGGTGAACTGCGCGCAGGTGTCGTTCCCCGCGGCGAAGGTGCCGAGCGGCACCTGGTCCGTCACCCTGACCTACGCCGTCGGCTCCGCGTCGACGACGTCCGACCCCCTGACCGCCGAGGTCCCGTGATGCGCAACTCCCGCACCCCCCGCACCACCCGAGCAGCCCGCTCCCGTCGTCCCCTCCGCAGCTCCCTCGCCATGGTTGCGGCCCTCGCCGTCGCGGTGAGCGGCCTGACCTTCGGCACGGTGCTCGCGGAGCAGACCACGACCCAGGCGGCCTCGGCCGCGGTCGCCTCGGACTTCGACCCGGGCAACATCATCAGCGACGCGAACTTCTACAACGGCTCGGCGATGAACGCCGCCGCCGTGCAGTCGTTCCTGACGAGCGTCGCGCCGAACTGCCGCAAGGCCTCCGGCGGCCCCGCCTGCCTGAAGGACTTCTCGCAGAAGATGAGCTCGATCGGCGCCGTCTCCGGCCGGTGCGCGGCCATCGCCGGCGGCACGAAGACCGCCGCGACGATGATCGCCCAGGTCGGTGCCGCGTGCGGCATCAGCCAGAAGGTGCTGCTCGTGCTCCTGCAGAAGGAGCAGGGCATCGTCACGACGTCCTCGCCGACGTCCTACATGTACCTGCACGCCACCGGTTTCGCGTGCCCGGACACCGCCCCGTGCGACCCGGCCTACTACGGCTTCGGCCAGCAGGTCTACGCCGCGGCGCTCCAGTTCAAGCGGTACCAGGCGTCGCCGACCTCGTGGGCGTACCAGGCGGGCCGGACGAACTCGATCCTGCTCAACCCGAACGCGGCCTGCGGCCGGAAGTCCGTCTACATCCAGAACCAGGCCACCGCGAGCCTGTACATCTACACCCCATACACCCCGAACGCCGCGGCCATGTCGAACCTCTACGGCACCGGTGACAGCTGCTCGGCCTACGGCAACCGCAACTTCTGGCGCATGTACACCGACTGGTTCGGTGCTGCGGCCGGCGGTGGCAACCCCTACGGCGACGTCGACTCCGTGACCGCGACCTCCACCTCGTCGATCACGGTCACCGGCTGGGCGGCCGACCCGGACACCACCAACGCCCTGCGCGTCGCGTTCTACGTCGACGGCGCCGGCGCGAAGACCGTCACGGCGGACAAGACCCGGAGCGACCTCGCCGGCACCCTCGGCGCGAACAACACCAAGCACGGGTTCTCGGCCGAGCTGACCGGGCTGAGTCTCGGCAAGCACTCCGTCTGCAGCTACGCCATCAACCAGGGCCGCGGGGCGAACACCCTGCTCGGCTGCTACACCCGGACCATCACGAGCGCGGCACCCAAGGGCGTCCTCGACTCGGTGACCGGTGGCGTCGGCACGATCTCGGCGACCGGCTGGGTCCTCGATCCCGACTCGTCCAAGCCCGGCTCGTGGAAGATCCTCGTCGACGGCGTGAGCAAGGCGACCGGCACTGCGGACAAGACGCGCACCGACGTGGCGAAGGTCTACCCGGGCGTCGGCAGCACCCTCGGCTTCTCGAAGACGATCGGCGGCATCAGCGCGGGCACGCGCGCCGTGACGCTGTACGTGATGGACAAGCCCGGCACGAAGTACGTGAAGGTCGCGTCGAAGTCGGTCGTCGTGGACGCCCCGACCACCGGCAAGACCGGCAAGACCGGTGCCGTGCGCGGCTCGTACGACTCCGTCACCGGCGGCGTCGGCACGGCCACCGTGCGGGGCTGGGCGATCGACCCGGACGTGTGGGACCCGGTCAAGTACAAGATCCACGTCGACGGCGTGAGCACGGACAGCGGGGTCGCCGACGCCACCCGCACCGACGTCGAGGCGGAGCACCCCACGTGGGGCTCCGACGTCGGCCTGACGCTCCGGCTCACCGGCCTGCAGGCCGGCAAGCACACCGTGCGCGTCTACTTCCAGGACCTGCAGGGCGGCAAGTACGTCAGCTTCGGCACCAAGTCCGTGACCGTGACCGCCGCGTCGACCGCCGAACCCGACGCGTCGGGGACGACCGGCAAGACGGGCAAGACCGGCTCGGTCAAGGGTGCGTTCGAGTCCGCGGTCGGTGGCGTGAACAGTGCCACCGTGCGCGGCTGGGCGATCGACCCCGACGTCTGGGACCCCGTCGCCTACAAGATCCACGTCGACGGTGTCGCCATCGCCCCCGGGACCGCGAACGCGAAGCGGACCGACGTCGAGGCCGTGCACCCCGCATGGGGCTCCGACGTGGGACTCGCCCTGAAGATCCCGGAGCTGGCAGCCGGCACCCACACCGTGCGCGTGTACTTCCAGGAGCTGCCGAGCGGCACGTACAAGAGCTTCGGCACGAAGAGCGTGACGGTCACCGATCCGCCCACCACCGGCAAGACGGGCAAGACCGGATCGGTCAAGGGCCTGTACGAGTCCGTCACCGGCGGCACGGGCACCATCACCGTGGCCGGCTGGGCGATCGACCCGGACGTCTGGGACCCGGTCAAGTACAAGATCCACCTGGACGGCGTGGCCGTCGCGCCCGGAACGGTCAACGCGACCCGCACCGACGTGCAGGCCGTGCACCCGGACTGGGGATCGGACGTCGGACTGTCGCGGAAGTTCACCGGGGTGAAGAAGGGCACGCACACCGTGCGCGTCTACTTCCAGGACCTGCCGAGCGGCACCTACAAGAGCTTCGGCACGAAGACCGTCACGGTGCAGTAGGCCGCCACCACGACGGTCCGGAGGCGGACCCCACCAGCCGGTACCGGCGCACCGCGCCAGCGGGGTGACGGCCGAGACGGGAGGCCCGGTACCAGCTGGTACCGGGCCTCCCGTCCGTCACGTGGTCGCGTCGACCGCCGTCAGCGGCGCGCGCGCCGCGCCATCAGGCCCACGCCGTGCAGCAGCCGGTACTCGGGGGAGCGGGTGAGGCCCGCGAAGCGGGCCGCGATCTGGTCGCGCTCCGCCTCGGCCAGGCGGCGGGCGGTGTCGTACGCGCCGACCTTCTGCTCCGATTCGACCAGGCGCGCGTTGATGTCGTGCACGCCGGCGAGGTGGACGTCGCGGTCGTGTTCGGCCTGCCGGAGCGTCTCGCGCTGGGCGGTGGCCCACCGCAGGAACGCGCCACGCTCGCCGCGCCGGCCCGAGGCGGCTGCGACGGCGGCGTCGAGCGACGGACCGACCTGCTCGGCGCGGCTGCGGAACGAGTGCCGCTCGAGGACGACGGCGCGGAGGCGGGCGACCAGGGCGGTGCGCTCGTCCCCGGGCATCGCGAGCACGCGCTCGAGCGAGTCGGCATCGTCGAACACCGGCACGTCGGACAGGCCGAGCTCGTCGAGCCCGAGCGCGCAGTCGGTGACGGGCAGCGCCCCGGAGGCGAGCGACTCGTACAGGCGGGAGTTCAGCGTGCCGTACTCGGCGGCCGGTTCGATGACGTCGTCGACGACGAAGCCGGCGGCGCGGTAGACCTCGGGGAGGGCGAAGTAGGACACGGCCGGGCGGAGCTCGACGCCCGCGGAGGCCTCGACGTGGTCGACGTTCGCGGCGAACCAGACGATCGGTTCGGCCGGGGCGACCTCGGCCAGGACGTCCTGCACCCGGCGGCGGACGCCCCAGAAGTTGACGGTGGTCACGGCGCGGTCCGTGCGCTCCCGCGGTACGGGGGTGTCGGTCGTGAACAGCTCGGTGTCGACGCCGATCGGCACCACCTCGACGGGGCCGGAGTACGCAGCGGCGATCGCATCGCGGGCGATCCCGGACGAGGTCCAGACCGCGTCGAACTCGTCGAGGTACGGCAGGGCGGCCCACTTGGCGGTCCAGTTCCGCACCCACGCCACCAGCGCGGTGCCGGCGGGGACGTACCCGGGCACGAAGGACTCGATCATGCTGACCACGACGGCGGTGTCGGCGGGGAGCTCCTCGCCCCAGCGCTCGAGCGGCCACATCGCCACGCCCCAGCCCTCGGCCCGGAGCGCCCGTGCCAGTCCGAGCGCGACGAACAGGTCGCCCTTGCCCTCGGCCGGGTCGGCGGTCGACACCGCGAAGCGGATCGTGCCGCGGGGGCCCTCGGCGTGCTCGTCGGCCGCGAGGGCCGCGTAGTCCTCGCGGAGGGGGGAGGACATGGGGGTGCTCGGGATCACTGCGGTCACGCACGCCATTCTGCACGAATCCGCAGCGGCGACAGGGAGTCCGTGGGCGCGCCTTGTAGGGTGTCATCGGCCCGCGGCACCCCGTCGGCCGAGCCATCGACCCGCGCCCGGTGCGCGGCAGCTGCTGGAGGAACTCGCGTGACAGAGCGCAAGCCGGGAGTCGTGTCCGTCATCCTCGTGAACTACAAGGGCACGGACGACACCCTGACGAGCATCGCGGAACTCCGCAAGCAGGACTGGCCGCAGGACAAGCTCGAGGTGATCGTCGTCGAGAACGGTTCGGGCCCCGAGCACCTCGGACGTCTGCAGGCCTCGACCCTCGACTTCACCCTGATCGACGCGGGTGCGAACCTCGGGTTCACCGGCGGGTGCAACCTCGGCGTCGAGAAGTCCTCCGGCGAGGTCGTGGCGTTCCTCAACAACGACGCCCGTCCGGACACCGGCTGGGTGCGCGAGGCGATGGCCACCTTCGCCTCCGGTGCCGACATCGGCGCCGTCGCCTCGAAGGTCCTCGACTGGGAAGGCGTCAACGTCGACTTCACCGAGGCCGCGATGACCTGGTACGGCATGGGCTACAAGCCCTTCGCCGGGTCACCGGACACCGGCCGGTGGGAGAGCGAGACCGACGTCCTGTTCGGCACCGGTGCCGCGATGTTCATCCGCGCCGAGCTCTTCGAGCAGCTCGACGGCTTCGACGACCGCTACTTCATGTTCTACGAGGACGTCGACCTCGGCTGGCGGCTCAACCTGCTCGGCTGGCGCTTCCGGTACCAGCCGAAGTCCGTCGCGTTCCACAAGCACCACGCGTCGATGAACAAGTTCGGCGACTTCCGCGAGACCTACCTGCTCGAACGCAACGCGCTGTTCACGCTCTACAAGAACCTCGGCGACGAGCAGCTCGCCGCGGCGCTGCCCGGTTCCCTGGCACTCGCCGTCCGCCGTGCCGTGGGTCGCGGGGAGCTCGACTCCACCGAGCTCGACCTGCGCAACCCCGGCGACGACAGCGTCCCGACGATCCCGGTGCCGAAGACGAGCATGGCGGGCATCTACGGCGTCGACCAGTTCGTCGAGCAGCTGCCGTCGATGACCGAGTCCCGTCGCCGGATCCAGGCGACCCGTGTCCGGTCCGACCGCGAGCTCCTCCGCCTGTTCGGCAACCGCGACGAGCCCGCGTACCCGATCGAGAACTACCTGGCCGGCTACGACAAGATCGTGCACTCCCTCGGCGTGCTCAAGGTCGGCACCCGTCGCCGTGTCCTGATCATCACGGGCGACTCGATCGGCGCGAAGATGGCCGGTCCGGCGATCCGCGCCACCCAGATGGCCAAGCAGCTGGCGTCCGAGCACGACGTCCGCGTGGTCAGCCTGACCCGCTCGTCGTCGATCGACCCGTCGTACGAGGTCGTCACCGTCCCGCACCGCCACCCGCGTCAGATGGTCGAGCACGAGGGCTGGGCCGACGTCATCATCGTGCAGGGTCACGCGCTCCGGCTGTTCCCGGTGCTCGAGTCGACCAGCAAGATCCTGGTCGTCGACGTCTACGACCCGCTGCACCTCGAGCAGCTCGAACAGGGCCGCAGCGACGACGTCGACAAGTGGAACCGCCAGATCCTCGACGCGTCGGACACGCTGAACCACCAGCTCGAGCTCGGCGACTACTTCATCTGCGCCTCGGAGCGCCAGCGGATGTTCTGGCTCGGCCAGCTCGCCGGCTCCGGCCGCGTGAACGCCCGCACCTACTCGCGCGACGCCGACCTGCGCTCGCTCATCGGCGTCGTGCCGTTCGGCCTGTCCTCGACGCCGCCGGTGCACGACCAGCAGCGCGTCAAGGGCGTCGTGCCGGGCATCGGCAAGAACGACAAGCTCGTCGTCTGGGGCGGGGGCATCTACGACTGGTTCGACCCGATCACCCTGGTCCGCTCGATCGCCCAGCTCGCCGAGCGCCGTCCGTCGGTCAAGCTCTTCTTCATGGGCGTGCAGCACCCGAACCCCGACGTCCCCGAGATGGACATCGTCGCGAAGGTCCGCGCCGAGGCCGACGCGCTCGGCCTGACCGGCAAGCACGTGTTCTTCAACGACCAGTGGATCCCGTACGAGGAGCGCGGCGCCTACCTGCTCGAGGCCGACGCCGGCGTCTCGACGCACTACGAGCACCTCGAGACCACGTTCTCGTTCCGCACCCGCATCCTCGACTACCTGTGGGCACGCCTGCCGATCGTCACGACGGCCGGCGACTCGTTCGGCGACCTCGTCGCGGAGGAGAAGCTCGGCATCGCCGTGCACGAGCAGGACGTCGACGGGCTGGCCACCGCGCTCGAGACGGCGCTCTTCGACAAGAAGGCCCGCACCGAGTTCATCGGCAACGTCGACCGCGTGCGCGAGCAGTTCACGTGGGAGAACGTCCTGGCGCCACTCGTCGAGTTCTGCCGGAACCCGATCCGTGCTGCGGACAAGTCGGTGCGTGACACCGCCTCGTCGATCGAGCCGCACAAGATGCGCGTCCGCGTCCCGGAGCGCAAGAAGCTCTCGGGCGTCCGCTACGACCTCGGCCGTGCCGTGCACTACCTGCGCACCGAGGGCCCCCGCAGCGTCGCCGGCAAGGTGAAGCGGCGTCTGAACCGGTGACCCCGGGGGAGGCCACCGCCCTCGTCATCGTCCCGACGTACGACGAGGCCGAGAACGTCCGTGCGATCACCGCCGCCGTGCTGGCGGCGGTGCCCGGTGCCCACGTGCTCGTCGTCGACGACGGCAGCCCGGACGGCACCGGGGACATCGTGCGGTCCCTGGCCGCTGCGGACGACCGTGTGCACCTGCTGCAGCGCTCCGGCAAGCTCGGGCTCGGCACGGCGTACGTCGCCGGGTTCCGGTGGGGTCTGGAGCGCGGGTACCCGCTGCTGGTCGAGATGGACGCCGACGGCTCGCACCCGGCTGACCGGTTGCCGGCCCTGGTCGACGCCGTGACCGCGTCCGACGCCGTCCTGCTCGCGATCGGGTCCCGCTGGGTCGCCGGTGGGTCGGTGGTCGACTGGCCGCTCCGGCGCCGTGTGCTCAGCCGCGGGGCCAACACCTACGCCCGCCTGGTGCTCGGGCTCGACGTGCGGGACATCACCGCCGGCTTCCGCGTGTACCGCTCGTCGGCGATCGCGCGGATGGACCTCGGGTCGGTGGACTCGAAGGGGTACTGCTTCCAGGTGGACATGACGCTGCGCGTGGACGCCCTCGGCGGCCGCATCGTCGAGGTGCCCATCCGCTTCCGTGACCGCGTGCACGGCGTCTCCAAGATGAGCCGGTCCATCGTCCTCGAGGCGATGCTCCGCGTCACCCGGTGGGGTGTGCAGCGCCGCCTCGGTCGCCGCACGCGCCCGTAGCGCGCGCCGCCCCGCCACTCCGTGGGGAGGAACGGTCGGGTCGCCTCGGCGGAAGCGACCTCCCCTGCTCACGAAGCGCGCGCCAGGAACGTTCGGCGTGACGGCCCGGAGACGCTGTGCGGGGTCGCGACGGGCCTCCCGGCAGTCGGTGGGCCGCGCCGTACCGCGGCTACACGCGCGGCAGGTGCCGGCGCCACGAGCGGCGCCGCGCGGCGATCACGAGGACCGTCACGAAGAACATCAGCCCAGCGCCGTGCAGCAGGTAGCTCTCCGCCGTGCTGGTGACGGCGAGCAGGACGAGCACGGCGGCCGGCCACACGTACGCCACGCCCGGGAAGGTCGTCGCCGTCACCCAGGCCCGCGCGAACGCGAGCAGCGCGGTGATGCCGAGGATGAGCGTGCCCGCGAAGCCGATCTGCAGCCAGGCGTCCACGAAGGCGTTCAGGCCCGAGGTGAACCGGACCCCGGCGGGGTCGATGAGCGTCACGTAGGGCACGACGGGCTCGGTCGGCCACGTGCCCACCCAGCCCCAGCCCTGGATCGGGTACCGCTCCACCAGGACCCGGATCTGGGACCAGAGGTCCGTCCGGGTGGCCGTGCCGCCGGCCGCGCCGATCTCGGCGAGCAGGCGGTGCCGGGCGAGCACCCCGACGGCCAGCGTCAGCAGGACGGCCGCGCCGAGGACGCCGTTGACCACCGGCCTGGTCGCCGGTCGTGCGTGCCGGAGTGACCAGAGCGCCAGCGCGGTGACGGCGAGCGCGATCATCGCGAGCCCGGTGATGGGGGACTGCACGAGCATCAGGGCGATGACGGCGAGCGAGGTCGAGGCGATCGCCCGCCAGACCGTGACCGACCGGGTGAGGAACTCGACCACGAAGGTGACCAGGGCCATCGCGGCGATGAAGCCCATGAAGTTGCGGGTACCGCCGATGCCCTGGATCGGGCCGCCGTACGCGATGTCGCCGCGGATGCCGAACGCCGGGAACGGGACGTCGAGGACCAGGCCGGACAGGACCTCGAGTCCGAGGGCCGTCACGAGCAGGATCCGGAACGCGTCCCCCGAGGCCCGGATCACCTGCACCAGGTCGCGGCCGAGGGCGAGGTACAGCCCGAGACCGATGAAGCACACGGTCTGCACCAGTCCGCGGAGCGCCACCCAGGAGTACTCGCTCCAGAGCACGCTCAACGCGCAGTAGCCGACGAAGGCCAGCAGTGAGAGGGGGAGGACTCCGTGCCACTCGATGCGGTACCGCTGGCCGAGCAGGCTCAGTCCCGCGAGCACGAACAGCGTCACGAGCACGGCCCAGGTGCCCGCACGGCCGACGAGGGCCTCGACCGTGGGTTGCCCGAACCCGAACAGCACGATGACCGTCGCGAGCGCCTGGCTGAACCGTCCACCGGCCGAGAAGCCGATCCAGGCGGAGAGGTACCGGCGCCCGAGCACCTGTCTGCTCACCCGGCCGTCCGTCACGCGTCCATCTTGGCGCACGACCTTGTGACGAGCGCACCGCATCGCGGTGTGGCTGTATCGACGATGCGCGATGACCGAACTATCCTCACCGGATGGACCTCGCGCGCAGGGTCGCCGGCGTCCCCCTCGTCGCGGTCGTCGTCGGCATGCTCACGACCGCCCTGGCCTGGTACCGGCTCGGCCCGGTACCGCGGAACACCGTCTGGGCCGAGGACGGCGGCGTGTTCCTGCGCGAACGGATCGCGATGGGGCCCGTCGACACCCTGCTGCACCCCTACGCGGGGTACGTGCACCTGCTGCCACGGCTCATCGTCGACCTCGGGTACGCGCTGCCGCCCGAGCGGTACGCGCAGGTGGTGGCGCTCGCCGCGTGCACCGTCGTCGGCGGGGTGTGCGCCCTGGTGTTCGTGCTGTCCCGTGAGGTCGTCCGCCCGTGGCCGCTGCGGCTGGTGCTGGCCGCCGTCCCCGTCGTCCTGCCGCTCGCTCCGTACGAGATCAGCGGCAACGCGGCGAACCTGCACTGGTTCCTGCTCGTCCTGGTGCCGTGGGTCTTCGCATGGCGTGCTCGGTCGTGGTGGGGGGCCGGGGCGCTCGCCGTGGTCGCGGGGGCGGCCGTGCTCACCGAACCGCTCACCGCCCTGTTCGCGCCCCTCCTGCTCCTCGCCTGGACGCCGCGTGGCCGTGCGCCCGGGCCGGCAGGGAGGTGGACCGCGCTGCCCGTCACCCTCGTCGTGGTCGCCGCCCTGGTGGTGCAGGGCGTGACGACCCTGACGAGTCCGCGTGCACTCGCCACGGGGTCGCCAGCGGCGCGCGACGTGTTCGCGGGGTACCTGCTGCGGCCCGTGGCGGGCACCTGGGACCCGGACCTCGGCGCGGTCCTGACGGCGGTGGTCGAGCACGGGTGGGCGGTGGTCGTGGTGCCCGCAGCCCTGCTGCTCGTCGTCCTGGTGGCGGCCGTCGTCGTCGGGCGGGCGCGCTCCCGGTGGATGGTCGCGGCCCTCGCCGTCGGCTCCGTCGCGGTGTGGTGGGCGGCCCTGCTCGCCAACGGCGGCGACGGCATTCGGTGGGCGGCCCCGGTCGCTGCCATGGCCGCCGTGCCGCCGCAGCGCTACGCCGCGGCCGCCGGCCTGCTGCTGGTGAGCGCCGCCGTCGTCGCCGCCGCCACGCTCGTGGACGCCCGCAGCTGGTCGCGTGCTGCAGGACGGACGGGAGGCCCCGGTCGCCTGGTCGGCGCGCTGGCCGGTTGGTGCGTGGTCACCGCCGTCGTCGCGTCGGCGGTCCTGCACGTCGCGCCGTCGGACACGCGGCGGAGCGGCGGGCCGGTGTGGGCGGGGCAGCTGCCGGCGGCGGTGGAGGCGTGCGACGCGGACCCGACGCTCCAGGTCGCCCGGGTGAAGTCGAACCCGTGGTCGTCCCCCGTGTCGTGCTCGTGGCTGTCGCGCTGAGCGAGCGTCCGGGTCAGCGCGTGCCTGCCCAGCGGAACTCCCGCTTGGCGGGCGGCGTGCGCGGACCGTCGCCGGTGGAGACCGGTTCCTCGCCGGTCAGCACGATGCGCGTCTTGATGGCGAGCAGGGCGAAGAGCACCCAGTTCCCCTGGTAGAGCAGGCGGGACTCGGCGACGGACTGCACGAGCAGGGCGACGACGACCAGGAGCGGCAGGAGCGACACCGGGTCGAACGCCCGCGGACGCAGCGCTGCGTCGTACCCGATGCGGGTCGCGCAGGCCCACGAGCGGGACAGCGTCGTGACCACGTAGATCGCGAAGAGCACCAGGCCGATGACGCCGGTCTGCATCCAGACGTCCAGGTAGGCGTCGTGTGCCTGCAGGTAGGTGACGCCCTTGCGCTGCGCCAGGTCGGCGAGGGTCGGGATGCCCGGCCACCAGTACCCGATCCAGCCCCAGCCGCCCACGGGGTGCTGGTCGATCAGGCCGAGCACCTTGGCCCAGATCTCCCCGCGCCCGGTGGCGTCCGAGCCCTTGCCGAGCAGCTCGGACACCGGGCCGCGCAGCACGAACGCGGCGACGGCGACGATGACGGCACCCACCGCGAGCAGCAGGTAGCGCGGGGTTCGGCGCTCCGTCGGCACACGGCGCATCCAGACGGCGGCCAGCGCGACCACGGCGACCACGAGCGCGGCGGCGATGACCGTTGACGAGCGGGTGAGGACGAAGCCGAGCGCCGCGACGACGAGCCAGCCGATCGCCTGGTTCCGGCGGATCCGGCCCTCGGCGAACTGCACGGCGACCACGATGGCGACCAGCAGGGCCACCATGGCGAGCAGGTTGGCGTTGCCGGGCAGCCCCTGGATCCGGCCACCGGTGAAGAGCTCGGCGCGCGAGAAGTAGAACGCGTCGGGGACGTCGCGGTCGCCGTAGTCCGTCCAGATCGGGGCGATCGGGTGCCGGACGAACACCGCGACGGCGGCCTCGAACAGGAGCGAGAGCACGAGGACCCAGCGGAGCGCGAGGCTCAGGGCATCGGTGATCCGGCGCCACGTCAGGGTCGACGCGATCGTGAACGCCACGGCTGCGCAGATCACCTGCACGGTCAGGCTCGAGATCGTCGCGAACCGCCAGTGCGACCAGACCAGGGTCACCAGGCACCAGCCGAGGAACGCCCAGAGCGCCCAGGGGGTGCGGACGAGCGGCGGCTTCGCCCGGACCAGGATCGTGATGCCCCACGCCGCGACGAGGGCCCAGAGGACGCCGGCCCCGACCCAGGTCAGGGTGTTCGGCACGGCGTCGCCCGCGAACAGCACGAACAGGGTCGTCGCCCCGAAGGCGAACGCCTCGCGCTCCGGTACGGTCCCGCGCGCCAGTGGCCAGGTGTTCGTCACGACGCCAGGCTACCGGCCGGTCGCCGTCCGCAGGACTCCCTCGGCAGCGCCGGTAGGCTCTGGCCCATGTTCCTCGGCATCACGAACACCCCCCGCGACTACGCCTGGGGTTCGGTCACCGCGATCCCGGAGCTCCTCGGCCGCACCGTCACGGGTGCCCCGCAGGCGGAGCTCTGGCTCGGCGCCCACGCCGGCAGCCCCAGTGTCGTCGTCAACCCGGCCATGGTCGGCGGGGCCGACACACTCCGCGACTGGATCGCCGACGAGCCGGAGACCGCACTCGGTCCGGACCGCACCGGCCTGCCCTTCCTGCTCAAGGTGCTCGCGGCGGCAGCACCGCTGTCGCTGCAGGCGCACCCCACCCCGGAGCAGGCTGAGGAAGGGTTCGCTCGCGAGGAGTGCGACGGGATCGCGCTCGACGACCCGGCCCGCAACTACAAGGACCCGTTCCCGAAGCCCGAGCTCGTCGTCGCGCTGAGCGAACGGTTCGAGGCGCTGAGCGGCTTCCGCCCCGTCGAGGAGACCCTGGCCGAGGTGCGCGTGCTCGACGCCGGCACCGGACGGCTCGGTCCGCTGGAAGTGCACCTGCTGCACGGGCTCGAGGACACCGTCCGCTGGCTCGAGACGGCCGACGAGTCCGCGCTCGCCGTGGTGCAGGCCGCGAGCGACCTGGCCGTCTCGCTCGACGACGACCTGCTCACCCCGAACACGGCGACCGTCCGCGACCTGGCCACCAGCTGGCCCGGCGACCCCGGCATCGTCGTCTCCCTGCTCATGCACCGGGTGACGCTCGCCGCGGGGCAGGCGATGTACCTGCCCGCCGGCAACATCCACGCCTACCTCGACGGACTCGGCATCGAGCTGATGGCGCCGTCGGACAACGTGCTGCGCGGCGGGCTCACGCCGAAGCACGTCGACGTGCCGGAGCTCCTGCGGGTGCTCGACTTCTCCGCGTACCCGGCCCCGGTCCTCGAGCCCGAGCGCATCGCCCCGGGCGTCGACCGGTTCGCGCCGGACGGCGTCGGCTTCGCACTGCTGCGGGTGGACGGCGACGGCCGCCCGGTGGGACTGAGCACGGGCGGGCTCGCTCCGCTCGACGGGCCGTCGATCGCGATCTGCACCGAGGGCGTCGTCACGCTCGTCGGCGCGCACTCGGCGACCCTGCTCCGCAAGGGCGAGTCGTGCTTCATCACGCCGGACGAGGGCGACGTGACGGTCGAGGCGGACTCCTCCGGCGGCATCACGTCGACCGTGTTCATCGCCACCGGCGCCTAGGGGAGCGGACCGGCGCCGAGGCCGGCGCGGGCGCGCACGCCGTGGCGTGGAGCCGCACACCGCCACCGGGGCGTCGCCGACGTCCGCTAGCGTGGCGAGCATGAGTTGGTTGGTCACCGGCGGTGCCGGGTACATCGGGTCCCACGTCGTCCGCGCCCTGCGCTCGGCCGGCATCGACACGGTCGCGTTCGATGACCTGTCGAGCGGTTTCCGCGCGTTCGTCCCGGACGACGTGCCGTTCGTCGAGGGCACGATCCTCGACGGTGAGCTCGTCGCACGCACCCTGCGCGAGCACGAGGTCACCGGCGTGGTGCACGTCGCGGGGTTCAAGTACGCCGGCGTCTCGGTCGAGCGCCCGCTGCACACCTACGAGCAGAACGTCACCGGCATGGCGACCCTGCTGCGCGCCATGGCCGAGACCGGCGTCACCAAGGCGGTCTTCTCGTCGAGCGCGGCGGTCTACGGCACGCCGGACGTCGAGACCGTGGTCGAGTCCACCCCGAAGAACCCGGAGTCGCCCTACGGCGAGTCGAAGCTCATCGGCGAGTGGCTGCTGCGCGACATGGAGGTCGCCGCGGGCTTCACCACCACGTCGCTCCGGTACTTCAACGTCGTCGGCTCGGGGGAGCCCGACCTGTACGACGCCAGCCCGCACAACCTGTTCCCGTTGGTCTTCGACGCGCTGCTCGCCGGCCGGACGCCGCGGATCAACGGCGACGACTACGCCACCCCGGACGGCACCTGCGTGCGCGACTACGTGCACGTGGCCGACCTGGCGCACTCGCACGCGGTGGCCGCGCGGAAGCTCGAGGCGGGGGACCCGCTCGAGCGCGCCTACAACCTCGGCAGTGGCGACGGCGTGAGCGTCCGGCAGATCATGGACGCCATGGCGGCGGGCACCGGGATCGCCTTCGAGCCCGAGATCGCGCCGCGACGCCCCGGCGACCCGGCCCGCATCGTCGCGACCGGCGAAGCCGCCGCCCGTGACCTCGAGTGGGCCATGCGGCACTCCCTGGACGAGATGGTGTCGAGCGCCTGGGAGGCCCGTCGCAGCGCCTCCTGAGCGCCTGAGGACGAGTCAGTTGTCCCCCGGAACGCCCACCCGAGCGGTCCGACACGCCCAAACGGGGGACATGACACGCTGGAGCGGTCAGTGCCTTCTATGATCCGCGACTTGACTCAGGCGAATGACACCGCTGTAATTACAGGCAACGGCCGCAAGAGTTGGGGTTCGTTGTCGAGGCGGCAGGGGTGATCAGGGTGAACGGTTCCGAGTTCCACGCCGGAGTTCCGGAGGACTGGCACGTCGATCCCGTGGCGCTCGGCGTCCCGGGAGTCCGACGTCCGGAGACCGACGACGAGGAGAACCCGCTCGCCTGGCAGGTCGACTCGCTCTGCGCGCAGACCGACCCCGAGGCGTTCTTCCCCGAGAAGGGCGGCTCCACGCGCGAGGCGAAGAAGATCTGCACCTCGTGCGAGGTCCGGGCGCAGTGCCTCGAGTACGCGCTCGAGAACGACGAACGTTTCGGCATCTGGGGCGGCCTCTCCGAGCGCGAACGCCGCAAGCTGCGGAAACGGGCGTAGGAGCGTTCTCGGCGCGCCAGCGCCGTGCGACTGCGCCCCTGAGGAGCCTGCGACGAAGGCGCCGGAAGGCGGCCACCTCCGCCCGTCCCGCACCGTGCAGTGAGCGCATCCAAAGGTTCACGGCGCGCCGCCGTCCGCAGCCGACACCGCGCCTCCAGACCGTAGAGTGACGCCCGTCATGCAGCCCAGAGTCACCGCGATCCTCGTCGCCGCCAACGGGGCGGCCCACCTCGACCGGACCCTGGACGCGCTCGCCGCCCAGACCCGCCACCCCGAGAATCTGGTGGTCGTCGACGTCGGCACGACCGACGGATCGACCGCCGAACTGTCCTTCGGCGGGTCTGCCCAGCTCGTCCGGCTGCCCGCCGGCACCGCGTTCGGTGACGCCGTCCGACAGGGCGAACGCAGCGCGCCACCAGCGGCGACCGACGAGCCGGTCGACGAGTGGCTGTGGATCCTCGGCCACGACAATGCGCCGGCACCAACCGCGCTCGCCGACCTGCTGTCCGCCGTCGAGATCGCGCCGTCGGTCGTCGTCGCCGGTCCGAAGCTCGTCGCCGACGACGATCCCTCGGTCATCCGCGACTTCGGCGAGAGCATGACCCGTTTCGGCCGGTCGATCGTGCTGGTGCAGGACGAACTCGACCAGGGCCAGCACGACCGCAACACCGACGTGCTCGGTGTCGCCGCGGGCGGCATGCTCGTGCGTCGCTCGGTCTGGAACGAGCTCGGCGGCTTCGACCCGGCGCTGCCGGACGTCGACGCGGCCCTCGACTTCTCGGTGCGGGTCCGCCTCGCCGGGCACCGCGTCGCCCTCGTGCCGGAGGCCAGGGTCACCAGCGCGGGACCGATCGAGGAGTTCGGTCGCAAGCGCGTGTCCGAGGCGCGGCGCGTCCGGATGCACCGGCAGGCGCAGCTGCACCGTCGGATGACGTACGCGCCCGCCGCGCTGGTCTGGCTGCACTGGCTCACGCTCGTGCCGTTCGCGATCGGCCGCGCGCTCGGTCACCTCGTCGCGAAGCACCCCGCCGCCGTGGTCCCCGAGCTCTCCGCCGCGTTCGCCGTCGCGTTCGGTGGTGGCACGGGGCGCGCGCGCAAGAACCTCGCCCGCACGAAGAAGCTCGGCTGGGCGGCGGTCGAACCGCTCCGCGTGAGCTGGCGTCGTGTGCACGAACACCGCACCACCTCGCGGGACGTCGAACTCGCCCGGGCGGAGGACGCCCCGATCGCCCGGGCGTCGTTCCTGAGCGACGGCGGCATCTGGGTGGTCCTGGCCGCCGCGGTCCTCAGCGTCGTGACGCTCTACCCGCTGCTCGGGTCGCCGGCCCTGACCGGCGGGGGACTCCTGCCGCTCTCCGCGACCCCGGGACAGCTCTGGCAGAACGTCGGGTACGGCTTCCACTCGCTCGGCACGGGCTTCACCGGCCCGTCCGACCCCTTCGCCGCGGTGCTCGCCGTGCTCGGCTCGATCGTGTTCTGGTCGCCCTCCACCGCGGTCGTGCTCGTCATGCTCGTCGCGTTCCCGTTGTCCGCACTGGGCGCCTGGTTCGCGGTCCGCAAGGTCACGACCCGCACCTGGGCGCCGGTCATCGGTGCGTCGCTGTACGCGATCGCCCCGTCGCTCGTCGGCGCGGTGACGACCGGACACCTCGGCGCCGTGATCGCGCACCTGGTGCTGCCGTGGCTGTTCGTCGCCGTGCTCGAGGCGCACCGCTCGTGGGCCTGGGCCTCTGGTGCGTCGCTCCTGTTCGCCGTCGTCGCCGCCTCGGCACCGTCACTGTTGCCGGTCCTGCTGGTCGGCTGGCTCGTGGCGCTCCTGGTCGGCTGGCGCCGTGCCCACCGTCGTCTGTTCATCCCGGTGCCGACCGCGGTGCTCTTCCTGCCGCTGATCCTGGCGCAGGCGGCACGCGGCAACCTGCTCGCGGTGTTCGCCGACCCGGGCGCGCCGTCCGCGACCCGGGCGCCGTCCGCGCTCCAGCTGGCCATCGGGCAGCCCCTGCCCGACTGGAGCGGCTGGCTCCCCGCGACGTCCGGACTCGCGCTGGTCGCGATGGTCCTGCCGATCGTGATGGCCGTCCTCGCGCTCCCCGTGGCCGCCGCCGCGATCGGGGCGATGCTCGGCCACCGTTGGGCGGTCGCGGGCTCGGCACTCGTCATCGCGCTCCTCGGCTTCGCCACGGCCTTCGCCGCCACCCACGTCACGGTCACCGGTGTCGGTTCGACCACCACCATCGTCTGGCCCGGCAGCGGTCTGTCCGTGTACTGGCTCGCCCTCGTGGTCGCGGCCTGCATCGGCATCGACGTGCTGCCGAAGGCCGCTCCGGTCACCGGGCTCGTCGCGACCGTGCTCGCCGGCGTGGCCGTGGCTCCGGCCTTCGCGGCGTTCTACCTCGGCACCGCCACGATCGAGCCGACCACCGGCCGGGTGCTCAGCGCGTACGTCAACGCCGAGGCCCAGGCGAACCCCGACGTCGGCACGCTCGTGGTCGTCCCGCAGGACGACGGTTCGCTCGCCGTCACGCTCGAGCGCGGGCAGGGGTCCACCCTGGACGACCAGTCGACGCTCGACGCGACCGCACTCCGGCTGAGCGAGTCCGGCGCCCGGCTGACCACGCTCGCCGGCAACCTGGCGAGCCGCAGCGGGTACGACCCCCGGCCGGCGCTCCGCGAGCTCGGCGTGAGCTTCGTGCTCATCGACGACGCCGGTGACGACCCCGAGGCGCAGACGGTGCACGACCGGGCCGCCGGTGCGATCGGCCAGAACGCGCTCTTCACGAGCATCGGCGAGACCACCAACGGGCAGCTGTTCCACTACGAGGGCGAGGTCGACCGCACCCGTTCCGGCTCCGCGGCGACCCAGGCCACCCACGTGCTGTACCTCGTCGTGCTCGGCGTGGTCTTCGGCGCCGCGGCCCTGCTCGCGGTCCCGACGGCCCCGCGCCGCCGCCGTGCCACCTCGAACGTCATCGAGGCCGAGGAACCCGCCACCACCTTCGACGAGGAGCGCGACGAATGAGCACCAACCCGTCCTCGGTCCGGCGCTGGATCGTCCGCGGCACCGCCACGGCCGTCGCCGTCGTCGTCGCCGCGGGTGCCGTCACCGCGGCTCACGCCATCGGCACCGAGTCCGAACCGGGTCGACCGGCCGGGCGCACCGTGACGCCGGTCCCCGCGGCCGCCGAGCGCGTCTGCGCCGGCAGTGCGCTGCGGTTGTCCGACGACGCCGGCAACGACGCGACGCAGGCGAGCACCGTCGGTACCGCGACCGTCGCGACGGCGACGACCGGTTCGACGGTCGAGCGGTCCTCGCTCGACCCCTCCACCACCGGCGGCAGCGACCCCCGGCTCCTGACGGCCCCCGCTGGCGAGACGACGCCGCAGGTCGCGGGCAGCAGCTTCCAGAGCGTCTCGAGCGGCGACCTGGTGGGGGCGGGCGCTGCCTCGTGCGACGACCCGACCCAGTCCACGTGGCTCGTCGGCGGCTCGACGGAGACCGGTCGGACGAGCCTCGTCACGCTCTCGAACCCGACCGACGTGAACGCCACGGTCGACCTGACGATCTTCGACGGCTCGGGGACGGTCAGCGCGCCCGGGACCACCGGCATCGTCGTCGCGCCGAACACGCAGAAGGTCGTCCCGCTGTCGGGCTTCGTGTCCGACGCCGCCTCCACCGTCGTGCACGTCACGTCGTCCGGCGGTCAGATCGTCGCGCACATGCAGGAGTCCGTCGTCCGCACCCTCACCCCGGGCGGCTACGACATCGTCTCCGGTGGGGCCGCCCCGTCCCGCTCGCAGGTCATCCCCGCCGTCGCCCTCGCCGACGCGCAGGCCGCCCAGCGCGGGGACGACACGGCCGACGCGGCGCCGATCGTCCGGCTGTTCGTCCCCGGCACGAAGTCGGCCCGCGTCACCCTCGGCATCAGCACGGCCGACGGCGGCGGCACGACCGTCAACGCCACCGCCGAGCCCGGGGTCGTCACCGACGTCGCGCTCGACGACTTCCCGGACGGCCGGTACTCGTTCACCGTCACCTCGACCGAGCCGGTCGTCACCGGTGCACGCACCACGACGCCGACCGACGGTGCCAGCAGCGGCACCGACCTCGGGTGGTTCGCCTCGGCCGAGCCGCTGGGGGACCGGACGATCACCGCCATCGCCCCGGGTGAGGGCGTGCGCCTGAACTTCGTGAACCCCACCCGTCAGGACCGCTCCGTCACGGTGCGGTCGGGCGACGAGCGTCGGACGCTGGAGATCCTCTCCGGTGCGACCGTGACGCTCCCGGTGCAGACCGCGAAGCAGCTCACGCTGACCGGCACGGAGGGCATCGTCGCGGGCGTGACCTACCGAGGGGCCGACGGCATCGCCGGGTTCCCGGTGCGGCCGGCGACCGACGTCTCCACCCCGGTCCGCGTCTACCCCTGACGCCGGGCACGACGGCCGGCGCGGTCGGACCGGCGCGGGCGGCTCACCAGTGGCGGTAGCGGTCCGGTGCCAGGTCCCACGGGTCCTTGCCGATCAGCTCGCCGACCGCGCGGAACACCGCGGTCTCGATGATGATGCGGCGGTCCGAGTCGTCCTTCTCGGGGCTCCGGTTCACCCGTTCGACGGGGATCCGGAAGACGGTCACGCGGCGGCTGTCGCGGTCGATCCGCCAGCGTGGCATCTCCTCCGGCAGCGAGGTGTCGCTGGGCATGTCCGCCACCTGGAAGACGACGCCGGAGAGCTCCTCGGGCCAGAGACCGAGCAGGTAGTGCGCGCTGTCGCCGACGATCCGGTCGAACGCCTCGGCACGGGTGATGATCGGGGCGAGCTCGGGCCCGGTCACGCTCGAACGCCCACCGCGGCCGTGCCGGGAGCGCCCCCGAGCGCGGTCGACCGGGGTGACGAGGCGAGGCTTCCGACGCATCCCCACATCGTACGCGGGGACGGGTACGCGCCGGACGCTCCGCTAGGCTCCCTGTCGAGATGGACGTGCGGATCTGCAGCAAGGTGGCGTGTGCCAACAGTGCTTCGTCGACCCTGACGTACGACTACGGCGACTCCATGGTCGTCGTCGGGCCGCTGTCGACCCGGGTCGAGCCGCACGGCTACGACCTCTGCGCCCGGCACGCTGCCGCCCTGCGCGTCCCGCGCGGCTGGCAGGTGGTGCGGCGCGAGCCGCTGCCGCGCGACGCCGACTGACGGCTCGCGTCCGCGACGTGCCGCGGTGGTCGGACCGGAGGCCCGTGGGACGTGACCGGGATCTGCTGGTGATCCGCGCCTCCCGGCATGGAAGACTGGTGGGCATGCCCACCGAAACCCGCACCGCTGCTGCGTTCCGTGTCGCCGACCTCTCCCTCGCCGAAGCGGGCCGGCACCAGATCCGCCTCGCCGAGAACGAGATGCCGGGCCTGATGTCCCTGCGTGACGAGTTCGCCGCGTCGCAGCCACTCGCCGGCGCGCGCATCGCCGGGTCCCTGCACATGACGGTGCAGACCGCGGTGCTCATCGAGACGCTCGTCGCCCTCGGCGCGCAGGTGCGCTGGGCCAGCTGCAACATCTTCTCCACCCAGGACGAGGCCGCGGCCGCCGTCGCCGTCGGGCCGACCGGCACCCCGGACGCCCCCGCCGGCGTGCCGGTGTTCGCGTGGAAGGGCGAGACGCTCGAGGAGTACTGGTGGTGCACCAGCCGCATCTTCGACTGGAGCGACGAGGCAGCCGCCGCGGGTGCCGGCTGGACCGGGCCGAACCTGATCCTCGACGACGGCGGTGACGCCACGATGCTCGTGCACACCGGTGCCGACGCCGAGGCGGCCGGTGCCGCTCCGGTGGCCGAACCGGACGCCAGCACCGAGTGGAAGATCGTGCTCGACACCGTCGCGCGGTCGCTCGAGACCTCGTCGGACCGCTGGACCCGCATCGCCGCTGACGTCCAGGGCGTCACCGAGGAGACCACCACGGGCGTGCACCGCCTGTACGAGCTGTTCCGGAACGGCGAGCTGAAGTTCCCGGCGATCAACGTCAACGACTCCGTGACGAAGTCGAAGTTCGACAACAAGTACGGCATCCGGCACTCGCTGCCCGACGGCCTGAACCGCGCCACCGACGTGCTCATCGGCGGCAAGGTCGCCTTCGTCGTCGGCTACGGCGACGTCGGCAAGGGTGCGGCCGAGGCGCTCCGCGGGCAGGGCGCCCGGGTCATCGTCAGCGAGGTCGACCCGATCTGCGCGCTGCAGGCGGCGATGGACGGCTACCAGGTCGCGCGCCTGGCGGACGTCGTCGACACCGTCGACATGGTCATCACGTGCACCGGCAACCTGGGCGTCGTCGGGGTCGACGAGATGCTCGGGCTGAAGCACCTGGCCATCGTGGCGAACGTGGGGCACTTCGACAACGAGATCGACATGGCGGGGCTCGAGGCGCTGCCCGGCGTCTCGAAGGTCGAGATCAAGCCGCAGGTGCACGAGTGGCGGCTGCCGACCGGGCGATCGATCCTGGTGCTGTCCGAGGGTCGGCTCATGAACCTCGGCAACGCGACCGGGCACCCGTCGTTCGTCATGAGCAACTCGTTCACGAACCAGGTGCTCGCGCAGATCGAGCTGCACACCCGGCGCGAGGAGTACCCGACCGGCGTGTACGTGCTCCCGAAGCACCTGGACGAGAAGGTCGCACGGCTGCACCTCGATGCCCTCGGGGTGCAGCTGACGTTGCTGCGTCCGGAGCAGGCTGCGTACATCGGTGTCGCCGTCGAGGGACCCTTCAAGCCGGACCACTACCGCTACTGAGCGGAGCGGGGCTGCCGCTGTCGCTTCCGCTTCCGCTTCCGCCGAACACCGGTGTTCGCACGTTGCACCCCCCGCACGCGGGTGTTCGGAGTGCGAACACCGGTGTCGTGCGAGCAGTCCCAGCGCCGCGCCGCGGTGCGCGTCAGCGCGGGAACCCCGGCGGGGACGCCGCCGCGGTCGCCCCGGCCCGGGACAGCAGCTCGGCTCGGGCCCCCAGCGCCCGCACGTCCCGTCGACGCCGCAGCACGACGACCCCGGCCAGGAACACCTCGGGCGGCACGGGCGGCACGGGGTTCGCGAACGCGGACACCTCGGCCGCCAGGGTCTGCGCCGCCGCCTCGCGCAGTTCGGGGCGCATCAGTGCCGCCCCGCGGAAGAACGCACCCAGGCGGTTCTCCAACCGCTGCGGCAGCGCCGACACGTCCGCGACGCCGGCCCACGCCGTCAACTCCGGGGGCAGCAGCACCTCGGGGTCCCGCTGCTTCGGCAGGCGTTCGTGCTGCACGATCGTGCCGGCGAGCAGGTCCCCGAGGCGCCGAGGCCGACTGCCGAACAGTGCGACGAGCAGGGCGACCGACCCGAAGGTCATCCAGAGCTCGAACAGGCCGACGAGCGACCGGGTGAAGGCGTGCCGGAAGCCGATCGCACCGCCGTCGAGCCGGACGACGCGGGTGCCGGTGGCGAACCGTCCGACGCTCCGCCCCTTCGTCACGGTCTCGACCGCCGCGGGCACCAGCACGAGCACGACGACGAGCAGCGCGATGCCGAGCGCCGCGCCCCAGGCCGGTTCGAGTCCCCTCGGCCAGAGCCGCGAGACGCCGAACAGCGCGAGCACGAACAGGACGAGGACGCACAGGCCGTCCAGCAGGGCGGCCGCGAGCCGCAGCACGAGTCCGGCGGGTTGGACGTCGAGCGCGACGCCCTCGCCGACCACCAGCTCGTCGGCGGTCTCGTCGAGGTCGCGCGAGAACCGGGCGTCGGCGAGGTCACGCGGCGTGCGGGGCTTCGGCATGGGATCATTCTGTCGGAGATCGCGCGATCTGAGGGGGAACACGTGGACCTGGATGCCTACGCCGAGGTGCACCGTGACCGGTGGCAGGAACTCGACCGTCTGGCGCGTGCCCGTCACCGGTCCGGCACGGACGTCGACCGGCTCGTCGCCGGCTACCAGGAGGCCGCGACCGACCTCGCCCGCATCCGGGGCGCCGCACCGCGCACCGTGACCGGCGACCGGCTCTCGCTCACGCTGTTCCGCGCCCGCCTGCGCTTCACCGGCACCCCCGTCGACCCGCTGACCGCGGTCGCCCTGTTCTTCACGCGGCAGCTGCCCGCCGCGCTCTACCGGATCCGCTGGGTGACCATCTGGGTCGCGCTCGCGACGGTGGCGATCGCGGCGATCGTCGCCGTCTGGATCACCACCACCCCCGGTGCGACGGCGACGTTCGGCAGCGACGAGGCCCTGCGCCGGTACGCCACGCAGGACTTCGTCGACTACTACTCCGACCGAGGCCTCGGGGCCTTCACCGCGCAGGTCTGGACGAACAACGCCTACATCGCGGCCACGATGGTGGCGTTCGGCATCACCGGGCTCTTCGTGCCGTTCTCGATCATGCAGAACGCCGTCAGCCTCGGGGTCTCCGCGGCGATCATGCACTCCCAGGGCCGCCTGGCCGACTTCTTCCTCTACATCTCCCCGCACGGACAGCTCGAGCTCTACTCGGTGTTCCTCGCGGGCGGTGCGGGGCTGATGATCTTCTGGTCGTGGGTGGCACCGGGGCCTGGACGCACGCGTGCCCAGGCCCTCGCCGAGGACGGCCGGGCCCTCATCACCATCGCGATCGGCCTGACCCTGACCCTGCTGCTGTCCGGCATCGTCGAGGGCGTGGTGACGCGGCAGGACTGGCCGTGGCCGATCAAGATCGGCATCGGCACGGTCGCCCTCGTCGCGGTGCTCGCCTACCAGTGGGTGCTCGGCGGCCGCGCGTACCGAGCGGGGGAGCGCGGCGACCTCGAGGAGTTCGAGCGCGGCTCCACCGCCCTGGTGGCCGGCTGACGTCCGTCCCGGTTCAGAGCCGGCCGGTGGCCTTCGCACGGATGTAGGCGTCCGCGACGAGCGGCGGGACGTCCGCCGGTGCGCCGCGCACGACCTCGGCGCCGGAGCGCCGTGCGACGTCGGCCGCACCGTCCGCGTCCAGCAGGGTGCGCTCGGCGGCCGCGCGTCGGTAGACGTCGCGCTCCGCGCCGGTGGGGAGGCCCGGCACCCGTCCGCCGCGCGCGGTGCGGATCGCCGTGGTCGGGTCCACCCCGCCGCGCGCCATCCGCTGGACGGCCGGGTCCTCGATGCTCGTCACGACGACCGCGTGCCGCCGGGACAGCCGGGGGAGCACGGCGAGCAGGTCGCCCGAGGCACCGACGGAGTCGAGGCTCGAGGCGAGGACGACCATGGCGCGCGAGGTCGTGATCGAGTCGACGAGCGCGGGCACGGATGCCCAGTCGGTCGCGGCGAGCCCGGGTTCGGCCATCGCGAGGGCCTCGCCGAAGCGCTGCACGACGTCGGCGCGGGTGGCGCCGTGCACGCGGTCGTGTGCCGTGTCGTCGAGGACCACCAGGTCGACGCGGTCACCGGCGGCAGCCGCGAGGGCGCCGAGGAGCAGCGCCGACTCGATGAACGTGTCGAGTCGGGGCTCGTCGGTGACGCGGCCGGCACCCGCCCGGCCCGCGTCGACCACGACGACGACGCGCCGGTCGCGTTCGGGTCGCCAGGTGCGGACGACGAGGTCCTGCCGCCGCGCGGTCGCGCGCCAGTCGATCGACCGCACGTCGTCGCCGCGCACGTAGTCGCGCAGTGAGTCGAACTCGGTGCCGTGCCCGCGGAGCTGCAGCGTGGTCTCGCCGTCGAGCTCACGAAGACGTGCCAACCGTGACGGCAGGTGCCGCCGGGAGCGGAACGGCGGCGTCACGACCAGTTCGCCCGGGGCCGCGACGACCCGCTGCCGTGCGGCGAGGCCCAGGGGACCGAAGGACCGCACGGCGACCCCGGTGGTGCGGCGGCGACCACGACGGAACGGCGTGAACCGCATCCGGGCGGTCCGACGTTCCCCGGCGGGGACCGTCATCCGGATCCGACGGGGACGGTGTCCGGCCGACGGCTCCCACATGTCCCGGACCACACCGCGGATCGTCCGGGCGCCGTCGTTGGCGAGCACGAGGGTGCCGTCCGCGGTGCTGTCGCGCCGAGCGAGCCGCGGCATCCGACGCTCGACGCGGACCCGTCGCAGGTCGGCGGCGAGCACGACGTCGAGCGCCGCGGCGAGCAGCACCACCCCGACCCACGCCAGACCGGCCCACCCACTGCCGAGCAGCACGGTGGGCACGAGGGCGACGGCGAGGAGCGCGACGAACCGGCCGGAGACCGCCACTAGATCGGCACCCGCACCTGCTCGAGCACCTGCTGGAGCACGCCGTCGGCGCCGACGCCCTCGAGCTCCGCGTCGGCGGCGACCCGCAGGCGGTGCCGCCAGACCGGCAGGGCCATGGCCTGCACGTGGTCCGGGGTGATCGCGTCGTAGCCGGTGAGCCACGCCCAGGCCTTGGCGGCCGCGAGCAGTGCCGTCGCACCGCGGGGGCTCACGCCGACGCGGACGGACGGTGCCTGCCGGGTGGCGCGGGCGAGGTCGACGATGTACGCGAGCACGTCGTCGCGGGCCCCGACACCGCGGACGGCACGCTGCGCACGGACCACCTCGTCGACGCCGACCACCGGGGTGATGCCGGCCGACCGGACGTCGCGCGGCACGAATCCGTCGGCGTGGCGTCGGAGCACCTGCCACTCGACGTCGCGCGGCGGGATGTCGAGGGTCAGCTTCATCAGGAAGCGGTCGAGCTGCGCCTCGGGCAGCGTGTACGTGCCCTCGAACTCGATCGGGTTCATCGTCGCGGCGACGAAGAAGGGGTCCGGCAGCGCCCGGGCGTCGCCGTCGACGCTCACCTGGCGTTCCTCCATCGCCTCGAGCAGGGCCGACTGGGTCTTCGGCGGCGTGCGGTTGACCTCGTCGGCGAGCAGGACGTTCGTGAAGACGGGACCCTCGCGGAACGGGAACGTGCCGGTCGAGGCGTCGTAGACGAGCGACCCGGTGACGTCGCCGGGCATCAGGTCCGGGGTGAATTGGATGCGCTTCGTGTCGAGCGTCATCGCGGCGGCGAGGCTGCGGACGAGCAGGGTCTTCGCGACACCGGGGACGCCCTCGAGCAGCACGTGCCCCTGTGCGAGGAGTCCGACGATCATGCCGGAGACCGCGCCCTCCTGGCCGACGACGGCCTTGGCGACCTCGGTGCGGACCCGGCCGAACGCGTCGCGCAGGTCGGAACCGTCCGAGGACGTGGGGTCGTGTTCCGGTGCGGTGTGTTCGGTGGTGGCAGGGGGCAGGTCGGTCACGGTCGTGCTCCTGGTCGGTCGGGGTCGGAGGTCGGTCGGTCGCCGGAGGTCGCCCGGCGGACGGCGCGTTCGAGGTCGTCGAGGGCGGCGGTGCCGTCGACGAGCGCACGGTCGTCGTCGGTGGTCCCGCCGACGAGCAGGGCTCCGACACGGGTGTGCGGGATGCCGGTGGCCTGGGCCGCGGTCCGGACGACCTCGTCGACGTGTGCCGAGCGGGGCAGACCGAGCATCCTGCCGATGCGGCGGACGGCGGCGACGCGCAGGGTGTCGAGGGCGTGGGTGCGGTCGCGGGTGCGGGCGTACATCCGGGCGCGCCCCTCGGTGGTCTCGGCAGCACGGACGACGACGGGCAACCGTTCGACGACGAGGGGGCCGAGCCGTCGGCCCCGCCAGACGCCGGCCGCCACGGCGACGAGGGCGAGCAGAGCGAGCGCGCTCGGGACCCACGGCGGGGCGAGCTCGCCGAGGGTCGGAGCGGCGTCGGGGGTGCCGACGGCCGGGTTGTACCAGACGAGCCGCTCGTCGGCGCCGAGCAGGCCGAGGGCGAGCGCGGCGTTCCCGGCGGTGGCGATCGTGTCGTTCCGGAACGCCGAGGTGGTGCCGAGCAGCGTGACGTCGCCGCCGGGCGTGGCGGTGCGCACGAGGCCCCAGACCCGGGAGCCGCCCTCGCCCGTCGGCGTGCACCGTTCGGCGGCGTCGTCGTGCACGGTGTACCCGGAGCCGGCGGTGGTGACCCGGGCTGCCGAGGCCGCCGCCGGGATCCCGCACGAGGCCGTCGAGACGGTGGCGTCACCGTCGACCTGGACCGCCGGGTCGACCCGGAGTCCGAGTGCCTCGAGTCCGGCGCCGCTCGTGCCCACGACCACGACGTGCCGGGCCGTGCGGGCGATGCGTTCCGCGACGGCCGGGTCGAGCGCACCGTCCGCGTCGTCGATGAACACCGTGCCGCCGTCGATGCCGCCGACGCCGTCGACGGTGTCGGTGACGGAGACCGCGGTGCCCCGTTGCTCGAGCACCCGGACCAGGGCGGCCGAACCACTGGCCGTCGTCGAGGTCGGGTCGAGTGCGCGCGGTGCGTCCGGGTCGGTGCCCTGCACGAGGGCGGTCAGGGCGGCGAGCAGGACGCCGACCAGGACGATGGCGACCCAGAACCCGACGCGGAACCGGCGTCCCTCGGCCGGAGCCGGAGCGTGAGCCCGCGCCGGCCCGGCGCTCGTCCGCGTGGCGTTGTCGGTCGTCATGCCGGCACCACCGGTCCGTCGGCCCGGGCGGGCCGGGCCTGCCGGACGGAGCGCTCGGTGTCGAGCACGCGGAGGGCAGCGGCCTCGTCGGCCTCGGCACCGAGGTACCGCACCGCGTCGAAGGCGGTCGCTGCCGCATCGAGCGCACCCGCCGACGCGGGGAACGGCACGGCGCCCCGTGCGGCGATCGTCCGCGCGGTGGCTCCGGGCACGTCGGGCACCAGGTCGCGTTCGCCGAGCCCTCTGGCGATCGCGCGGAACCCGTCGAGCACCGCTGCCGACCAGTCGGCGCGACGGACGGCGGCCTGGGCCGCTTCGAGGAGTTCCCGGGCGGAGCGCAGGTCGTCGGCGTCGAACACCCCGCCGGTGTCGCCGTCACCGGCCCGGGCGCGTCGGCGGGGAAGCCCGCGGGCGACGACGACGAGCACGACGACGGCGACGAGCACCACGATCGCGATCACGAGCGCGGTGCGTGCCGCAGCGGGCGAGTCGAGGCCGTCGGCACGGAGCGACCCGAGCCAGTCGAGGAAGGAGCGCGAGGCACGGTCCCACCACGTCGGCCGGGCACCGTCGTAGGCGGCGCGGTCGAGTTCGCGCTCGAGCAGGCGACGCGCCTCGTCCGGGTCGACCGCCGTCACGCTGAGCCGTCCGGCGGCGCCTGGCCCGGACCCTGCTGCCACGGCTGCTGCTGCTGACCGGGCTGCCACGGCTGCTGCTGCGCCTGCCACTGCTGCGCCTGCCACTGCTGACCGCCCCACTGCTGCTGCGGCGGCCACGGCGGGCGCGCGACGGGCGCGGACGGCGCGAACGGGTCGGCCGGCTGCCCGGAGTCCAGGTGCGACGCGATCCGCTGGTCGAGGGCCTCGGTGCGGATCCGCCGGTCGACGGCGAGGAACGTGGTGATCGACGCGCTCAGCACGTCGGTGATGCACTGCACCGCGATCGCGAGCAGGCTGCCGACGACGATGGCGATGCCCGCACCGGTGCCGACTCCCGACGTGCCTCCCGTCTGGCCGAGGGGGTCGAAGGTGCCCCCGATGAGCACGACGCCGATGGTGAGCGGGATCGACGCGATGGACGCCGCGAACCCGAACACGAGCCGCACGAGCAGCAGGATGCCGAAGGTCCGCCAGAAGGCCCCGCGTGTCAGACGCCACGACTGTGCGGCTGCGGCGAAGACCGGCCGGCCCTCGAGCGCGATGGTCGGGACGGTGAGCACGAAGCGCGTGGCGAGCCACACGACGACGACACCGATGCCGAGCACGAACAGCACGAGCGCCAGCACGAACCACCCGGTGCCGGAGTCGGCGGCACCCATGGCCGCGAACACCCCGAAGAACACGAGTCCGGCCAGGATCGCGAGGACCACGCCGGCCCCGATCTGCACGAGCATCCACGCGACGACGGACCACCGGCGGCCGGCGAGCAGCGCCCACAGCCCCCGGAACGTGGCGCGACGGCCGAGCACCCGCTGCCCGGTGTCCGCGGCGACCGGCGCCACCAGGAACCCGCGACCGAGGTAGGCGAGGAACGGCAGCACGACCGAGAGCAGTGCCGTGAGCGTCAGGGTGCCCGCGACCACCGAGTCGGCACCGCTGCCGCCGTCGAGCGCCGAGAACATCCGCGACTGCAGCGCCTGCTGGCCGAACGTGCTGGCCAACGTCGAGAGCAGACCGAGCACACCGCTCAACAGCACACTCCACAGCAGCAGGACGCGGGCGTTCCGGCGGAAGACCGTGAAGGCGCCGGCCAGGATGTCCCCGAGGCCGAGCGGGCGCAGCGGGATCACCGGACGCGAGCCGCCGGACGGGCCGCCCGGTCGCCCCGGACCCGGCCCCGGGGCGGGCTGCGGCGGCACGGAGAAGCGGGGCGGGCCTCCAGGCAGGGGTCCTGGTCCCTGCGCCGGTCCGGACGCCGGCGGCGTCGGCGCACCCTGCTGCCCACCGCCCGGTGTGTGCCAATCGGACATGACTCCAGCCCCCTCGTCGTGTCGGACCGTGCCAGCGATGCACGGTCCACCCCCATCCTGGCGGAAAACCCGGCGCGGCGGGGCCTCGGCTATCGTGTGGGGACACGTGCCGACCACGGCACCCGCACGCCACCCGGAGTCCAGATCACATGACACCGCGCATCCTCGTCGTCGACGACGACCAGGCCCTCTCCGAGATGATCGGCATCGTGCTCCGCTCCGAGGGGTACGAACCCGAGTTCAGCGCCGACGGCAACGACGCCGTCGACGCGTTCCACGCCACCAAGCCGGACCTCGTCCTGCTCGACGTCATGCTGCCCGGCATCGACGGCATCGAGGTGTGCAAGCGCATCCGCGCCGAGAGCGGCACGCCCATCATCATGCTCACCGCGAAGAGCGACACCGCCGACGTCGTCCTCGGGCTCGAGAACGGTGCCGACGACTACGTCGTGAAGCCCTTCAACCCGAAGGAGCTCGTCGCCCGCATCCGGACCCGTCTGCGACCGAGCGCGTCCGACGCGACCGTCCTGCACGTCGGCGACGTCACGGTCGACGTCGCCGGGCACGAGGTGCGCCGCGGCGACACCGTGATCGCGCTCACGCCGCTCGAGTTCGACCTGCTCCGGGCGCTCGCCGAGAAGCCGAACCAGGTGTTCACCCGCGAGATGCTGCTCGAGCAGGTCTGGGGCTACCACTACAAGGCGGACACACGCCTGGTGAACGTGCACGTGCAGCGGCTCCGCGCGAAGATCGAGCACGACCCGGACAACCCGAAGACCGTCACCACGGTCCGCGGCGTCGGGTACCGCGCCGGAGGAGCCTGAGCACCGTGCCGCCCTCGACGCGCCCGTCGGGCTCGGCACGCTCCGGGCGGGTCGGTGGGGCCGGCGGCGCCGGCAGCACCACCGTCTCGATCGGTGTCGTCGACCGCAGCCGTCGCCGGATGCGACGCTGGCTCCGACGCGCCTGGCGTCCGATCGCCTACCTGTGGCGGCGCTCGCTCATGTTCCGCTCGGTCGCCATCACCGTGATGACGACGGGACTCGCGGTGGCGATCATCGGCACCGCGGTCATGGTGAGCATCTCGACGAACGTCTACTCGCAGCGCCGCGACCAGATCGAGTCGGAGTCGGCCCGGGCCACCATCGTCGCCCAGGGGATCTTCGACGCGGCGACCGCGGCCGAGGACAACAACCAGTCCGAGCTCGAGACCCTGCAGAACGAGGCGCAGCAGGCGATCCTGTCGAACACGACGAGTCCGGGTGGCACGAGCATCGCCATCGAGCGGAGCCCGGACCAGTCCACCCCGCAGACGCTCCAGACGATCGCCAGCCAGGACTTCCCGGACGCGGTCATCACGGATGCCCTGCGCAAGGAGGTCGGGCAGAACACCGGTCGGCTCAGCCTGCAGCCCGTCGAGCTCGACGACGACGGGCGCCGGGTGCCGGGCCTCGCCGTCGGGTCCACGCTGCAGATCCCGAGCGCCGGCCAGTACGAGCTCTACCTGGTCTACGACCTGTCCGACGCGCAGCAGACCCTGGACTTCGTCTCCCAGACGCTCTCCATCGGCGGTGTGGCCCTGATGGTGCTCATCGCCCTGGTCACGTCGCTCGTCGTCCGGCTCGTCGTCGTGCCGATCCGTGGTGCCGCCGAGACGAGCCGGAAGATCGCCGCGGGGCGCCTCGACGAGCGCATCCCGGTGCGCGGCCAGGACGACCTGGCGACCCTGGCACGGAGCTTCAACGGGATGGCCGAGGCGGTCAGCCGCCAGATCACCCAGCTGGCCGAGCTCTCCCGCGTGCAGCAGCGCTTCGTGTCCGACGTCTCGCACGAGCTGCGCACGCCGCTCACCACCATCCGCCTCGCCGGCGACATGCTCTACGACTCCCGGCACGCGTTCGAACCGTCGGTCGGCCGGTCCGCCGAGCTCCTGCACGCCCAGGTGGAGCGGTTCGAGCTGCTCCTCGCCGACCTGCTCGAGATCTCCCGCTACGACGCGCAAGCGGTGCAGCTCGACACCGAACCGTCGGTGCCGGCGGCGCTCGCCGCGGACATCGTCGAGGAGTTCCGCCCGCTGGCCGAGCGTGCCGGCATCGACCTGCAGCTCGCGACCCCCGGCGGACACACCACGATGCGGCTCGACGCCAAGCGGGTCCGCCGGATCCTGCGCAACCTCGTGGGCAACGCCATCGAGCACGGTGACGCGAAGCCGGTGCAGGTCGTCGTCGACAGCGACGCACGAACCGTCGCCATCGCCGTCCGCGACCAGGGCGTCGGCATGCCGCCGGAGGACGCCGCACGGGTGTTCGACCGGTTCTGGCGGGCCGACCCGAGCCGGAAGCGCACCATCGGCGGCACCGGCCTCGGTCTGGCCATCAGCCTCGGCGACGCGAAGCTCCACGGCGGGCGCATCGACGTGTGGTCCCGACCGGGCGAGGGCTCGACGTTCGTGCTCACCCTGCCCCGCAACGAGCAGGGCACCACCGCCACCTCGGCCATCCCGCTGCCCGAGCTCGACGAGTCGTACGACGGCCCCCGCGCCGTGCGAGAGGAGTCCTGATGCGCCACCGGATCCGCCACGTCCTCGCCGTCGCGCTCGCCGCGGTCAGCTTGCTCGCGGTCACCGCCTGCGCGGCCATCCCGACCGACGGTGCCGTCCGCACCGGGCAGACGATCAAGGACGAGTCACTCTCGGGCGTCGACTTCCGGCCGGACAAGCCGATCACCGGGTCCGACCAGACGGCGATCCTCCGCGGGTTCATCGCCGCCGCCACCGGCGCCCAGGACAACTACGCCATCGCCCGGCAGTTCCTGGCCGCCGACTTCGCCCAGCAGTGGAACCCACGGCAGGGCGTCACGATCCGCGACGGCAGCGGCACCGTCGAACGCGCCGACGACCGCGAACTCACCTACACGATGACGGCCAGCGCCACGGTCGACTCCGAAGGGGAGTACACCCAGGCCGTCCGCCCGACCTCGTCGACGCTGACGTTCCAGTTCGTCCGCGAGGACGGCGAGTGGCGCATCGCCTACGCCCCGGACGGCATCATCCTGTCGCCGGTCAGCTTCGAGTCGGTGTTCCAACCGCACGCGCTGTACTTCTACGACCCCACCTACAGGTTCCTGGTGCCCGACCAGCGCTGGTTCCTCGCCCGGTCCTCCACGAGCACGCGCATCGCGAGCGCCCTGCTCGCCGGCCCCACCGACTGGCTGAAGGGCGCCGTCGTCTCGTCGTTCCCGGAGGGCACTCAGCTGTCCCTCAACGCGGTGACGATCGACAGCGGCACGGCCCTCGTCGACCTGTCGCGCGACGCCCTGGGCGCGAGCACCGTCGACAGGGTCCGGATGCGCGAACAGCTCAGCAAGTCGCTTGCCTCGGTCGCCACCATCTCGTCGGTCTCGATGACGATCGAGGGCGCGACGCTGTCGGTGCCGGACTCCGGGGGAGCGGACGCCCAGCAGAACCCCGACGTCGATCCCCGACCCCTGGTCGACGAGGACGGCGTCGTCGGCTACGCCGCCTCGGGAACCGGCAAGGTCGCCGAACTCGGCAGCGGCGTCGGCGCCGCGATCGCCGGCCTCGACCCGACGTCGATCGCCCTGTCGGCGTCCGGCACCACCGCCGCCGTCGGCAACCGGGACGGCGTCATCGTCGTGCGCGGCAAGGACCGCCTGCGCGTCGATGCCCGCGACGGCCTCATCGCCCCCGCCGTCGACGACCTCGGCTTCGTCTGGGTGGGACAGCAGTCCGACACCCGCCGCATCACCGCGTACGGGCTCGGCGGCGACCCCCACCAGGTGCGCACCACCCTGCCGCGCGGCGACCTCGTGTCGTTCGAGGTGTCCCGCGACTCCACCAGGGCCCTCGCACTCATCGAGACCTCGGACGGCCCCGGCCTGTACGTGATGGCGATCATCCGGGGGTCCGACCGGTCACCGACCTCGTTCGGCGCCCCGGTCCGGGTGCAGGCGGCCAGCGGCACCGCGGTCGACGCCGCATGGGTGAACGACACCGACGTCGCCTCGGTCGGGCAGACCCCCACCGGTCCGAACATCGTGCGCACGACGATCGGCGGCAAGTCGAGCACCCTGCCGAAGCCCGACGGGCGCGCCACCGCCATCAGCGGCGGCGGCGGCGGCGCGCTGTTGCTCCGGATGTCGGACGGCAACGTCCTGCAGTCCACCGGGGGTGGCTGGGACACGACGGGCGTCACCGCCGACGTGCTCGGCGTCCAGCGCTGACGCGACGGTCCTCCACACCCCAGCCGGCCTGGAGGCCCGTCCACCGTCCGGCACCACGGCCCACCACCACCGTCCGGTCACCACCACAGTCGTGGGCATGCCCCCTGACGACGACTCCACCCCGTGGCGTGATGCCCTGCTCGCCGTGCTCGGGCTCTTCCTGCCCGTCACCTGCCTGGGCTGCGGCCGCCAGGACCGCGCGCTCTGCCCACCGTGCCGGGCGGCGCTCGCAGCACGGCCCCGGCGGGTCCGGCTGGTCGCCGGTGTCCGGCTCGACGCGGCCTTCGAGTACGAGGGGCTGGTCCGCACCCTGGTCCTCGAGCTCAAGCTCCGGGGGCGGGTCGACGTCGCCCGTCCGCTCGGCGTCCGCTTCGGTGCACTCGTCCGTGCGGCGCTCGCCGCGGCCCCGGACGGCACCGTGGTGCTCCGGGTGCCGCCGTCCCGGGCGGGTGCCCGACGACGTGGGTTCGACCCGGTCGTGCTGCTGCTCGCCCGTGGTGGTGTCCGGCACACGGGGCGTCTCGTCCGCACCGCGGCCGGACGACGGCGATCCGGACCGGGACAGAAGGAGCGGTCGGCGGTGGAACGCGTCGCGGCGACCGTCGGGACCCTGCACGCGACCGGCGTCGACGGCCGCGATGTCGTGCTCGTCGACGACGTCGTCACGACGGGCGTCACGATGGCCGAGGGCGTCCGCGCGGTGCGGGCCGCCGGTGGCCGGGTGGTGCGCTGCGTCGCCGTGGCGACCGTCGACGCCTGACGCCTGGTGAACACCCGGTGGCCGCTGTGTGTCCGGTGAGTGTCCGACGGACTCGCCGCCTCCCCGTGACGCCGACGGTGCGCCGGGTCTAGCCTCGCGACAAGGCGTTCGGGTCGCCGGACGGAGGCGACGCGCCGACACTGGATGGGAGCCGCCACATGGACGTGACGATCACGGGCCGGAACGTCGGGGTCACCGACCGTTTCCGCACCTACGTCGAACAGAAGTCCGAGAAGATCGACGTGCTCGCCGACCGCGCCCTCGCCTTCGAGGTGCGCATCAGCCGCCACAACGAGAAGTCGAGCGGCAGCCAGGGCGAGGACCGCGTGGAGCTCACGCTGATCGGACCGGGGCCGCTCGTGCGGGCCGAGTCCGCGGCGTCGGACAAGTACGCCGCCTTCGACCTCGCCTTCGCGCGGATCATGGAACGCCTCCGTCGGGCGCGTGACCGCCGCAAGGTGCACCACGGTCGGCACCGCCCCACCTCGGTCGCCGAGGCCGCCGGCAGCGGCTTCGACGGCATGGGTGTCGTCCCGGCCGACGGCAAGCTCATCGAGGACGTCGCGACCGGTGCCGTCCCGGTCGTCGACCAGGAGGCCGCCGAGGACGAGAACGAGGTCTACAGCCCGGTCGTCATCCGCCACAAGGTCTTCGAGGCCGCCCCGATGACGGTCGACGACGCCCTGTACCACATGGAGCTCGTCGGGCACGACTTCTACCTGTTCCTCGACGCCGAGACCCGTCGTCCGAGTGTCGTGTACCGACGCAAGGGCTGGGACTACGGGGTGATCGGCATCGACGAGGTGCCCGCCGGCCAGGCGTCGGCCGACGTGGACGCCGACGCGGAGCGTGCAGCCGCGATCGCCTGACCCCGACGCGGAACCTGCGTTCCGCACCGTGTGCGCGGCCCGTTCGCGGGCCGCGCACACCCGTGTCCGCCACAGCCGCGCCGCTCACAGCGCCGTGCGTTCGCGGGTTGCTAGCATGACTGGTCGATCGGGCGCGCAGGTCGCGCGCGACGACCTCGTAAGGAGTTCACGTGGCAAACGTGCTGGAGAAGGTCCTCCGCATCGGCGAAGGACGAACCCTCCGTCGGCTGAAGGCGTACGCCTCGGCCATCAACGACCTCGAGGACGACTTCTCGAGCCTCACCGACGAGGAACTCCACGACGAGACCAAGGAGCTGCGCGAGCGGTACGCCAACGGCGAGACCCTCGACGACCTCCTGCCCGAGGCGTTCGCCGCTGTTCGAGAAGCCGCGAAGCGGACCCTCGGCATGCGGCACTTCGACGTGCAGCTCATGGGCGGCGCGGCCCTGCACCTCGGCAACATCGCCGAGATGAAGACCGGTGAGGGCAAGACCCTCGTCGCGACGACCGCCGCGTACCTCAACGCGATCCCGTCGCGCGGGGTGCACGTCATCACGGTCAACGACTACCTGGCGTCGTACCAGTCCGAGATCATGGGCCGCGTCTTCCGCGCGCTCGGCATGACCACCGGCTGCATCATCGCGAACCAGACCCCGGCCGAGCGCCGCGAGCAGTACGCCGCCGACATCACGTACGGCACGAACAACGAGTTCGGCTTCGACTACCTGCGCGACAACATGGCGTGGCAGGCGTCCGACATGGTGCAGCGCGGTCACTTCTTCGCCGTCGTGGACGAGGTCGACTCGATCCTCATCGACGAGGCCCGCACGCCGCTCATCATCTCCGGTCCGTCCTCGGGCGAGGCCAACCGCTGGTTCACCGAGTTCGCCTCGATCGCCAAGCGCCTCACCCCGGGCGAGGACTACGAGGTCGACGAGAAGAAGCGCACCGTCGGCGTCCTCGAGCCCGGCATCGAGAAGGTCGAGGACTACCTCGGCATCGAGAACCTCTACGAGTCGGCGAACACCCCGCTCATCTCGTTCCTGAACAACTCCATCAAGGCCGTCGCCCTGTTCAAGAAGGACAAGGACTACGTCGTGATGAACGGCGAGGTGCTCATCGTCGACGAGCACACCGGCCGCATCCTGATGGGCCGCCGCTACAACGAGGGCATCCACCAGGCGATCGAGGCGAAGGAGGGCGTCGAGGTCAAGGCCGAGAACCAGACCCTCGCCACCGTCACGCTGCAGAACTACTTCCGCCTGTACCAGAAGCTCTCCGGCATGACCGGTACCGCCGAGACCGAGGCGGCCGAGTTCATGTCGACCTACAAGCTCGGCGTCGTGCCCATCCCGACGAACAAGCCGATGCAGCGCATCGACCAGACCGACCTCGTCTACAAGAACGAGAAGGCGAAGTTCGAGCAGGTCGCCGAGGACATCGCGGAGCGCCACGAGAAGGGCCAGCCCGTCCTCGTCGGCACCACGAGCGTCGAGAAGTCCGAGTACCTGTCGAAGCTCCTCGCCAAGCAGGGCGTGAAGCACGAGGTCCTCAACGCGAAGAACCACGCACGCGAAGCCGCGATCGTCGCCCAGGCCGGTCGCTTCGGCGCCGTGACCGTCGCGACGAACATGGCCGGTCGTGGTACCGACATCATGCTCGGCGGCAACGCGGAGTTCCTCGCCGTGCAGGAGATGCACGCCAAGGGTCTGTCGCCGACCGAGACCCCCGACGAGTACGAGGCCGAGTGGGACGACGTGTTCGCCCGCGTCAAGGCCGAGGTCGAGGAAGAGGGCGACAAGGTCCGCGCCGTCGGCGGCCTGTACGTGCTCGGCACCGAGCGCCACGAGTCGCGGCGCATCGACAACCAGCTGCGTGGCCGGTCCGGCCGCCAGGGTGACCCGGGCGAGAGCCGCTTCTACCTGTCGCTGACCGACGACCTGATGCGCTTGTTCAACTCCGGTGCCGCCGAGAGCCTGATGGGCCGCTCGAACGTCCCGGACGACCTGGCGATCGAGAACAAGCTCGTCGGCCGCGCGATCCGGTCCGCCCAGGCGCAGGTCGAGGGCCGCAACGCCGAGATCCGCAAGAACGTCCTGAAGTACGACGACGTCCTGAACCGCCAGCGGGAGGCGATCTACAGCGACCGCCGCCACATCCTCGAGGGCGACGACCTGCACGACCGCGCGCAGTCGTTCCTCAAGGCCGTCATCGACGACGTGATCGACAGCCACACCGGCGAAGGCTCCCCGGACGACTGGGACCTCGACGCCATGTGGACCGAGCTCGGCACGCTCTACCCGATCTCGATCTCCATCGACGAGGTCATCACCGAGGCCGGCTCGAAGGGCAAGGCGTCGCGTGACTTCCTGGCCCGCGAGATCCTCTCCGACGCCAAGCTGGCCTACCAGCAGCGTGAGGAGCTCCTCGGCGACGAGGCGATGCGTGAACTCGAGCGTCGCGTGGTGCTCTCGGTGATCGACCGCCGCTGGCGCGACCACCTGTACGAGATGGACTACCTGAAGGACGGCATCGGCCTCCGCGCGATGGCGCAGCGTGACCCGCTGGTCGAGTACCAGCGCGAGGGCTACGCCCTGTTCCAGACGATGATGGGGCAGATCCGCGAGGAGTCCGTGGGCTACCTCTTCAACCTCGAGGTCCAGGTGCAGTCCGACGGCGAGAACGCGGTGATCGAGGCCAAGGGTCTCGGCGAGGACGAGGTCTCCGGCCTGGAGTACTCGGCACCGTCGATCGACGGCGAGGTCGAGGTCCGCGACGAGAAGGGTCGCCTCGAGCAGGCGGCGACCGCCCGCGCGCAGCGCGCCCAGGCCGAGGCCGAAGCGGCCGCCGAGCCGGAGCAGGGCTCCGCGTTCGGCAACGCGGCCACGGCCTCCGGTCAGGCCGCGGCGAGCAACCGCGCCGAGCGTCGTCAGGCCGCCAAGAAGAACTAGCGTCCACACAGGACGGACAGGAGGCACGGTGCCAGCTGGCACCGTGCCTCCCGTCTGCCCGCCACCCGGCTACAGGACCCCGATCGCGGTCGCCTGCCACCGTCCGTGTCGCTCTTCGAGCCGCATGGCGACCGCCCGAGCGTGACTGCGCGCGTGCACGACCACCGTCGCCTCGGCGACGCCTGCCGCGGGGCGGCAGACGAGCACGCTGCCGACCCGGAGCACCGGGCGCCCGCGTGCCCGCCGACCGGAGCCCCTGGCGTGCGCTGCCACCGCGGCCCGCTGCTGCAGGTGCCGCTGCACGTCGTCGCTGATCCACCGGGCGATGCTGTCGACCTCCCGCGCGCCGGTGAGCACCTCGGCGACGCAGAGCCCGAGCGCCCGCGCCGTCGTCGCCGGGTCCGGGAGGCCGGTCGCCACGGCAGGCTCCGGTGCCGGTTCGACGATGCGCAGCGGCGGTGGGTGCGCCGTCGTCGTCTCGTGATCGATGCGGCGTGCCTGCTCTGCCACCCCTGCCCCTTCCGTCGTTGGAGCGAGCGTATGGGGCGTGTGACATACAAAATACATACCGGTCTGCCCTGTGGACAGGGCGACGTTCTCCACAAGGCGCCGGACCTAGACTGGCTGGGTGTCGACCCTCAGTGACCTCGTCCTCGCGCAAGGCCGTTCCTCGGAAGCAGACGTGGAGTGGCTCCACCTGCTCGTGGGGGACTGGCAGCTCCTCGCCGACCTGTCCTTCGCCGACATGGTGCTCTGGGTCCCGACCGCCGAGGACGGCTCGTTCGTGGCCGTCGCGCACGCCCGACCGAGCTCCGCGGCGACGCTGTTCTACCGCGACATCGTCGGGCAGGAGATCCGCGAGGAGTGGCGCGGCCAGGTGACCGAGAGCTTCGCCGGGTCACGGGTCGTCGACTCCGCCGAGCCGGACTGGTACGAGGACACCCCGACCCGCGTCCGCGCGATCCCGGTGCTCCGCCGCCTGAGCGCGAAGAGCGCCGAGACCACCGAGCGACCGATCGCCGTCGTCACCCGGCACTCCAACCAGGACGAGATGCGGACCCCGAGCCGCCAGGAGCTCAACTTCACCGCGAGCGCGAACGACCTGTTCGGCATGATCGCCACCGGTGACTTCCCGGACCTCGGGGCACCGGCCGGTCCCCGTCGTGGTGCGCCCCGTGCCAGCGACGGTCTGCTGCGCCTCGACACCGCCGGCATCGTCACGTTCGCGAGCCCGAACGGCCTGAGCGCGTTCAACCGGATGGGCTTCGAGGGGGAACTCGAGCGGAAGTCCCTCGCCGAGGTCACCACCGAGCTCATCGGCGCCCAGCTCGACGTCGACGAGTCCCTGCCGCTCGTCGTCACCGGCCGTGCACCGTGGCGGGCCGACATCGAGTCGAAGGGCGTCACGGTGTCGCTCCGCTCGATCCCGCTCCGCGACCACGGTGAGCGCATCGGCGCCATCGTGCTCTGCCGCGACGTGTCCGAGCTGCGGCACCAGGAGCGCGAGCTCATCACCAAGGACGCCACGATCCGCGAGATCCACCACCGGGTGAAGAACAACCTGCAGACGGTGGCGTCCCTGCTGCGGATCCAGGCGCGTCGCACGCACTCGGACGAAGCGCGGACCTCCCTGCAGAACGCCATGCGTCGCGTCGCCGCCATCGCCGTCGTGCACGACACGCTGTCGAGCGGCCTCAGCCAGACGGTGGACTTCGACGAGGTGTTCGACTCGGTGCTCAAGCTCGTGACCGAGGTCGCCGCGTCGCACAACACCACCGTGCACCCGAAGAAGACCGGCGAGTTCGGCGTGCTGCCCTCCGAGGCTGCGACACCACTTGCCCTCGGGCTCACCGAGCTCGTGACGAACGCCGTCGAGCACGGGCTGGACGGCCGTGACGGCGAGGTCGAGATCGTCGCCCGCCGCTTCGACGACCACCTGGAGATCGAGGTCCGCGACAACGGGGTGGGGCTCCCCGAGGGCAAGGTCGGCTCGGGGCTCGGTACGCAGATCGTCCGCACGCTCATCCAGGGTGAGCTCGGCGGCACCATCGACTGGCACACCCTGACGGGCAGCGGCACCGAGGTGACGATCACCATCCCGTTCCGCTGGTTGACCGCCCCCGCTTGACGCCCGGTTCGAGTCCGCAAAACACCGGTGTTCACCGGTCGAACACCCGCGTTCCGGTGTTCGACGCGTGAACACCGGTGTTTTGCAGAAGCCGCTCCGCGCGCACGACGACGCCCGCCGCCCCCGGAGGGACGACGGGCGTCGTGGTGTCGGGCGACCGGGGTCAGGACGCGCGGCGAGCGCGGGCGGCGCGACGCTTCAGCGCACGACGCTCGTCCTCGCTGAGACCACCCCAGACACCCGAGTCCTGGTTGTTCTCGAGTGCGTACTGCAGGCACATCTCGGTGACCGTGCAACGCGCACAGACCGACTTGGCCTTCTCGATCTGGTCGACGGCGGGCCCGGTGTTCCCGACGGGGAAGAAGAGCTCGGGGTCTGCGGTGAGGCAGGCAGCCTTGTCACGCCAGTCCATGTGTGGTGCTCCTTGATGTCGATGCTCGAACGGCAGGCCGGGGCCGTGGCTCGGGGGATCGGACCGCTGACCATGCATGCGGCATGGAGGGGACAACTGTGGGGAGGAGTCCGCAGGAAGCGTGTCTGACGCCCGCGAGACGCTCGGGGGAGGAGCGATGAACCACGGGAGACGCACACCACATCGTGCCGTCCAAACGACCTCCAATATCGTTCCATACTGGTAGGGCCAAATCAAGGGTTCCGATGCTGGAGGATCACTGTGCACGACGACACCCCGAACGACACCGATCCCTCCGCACCAGTCGCGCGCCGGTCGCCGGCGATGCTGGGGCTGCTCGCGGTGGTCGGCCTCGAGTTCCTCGCGCTGGTGGTCGTGACCGTCGTCCTGGTCGTCGAACTGCTCGTCGCCCCGGCCACGAGCATTGCCTCCGGCATCGCCCTCACCGTCCTCGTCGCCATCGCTGCGCTCTGGCTCGGTGCGCTGCTGAACGGCCTGTGGCAGGGCCGGTCGTGGGTGCGCTCCGGGATCATCGTCTGGCAGGTCCTGCAGGGCGCCATCGCGATCGGCGCGTTCCAGGGCGTCTTCCGGGTCGCCGCGGTCGGCTGGGTGCTGCTCGTCCCGGCCCTGCTCGGCATCACGCTGGTGCTGTCGCGGTCGGTGACGGCCGCGCTCGCGCGTCCGGCCGAGTAGCGCGCGCCCCGCACGGGGCGACGCGCCAGCGGCGCGCGGCGCCAGCGCCGGCCGAGCCTGCGAGGGCGGTCTGCAGACAGCGCATTGGAGGCCCGGTGCCGGTTCCGAGAACTGGCACCGGGCCTCCGGTGCGTGGCCGGTCCTCAGACCAGGCCGAGCTTCTTCCGCAGGCTCGCGACGTGCCCGGTGGCCTTGACGTTGTAGAGCGGCAGCTGGACCGCGCCGTCCTCGTCGACCACGATCGTGGACCGGATCGTGCCGGTGACGATCTTGCCGTAGTTGTTCTTCTCGCCCCAGGCCGCGTACGCCTTGTGCACGGCGAGATCGGGGTCGCTCAGCAGCGGGAAGGTCAGCGCCTGCTCGTGCTGGAATGTCTTGAGCTTCGCCTGCTCGTCCTTCGAGACGCCGAGGACCTCGTAGCCGGCTGCCTGCAGCGAGGACATGTTGTCGCGGAAGTCGCAGGCCTCGGTGGTGCAGCCCGGGGTCGACGCCGCCGGGTAGAAGTACACGATGACCTTCTTGCCGCGCAGGGCAGCCAGGGAGTGCCGGGCGCCGTCCTGGTCGGGCAGCGTGAAGTCGGGGGCGGTGTCGCCGGGGACGAGACGGTCGGTCATGGTGCTCCTGTTCGCGTCGTGCGCCGACGAGTGGTCGTGGGCGCGCGAAACCCATGCTATTGTTGATTCCCGTTGCGGCACGGAAGCCGGAACATGCACCTCTAGCTCAATTGGCAGAGCAACTGACTCTTAATCAGTGGGTTCTCGGTTCAAGTCCGAGGGGGTGCACCGCAGAACGAACGCCCCGGCTCATCGAGTCGGGGCGTTCGTGCGTTCCGGGCAGGTTCTCACGCCGAAGCGGTGACACGCCCGAGGTGTGCAGGAACCGCGGATTCAGTCGGCGGGGACGTCGACGATCCGCTCCTCGCCGATGACGGGTTCGAGCGAACCGGCTGACGCGGCGGCGAGGTCGGCGGTCAGGGTTCCGAGCGCCTCGCGGGGGACCCACACCTCGAAGGTCGCCGCCCGACCGTACTCGGTCGGACCGAGCGTCGCGTGGTGGTGCCGGACCCAGTCGCGCAGCACGTTGTCGAGCCGCCCGGCGTCGGCGTGGTCGACGTCGAAGCGCACCTGCGTCAGGGCCTCGCGACGCACGAGGACCGCCGTGTCGAGTGCCTCGGACACCGAGGTCGAGTAGGCCCGGACCAGTCCGCCGGCACCGAGCTTCACCCCGCCGAAGTACCGCGTGACGACTGCGACGACGTCGGTCAGACCGCGGCGTCGCAGGACCTCGAGCATCGGCACACCCGCTGTGCCGGAGGGCTCCCCGTCGTCCGACGAACGCGCCTGGTCGCCGAGCACGCCGGTGACCATCGCCGTGCAGTTGTGCCGGGCGTCCCAGTACCGCCGGCGGACCTCGGCGATCACGCGGTCGGCGTCCTCGACCCCGGACACCGGTGCGACGGTGGTGATGAACCGGGACTTCGTGATGACGAGCTCGTGCTCGACCGGCGCCGCGACGGTGGCGGGGAAGCGGCGGGGCATGCCCACGAGGGTAGCGGCGCGCGTGCCGAGCGCCCGCGCTAACATGGCGTCCACGCGCCGGACCCACAGGTCGCGCGGACACGGCTGGGGAGGAGTCCGAGATGGACACGGGTGATCTGAAGGGCGGGGCGCTCGACGCCGCCGAGCTCGCGCGCCGCCTCAACCTGCTCCTCGACTTCGAGGAGTCCCAGCGTGGCGCTCCGGTGCCGTTCTCCTCCATCGAGGAGTACGTCGCGGCCCACGGTGGGTCGCTGTCGCGGGCGAAGTGGACCTACATGCTCTCCGGCGACGGCCGCCGCAACCGCGACACCGAGCTCCTGCGCCTGCTGGCCGGGTACTTCGAGGTCGACGAACGCTTCCTGCTCGAGGACAGCGAGGTACCGGAACGGATCGGTGCCCAGCTCGCCCTCGTCCGGTCCCTGCGGTCCGCGCGCGTGAGCGGCTTCGCGGCCCGGACCTTCCCCGGCGAACTCTCACCCGACGCGTTGCGGCGCATCGCCGAGGTGCTCGAGGAGGAATCACAGCGGGGGAGCGTCGCATGACCGATGCCCTCGTGGAGGCGTTCTGGGCTCGTGGTGCCGCCGAGGGGTGGTCGGACGTCGACCAGGCCGTCGCCGCCGCGGCTGACGTCGTCGGCAAGCCGATCGTGGTGCGCGAGGAGTCGTTCCTGGCTGCCGAGCCCGTGTGCGGCTTCGTGGCCACCCTCGAGCACGCGCACCTCGTGATGATCTCGCCGACCTCCTCACCGACCTTCCGGTCGTTCGTCATCGGCCACGAGCTCGGGCACGTCCTGCACCGGCACCAGGAGCACGCGCCGCAGAGCGCCTACATCCGCGACGTCATCCCCGACCTGCCCGAGTACAAGGTGGAGCGGGCACTCGCCCGGGGGATGTTCTCGAACACCTACGAGCACGAGGCCGAGGTCTTCGCGGACCGCCTGGCCACCGTGATCCGTCGGCACCGCGGCCGCCCGAGCGCCTTCCGCGGGGTCTTCGGGTGATCATCGCCGTCGTCCAGGCGGTGCTGCTCATCGTCGGGACGATCGTGCTGTTGGTCCTGCAGCGAGGGCAGGACCGCACCCTGGCGTTCACGTTCCTGCTGTTCGCCGCCACCATCGTGACGAACGTCGACCCGCTGTACCGGTGGCTCGACCCGCTGCTGGGCGGGCACAACGTCGTGACCCTCATCAGCGACTGCCTCATGGTGGCCGGGACGAGCACGCTGCTGTGGGGCGTGGCGAAGGCGGTCGGCGCGGCGCGGCCGTGGCTCCGGAACGCGGTCGTGGTGTCCTTCGCCGCGGTCGTCGTGGTGGTCGTCGTCGCGTTCACGGTGCTCGACAAGCCCGCGACCACGACGACGTTCATGCTCGACGCCGGCTCGCACCCGGCGGCGACGGTCTACGCGATCGCGCAGACCGTCTACCTCGGAGTCGCCCTCGGTGCGACGGGGTTCATCTGCGTGCTCCACCTGCGCGAGGCCCGGACGACCACCGACCTGGTGGGACTGTGGGTGCTGGTCCTCGGTGGGGTGCTCGGGGTCGTCCGCATGGTCGTGGTCGTCGTGATGGACGTCGCGCACGTCACCGGCGACCTGGACGTCACGCACGCGCTCTCGCTGCCCTACGACGTCACCACGCCGGGAGCCGTGCTGTGCGTGGCGTCCGGCATGCTCCTGCTCGTCGTCGGGCACCGGATCTCCCGCCGACGTCGGGCACGCCGCGTCGACGATGCACTGCGCCTCCTCGCGCCGCTGCACGACCGTGTCGGCGTGGACAACGCCTACCCGCCCACCGACGACCCCGCGACCCGGCTCAGCCGCCGCATCGTCGAGATCAACGACGGCGTCCGGGGTGCACGGGCGTCCCTGACCGACGCCGAGCGTGCCACCCTCGCCGACGCCGAAGCCGCGCTCGAGACCGCGTAGTCCCTCGACGCTGTCGAGCAGGCCGTGTACAGTCTGTAGCAAGTGCTACAGATCCTGTGGCCTGCCGGGTCGGGACTCGGCCGCGTTGGGGGCGGCCGAGCACCACCCGCCCGGCGTCGCCGTACCGGCATCGTCGCCGCGGACGTTCACTAGGATCGTCCCGTGCTCGTCTTCGCCGCAGTCGTCCTGTTCATCGGCGCCGTCTTCAACGTCGTCACCTGGCCGCGCTTCTTCCAGCGTGTCGCGAAGGACTCCCGTGCCCGCGACGCCGCCGGCAAGCCGACGACGTTCTACACGGTGCACCTCGTGCTCCTGCTCATCGCGCTCGCCATCGCCGTCGCCTCCGTGATCGCAGGGATCCTGCTGCTGGTCTGAGCCCGCCGAGGCGGCGCGGCCCTGGTCCGGACCACCGTCGGACGGGAGGCCCGTGGCGGCGCCGCCACGGACCTCCCGTCCGCCCCGCCGCACTCGCCGGCCGCTTCAGGCCTGCTTCAGCGGGGCACGGCAGGATCGACCCCATGCGTGTGCTGGTGGTCGACGACGAGGTCCGGCTCGCCGACGGCGTGCGCCGCGGCCTCGAGGCCGAGGGGTGGGCGGTCGACGTCGCGAACGACGGCGTCGACGGGCTGTGGCACGCGCGGGAGTTCCGCTACGACGCGATCGTGCTCGACCTGATGATGCCCGGCCTGAGCGGCTGGGCCGTGTGCGCGCAGCTCCGTGCGGACGGCGACTGGACCCCCGTGCTCATGCTGACCGCCAAGGACGGCGAGTGGGACCAGGTCGAGGCGCTCGACGCGGGCGCCGACGACTACGTCACCAAGCCGTTCTCGCACCCGGTGCTCGTCGCACGGCTGCGGGCGCTCGTCCGACGGGGTGCCCGTGAGCGCCCCACCGTGCTGACGCTGGGCGACCTGGTGGTCGATCCCGCAGCCCGCACCGTGGCTCGCGGCGAGACCCCGGTCGAGCTGACCAGCCGCGAGTTCGCCGTGCTCGAGTACCTCGCACGGCACCCGGGTCAGGTCCGGTCGAAGCGCGAGGTCATCGAGAACGTCTGGGACGTCGACTTCGAGGGGGATCCGAACATCGTCGAGGTGTACGTCGGGCACCTCCGCCGGAAGCTCGACCGGCCGTTCGGGCGCGCCGCGATCGAGACGGTCCGTGGCGCCGGGTACCGCTTGGCGGCGGACGGTGGCTGAGCGGCCGGCCCCCCGTGTGAGCGGGGCCACACCGAACCGGCCTCGTCGCCCCCGGTCGGTCCGGGCACGCACCACCCTCGGCGCCGGGGTCGTCGTCCTCGCGGCGCTGGTCATCGGTGCCGTCGCGTTCGTCCTCGTGCTGCGGCTCGTGCTGCTCGACGGCGTGCGCACCTCGGCCGAGGCCGGTCTCGAGCAGGTGTCCTCCCGAGTCGAAGCGGACGGTGCGGCCGCAGTGACCGGCTACGAGGACGTCCTGGTGCAGGTGATCGGCGACGGCGGGGCGGTCCTGGCGCATGGCGAGGACGCCGATGGGGCCGCCCTGCCGACCGCCGACGAGTCCCGGTGGACCCACGACGGCGAACGCTGGCTGCTCGTCGCGGACGACGTGGACCTGCCCGGCGGCGGCGAGGCGACGCTCGTCTACGGCGCCACGCTCGACCAGGCCGACACCGCGGTCCGCACCGCCGTCGCACTCCTCGCCGTGGGGGTACCCGTGCTGGTGCTCCTGCTGGTCGCGGTCACCTGGGCCGTCACAGGACGCTCGCTGCGGCCCGTGGAGCGGATGCGCACCGAGGTCGAGACGATCCGGGCGGCCCGTCCGGACGCCCGGGTCGAGGTGCCCGACACCGGCGACGAGGTCGCCCGGCTCGCGAGCACCATGAACGCCATGCTGGACCGACTCGAACGGTCCGCCGAGAGCCAGCGGCGCTTCGTGTCCGACGCCTCCCACGAACTCCGGTCGCCGATCGCGTCGATCCGGCAGCACGCCGAGGTCGCCGTCGCGCACCCGGAGCGGACCGAGGTGGCCGACCTCGCCGACGTCGTCCGGTCCGAGGCGGTGCGCCTGCAGGACCTGGTCACCGGGCTGCTCGAGCTCTCCCGCCTCGACGAGGGCGGGATCCGCACGCGGCGCTCCGTCGACCTCGACGACCTGGCGTTGGACGCGGTGGCCCGCGCGCGAGCACGGTCGACGGCCGGTGACGCGCCCGCGCGGCACGGCGACGCTCCGGCGGTCCGGGTGGACGGCTCGGCGATCTCGGCAGCGCGGGTTCTCGGCGACGAGCGCGTGCTGGCAGGGGTGGTCCGGAACCTCGTCGACAACGCCGTCCGGCACGCGAGCACACGCGTCGCCGTGTCGCTCACCGAGCACGACGGGTCCGCGGTGCTCACGGTCGACGACGACGGCACCGGCGTCCCCGAGGACGAGCGCGAGCGCGTCTTCGAGCGGTTCGTCCGTCTCGACGAGGCCCGCAGCCGGGACGCCGGTGGCGCGGGGCTCGGCCTCGCCATCGTCCGCGACGCCGTGCGGGCGCACGGCGGCGACACGACCGTGGTCACGTCCCCGCTCGGCGGCGCGCGGTTCGTCGTCCGCATCGCACTCGGCGGCTGAACAGGTGGCTTCAGGGCTGCTTCAGCACCCCGACGCGATGCTCGTCCACATGAACTTCCGCACCCAGCACCAGAAGCCCTCCGCCCGCCGCATCGCCGCGTTCGCCGCCCTGCCGATCGTCGCGGCGCTCGCACTCACCGGTTGCGCCAGCGACGACTCCGACGACGACACCGGCTCGGCCGGCTCCGGCTCGGTCGGCTCGTCGGCGACGGACTCGTCGGGCTCCGGTTCGTCGGCGTCCGGTGCGTCCGGCGTCGCGTCCAGCGGCTCGAACACGGCACTGCTCGCAGCGGTCGCCACCGCACGCGGCGAGGTCGGCTCGGGCACCGTCATCTCGGTCGAGCAGGAGCAGGGCGCCTCCGCCTACGAGGTCCTGGTCGTGACGAAGGGCGGCACCGAGCACGAGGTGCACACGAACGCCGACGGCACCTCGGTCGCCGGCACCCCGCAGACCGAGGCCGCCGACGCGGACGACGAGGCCGAGCACGAGCGCTTCGTCGCCGCCGCCGACCTGAGCGTCGAGCAGGCCGTCGACGCCTTCCAGGACCTGCACGCGGGGACCGTGACCGAACTCGGCCTCGACGACCACGTCGGCTCCGTCGTCTGGGAGGGCGACGTGCTCGACTCGTCCGGCACCAAGCACAGCGTGCGCATCGACGCCGGATCCGGTGACGTCGTCACCGACCGCGTCGACACCGACGACTGACCGACGGTCCTGCTGCAGGCGAACCGGACACCGCTGTCGCCCGCACGGCAGCGCGTCCTCAGGACTCCAGCGGCGGGCCGAGCACCTTCCGGATCGCCAGCGCAGCGAGCTGCTCGTCCGGGGTGTCGAGCAGCACGCGGTAGGTGTCCTGCCCGGTGAGGAACTCGACGCAGACGGCGTCCTCGTCGCACGGTCCGAGGCGCCACCCCTGCACCGCGTCCATCGGCACCATGGTTCGCGTCCCTCGCTGGTAGTCGGTCTCGGCCTCGAGACGATCCGCGAACACCCGGAGGCGTCCGTAGGCACCTCGCCAGCTGAGCTGCAGGTCGAGTGTGGGCGAAGCAGAACGGTCCGGCACCTGCTGATGGTAGCGAGGGGTGCCGGACCGTTCGTGTTCCCGCCGGGGTGCCTTGCGTTCCGGGGACAAGCGGAGCGCTAGCTCCCGTCGCCGTCGCGTCGCACCGAGGCGGCGGGGTCGCGGACGCCGATCGGGTAGGGACCCGTGACGCCCTCGCGCAGGGCGGCGATGCGCAGGATGCGGTCACGCTGCAGGAACCACCCGACGATGAGCAGGGGGATCACGATGACGAGCGACGCGATCGTGTACGTGCCGACGGGGTAGTCGATCGCCATCAGCACGATGACCGAGGCGAGGAACGCCAGGGTGAGCCAGGCGGTGACGGGCGCACCCGGTAGCCGGAAGGTGGGTTCCTTGGCGAGCCCCTGCTTGGCCCACTGACGGAGCCGCATCTGGCACAGGATGATCGTGCCCCACGCCGTGATGATGCCGAGACTGGCGATGTTCAGGGCGATCTCGAACGCCTGGCTCGGCACGAAGTAGTTCAGTACGACGCCCGCGACGGTGAACGCCGCGGTGAGCAGGATGCCGGCGTAGGGGACGCCGCCCTTCGACATCTTCGTGGTCCACTTGGGCGCCGAGCCGTTCATGCCCATCGAGTGCAGCGCGCGTCCGGTGGAGTACAGGCCGGCGTTCAGGGACGACAGGGCCGCGGTGAGCACGACGAAGTTCATGATCCCACCGACGATCGAACCGACCTGCGGGTTGCCGAGCGACGAGAAGAACGTGACGAACGGGCTCTCTCGCCCTCCTTGTAGGCCGTGTACGGCAGCAGCAGGGAGAGCAGGATGATCGAGCCGACGTAGAAGACCGCGATGCGGAAGACCACGGAGTTGATCGCGCGGGGGATGACCTTCTCGGTGTTCTGCGTCTCGCCCGACGCGGTTCCGACGAGCTCGATCGCCGCGTACGCGAACACGACGCCCTGGATCACGATGACCGCGGGGAGCAGCCCGTTCGGGAACAGCCCGTCGTTGTCGCCCCAGATCGAGAACCCGGTGCGGACGGCCTCGCCGCCGGCCTCGACGGGGAAGGCGAAGACGAGCCAGACGATCGCGACGACGAGGAACGCCACGAGCGCGGCGACCTTGATGAGGGCGAACCAGAACTCGAGCTCGCCGAACACCTTCACGGCGACCATGTTCGCGGCGAGGACGACGACCAGGGCGATCAGCGCCAGCAGCCACTGCGGTGCGGCGGTGAAGGCCGACCAGTACTGCAGGTAGATCGCGACCGCGGTGGTGTCGACGATCGAGGTCATCGCCCAGTTGAGGAAGTACATCCAGCCGGCGGCGTACGCGAACTTCTCGCCGTAGAACTCGCGAGCGTACGAGATGAACGACCCCGAGGACGGGCGGTGCAGCACCAGCTCGCCGAGGGCACGGAGGATGAAGAAGGCGAAGATCCCGGCGACCAGGTAGGTCAGCGCGAGCGCGGGGCCCGCGGTGTGCAGGCGTCCACCGGCACCGAGGAAGAGGCCGGTGCCGATCGCGCCGCCGATCGCGATCATCTGCAGTTGCCGGGGCTTCAGGCCGTGCTGGTAGCCCTCCTGCTCGTGCGAGAAGTCGTTCGCCGGCGCTCGGTTGCCACCCGTGTCGTTCTGCGCTGTCATGCGAGAGAACCTACATGCGCACCGGACCGGGCCGTCACGCAAACCCCGGTTCGGGCGAACCGCGACTGCTGAACGTCCGCACAGCTGACGGCGGCCCGAACCTGAACGACGACCGTCGTCCGTTGCTTGCATGGAGGGATGGACATCCTCCTCCGACTCCTCGTCGCGATCGGGTTCGCCCTGCTCGTCACCGCCGTCGTCGCCCTCGTCCTGCACCTGGTCCTCCGGGCGATCGCGCGCCGGGAACGCTGGGCCGGCGTGCTCTCGCGACGGACGAAGCACCCCTTCCGCACCGTGCTGCTGGTGGTCCTGCTCTGGATCGCGTTCACGTCGAGCATCCCGCGGAACGCCGACGCGTACCCGTGGCGCGACGAGGTCGCGCACGCCTTCCTGATCGTCACGATCGCGACCGGTTGCTGGCTCGCGTGCCAGGTCGCGATCTTCCTCGAGGACCTCGGGTTGCACCGGTTCCGCATCGACGTGCCCGACAACCGGCAGGCGCGTCGCATCCGCACCCAGGTGCTCATCATCCGGCGGCTCACCGTCGCCGTACTCGTCATCATCGCGGTCGGCGCGATCCTGCTGACCTTCGACGGGGTCGAGGCGGCCGGCGCGAGCGTGCTCGCCAGCGCCGGTCTCATCTCCGTGGTCGCGGGCCTCGCCGCGCAGTCCACGCTCGGCAACGTGTTCGCCGGCATGCAGCTGGCGTTCTCCGGGTCGATCCGGGTGGACGACGTCGTCGTGGTCGAGCAGCAGTGGGGACGGATCGAGGAGATCACGCTGACCTACGTCGTCGTGCACCTGTGGGACGACCGCCGGTTCGTGCTGCCGTCGACGTACTTCACGAGCACGCCGTTCGAGAACTGGACACGGACCGGCAGCGAACTGCTCGGCGCAGTCGAGTTCGACCTCGACTGGCGGGTCCGGCCGGGGGAGATGCGCGAGGAGCTCGACCGCATCCTCGACCGCACCGAACTGTGGGACCGCCGCGTCAAGGTACTGCAGGTGACCGACGCCGTGCAGGGGTACGTGCGGGTGCGCGTCCTCGCAACGTCGCACGACGCCCCGTCGCTGTTCGACCTGCGCTGCTACATCCGCGAGGAGCTCGTCGAGTGGATCCAGCGCACCCACCCCGACGCCCTGCCGGTCCAACGCGTGCTCATGGTCGACGAGACGGCGCCGCGACGGCGCACGGCGTCGACCGCTGCCGACTCGGCGCTGTTCGCGCCGGGCCAGGAGGACCGCGCGGCGCTCTTCACCGGCCCGATCCAGACGTCCGACATCCCGCCGTCGGAGCGCTGACGGGCGCGTCTGCCGCTGCGGAACCAGGTTCCGTGGACGGTGCTGACGACGGACAGGAGGCCCGTGGCAGATCCGCCGCGGGCCTCCCGTCCGTCGTGTGGTCGCGGCCTGGACCTACGGCTGGCGCGCCTTGACCGCGCGGTCGTCCTCGACGACCGTGCCGATCGCCACGATCGTCGTGGCGAGCCACGCGACCCAGGTCAGCGCGAGCCGCCAGTCGCGCGGTCCCTGGCGGGTGGTCTGCAGCACGCTGTAGCCGCTGATGAGCGAACTCCACACCGCACCGTTGAACATGAACTTGCGCACAGAGGCCTCCTGTCGTCGTGCTGACAACGCTACCGGCCCGTACATTGGAGCGCCGCCGGTCACCCTGCCGCGGTGTGTGCCAGAGGAGTGTTCGTGCGTCAAGCGGTCATCGGAGCGGCCCTGCTCGTGGTCGGCGCGGTCTGCGTCGTGTTCGGGCTGCTGCCACTCGACGACCTCGCCGTGCTCGCCGATCGGGTCCTGCCGGTCCTCGGGTTCGTGCTCGGGCTGACCGTGGTCGCCGAGCTGGCCGCGGACGCCGGGGTGTTCGACCGCCTGGCCGACCTCGCCGCCCGGGTCGGTGGCGGGCGCACCATCGGCCTCTGGGGCGCGGTCGTCGTCCTCGCCGTGCTCTGCACCGTCTTCCTGTCGATCGACACCACCGCGGTGCTCCTCACCCCCATCGTCATCTCGCTCGCACGGCGTGTGGGGCTGCCCCCGATGCCGTTCGCCCTGACCACGGTCTGGCTCGCGAACACGGCCTCACTGCTGCTGCCGGTGTCCAACCTGACGAACCTGCTCGCCGTCGACCGGATGGGGCTCGGCGGCCCGCTGCCGTTCGCCGGGCTGATGGCCTGGCCCGCGGTCGCCGGGGTGGTCGTGCCGTGCGTCGTCCTGCTCGTGGTGTTCCGCGGCAAGCTGTTCGGCCGCTACTCGCCGGTGTCCGTCCGCACGCCGAAGGACCCGGTGTTCTTCTGGGCGGCCTCCGCCGTGCTGGTCGCGCTCGTCGTCGCCCTGACCGCCGGGGTGACCGTGTGGATCGCTGCGGTCCTGGCCGCCGTGGTGCTCGTCGTGGTCGCGGCGTTCCGGTCACCGTCCGAACTCCGGGTGTCCCGCGTGCCGTGGTCGACCCTGCTGTTCGCCGCCGGGCTCTTCGTGGTGGTCGAGGCGCTGCACACGACGGGCATCACCGACCCGATCGTGCACGCGCTGCAGGGCGGCACCGGGACCGGCCCGCTGCTGCTGCTCGGCGGTGCGGGCGCGGTCGCGGCGAACGGCATCGACAACCTGCCGGCGTACCTGGTGCTCGAACCGGCCGCCGGGCACGAGGCCGTGCGGTACGCGGCCCTGCTCATCGGCGTGAACGCCGGCTGTCTCATCACGCCGTGGGCCTCGCTCGCGACGCTCCTGTGGCACGCCCGGCTGTCGGCCGAGGGCGTGCACCTGTCGTGGGGCCGGTACATGGCGCTCGGGTGCGTCGTCGCGCCGCTCACCGTCGTCGCCGGGGTCCTGGCACTCGCGCTCTGACGTCGGCGGGGCCTCGGACCGTTCGGGTGCCGGAGCCCTGCGCGGTCAGAGCCAGTCGCGGGTCTTGAAGACGCGGTAGAGCACGAGCGACGACGCGGTGATGATCGCGAGCGAGGCCCAGAGACCACTCCAGGCGCCCTCGCCCGGGAACTCGACGTTCTGCCCGAAGAAGCTCGTCACACCGGTCGGGATCGCGATGATCGCCGCCCAGCTCGTGACCTTCTTCATGACGGTGTTCTGCCGGTTCGACGCCAGGTTCAGGGTCGTGTCGAGCACGCTCGACACCGCGTCGCGGAGTTGCTCGACCGAGTCGGCGATCGAGACCAGGTGGTCCTCGACGTCGCGGAAGTACGGGCGGATGCCGTTCGAGATCGTCTCCGCGTCACCGTGCAGCAACGACGCGACGCTGTCCCGCGTCGGGACGACCAGCCGCCGGAGCACCCCGAGGGTCTTGCGGAGCCGGAACGACCGCCGCTGGATCTGCTGCTCGCGGGGGTCGCCCGGTACGAACAGGTCGTCCTCGAGCGCATCGATCTGCCGCTCGAGGTCCTCGACGGTGTCGGTGGCCCGGTCGACGACGGCGTCGAGCAGTGCCCAGACGAGCCAGGGCACGCCGTGTTCGGCGATGTCGGAGTTCGCCGTGAGCCGGTGCTCCATCGGGGCGGTGTCGACGTCGGACCCGTGGATGGTGACGAGGGCCCGTTCGGTGACGAAGGCCTTGACCTCGTGCGTGATCAGGTCACCCTCGTCGTCCGTGCCGCCCACGTCGTAGACGACCAGGAACAGGCTGTCCCGGTACCGGTCGAGCTTCGGGCGCTGACCGTGCTCGACGGCGTCCTCGACCGCGAGCGCGTGGATGCCGAGCTCCTCCTCGATCTGCTCGAGGTCGGCCGAGGTCGGGTCGGTGTAGTCGATCCAGACGAAGGTGTCCGGATCGGCGACGAGGTCGGAGATCCGGTCGACGGGGAAGTCCCGCTCGACCGTGTCGCCCTTGCACCACGCCCGTGTCCTGACCATGCTCGTCAGCCTACTGAGACGGCCGACCCGGGATATCCCGGGTCGGCCGTCGTGGTGCTGCGGAGCCGCTCAGCCGGCTCCTGCTCAGCCGGCTCCTGCTCAGTAGGCGGAGACGAGCTTGCCGTCCTCCACCTTCAGGTACTGGTTCACATCGAACGAGTCCTCGCCGCGTTTCTTGTCACCGAGGTACGAGGTGTAGCTGTACGAGACGCTCCCGTCCTTCGTGCTCGTCACCATCACGGTGCCGGCGCGGGACGCCTCGACCTCCAGCTCGGGCATCGACGTGACGTCGTACTGCACGCCGCCGTCGGCGTCGTAGGGCCCGTACCAGGGGCAACCGCTCAGTGCCCGGAGCTCGGTCTTCTCGGCGCAGTCGTCGATCAGGTCGGTCACGTACTGCTCGGCGTCCTGCTCGAGTGCCTTGGTCGCCTTCGGCGCGAAGTCGACGTAGCCCGACGTGGCCGCGCCCACGGAGACCTTCTCGGTGCCGCCGGTGAAGTACTTCGAACCGCCGACCGAGACCTGGTAGGTGCCGGGGTAGGCGAGGGACGTGAACGTGCCCTCGCTGATCTTCCCGATCTCCTTGCCGCCGACGGTCACGGGTGCACCCTCGAGCACGTCGGAGGCCGTCAGGGTGACCTGCTGGGCGAGGGGCTGCGTGACACGCCACTCGTCCTTCACCAGGAACGAGGTGCCCGTGCGCCGCAACGACACCTGGCCGGAGCGGTTCTTGCCGTCCTGGGTGTAGCTCAGGGTGGCGATGGCGGTGTCACCGGTCCGGGCGACCCGGCCGACGCGGATGTCCGACGGGCGGTCCTTCGCGCTCCCGAGCACCTTCGAGTCGAGCATCGCGGCGTCGTCGGGGATCTCGCTCAGGTCGGCAGCGGTGTCTGCGTCACCGCTGGCGATGGCCTGCACGTAGGACTTCACGGTCGGCGCCGGACCCCAGACGTTGGCGCGGAGGACGCTCGTCGTGACCGCGCCGGCGATGACGACCACGATCACGGCGCCACCGGCGATGAGCGAACGGACCAGGATCTTCTTGGACCGCGGGGACATCGGTGCCGGAGCCGGGGCACCACCGCCGATGAACGGCTGCGACCCGTAGGCGGGTTGTGCGCCGTACGGGGGCTGCGTGCCGTAGGGCGGCTGCGACCCGTACGACGGCTGCGCGCCGGAGTTCGACTGCACGCCGTACGCGGGCTCCTGGGCAGGCCCGGCCGGCGGGTACGACGCGTGCTGGTCAGCGGCCGGGGGAGTGTTCCACGCGGCGGCAGCCGGCGCGTCCGCGGCGACAGGCGCGTCGGGCGCGACGGGAGCGGCCGGGTCGACGGTCGCGGTGGGCGCGACGGGAGCACCCTGGCCGGCGACGGGCCCGGCCGGGAACGTTTGCGGCACGACGGGGCGGGGGTCCGCCCCGACCAGACGCGACGTCCGCAGCACCGCGGCACCACCGAGGCGGGGCAGGAGCACCGGAGCGAGGTACCGGGCGACGACCTCGATCGCGCCGCCCCACAGGGCGAAGACGATCGGCGTCCACGGCGCGACGCCGATCGACCCCGATGCGTCCACGGAGCTCGTGCTGCTCACCTGGTACGAGGCGACGCCGGTGCCGAGGACGAAAAACAGCAGACCGAGTGCGAACCACACCAGCGGGGTGACGACCCAGTCGATGGTGGTGCGGATCCGGTCGTTGCGGCGGACGGCGAGTGCGAGCCCGGCCGCGACCGAGGTGACGACGACGAACAGCACGACCAGCCAGGTCCAGCCGCCGGCCCCGCCGAACACCGAGGCGGTGTCGCTGGCGGACCCGAAGCCGGAGGTCCCCACCCCACCGAAGAACCCCAGCGCGGTCAGCCCGACCGCAACGTTGCCGAGCAGCAGCGGCAACGCGGAGCCGGAAGAGGGCTGGGCGATGACGGCGACGACGAGGACGACGAGGGCGACCAGCACGACGAGGACCGTGAGCTGCGACGCGGCGACACGCAGTGTGCCGAGCAGGCGGGCGGCGAAGACGTTGCCACCAGCGAGCACGGAGGGCCGGGCGAGGAGCGCGGCCAGGGCACCGATGACGAACGCGCCGAGGATGCTCCCGACACCGACGGCGTGCACCGGCTCGATGACCGCGCCGGACACCGACGGGAACCGGATCGCGAACAGAGCGGCCGCGACGTTCGTGAGCACGGTGGTCACGAGGCCGGAGACCACCGCGGTGACGAGCACCTGCGTGCGACCGAGGCCTCGCGTGCGGATCCGGCGGGTGAGCACGACGGCCAGGACGACCTGCGCGGTGAGCACCAGTGCGGGTACCACGGCAAGCGAGCCCGAACCGGAACCGAGGAACCCGATCGACCCGGACAGGTGCAGACGGCCGAGGTCGGCGAGGGCCACGAGCTGCGCCGGCGCACCGAGCAGGACGCTCACGCCGGAGAGCAGGGACTCCACGTCGGGGGCCGAGCCCGCGCCGAGGTCGGTGCCGGACCCGGTGGACGGAGCGGCCGAACCGCTGCCGCCGGATGCGAGCAAGCCCACGGTGATGAGCAGTGAGAGTCCGGCGACGACGTACGCCGCGACCCAGCCGCCGACGGCGGCGAGCACGGCCGCCAGCCAGTCGCGACCGGAGACCGAGCGCAGGAAGCGACCGAACGCACCGGACGGCTGCGCGGCGGGGGCGGGCTGACCCGACCACTGCTGCGGGCCTCCAGGCTGCTGCTGCCAGGCGGGCTGGCCGTTCCCGGCGGGCTGGCCGGGAACGTACTGGCCGGGACCGGGCTGGCCGGGACCGGGCTGGCCGGGACCGGGCTGGCCGGGACCGGGCTGGCCGGGACCGGGCTGCGACGGCGGGACGGGCTGGTTGGGCGGGTTCTCGCTCACGGCTGGGGGTCCTCTCCGACCGGGAGGCCGGCGCCGCACTCCAGCACCCGTGTCCCCCCGACACGTGCCTGCAGCGTAGCGGAACCGCCGATCCGCCGTGAATGCGCTGTCCCCACGCTGGTAACTTCGGCAGCGCGCCCGGCGCACCACGCCGGTCGTCGCACGACGCCAGCCGTCGCACCACGCCAGCCGTCGCACCCGACGCACCGACGCACCCGACGCACCCGGCCCCGGCCGGGCGGAACGGAGATCACACCACCCCATGCCTGCAGACCGCACCGAACAGACCCGCTACTCGTTCGTCGTCGCCTCCAACCGCCTCCCGGTGGACCGCGTCGTCGACCAGGACGGCAACGAGGGCTGGCGGCACTCGCCGGGCGGCCTCGTCACCGCCCTCGAACCCGTGATGCGCGCGAACGACGGAGCCTGGGTCGGCTGGGTGGGGCAGGCCGAGGTCGAGGTCGCACCGTTCGACAACGAGGGCATCCACATCGTCCCCGTCCCGCTCTCCGACGACGACGTCGAGGAGTACTACGAGGGCTTCAGCAACGACACGCTCTGGCCGCTCTACCACGACGTCATCGAGCACCCGAGCTACCACCGCGACTGGTGGAACGCGTACAAGCGGGTCAACGAACGCTTCGCCGCGCAGATCGCCGAGATCGTCGAGCAGGACGGCATCGTGTGGGTGCAGGACTACCAGCTGCAGCTCGTGCCGGCCCTGCTCCGCGCGAAGCGTCCCGACCTGACGATCGGCTTCTTCAACCACATCCCGTTCCCGCCGGTCGGCATCTACGCACAGCTGCCGTGGCGTGCGCAGATCCTCGACGGGCTGCTCGGCGCCGACGTCATCGGCTTCCAGCGCCACGACGACGCCAGCGACTTCCTGCGCGCCGTCCGGCACATCAAGGGCTACACGACCAAGGGCACCACGATCGACGTCCCGGTGGACGACCCGGCAGCCCCGCGCAGCCGCAAGGGCATCACGGTCCGCCACGTCGAGGCGCGGCACTTCCCGATCTCCATCGACGCCGAGAGCTTCGAGGCGATCGCCCGCAAGCCCGAGGTGCAGGAGCGTGCGCGCGAGATCCGCGAGAGCCTGGGCAACCCGAAGACGGTGCTGCTCGGCGTCGACCGGCTCGACTACACCAAGGGCATCCGCCACCGCATCAAGGCCTTCGGCGAGCTGGTGGAGGACGGCCGCATCGCGGTCGAGGACGCCACCCTCATCCAGGTCGCGAGCCCGAGTCGGGAGCGTGTCGACTCGTACGCGGCGCTCCGTGACGAGATCGAGCTGAGCGTCGGCCGCATCAACGGCGACCTCGGAGTCATCGGCCACCAGCCGATCTCGTACCTGCACCACGGCTACCCGCGCGAGGAGATGGTGGCGCTCTACCTGGCCGCCGACATCATGCTCGTCACCGCACTGCGCGACGGCATGAACCTCGTCGCGAAGGAGTACGTCGCCGCCCGCTTCGACAACGACGGGGTGCTCATCCTGTCCGAGTTCGCCGGTGCCGCCGACGAGCTCAAGCAGGCTGTGATCGTCAACCCGCACGACATCGGCGCGCTCAAGGACTCGATCGAGCGCGCGATCCAGATGCCGCGTCGCGAGCGGTCGACGCGCATGCGCGCGCTCCGCAAGCGGGTCCGCGACAACGACGTGGCCCGCTGGTCGCGCTCGTTCCTCGAGGCGCTCGACCGCCACGCACCGCGGAACGCCCAGATCGACCCGTCCGCCGCCGACCCGCGCGAGCAGCACCGCGAGGCACAGACCGACAACATGTCGATCTTCGACCAGGACGCCCAGTCCGCGCGTGCTGCCGAGGACACCCGGGAGGCACGTGATGACTGAGACCACCACCGACCAGACCGCCATCGACGCGGCCCTCGAGACGCTCGCGGCTTCGCCGCGACTGATCGTCGCCCTCGACTTCGACGGCACGTTGGCCCCCTTCGCCGACGACCCCTCGCAGGTCGGTGCGCTGCCGGGCTCGTGGGCCGCGGTCCTGACCCTGCACCGTGCGAAGGACACCGAGGTGGTGCTCGTGTCCGGGCGTCCCCTCGGCAGCCTCGCCGCGGTCACCCACGCACCCGAGGACATGGCGCTCGTCGGCTCGCACGGTGTCGAGTGGCGCGTGGACGGCCACGACGAGGCCGCGCTGTCCGATGACGAGGTCGGTCGTGTGGCACGGATCGGCGCTGCGCTCGACGCGGTCGGCGAACGGTTCCCGGGCGTCGTCATCGAGCACAAGCCCGCCGGGCACGGGGTGCACACGCGCCGCGTCTCCGCCGAGGTCGCAGCCGAGGCGAACGCGGCGGCGAGCCGTGCGGCGCACGAGGCCGACCCGGAGGTGCTCGAGCGCGGTGGCAAGGACATCGTCGAGTTCGCGGTGCGCCACGTCACGAAGGGCGACGCGATCGCCCGGCTCCGCGAGCTGCACGGTGCCGACGCGGTGTTCTTCGCCGGCGACGACGTCACCGACGAGGACGCGTTCCGCGTGCTCGGCGACGGCGACGTCGGGGTGAAGGTCGGACCCGGGGAGACCCGTGCCGGCTACCGCATCGCCGACCCGGCGGCCCTGACCGGGGTGCTCAAGCAGCTGGCGAGGCTCCGCGCGACGCGCTGATCGCGGGCCCGGGGCATGAGAATGCACGGGGGTGCACAGCTGGTATCCCAAAGCGTCCTAGACTCATCCCATGCCTGATATCGACGTCAAGCCGCGCAGCCGGGTCGTCACCGACGGGATCGAAGCAACCACCTCGCGTGGGATGCTGCGGGCCGTCGGTATGGGAGACGAGGACTGGAGCAAGCCGCAGATCGGCATCGCGTCCTCGTGGAACGAGATCACGCCGTGCAACCTGTCGCTCGACCGCCTCGCACAGGGTGCGAAGGAGGGCGTGCACTCCGGTGGCGGCTACCCGCTGCAGTTCGGCACCATCTCCGTCTCGGACGGCATCTCGATGGGCCACGAGGGCATGCACTTCTCCCTCGTCTCGCGTGAGGTCATCGCGGACAGCGTCGAGACCGTCGTCAACGCCGAGCGCCTCGACGGCACCGTCCTGCTCGCCGGCTGCGACAAGTCGCTCCCCGGCATGCTGATGGCCGCCGCGCGCCTCGACCTGGCGAGCGTGTTCCTCTACGCGGGTTCGGTCATGCCGGGCTACGTGAAGCAGGCCGACGGCACGATGAAGGAAGTCACGATCATCGACTCCTTCGAGGGCGTCGGCGCCTGCAAGGCCGGCACCATGAGCGAGGAAGAGCTCAAGAAGATCGAGTGCGCCATCGTCCCGGGCGAGGGCGCCTGCGGTGGCATGTACACGGCGAACACGATGGCCTCCGTCGCCGAGGCCCTCGGCATGTCGCTCCCGGGCTCCGCGGCCCCGCCGAGCGCCGACCGCCGCCGTGACTACTACGCGCACCGCTCCGGCGAGGCCGTGGTGAACATGCTCGAGCACGGCATCACCGCGCGGCAGATCCTCACCAAGGAAGCCTTCGAGAACGCGATCGCCGTCGCGATGGCCCTGGGCGGCTCGACCAACGTCATCCTGCACCTGCTCGCCATCGCCTACGAGGCCGAGGTCGAGCTGTCGCTGGACGACTTCAACCGCATCGGCTCCAAGGTCCCGCACCTTGCCGACATGAAGCCCTTCGGCAAGTACGTCATGGTCGACGTCGACCGCAACGGCGGCATCCCCGTGATCATGAAGGCGCTGCTCGACGCGGGCCTGCTGCACGGCGAGTGCATGACCGTGACGGGCAAGACCGTCGCCGAGAACCTCGCCGAGATCGACCCGCCGGCGCTCGACGGTGAGGTCTTCCGCACGCTCGACAACCCGATCCACGAGACCGGCGGCCTCACCGTCCTCCAGGGCTCCTTCGCCCCCGAGGGCGCCGTGGTGAAGACCGCGGGCTTCGACGCCTCCGTCTTCGAGGGCCCCGCCCGGGTGTTCGACCGCGAACGTGCCGCGATGGACGCCCTGACCGAGGGCAAGATCGAGAAGGGCGACGTCGTCGTCATCCGCTACGAGGGACCGAAGGGCGGTCCGGGGATGCGCGAGATGCTCGCCATCACCGCGGCCATCAAGGGCGCGGGCCTCGGCAAGGATGTACTACTCTTGACCGACGGTCGATTCTCAGGCGGCACAACCGGCCTGTGCATCGGCCACATCGCACCGGAAGCAGTGGACGCAGGTCCAGTCGCTTTCGTTCGTGATGGCGACCGCATCCGTGTCGACATCGCGGCTCGCTCGCTCGACCTACTGGTCGACCCGGCCGAGCTGGAGGCCCGCCGTGACGGCTGGGCCCCGCTGCCCCCGCGCTACACCCGCGGAGTCCTCGCGAAGTACGCCAAGCTCGTCAAGTCCGCCGCCCAGGGCGCGGTCACGGGCTAGCGTCCGACACCCGCACCACCGCCACCACTCAGGCAAGGACCACTCATGCCCACGGAAGCAACTCCGTTGTCCGCGGCCGCCGGTGCACGCCGGTCGCCGGAGATCCTGACCGGCTCGGGAGCCGTCCTCCGGACGCTCGAGCACCTCGGGATCACCGACGTCTTCGGCCTGCCGGGCGGCGCGATCATCCCGTTCTACGACGAGCTGATGGCGTCGACCACGATCCGCCACATCCTCGTCCGTCACGAGCAGGGCGCCGGCCACGCCGCCGAGGGCTACGCTTCGTCGTCCGGCAAGGTCGGGGTCGCCATCGCGACGTCCGGCCCCGGCGCGACGAACCTCGTCACGGCCATCGCCGACGCCTACATGGACTCGGTGCCGTTCATCGCGATCACCGGTCAGGTGTTCTCGACGCTGATGGGCACCGACGCGTTCCAGGAAGCCGACATCGTCGGCATCACGATGCCCATCACGAAGCACTCGTTCCTGGTGACCGACCCGGCCGACGTGCCGGCGACCCTCGCCGCGGCGCACCTCATCGCGACGACCGGTCGGCCCGGCCCCGTGCTGGTGGACATCACCAAGGACGCCCAGCAGAAGTCGGCGCCGTACGTGTGGCCGCCCAAGATCGACCTGCCCGGCTACCGCCCGGTGACCAAGGCGCACGGCAAGCAGATCACCGCGGCCGCGCAGCTGCTGTCCGAGTCGGAGCGTCCGGTGCTCTACGTCGGCGGCGGGGTCGTCCGTTCCCGCGCGACCGCCGAGCTGCTCCGCTTCGCCGAGGCCACCGGGGCGCCGGTCGTCACGACCCTGATGGCGCGCGGCGCGTTCCCGGACTCGCACCCGCAGCACCTCGGCATGCCCGGCATGCACGGCACCGTGCCCGCGGTGCTCGGCCTGCAGGAGAGCGACCTCATCGTCGCCCTCGGGGCCCGCTTCGACGACCGCGTGACCGGCAAGGCCGACGAGTTCGCGCCGGACGCCAAGGTCGTGCACGTCGACATCGACCCGGCCGAGATCTCGAAGATCCGGTTCGCCGACGTCCCGATCGTCGGTGACGCCCGCGAGGTCCTGGTCGACCTGCTCGACGCCTGGGGCGGCATCGCCGTCGAGGACCGCGCATCGACCGACGAGTGGTGGGCCAAGCTCCACCAGCTCAAGGCCGACTTCCCGCTCGGGTACGCCGAGCCGACCGACGGGCTCCTGGCACCGCAGGGCATCATCAAGCGCATCGGTGAGCTCTCCGGTCCCGAGGCCGTGTACGCCTCGGGTGTCGGTCAGCACCAGATGTGGTCGGCGCAGTTCATCAAGTACGAGCGGCCGAACGCCTGGCTCAACTCCGGTGGCGCCGGCACGATGGGTTACTCGGTCCCCGCGGCGATGGGCGCGAAGGTGGCCCAGCCGGACCGCGTGGTCTGGGCGATCGACGGCGACGGCTGCTTCCAGATGACGAACCAGGAGCTCGCGACCTGCGTCATCAACGACATCCCGATCAAGGTCGCGATCATCAACAACTCCTCGCTCGGCATGGTCCGGCAGTGGCAGACGCTGTTCTACGACGGCCGGCACTCCTTCACCGACCTCGAGACGGGGCACGACTCGCGTCGCGTGCCGGACTTCGTGAAGCTGGCCGACGCGTACGGTGCCCTCGGCATCCGCGTCGAGAAGGCCGACGAGGTCGACGCCGCGATCGAGCTCGCCCTGGCGACCAACGACCGCCCGGTGGTGATCGACTTCGTCGTGAGTCGTGACTCGATGGTCTGGCCGATGGTCCCGCAGGGCGTCAGCAACTCCTCCATCGAGTACGCCCAGGCACTCGCCCCCACCTGGGACGACGAGGACGCCGACATGACGGGAGAAACCGCATGAGCCACGTCCTCTCCCTCCTCGTGGAGGACAAGCCCGGTCTGCTGACCCGTGTCGCCGGACTCTTCGCCCGCCGCGGGTTCAACATCGAGTCGCTCGCCGTCGGCAACACCGAGGTGGACGGCCTCAGCCGGATCACGGTCGTCGTCGACGTCGAGGACCTCCCGCTGGAACAGGTGACGAAGCAGCTCAACAAGCTGGTGAACGTCATCAAGATCGTCGAACTGGACTTCTCGCAGTCGGTCCAGCGCGAGCACATGCTCGTGAAGGTGCGCGTCGACAACCAGACGCGCTCGGCGGTGCTCGAAGCAGTGAACCTGTTCCGTGCCCAGGTCGTAGACGTGGCGACCGACTCCCTGATCGTCGAGGTGACCGGCGACCCCGGCAAGATCCAGGCGATCCTCCGCGTGCTCGAGCCCTACGGCGTCAAGGAGCTCGCCCGCGCGGGCCTCCTCGGCATGGGCCGCGGACCGAAGAGCATCACCGACCGGGTGCGCTGAGCGCCCGTCACACCCTTCCCGGGCGCCGACGGTGCCCGGCACCGACCACAGAACCAAGGAGACACACCCTCGTGACTGACATCGTGTACGACGCCGACGCCGATCTGACGCTCATCCAGGGCAAGAAGGTCGCCGTCATCGGCTACGGCTCGCAGGGCCACGCCCACGCCCTCAACCTCCGTGACTCGGGTGTCGAGGTCAAGATCGGCCTGCAGGAGGGCTCGAAGAGCCGGCAGAAGGCCGAAGAGGCGGGCTTCGAGGTCCACACCCCGGGCGACGCCACAGCCTGGGCCGACGTCGTCGTCATCCTCGCGCCGGACCAGGTCCAGCGCATCGTCTACGCAGAGGACATCCGCCCGAACCTCAAGCCGGGCGCGACGCTCGTCTTCGGTCACGGCTTCAACATCCGCTTCGGCTACATCGAGGCGCCCGAGGGCGTCGACGTGTCGCTCGTCGCTCCGAAGGGCCCGGGCCACACCGTGCGCCGCGAGTACGAGGCCGGCCGTGGCGTCCCCGTGATCGTCGCCGTCGAGGTCGACGCGTCCGGTTCCGCGTGGGACCTCGCGTGGTCGTACTCCAAGGCCATCGGTGGCCTCCGCTCCGGCGGCATCAAGACGACCTTCACCGAGGAGACCGAGACCGACCTGTTCGGCGAGCAGGCCGTCCTCTGCGGTGGTACGTCGCAGCTCATCCAGTACGGCTTCGAGACCCTGGTCGAGGCGGGCTACCAGCCGCAGATCGCCTACTTCGAGGTCCTGCACGAGCTCAAGCTCATCGTCGACCTCATCTGGGAGGGCGGTCTCACCAAGCAGCGCTGGTCGATCTCCGACACCGCCGAGTTCGGTGACTACGTCTCCGGCCCCCGCGTGATCTCGCCGGACGTCAAGGAGAACATGAAGGCGGTGCTCGCGGACATCCAGAACGGTGCCTTCGCGAAGCGTTTCATCGACGACCAGGACGCCGGCGCTCCGGAGTTCAAGGCGCTCCGCGCCAAGGGCGAAGGCCACCCGATCGAGGCCACCGGCCGTGAGCTCCGCGCGCTCTTCGCGTGGAAGCAGAACGACGGCGACTACGTGGACGGCTCGGCCGCGCGGTAGTCTTCCGAGAACCACTCGACCTGCGAGGCGGCGGTGCACCTGCACCGCCGCCTCGCGATGTGACCCGAACGTTATGCAGCAGCCCTTCTCCAGCCCCGACGCCGCGGACCGGCGTCCCTCCGCCGTGCGCGCGGACGATTCCCGACACCCGTCGGCCGTGCTGCGCACCCGCGGTCAGGACCGCCCCGACCAGCATGGGATGATCGTTCGATGGCGGTGACGAAGCGAGCGGTCCACATCGGCGCCGGCAAGATCGGGCGCGGGTTCGTGGGCCAGTTCCTCGTGGCGAGCGGCTACGACCTCACCTTCGTCGACGTCGACGAACGCGTGGTCTCGGCGCTCAACGAAGCCGGCCGGTTCGTGGTGCACGAGGTCGGCGAGATGCCGGTCGAGCACCTCGTCTACGGTTTCCGTGCGCTCAGCAGCAAGACCGACCGCGAGCGTGTGGTGCAGGCCATCGCCGAGGCCGACGTCGTGACGACCGCCGTGGGAGCCCGCACGCTCCCGCTCGTCGCGCCGCTCATCGCCGAGGGGCTCGCGGCACGCCCGCTCGAGCGCGGCGACGTCACGATCGTCGCCTGCGAGAACGCGTTCAACGCGACCGACTCCCTGCACGCCAGCATCCGCCGAGCCCCGATCCTCGAAGACCGGGACATCGCCGCGGTCTTCGCGAACTGCGCGATCGACCGCATCGTCCCGGACCAGTCCGGTGTGCTCGGTCAGTCCGGCGGCCTCGACGTCGTGCTCGAGCCGTTCTACGAGTGGGTCATCGAGCGCACCCCGTTCCTCGGCTCCGACGCCGAACCGCCGACGATCGAGGGCGTCACCTGGGTCGACGACCTGCAGCCGTTCGTCGAGCGCAAGCTCTACACGGTCAACACGGCGCACGCCACCGCCGCCTACCACGGCTACGTGCGGGGCATCCGGCTCATCCGCGAAGCACTCGAGGACGACGCCGTCCGCGCCGAGGTCGACGGGGTGCTCGCCGAGACCACCGCACTGCTGATCGCGAAGCACGGCTTCGACCCCGAGGACCACGCGCGCTACGTCGCCGCGAACCTCTCCCGCATCGCGAACCCGCACCTGCCGGACTCCACGGCGCGCGTCGGCCGCAACCCGCTCCGCAAGCTCGGCCGTCGTGAACGCTTCGTCGGCCCGGCGTCGCAGCTCGCCGAGCGCGGTCTGCCCGTCGAACACCTGCTCGGTGCCGTCCGCGCGGCGCTCGCGTTCGACGACGAGAACGACCCGGAGTCGATCGAGTTGCACGCCCTCCTGCGCTCCGGGGCGACCGCACACGCGCTCACCGAGATCCTCACGGGCCTGATGGAGAGCCACCCGCTCTTCCCGGCCGTCCGCGACGTCGTCGCCGAGGTCCTCGCGACGCAGCCGGCCGACGTCTGACGTCGGCCTCCCGGGAGCCGCTGGTCTCCCCGGTGTCGTGTCCCTCGTAGAATCGGGGCATGACCACGGCAGCATCCCCACCAGACGGGTCGATCGACCCGGACGTGCCGAACGCCGTCGACACCGACGACGCCGCCCTCAGCTGGGGTGACGCGGACGACGCCACCCACGTCGACGCGGCGCACAACCCGGTGGCGGTGCGTGACCGCGGAGCCCGTGACCCCGAAGCCCCCGAGACCTCCGGCGCGCTCGTCGGGTTCGGTGTCTTCGGGGGCCTCTACCTGCTCTACACGGTGGCCTGGCTCCTGACCGCCTCGACCGCGTACGTCTCCGGCGTCGACACCGTCCTCACGCTCTTCGTCGAGGTGCTCCGCTTCCTCGCGATCCTCGCGCCGGCACTCTGGTTCACGGTGGTGCTCTGGGCAGCGCGCAGCAGCCGCACCCGGACCCGCCTGCTCTGGATGCTCCTCGGCGCCGTCGTGCTCTTCCCCTGGCCGTTCCTCCTGACGCGGAGTTTCGGGTGACCGGGGCAGTGCCGGCGACGACCCGCCGGAACAGTGCCCCCGTGGTCGCGAAGATCGTGGTCTGGGTCGTGTTCGCGGCGCTGTTCGCGTACATGACGGTGCAGGCCGTCGGCAACCTGACGCAGATCAACCAGCGGGTGGACGCCTTCAACGCGTTCCTCCAGACGACCTCGGGTGGAGACTCGCTGCAGACCAGCACCCCGTGGCTGTGGCTCGTGCTCGACATCCTCATCGCGCCGGTCGCGTTCGTCGCGGCGATCGTCATCACCCGGCGCGCGAGCCTGCCCGTCACGATCGCGGTGTTCGTGGTCGCGTTCGCGGGCGCCGGCGCCCTCTGGCTCGACCTCCAGCTGTTCGTCCCGACGCTGCTGGACTTCTGACGCGACCCGCCCACGGCCAGGAGGCTCGGTGCGGCCCCGCCCCGCGCCTCCTGCCGTCGTGTGGTTCTCCACAGGACCGCTCCCGCGGTCGTCACCACCGGCCCGCGTCGATAGCATGGTGGGATACCAACCGTCTCGAGTGAGGAAACAGCTGCTGTGTCGAAGCCGGTCGTCCTGATCGCCGAAGAACTCTCGCCCGCAACGGTCGACGCCCTCGGGCCCGACTTCGAGATCCGGAACGTGGACGGCACCGACCGTCCGGCGCTCCTGGCGGCGCTGTCCGACGCGCACGCCGTCCTCGTGCGGTCCGCCACCAAGATCGACGCCGAGGCGATCGCCTCGGCACCGGACCTCAAGGTCGTCGCCCGCGCCGGCGTCGGCCTCGACAACGTCGACATCAAGGCCGCGACGACCGCCGGCGTGATGGTGGTGAACGCCCCGACCTCGAACATCATCTCGGCGGCGGAGCTCACGGTCGGGCACATCCTGTCGCTCGCGCGGCACATCCCGGCCGCCCACGCCTCGCTGGCCGCCGGTGCGTGGAAGCGCTCGTCGTACACCGGTGTGGAGCTCTACGAGAAGACCGTCGGCATCATCGGCCTCGGCCGCATCGGCGCGCTCATCACCCAGCGGCTGCAGGCCTTCGGCGTGACGGTCATCGCGTACGACCCGTACGTCACCACGGCACGTGCGCAGCAGCTCGGGGTCGAGCTCGTCTCCCTCGACGACCTGCTGCGCCGGGCGGACTTCACCACGATCCACATGCCGAGGACGCCGGAGACCCTCGGCATGATCTCGGACGCCCAGTTCGCCCTGATGAAGCCGACCGCGTTCGTCGTGAACGTGGCCCGCGGCGGCCTGATCGACGAGGACGCCCTGCACCGTGCACTCACGGCGAACACCATCGCCGGCGCCGGCCTCGACGTCTTCGTCGCCGAGCCCCCGAAGGACTCGCCGCTCCTGGCGCTCCCGAACGTCGTCGTGACGCCGCACCTCGGTGCCTCCACCGACGAAGCGCAGGAGAAAGCAGGCGTCTCGGTCGCCAAGTCGGTCCGTCTCGCCCTCGGCGGCGAGCTCGTGCCCGACGCGGTGAACGTCGCCGGCGGGGTCATCGACCCGTACGTGCGCCCCGGCATCCCGCTCGTCGAGAAGCTCGGCCAGGTCTTCACCGCCCTGGCGACCTCGCCGGTCACGAGCATCGACGTCGAGGTGCACGGCGAGCTCGCCGAGTACGACGTCAGCGTGCTGAAGCTCGCGGCGCTCAAGGGCGTCTTCACCGACGTCGTGAGCGACCAGGTCTCGTACGTCAACGCCCCGCTCATCGCCGAGCAGCGCGGGGTCACCGTCCGCCTCATCACCGAGACCGACAGCCCCGAGTACCGCAACGTGCTGACGATCCGCGGTGCCCAGTCCGACGGCCCGGCGATCAGCGTGTCCGGCACGCTCACCGGCCCGAAGCAGGTCGAGAAGCTCGTCGAGATCAACGGGCACGACGTCGAGGTGCCGCTCGACCGGCACCACGTCGTGATGGAGTACACCGACCGACCGGGCATCGTCGCGGTCTACGGCAAGGAGTTCGGCCAGGCCGGCATCAACATCGCCGCCATGCAGATCTCCCGCGAAGCCGCCGGTGGCCAGGCACTGAGCGTCCTGACGGTCGACTCGCCCGTGCCGGCCGAGATCCTCGAGCACGTCCGCTCGGCGATCGACGCGTCCTCGCTCCGCGAGATCGACATCACGCTCTAGGGAGTGGCGGACATGAGCAGCGCGCAGACCATCCGACTCGCGGTCATCCGTGGTGACGGCATCGGCCCCGAGGTCGTCGACGAGGCCCTGAAGGTCCTGCACGCGGTCTTGCCGGACGACCTCGTGGTGCTGGAGACCCCGTTCTCCGTCGGTGCCGCACGGTACCTGGAGACCGGTGACGTCCTGACCGACGACGACATGGCGGCGATCGCGCAGCACGACGCGATCCTGCTCGGAGCGGTCGGCGGTGACCCCCGTGACCCGCGGCTCGCCGGCGGCATCATCGAGCGCGGGCTGCTCCTCAAGCTCCGCTTCGCATTCGACCACTACGTGAACCTCCGGCCGACGACGGTGCACCCGGCCGTTCCGACGCCGCTCGCCGACCCCGGCGAAGTCGACTTCGTGGTCGTGCGCGAAGGCACCGAGGGGCCGTACGTCGGCAACGGCGGTGCCATCCGGACCGGGACCCCGCACGAGATCGCTACCGAGGTCTCCTTGAACACCGCCTTCGGGGTCGAGCGGGTCGTCCGGTACGCCTTCGCGCTGGCGGACCGACGCCCGCGTCGGCACCTGACCCTCGTGCACAAGAGCAACGTCCTGGTACACGCCGGAGCCCTCTGGCAGCGCACCGTCGCGGCCGTCGGCGCCGAGTACCCGGACGTCACGGTCGACTACCAGCACGTGGACGCGGTCACCATCCACATGGTCCGCGACCCCGCCCGGTTCGACGTCATCGTCACCGACAACCTGTTCGGCGACATCATCACCGACCTTGCCGGCGCGATCAGCGGCGGCATCGGTCTGGCGGCCTCGGGGAACATCAACCCGGACGGCACCTTCCCCAGCATGTTCGAGCCGGTCCACGGTTCCGCGCCGGACATCGCAGGTCAGCAGCTGGCCGACCCCACCGCCGCGATCCGCTCCGTCGCCCTGTTGCTCGACCACCTCGGTCGCGGTGACCTGGCGGCCGCGGTCACGGCTGCGGTGGAGTCCGACCTCGCCGACCGGGGCACCACGCCGCGTCGCACGGCCGAGATCGGCGACGCGATCGCCGCCGCGGCCACGGTACGCACCACCACCGCCTGAGAAGGAGTCCTCCCCATGAGCACCGACACCGCCTTCGGACTCGAGTTCGCCAGCACCCCGTCCGCCGACCGCCGCGCGGCCGCCGAGCGTGAGCAGATCCTCGCCGACCCGGGCTTCGGCAAGCACTTCACCGACCACATGGCGACGGTCGAGTGGACGCTCGACGACGGCTGGCACAGTGCGTCGATCCACCCGTACGGGCCGCTGTCCCTCGATCCGAGCGCGAGCGTGCTGCACTACGCCCAGGAGATCTTCGAGGGGCTCAAGGCCTACCGGCACGCGGACGGTTCGGTGTGGTCGTTCCGGCCGGACGCCAACGCCCGGCGATTCCAGCGGTCCGCCCGACGGCTCGCGCTCCCGGAACTCCCGGTGGAGGCGTTCGTCGAGTCGATCCGGCAGCTCGTGCAGACCGACGTCGACTGGGTGCCCTCGGCGCCCGAGACCAGCCTGTACCTGCGGCCGTTCATGATCGCGACGGAGTCGTTCCTCGGGGTGCGCGCGGCACAGGCCGTCGCGTACCACTGCATCGCGAGCCCGGCCGGTGCGTACTTCACCTCGGGCCCGAAGCCGGTGTCGATCTGGCTGTCGACGCAGTACGCCCGGGCAGGCAAAGGCGGGACCGGTGCGGCGAAGACCGGCGGCAACTACGCCTCGTCGCTGCTGCCCCAGCAAGAGGCCTACGAGCACGGCTGCCAGCAGGTGATGTTCCTCGACTCGGTGGAGGGCAAGTACCTCGAAGAGCTCGGCGGCATGAACGTCGTCCTGGTCAAGTCCGACGGCACCCTCGTCACGCCCGACTCCGACTCGATCCTCGAAGGGATCACGCGTGACTCGATCCTGCAGCTGGCCGAGGACCGCGGCCTGACCGTCGCGAAGCGCCGCGTGACCCTCGACGAGTGGCGTGACGGCGTTGCCGACGGTTCGATCACCGAGGCGTTCGCGTGCGGGACCGCCGCCGTGGTGACCCCGATCGCCGAACTCCGGGGCGACGGCTTCACGATCGGTTCGCCGACCGTCGGGGCGGGCGAACTCACGATGTCCCTGCGCGACGAGCTCACCGACATCCAGTACGGCCGTCGTCCCGACCCCCACGGGTGGATGACCAAGCTGACCGACGCGTCCTGATCGACCGGCGGGCGTGGGTAGGGTCGAACGGTGAAGATCGCACGGTTCAGCAGCAAGGGTGAAGACCCCCGGTACGGCATCCTCGACGAGCGCGCTCTGGTGGTGCTCGCGGGAGACCCGATGTACCAGGGGTTCGAGACCACGGGGGAGCGCGTGGCACTCGCCGACGCCAAGCTCCTCGCCCCCGTCATCCCGCGCTCGAAGGTCATTGGCGTCGGGCTCAACTACTCGGAGCACGCCTCGGAGATGGACGAGCGCGCCGGCGACGACCCGGTGGTGTTCCTCAAGCCGAACACCTCGGTGATCGGTCCGGACGAACCCATCCGCCTCCCCGCCGACATCGGACGCGTCGACCACGAGGGCGAACTCGCCATCGTGATCGGCTCACTCGCGAAGAACGTCCGGCGTGAGGACTTCGCGAGCGTCATCCTCGGCTACACGATCGCCAACGACGTGACCGCCCGAGACCTGCAGGCGCGCGACGGTCAGTGGACCCGGGCGAAGGGGTTCGACACCTTCTGCCCGCTCGGCCCCGTGATCGAGACCGAGATCGACCCGTCGGACATCCGCATCGAGACCCGTGTCGACGGTGACCTCCGGCAGGCTGCGTCGACGAACGAGATGGTGCACGACATCCCGTCGCTCGTCGAGTTCGTGTCCTCGATCTGGACCCTTCTGCCCGGTGACGTCATCCTGACCGGGACTCCGGCCGGTGTCGGACAGATCCGCGACGGTGAGATCGTCGAGGTCACCATCTCCGGCATCGGTTCGCTCAAGAACCCTGTCATCGCCCGGCACTGACAGCGCTGCCGAACGGCCCGTTCCCCCAGGTGGGGAACGGGCCGTTCGTCGTTCTCGGGGGAGTGCTCAGCGCGGGCGCAGTGGGCGACACGCCCGGGATGTGGCCCGGCTTGGCGCTGCCGTTCACCTCTGCGTAAAGTAATCACTCGTTGCCGCTGAGGCGGAGAACGGAACGGCCGAGACGATCACCGGGTTGAACACCTGGAGATGCAGTCCGGACGGGGTCCCGCTCAGGCAACCAACTCCTCGGAACCACGACCTCTGGTTGTGCGCCCAGGACGTTGTACAAGACGAATGCCTCTCTGGCGGAACCTGTGATGGGTCGAGCGGGGAGTGCGTCTGGTCCTTGAGAACTCAACAGCGTGCACATTGTCAATGCCAATTTATTGATTGACCTCGTGCCTGGTCGGTTTGTCCGGCTGGGTCATGAAGCAATTCCTTTTGGATTGAAGATTGTCAGTAGACAGTCAACAGTCAGAATCAACTCGGTCTGATGCCTTCGGGTGTTGGGTCTGTATTTTTTTACGGAGAGTTTGATCCTGGCTCAGGACGAACGCTGGCGGCGTGCTTAACACATGCAAGTCGAACGATGATGCCCAGCTTGCTGGGTGGATTAGTGGCGAACGGGTGAGTAACACGTGAGTAACCTGCCCCTGACTCTGGGATAAGCGTTGGAAACGACGTCTAATACTGGATATGATCACTGGCCGCATGGTCTGGTGGTGGAAAGATTTTTTGGTTGGGGATGGACTCGCGGCCTATCAGCTTGTTGGTGAGGTAATGGCTCACCAAGGCGACGACGGGTAGCCGGCCTGAGAGGGTGACCGGCCACACTGGGACTGAGACACGGCCCAGACTCCTACGGGAGGCAGCAGTGGGGAATATTGCACAATGGGCGAAAGCCTGATGCAGCAACGCCGCGTGAGGGATGACGGCCTTCGGGTTGTAAACCTCTTTTAGTAGGGAAGAAGCGAAAGTGACGGTACCTGCAGAAAAAGCACCGGCTAACTACGTGCCAGCAGCCGCGGTAATACGTAGGGTGCAAGCGTTGTCCGGAATTATTGGGCGTAAAGAGCTCGTAGGCGGTTTGTCGCGTCTGCTGTGAAATCCCGAGGCTCAACCTCGGGCTTGCAGTGGGTACGGGCAGACTAGAGTGCGGTAGGGGAGATTGGAATTCCTGGTGTAGCGGTGGAATGCGCAGATATCAGGAGGAACACCGATGGCGAAGGCAGATCTCTGGGCCGTAACTGACGCTGAGGAGCGAAAGCATGGGGAGCGAACAGGATTAGATACCCTGGTAGTCCATGCCGTAAACGTTGGGCGCTAGATGTAGGGACCTTTCCACGGTTTCTGTGTCGTAGCTAACGCATTAAGCGCCCCGCCTGGGGAGTACGGCCGCAAGGCTAAAACTCAAAGGAATTGACGGGGGCCCGCACAAGCGGCGGAGCATGCGGATTAATTCGATGCAACGCGAAGAACCTTACCAAGGCTTGACATACACCGGAAACGGCCAGAGATGGTCGCCCCCTTGTGGTCGGTGTACAGGTGGTGCATGGTTGTCGTCAGCTCGTGTCGTGAGATGTTGGGTTAAGTCCCGCAACGAGCGCAACCCTCGTTCTATGTTGCCAGCGGGTTATGCCGGGGACTCATAGGAGACTGCCGGGGTCAACTCGGAGGAAGGTGGGGATGACGTCAAATCATCATGCCCCTTATGTCTTGGGCTTCACGCATGCTACAATGGCCGGTACAAAGGGCTGCGATACCGTAAGGTGGAGCGAATCCCAAAAAGCCGGTCTCAGTTCGGATTGAGGTCTGCAACTCGACCTCATGAAGTCGGAGTCGCTAGTAATCGCAGATCAGCAACGCTGCGGTGAATACGTTCCCGGGCCTTGTACACACCGCCCGTCAAGTCATGAAAGTCGGTAACACCCGAAGCCGGTGGCCTAACCCTTGTGGAAGGAGCCGTCGAAGGTGGGATCGGTGATTAGGACTAAGTCGTAACAAGGTAGCCGTACCGGAAGGTGCGGCTGGATCACCTCCTTTCTAAGGAGCATCTGGTCAGTGCTGGTCGCCCTTCATGGGTGGTTGGTTGCTGATCCAGGCGCCTGGTTCGGACCGAACGTGTCCGACGGGTAGCTCATGGGTGGAACATTGACAGTGCAGTTGGGAGTGATGCTTCCGACCTCAGTACGCTCTGCTTGCAGAGTTGGGACGGGTCGAGGGTGGAGCTGCTGGCTGGTGCACGTTGTTGGGTCCTGAGGGACCAGGCTTCCTGCTGCCGCGTGAGTGGTGGTGGGGGTTGGGCCTACGGGTCCTTCGTCGGGCCAGGGTGAACCTACCTTTCTGGTGGGGGAGTGCTGGTGCCGATCGTATGTTGAGAACTACACAGTGGACGCGAGCATCTTTGATTCGCGTCATCCATGATCAGCCTTCGGGTTGGTGTGGTGACGTTGGATCGCAATTTTAATCTTTGTGGTCAAGTTTCTAAGAGCAAACGGTGGATGCCTTGGCATCTGGAGCCGATGAAGGACGTAGAAATCTGCGATAAGCCTCGGGGAGCTGATAATCGAGCCTCGATCCGAGGATTTCCGAATGGGGAAACCCCGCCAGGCGTTTTGCGACCTGGTGACTCCCGCCTGAATATATAGGGCGGGTAGAGGGAACGTGGGGAAGTGAAACATCTCAGTACCCACAGGAAGAGAAAACAACATGTGATTCCGTGAGTAGTGGCGAGCGAAAGCGGATGAGGCTAAACCGATCATGTGTGATAGCCGGCGGGCGTTGCATGGTCGGGGTTGTGGGACACGTCACTCAGTTCTGCCGGACTGGGGCGGTTACAGCGCATCATAGTCGAACCGGTTTGAAAGCCGGGCCGTAGTGGGTGCCAGCCCCGTAGACGAAATGGTGTTATGGCCGGATGTGTATCCCAAGTAGCACGGGGCCCGAGAAATCCCGTGTGAATCTGTCAGGACCACCTGATAAGCCTAAATACTCCCAGATGACCGATAGCGGACAAGTACCGTGAGGGAAAGGTGAAAAGTACCCCGGGAGGGGAGTGAAATAGTACCTGAAACCGTTTGCTTACAAACCGTCGGAGCCTCCTTAGTAGGGGTGACGGCGTGCCTTTTGAAGAATGAGCCTGCGAGTTAGTGATATGTGGCGAGGTTAACCCGTGAGGGGCAGCCGTAGCGAAAGCGAGTCTGAATAGGGCGTTTGAGTCGCATGTTCTAGACCCGAAGCGAAGTGATCTATCCATGGCCAGGTTGAAGCGACGGTAAGACGTCGTGGAGGACCGAACCCACTTCAGTTGAAAATGGAGGGGATGAGCTGTGGATAGGGGTGAAAGGCCAATCAAACTTCGTGATAGCTGGTTCTCTCCGAAATGCATTTAGGTGCAGCGTTGCGTGTTTCTCGCCGGAGGTAGAGCTACTGGATGGCCGATGGGCCTCAACAGGTTACTGACGTCAGCCAAACTCCGAATGCCGGTGAGTGAGAGCGCAGCAGTGAGACGGTGGGGGATAAGCTTCATCGTCGAGAGGGAAACAACCCAGACTACCAACTAAGGTCCCTAAGCGTGTGCTAAGTGGGAAAGGATGTGGAGTTGCACAGACAACCAGGAGGTTGGCTTAGAAGCAGCCACCCTTGAAAGAGTGCGTAATAGCTCACTGGTCAAGTGATTCCGCGCCGACAATGTAACGGGGCTCAAGCACACCACCGAAGTTGTAGATTTCGCACTATAGACAAGCCTTCGTGGTTCAGTCGTGCGGAGTGGTAGGAGAGCGTCGTGTGGCGAGTGAAGCGGCGGAGTGATCCAGCCGTGGACGCTACACGAGTGAGAATGCAGGCATGAGTAGCGAAAGACGGGTGAGAAACCCGTCCTCCGAAAGACCAAGGGTTCCAGGGCCAGGTTAATCCGCCCTGGGTAAGTCGGGACCTAAGGCGAGGCCGACAGGCGTAGTCGATGGACAACGGGTTGATATTCCCGTACCGGCGAACAACCGCCCAAGCTAATCCAGTGGTGCTAAGAGTCCTAACCCGGTGCAACCGGATCCCTTCGGGGTGATGGTGGCCGGTCTAACGCTCGACCCCATGCTGGTGCGGTTAGCGTATGAACAGGTGTGACGCAGGAAGGTAGCTGAGCCAGGCGATGGTATCCGTAAGGTGAACCTGGTGTAAGGATGTAGGGCTGACGATAGGCAAATCCGTCGTCTGTATGTCTGAGATCCGACGCGTACCCGTAAGGGGAAATCAGTGATCCTATGCTGCCGAGAAAAGCATCGACGCGAGGTTGCAGCCGCCCGTACCCGAAACCGACTCAGGTGGTCAGGTAGAGAATACCAAGGAGATCGAGAGAATCGTGGTTAAGGAACTCGGCAAAATGCCCCCGTAACTTCGGGAGAAGGGGGGCCGGACGCGTGACCGGATGTACTCCGTGAGCGTTGAAGGCCGCAGAGACCAGTGGGAAGCGACTGTTTACTAAAAACACAGGTCCGTGCGAAGTCGCAAGACGATGTATACGGACTGACGCCTGCCCGGTGCTGGAAGGTTAAGAGGAAGGGTTAGCCTTTGGGCGAAGCTCTGAATTTAAGCCCCAGTAAACGGCGGTGGTAACTATAACCATCCTAAGGTAGCGAAATTCCTTGTCGGGTAAGTTCCGACCTGCACGAATGGCGTAACGACTTCCCAGCTGTCTCAACCGCGAACTCGGCGAAATTGCACTACGAGTAAAGATGCTCGTTACGCGCAGCAGGACGGAAAGACCCCGTGACCTTTACTACAGTTTGGTATTGGTGTTCGGAGTGGCTTGTGTAGGATAGGTGGGAGACTGTGAAGCGGGCACGCTAGTGTTCGTGGAGTCATTGTTGAAATACCACTCTGGTCACTTTGGATGTCTAACGTAGGACCCTGATCGGGTTCATGGACAGTGCCTGATGGGTAGTTTAACTGGGGCGGTTGCCTCCCAAAGAGTAACGGAGGCGCCCAAAGGTTCCCTCAACCTGGTTGGCAATCAGGTGGCGAGTGTAAGTGCACAAGGGAGCTTGACTGTGAGACTGACAGGTCGAGCAGGGACGAAAGTCGGGACTAGTGATCCGGCAGTGGCTTGTGGAAGCGCTGTCGCTCAACGGATAAAAGGTACCTCGGGGATAACAGGCTGATCTTGCCCAAGAGTCCATATCGACGGCATGGTTTGGCACCTCGATGTCGGCTCGTCGCATCCTGGGGCTGGAGTAGGTCCCAAGGGTTGGGCTGTTCGCCCATTAAAGCGGTACGCGAGCTGGGTTTAGAACGTCGTGAGACAGTTCGGTCCCTATCCGCTGCGCGCGTTGGAAATTTGAGAAGATCTATCCCTAGTACGAGAGGACCGGGATGGACGAACCTCTGGTGTGTCAGTTGTTCTGCCAAGGGCACCGCTGATTAGCTACGTTCGGACCGGATAACCGCTGAAAGCATCTAAGCGGGAAGCCGTCTTCGAGATGAGATTTCCATGCACCTTGAGTGTGAGAGGCTCCCAGCAGACTACTGGGTTGATAGGCCGGATGTGGAAGCGGGGACTAACGACCCGTGGAGCTGACCGGTACTAATAAGCCGAAGACTTGATAACACACTGATTTCCGTGCACGTGTTGCACGGGCTCGCGTCCACTTTGTGGTTCCCGACAGACGATCGGGAATCGAAACTGAATACACCGCTCTGTCTTCCACACGGGAGACAGCAGTCGGGACAGCTTTGAGACCAAGATCCATGGTCGAGAGTGTTCCGGTGGTCATAGCGAGAGGGAAACGCCCGGTCACATTCCGAACCCGGAAGCTAAGCCTCTCAGCGCCGATGGTACTGCAAGGGGGACCTTGTGGGAGAGTAGGACGCCGCCGGACTTAACGTGAAGAACCAGGGAACCCCTGACCAGTACTGGTCAGGGGTTTTCTGCGTTCTACGGCCCGTCCACAGGGCAGGTTGGAGGGACAGGCTCCGCGGTAGGGTTGTCGGGTCATGACTGCGCCATTCACCACTGCCTCCGGCTCCGACATCCGCGTCCGCTTCTGCCCGAGCCCGACGGGGACCCCGCACGTGGGGCTCATCCGCACCGCGCTCTTCAACTGGGCCTACGCCCGGCACACCGGCGGCAAGCTCGTGTTCCGCATCGAGGACACTGACGCCGCCCGCGACAGCGAGGAGTCGTACGCGCAGATCCTCGATGCACTCCGCTGGCTGCGGCTCGACTGGGACGAGGGCGTGGACGCCGGTGGTGAGCACGGACCGTACCGGCAGTCCGAGCGCACCGGGATCTACGACGACGTGATCGCGAAGCTCAAGGAGTCGGGCCACATCTACGAGTCCTTCGTCACGCCGGACGAGATGGAGGCCCGCAACAAGGCCGTGGGTCGTGACCCGAAGCAGGGCTACGACAACCACGAGCGCGACCTGTCCGACGCTGAGCGCCAGGCGTTCCGGGACGAGGGCCGGGAGCCGGCGCTCCGTCTGCGCGTCCCCGACCGTGACCTGAGCTTCGACGACCTGGTGCGCGGCGAGATCACCTTCAAGCAGGGCACGTTCCCCGACTTCGTGGTGGTCCGCCCGAACGGCAAGCCGCTCTACACGTTCACGAACCCGGTGGACGATGCCCTGATGGGCATCACCCACGTGCTCCGGGGTGAGGACCTGCTGTCGTCGACCCCGCGCCAGATCGCGCTGTACGAGGCGCTGTACGAGATCGGCCTCGCCCCCTCCATCCCCGTGTTCGGGCACCTGCCGTACGTGATGGGGGAGGGCAACAAGAAGCTCTCGAAGCGTGACCCCGAGTCGAACCTGTTCCACCACCGTGCTGCCGGCATGATCCCGGAGGGACTCGTCAACTACCTGGCGCTGCTGGGATGGTCGATCGGCCCCGACCGCGACGTGTTCTCGATCGACGAGATGGTCGCGGCGTTCGACGTCACCGACGTGAACCCGAACCCGGCCCGCTTCGACCACAAGAAGGCCGAGGCGATCAACGGGGACCACATCCGTCTGCTGGCGCCGGAGGACTTCCGGTCGCGTCTGCTGCCGTACCTGTCGGAGTTCATCAGCGACCCGGCGACCCAGGAGCAGCTCGAGGTCCTGACCAAGGCGGCTCCGCTCGTGCAGGAGCGCGTGCAGCTGCTCGGCGAGGCACCGGCGATGCTCGGCTTCATGTTCACCTCCGACGCCGACCTGGTGGTCGAGGACGACGCGCTGGCCTCGCTCAAGGGCGACACGGCAACGGTCCTGACGGCGAGCATCGCCGCGCTCGAGGGTGTCCAGGACTGGACCACCGAGGCCATCGAGGGTGCGCTCCGTGCGGCTCTCATCGACGAGCTCGGCCTGAAGCCCCGCGTCGCCTTCGGTCCGCTGCGGGTGGCGGTGTCCGGACGCCGGATCAGTCCGCCGCTGTTCGAGTCGATGGAGATCCTGGGCAAGGCGTCCACCCTGACCCGGCTCCGTGCCCTCGCGGCGCGCTGACCGATCATGGGCAGCACGGAGCACGCCGACCCGGTCGTGCACGACGTCGCGGTCATCGGCGCCGGTCCGGCCGGGCTGAGCGCTGCGCTCAACCTGGTCCGGGCGAAGCGCACCGTGCTGCTCGTCGACGCGAACCGCCCCCGGAACGCCGCGACGCTGCGGTCGCACGGGTTCCTGACGCGGGACGGCATCTCGCCGCTCGAGCTCCGCAAGCTCGGGCGGACCGAGGTCGAGGGGTACCCGGAAGCGACGGTCGTGCAGTCCGTCGTCGACCTGGTGGCCCCGGACCCCGACACGGACACCTGGCGGGTGCACGGCTCGTGGCGCGGCACCGAGCTCGAGGCCCGCGCCCGGACGGTCGTCGTGGCGACGGGGTTGCGTGAGGAGTTCCCGGCGCTGCCGATGCTCCGCGCGTTCTACGGCACCGCGGTGCACAGCTGCGTCGAGTGTGATGCGTACGACAAGGCCGGCCAGCCGCTCGCGTTCATCTGCGAGACCGACGACGTGGTCGACCGGTCGCTGCTCATCGCCTCCTGGACCGACGACCTGATCGTCTACACGAACGGGGTGGCGCCGCTCGACGACGCGGGCCGCGCTCGGCTCGCGTCGGCGGGGATCGTCGTGGACGAGCGGGTCGTCGAGGACCTCGAGGGCGATCGCTCCGGAATGACCGGCGTCCGGCTCGCCGACGGCCACGTCGAGCCGCGGACCGGTGGGTTCGTCCGACCGGTGTGGCACGCCGACCTCGACTGGCTGCGCACCAGCGCCACCACGCGTACGAGCGCCACGGACGCCACGAGCGGGAACACGGCCGCGAACGGCGACACGCCCGGAGCGCTCGAGGGGCTCCAGCGCGACACGCAGGGACTCCTCGTGGTCGACCGGGTGGGCCGGACGTCCGTCCCGGGGCTCTACGCCGTGGGAGACGTCACGCCTCCCGGGCCCGAGCAGCTCATCGTCGCCGCCGGACACGGAGCCGCGACCGCCGCCGCCGTTCACCGAGACCTGGTGGGTGGTCTTGCGGACCTCCGGGATGCTGTACAGTAGTTGATCGTGCCCCGGGTGACCGGGCCAGAAGGCCGACAGGCCTTTTGGGGTATGGTGTAATTGGCAACACAGCGGTTTCTGGTACCGTCGTTCTTGGTTCGAGTCCAGGTACCCCAGCACTCGATGAACAGCCCCCGGGATCTCCCGGGGGCTGTTCTCGTTCCGGGCTGTTCTCGTTCGCGGCCGTGCTGGTTCCGAGCGTCCTCATCGGGGATGCACGGCTCATCCACGGTCACGCCACGGCTGATCCGGAGGTTGCGCGGAACCGCACGATCCCCGAGCCGGGGCGAGCCGCCGTGCGGAAGGCGCCGCACGGCGGTGGTCCGGTCGTTCCGGAGTCGTACCGTCCGTGGCGGGCGCAGGCAGCGCCTCCAGACCGGTTGCGGTTCCCCGCACCGGGCTCTCGACTGCTCGCGGGCGGGGGGAGCGCGGACCTACGGTCGGAAGACCGTCGCGGGAGTCGTGGCGGTCCGCTGCTGAGCACCCGAGGTGTCATCGTGACCTCCGTCGACCCGCTGACGACCGTCGATCCCTGGAACCACCCCGCAGCCGTGCCCGCGGCGGCCGACCACTCCGTGCTGGACCGCTGGGACCGCGTGGTGGCACTCCGGGGCGACGCCGCCGCGCTCGCGGGCGACGGCCGTCCGTACACCTACGCCGAAGCGGACCGAGCCTCGCGCGCGCTGGCCGCAGCCCTGGCCGTGACGCTCCGACCCGACGACCACAGCGGCGCCGGCGTCGGCGACACCCCGGGCGGGGCGTCGAAGCCGGTCGGGTTGATGGCGGGGCAGTCGACCGAGGCCGTGATCGGCATCCTCGCGCTGGTGCGTGCCGGACGGACCGTGGTGGTGCTCGACGACCACCTGCCCGCAGCACGCCTGGCGCACGTGGCCCGCCTCGCCGGCGTCGACGAGATCCTGGCCGACGCCGAGCGTGCGGTGCTGGCCGCCGACGTCATCGCTGAACGGGACGGCCGGGTGCACGCACTCGGCGAGCTGCTGGACGCGGGCGAGCTGCTGGACGCGGGCGAACTGCTGGACGCGGGCGAACTGCTGCACACGGGCGAACCGCTGGACGCGGGCGGTCCCGGCGCGGCCCCGTCGGCGGACACCGTCGGCGTGCGCCCCGGCGGGCGGGACCCCTTCGCCATCGTCTTCACCTCCGGCTCGACCGGCATGCCGAAGGGCGTGGTCCTGACGCACCGGCAGCAGATCGCCAACGCGGAGCAGGACGCGGCCGCACTCGGCCTGGGCCCGGGTGATCGGCTCGGTGTCGTCCTGCCGCTGTCGTTCGCGGCCGGGCTCCTGTTCTCGTTCGACACCTTGCTCTGCGGCGGCACCATCGTGCTGCTCGAACCGCGTGAACTCGGTGTCGAGCGGCTGCTCGGGCGGTTCCGGGACGACGACGTGAACGTGCTCGTCTGCACCCCGCACCTGCTGCGCTCGATCATCGGATCGCAGAGCGCCCCCGGGTCGCACGGGACCGCAGCCGGGACCGCACCGGTGCTCGGCGGGCTGCGCTTCCTGATGACCACGGGCGAGTCCGTCACCGGCGCCGACCTCGCCGCGGCTCGACCCCACCTGGACCCGGACACGCTGCTCCTGAACGCCTTCGGCTCGAGCGAGACCGCGTGCGTCGCCTACTGCCCGGTGGCCCCGGGCGAGCCGGTGCCCGAGGGCGTCGTGCCCGCCGGGTGGCCGTTGCCCGGCAAGACGGTCCTCGTGCTCCGTGAGGACGGCAGCCCTGCCGACCCGGGGGAGACCGGCGAGCTCGTCGTGGTCTCCGACGCCCTGACCGCGGGCTACTGGGGCGCGCCGGAGAAGACCGCCGAACGGGCCGGACACACCGGCGAAGCCGAGGCCGTCGCCGGCATCCCCGTCGGGACCCCGAGCTGGCGGCAGGGCGACCTGGCCCGCGTCGACCCCGACGGGCGGCTCGTGCTGCTCGGCCGATCCGACGACGCCGTGAAGGTCCGCGGCTACCTGGTCGAGCCGAGTGAGGTCGAGGCGGCGCTCCGCGCGGTCCCCGAGGTGCACGACGCGGTCGTGACGGCACAGGTCGACCCCGGTTCCGTCACCCGGCTCGTCGCCTACGTGGTCGGTCGCCCGGGGCACCGCACCCCGGCACCGGGCGCGCTCCGGCGGGCGCTCCGTGAGCGGCTGCCCGAGTACATGGTGCCGGCGTCGATCGTGCCGATGACCGAACTACCGCGGAACGAGCGGGGCAAGGTCGACCGGGCCGAACTCCCCGGGGCGCCGAGCGTCGAGACCGAGATGGTCGAGGGCGAGTACGACCAGTGGGAGCTCGTCGTGGGGCAGATCTGGGCCGAGGTGCTCGGGCTCCGGGGCGTGCACCTGGACGAGGACTTCTCCGCGCTCGGCGGCGACTCGCTGTCCGCCGAGGAGATGCTCGCCGTCGTGCAGGACCGGCTCGGGGTCGACCTGCGCTCCTCGGACGTGCTCGAGCACCCGACGCTCCGCGCCTTCGCCCGACGGGTGCGGAGCGGCACGAGCGCGCTGCCGAGCCACCCCGACGTCGTGAAGGTCTCCGAGGCGCGCGAGGGCGGCCGTCCGCCGGTGTTCTGCTTCGCCGGTGGCGGTGCCCTGGCGCTGACGTTCCTGCCGCTCTCGCGGCACCTGCCCGCGCACGACCTGTACGCGTTCCAGCAGCACGCCCTCGAGCGCCGTGGGATGCCGGACTGGAACATCGAGCGGAGCGCCCGCCGCTACCTCGCCCTGATGCGCATCGTGCAGCCCCGCGGCCCGTACCTGCTCGTCGGGCACTCGCTCGGCGGACTCGTCGCGCTCGAGATCGCCCGGCTCCTGACCGAGAGCGGCGAGCAGGTGGAGCACGTCGTCCTGCTCGACACCTACCTGCCCCGCACGAAGTCCGAACAGGCCCGCCTGCACTTCGGCCGAATGGAGCCGCGCGACCAGCCGAACTCCGCCGTCCGCGCCGTGCAGCGGGGGCTCGACCGCGCCGTCCGGCGGGTCCTGCCCGCGGGTGTGCCGTACGGGGCGCTGTTCGCCAAGCGGCTCCGGGCGTACACCGCCGGCGTGCTGCGGCACGGTGGGCAGAAGGACTTCGACGCCTTCTTCGACCAGGCCGAGATCGTCACCAGGCGCCACCACCCGACGCCGTTCCACGGGAGGGCCACCTACGTCCTCGCCGACGCCAACCCCGACGCCGCCGGGTGGTCCGCACTGCTGCGCGGGCCCACCGAGATGGTGCGGATCGCGAGCGAGCACACGTCGCTGCTGCGGGAACCGCACGTCGCCGAGCTGGCGGTCGCGCTGCGGGCCGCCTTCGAGACGGCGGACGTGCCGCAGGTCTGAGACCGGCCCACGACCGGACGGGAGGCGCGGTGCCAGCTGGCACCGCGCCTCCCGTCCGCTCGTCCTGCGTCCACCACCCGCCGGCCGCCGCGCCGGAGGGCCGACCTGCACGAGGGTTGCGGGTTTCCGTATCCGCACCCGGGTGTCCGCAAGGGACCGCACCGCGCATTGACCCTCCCGCTGGCCACGGCGATGGTTGGAACCGCGGGGGAGAGTACCCACTCACCCGCGGCAAGCAGGCGGCGTCGTACCCGCGTCCCGCTGCTCGACCGACGACGGTCACCGTCGTCGATGCGTCATCCGAGGACGCGCCGCTCGTCTCGACGAGCCACCACCCGACAGCAACCCTGACCCGACAGGACCGCGCCATGCCCGCACGTACCGTTCGCCCTGCAGACCCGAGGGTCTCCGTCGTCATCCCGGCACGGAACGAGGCCCGCAACCTCGAGATCATCCTCCCGAAGCTCCCGCCCGTGTACGAGGTGATCCTGGTCGACGGCAACTCCGTCGACGACACCATCGCCGCCGCCCAGCGCGTGATGCCCGACATCCGCGTCGTGCACCAGACCCGCAAGGGCAAGGGCAACGCCCTGGCCTGCGGCTTCGAGGCCGTCACCGGCGACATCGTCGTCATGTTCGACGCCGACTGCTCCGCGGACCCCGACGAGATCCCGCGGTTCGTCCAGGCACTCGTCGACGGCGCCGACGTCGCGAAGGGCACCAGGTACTCGCTCGGCGGTGGCAGCGACGACATCACGATCGTCCGGAACATGGGCAACCGCGGCCTGAACATGCTCTGCAACATCATCCTCGGCACCCGCTACAGCGACCTCTGCTACGGCTACAACGCCTTCTGGGCGGACGTCCTGCCGGAGATCGGTCTGCTGTCGTCCGAGCTGCCGAAGCCGGCCGACGGTTCGATGCTGTGGGGCGACGGGTTCGAGATCGAGACCGTCCTGACCTGCCGCTGGTCGGCCGCCGAGCTCGCGATCACCGAGGTGCCGAGCCACGAGAAGCTCCGCGTGCACGGTTCGAGCAACCTCAACGCCGTGACCGACGGCATCCGCGTGCTGAAGTCGATCATGCACGAGCGTCGTCGTGCCGCGATCGGCCGTGCCGAGGTCCGTCGCGCGGCGATGAGCGTCGTGCCGCCGGCCGAGCAGCTCGCCGCGCCGGCTGCTGCGCCGGTTGCTGCTGCTCCCGTCGCTGCGGCGCCGGTCGCTGCGTCCGTCGCGACCCCCGTCGCTGCGTCCGCCGTCGCCGGGGCGTCCGTTGCCGGGGCAGCCGTCGTCGCGTCCGTCGTCGCCCTCGAGGAGGACGTCGCGTGACGACCGTCGCGGTCGTCATCTGCGCCTACACCCAGCAGCGCTGGGGTGACCTGCAGGACAGCGTCGAGTCGGCCAAGCGCCAGCCCGAGGGCCCCGAGGTCGTCGTCGTCATCGACCACGAGCCCGAGCTCCTGGCCCGCGCCGCCGCGCGCTGGCCGGAACTCCGGGTCGTCCCGAACACCGAGGACCGCGGACTCTCCGGGGCCCGGAACACCGGTGTCGCCCTGACCGACGCCGACGTCGTCGCGTTCCTGGACGACGACGCCACCGCGGACCCCGACTGGCTCGGGCACATGCTCACCGCGCTCGAGGACCCCGATGTCGTCGGTGTCGGCGGTCGTGCCACCCCGTCCTGGCCCACCGCCACCGGTGCCGGCCCCTACGCGGACGAGCTCCTCTGGATCGTCGGCTGCTCGTACCGGGGCCTGCCGGAGACCCCCGGCGACGTGCGCAACGTCATCGGGTCGAGCATGGCGTTCCGCCGCGACGCGATCCTGCTCGCCGGCGGTTTCCGCTCCGGCATCGGCCGCGTCGGCAACCAGCCGCTCGGCTGCGAGGAGACCGAACTCTGCATCCGCATCGCCCAGGCCCGTCCCGGCGCGCGGATCCGGCACGAACCGCGCTCGAACGTCTCGCACCGGGTCTCCCCGGACCGCGTGACGATGCGCTACCTGCGCCGCCGCAGCTACTACGAGGGCATCTCGAAGGCGGTGCTGAGCCGTCGGGTCGGCACCGGCGACTCGCTCGCCAGCGAGTCGACCTACCTGACCCGCGTGATCCCGGGCGCCGTGCTGCGCGAACTGCGCCACGTCGGTCGTGGCGGAGGCCTGCGGGCGTACGCCATCGCGCTCTCCGTCGTCTCGACGGTCGCGGGCTACGCCGTCGGCCGGGTCCTCGGAACCGTCGTCGTGCGGACCCCGCCCGCACCCGCACCGCTCCCGCAGCCGGTGGGCACACCGTGACCCGCGCGACCCTGGCGATGGTCCTCTCGCCGGTCGTGACCGGGCCGCTCGTCCCCACCTGGGACGGCGCGCTCTGGGTCGGCGAGGTGGACCGTGCCGACGTGCACGCGTCGAGCCACCGGGACGTCATCGCCCTGCAGGGATCCGCCGGGTACGGGCGTGCCCGCCTGCTCGTCCGCGACCACGGCGAGCCCCTCGGTTTCGTCGAGGCCGAGATCATCGAACGCCGCCGCATCGGCGGCACCATCGACGTCCGTGCGCTGCAGCGCGCGATCCGGCCCATGCCGGCACCCGAGCGTCGGCCGGCAGCAGGTCTGGTGCTGCCGTCCGTCACCGTGGTGCTCTGCACGGACGGCGCCGCCGGCACGACCATGCGGTCGGTGCTCGCGAACGGACACCCCGACTTCGACGTCGTGGTCGTCTCGCACGGCGCCGACGACGACGGTGTGGCGACCGTCGACATCGGCGGACACCGCGTCACCACCATTCCCGCGCCCGACGGCGGCCTCGCCGCCGCGCGGAACGCCGGCCTGCTCGTCGCGACCGGCGACGTCGTCGCGTTCGTGGACGAGGGCGCCGTCGTGGACGGCGGCTGGATCGCCGCGATCGCCCGTGCCTTCGCGGCCGACCCGGACGTGGCCTGCGTCACCGGGCTCGTGCCGAGTGCCGAGCTCCGGACGCCGGCGCAGCGCTGGCACGACGACCGCACCCCCGGCGGGCGGACCGTCCGCCGCCGGGTGTTCCGGCTCGACGACCCGGTCGACGACCTCCCGCTGCACCCCTTCGCCGCCTCGGCCTACGGCACCGGCGCGAACCTCGCCGTGCACCGCGCGACCGCGCTCCGGATCGGTGGGTTCGACACCGCCTTCGGCCCCGGTACCCGCGTCGGCGGCGGCGACGACCTCGACCTCTTCACACGACTGCTGTTCGCCGGATCCGCGATCGCCGTCGAACCGGCCGCGATCGCGTGGCAGCGATCGGCGGACGACGTCGCGTCGCTCCGCGCCGCCGCTGCCGCGCACGGCCACGGACTCGGAGCCTGGATGACCAAGAACGCACTCGACCGCGACACGCTGACCGCCTCGGTGGACGCGGCACCGGAGGCCATCAGCGCCTTCGCGCGCCTCGGCCTCGAGCAGGGCGACGACGCTGCCGACGCTGCTCCGGCGAACGGCCACGGGACGGGCGGTGCGCGCGACGCAGATGCCGTCGACGCCGTCGACGCCGTTGACGCGGAGTTCGCGGCGACGAAGCGTCGGTTGCGTCGCGTCGAGCGGCGCTCCGTGCTCACCGCTCCGGTCCTGGCGCTCCGGGAACGCATGGGCGGCGCGGGGACGATCGACCGCACGGCGCACGGCCGCCACGAGCTGCAGCGCGGCCTCGACACCGCGGGGCCGGCGCGACCGACCCCCGGTGGCGCGATGGGGCCGGCGGCGCGACTCGGTGCCGCCGCGATCGTCGTGCTGACGCTCGTGCTGGCCGCCGTCGGCAGCGTCGTCGAGCTGCCCACGCTGCGGGCGAGCGCCGTCGCGGTCTTCCTGTTCGCCCTGCTCGGGGTCGCCCCGATGCTGCTCGTCCGTCCGATGTCCCTCGCACGGTTCGCCGTCCTCGCCGTCACCGGGTCGCTCGTCGGCACGATCGCCATCGGGTACACCATGGCGACCTTCCACATCTGGGCGCCGACGGTCCCCTTCGTCGGTGTCGTCGTGCTCACCGCGGCGGCGCTCGCCGTCTCGGTACCCCGTGACGTGGCGGAGCTCCGTCGTGCCGGACTCGTGCACCGTGCGACCGCTCGGCCCCGGTGGAGCACGACCGCCACCGTGACGGCGCTCTCGCTCGGCGGGCTCGTCGTCGTGGTCGTCGCCGCGCTCACCCACATGGGCGACCCGGTGCCCGCCGGCCTGTTCGGCTCGCTCGGACCGGGCCTGGTCGTCGGCCTCGTGCTCGTCGTCGCCGCCGCGGTCATCGCCCTGGTGCGCGGCCGCGCACTCGCCGTGCCCGTCGTCGTGCTCGGCGGTGTCGTGCAGCTCGCCCAGGCGATCACGTACGGCGTGCCGACCGTGACCGCCGCCGCCCGGCACATCGGTGTCGTCGAGTACATCCGCCAGTTCGGTGGGACCAACCCGTCGGCCGACATCTTCCAGACCTGGTCCGGCCTGTTCGCGGGCGCTGCCTGGGTCGCCGACGTCGGGGGCATCGTCAACACGATCCTCATCGCCGCCTGGGTGCCGGTGCTGCTCGCGTTCAGCACGACCATCGCGGTCGGGGTCCTGGCGGCGCACTGGCTGCCCGGCGCCCGTCGGCCGTGGATCGCAGCGCTGCTGACCGCGATGACCGGTTCGCTCAACACCACGTACTTCTCGCCGCAGTCGACCGGCATCCTGATGTCGATCGTGATCCTCGTGCTCGCCACCGGACCGCTGCGCGACGCCGCCGTCACCACCGCCGACGGCTCCGTCGCCGCCAAGCCGCGGGCACGGCGGGTGGGGCTCTCGCGGATCATCGCGATCACCCTCATCGGCATCGTGCTCGCCGTGACGCACCAGATCTCGCCGTACCTGACGGTCGCCGCACTCGTCACGCTCATCGTCTTCCGGATGCTCCGCCCCTGGTGGCTGCCCGTCGTCGTGCTCGTGCCGGCGGTGGTCTTCGCCGCGCTGAACGGTGACATCCTCGGACGGTTCCTGTCGCTCGCGGCGGTCGGACGCGTGCTCGACAACGTGCAGCCGCCCGCGCACGACATGACCGTCCTGCCGAAGCCGCTCGTCACGCGCCTGGCGTTCGACATCCCGGCAGCCGCGCTCGTGGTGCTCGGGCTCATCGCCCTGGTGACCGTGCTGATGCGGCGCGACCGGACGCACTGGGCGCTCCTCGCCACCGCCGCGAGCCCGATCTCGCTGCTCGTCGCCACGAACTACGGCCAGGAAGGCGTCTTCCGCGTCGTGCTCTTCGCGACGCCGTGGATCGCGATCCTGGCGGCGGCGCTCCCGGTGCCCGCCGGTCGGTTCGCCCCGGTCGGGGCGGTCCTGCAGCGGGGGATGCGCCCGTCCGCCGTGCGGTTCGCGGTCGCCGGAGCAGCGGTGGCGGCGCTCGTCGCGATCGGTGCGTTCGGGCAGACCTCGCTCGACTGGAACCGCGTCATGACCCGGAGCCAGTCCGCGGCGACGCAGTACTACGACCGCACGGCACCCGCGGGCTCCGTGATGCTGCTCACCGGTTCGGCCAACGCCGTCCCGAGCAACACCGGCGCACGGTACTTCGACGTGGGCTACCTGTCCCGCGAAGCACTCGGCCCGTACCCGGACCCGACCGGCGGTTACGACGCCGAGGCCGACCTGTCGAACGTGACGCGGGAACTGGTCGTGAACTGGTCGGCCACCGGCTACTACGCCCTGGTCGCGGAGCCCTTCGGCGCCTACGACGAGCGGTACGGCTACCAGAGCGACGCCGACTACCAGGAGCTCGCCGCCGCCATGGCGTCCTCGCCCTACTGGAAGCGGGTCTGGTCGTCGGGGACGACCGCGATGTACGAACTGACGACGGAGGGCCTGCGCCATGCAACCGACTGAACCGACCTCCGACAGACCGCGACGGACGCGACGGGCCACCGTCGCGTCCGTCGCGGGCGTGGTCGCCACGGTGCTCGCCGTGCTGGTCGCGCCGAACCTCGCGGTCCAGCCCGCCGTGGCCGCGGCCGCGGACTGCAGCGCCGGGCGGGTGCTCAACGTCGTCGCCCACCCCGACGACGACCTGCTCTTCCAGGGCACGGACCTGCGGAAGGACATCGACGCGGGGCGCTGCGTGCGCTCGGTGATCGTCACCGCCGGTGACGCCGGCAAGCCCGACTGGTACTGGCAGGAACGCCAGGTCGGGCTGATGGCCGCCTACGCGAGCATGGCCGGCGTCGACCCGGCGTCGACGACCGGCTCCACGACGGTCGCCGGACGGACCCTGCTCACCGAGACCCTCACTGCCGACCCGCGGATCAGCCTGGTCTTCATGGACCTGCCGGACGGCAACGTCGAGGGCAACGGCTTCTGGGCGAACGGCTACGAGAGCCTCCAGCGCCTGTACACGGGCGACATGGACACGCTGCACACCGTCGCCGACGCCCCGCACAGCGCCACGTACACGCTCGCGCAGCTCCGGGCGACGCTGCAGGGGATCGTGCAGGACTTCGCACCGACGGACATCCACACCCTCGACCACGAGGGCGAGTACGGCGACGGGGACCACAGCGACCACCACACGGTCGCGTACCTGACCGACCAGGTGCAGCGGCAGTACACCGGCGCGCACGGCTTCACCGGGTACATGGGGTACCCGATCGCCGACCGTCCGGCGAACCTGACGACGGCCCAGACCCAGGCGAAGGCCGACGCGTTCTTCACCTACGCCGCCCATGACAGTGAGACCTGCGCGTCGTACCAGGCCTGCTCGGCGCGACCCGAGACCTCGTGGCTCAGCCGGCAGTACACCGTCGGCTCGCCGGTGCCGACGAACCCCACCGACCCGACCGACCCCACCGACCCGACCCCCGCCCACGAGGACGTGACGGGTTCGGCGTCGGTGACGGCGAGTGCGGAGAACCCGGCTGACGGTCAGACGGCCGTGAAGGCGGTCGACGGTGTGGTGAGCGGGTACCCGGATGCGCCGACGGCGGAGTGGGTCGCACCGTCTGGTCGTGCGGGGACGTGGATCCAGCTCGGGTGGGCGAAGGCGACGGCGTTGGACGCGGTCGACCTCGCTGATCGGCCGAACTCGGTGGACCAGGTGCTGGGCGGGACGTTGACGTTCTCGGACGGCTCGAGTGTGCAGGTGCCGGCGTTGAGCAACGGTGGTGCGGTGCAGCGGATCACGTTCGCGGCGCGCAGTGTCACGTGGGTGCGGTTCACGGTGACGTCGGTCAGTGGCGGGACGCAGAACGTGGGTCTCGCCGAGATCCGCGCGCTGGCCCCGGCCGACACGACGCCGCCGCCGACCCCGACGCGGACGGACGTGACGGGTTCGGCGTCGGTGACGGCGAGTGCGGAGAACCCGGCTGACGGTCAGACGGCCGTGAAGGCGGTCGACGGTGTGGTGAGCGGGTACCCGGATGCGCCGACGGCGGAGTGGGTCGCACCGTCTGGTCGTGCGGGGACGTGGATCCAGCTCGGGTGGGCGAAGGCGACGGCGTTGGACGCGGTCGACCTCGCTGATCGGCCGAACTCGGTGGACCAGGTGCTGGGCGGGACGTTGACGTTCTCGGACGGCTCGAGTGTGCAGGTGCCGGCGTTGAGCAACGGTGGTGCGGTGCAGCGGATCACGTTCGCGGCGCGCAGTGTCACGTGGGTGCGGTTCACGGTGACGTCGGTCAGTGGCGGGACGCAGAACGTGGGTCTCGCCGAGATCCGCGCGCTGGCCCCGGCGAGCAGCAGCGGCGGCACGACGCCGACGCCGACGCCGACCCCGACGCCGACCCCGACGCCGACCCCGACGCCGACCCCGACGCCGACGCCCACGCCCGCTCCGGGCCTGCGGGACGTCACCGGCTCGGCCACCCCGACGGCGATCGCCGACAACCCGGCCGACGGCCAGACCGTCGCGAAGGCCGTCGACGGCGTGGTGTCCGGCCACCCGGTCGACCACACCGCCGAGTGGGCCGTGCCCTGGGGACGGACCGGCATCTGGATCCAGCTCGACTGGGCCGCCCCCGTCGCGCTCCAGCGCATCGTCCTGCACGACCGTCCGAACAGCGACGACCAGATCACGAGCGGCACGCTGACGTTCTCGGACGGCAGCCAGGTCGCCGTGGGCGCACTCCCGAACGACGGCAGCGCCCGGACGGTCGACTTCACCGCCCGGAACGTCACCTGGGTGCGGTTCACCACCACCGGGGTGTCGAACAGCACGATCAACGTCGGTCTCTCGGAGGTCCGCGCATGGGCAGCTGGATGACCCCGGACGAGGACGGCCCCCGCCCCGTCGCCGAGCAGTCGGCCGCCGCGCACGGTGCCGCTCCGGCGCACGGCCTCGGCGCCTCCCGCCACCGCACCCCGCTCCGGACACGAGGACGACGGGTCGCGATCGTGGCCGCGGCCCTGGTGGTCGCGGTCGGTGCCGTCGCCGCGGCGACCACCGGCACGACGTCCGTCGGCCCCGGACCCAGCGGGGTCGCGATGCCGACCGGCGACGGTGACGGCTGGAAGCGGGTGTTCTCGGAGGACTTCGACGACACCACCCCGTCGGGCGGGTTCGAGGCGGCCTACGACGACCGGTTCACCGTCTACCACGGCTTCGCGGACACCGCGGGGACCGGCCGGTACCAGGCGTCCACGCTGAGCGCTCACGACGGGATGCTCGACATGCACCTGCGCACCACGAAGGCGGGCACCCCGCTCGCCGGCGGGGTCGTCCCGCTCGTCGACGGACGATGGGGTGGTCAGACCTCCGGGCGCTACAGCATCCGGATGAAGAGCGACGAGGTCGACGGGTACGGGGTGGCGGTGCTGCTCTGGAGCGACGAGAACGTCTGGGCGCACGGCGAGATCGACTTCCCCGAGGGCGCGCTCGGTGCGCCCGCCTGGCTGAACGTGCACTGCCTGGTCGACCCGGCCGAGAAGTGCGTCCACCACGAGACCGACGCGTCGCTGGCCGACTGGCACACGTACACGATCGAGTGGACGCCCTCGCGGATGTCGTTCCTGGTCGACGACGAGGTCGTCGGGAGCACCACGCAGGACATCCCCGTGGAACGCATGCACCTGGTCGTGCAGACGGGATCCCTCGAGGGCCTGCCGCCCCGGGACGCCGCCGGGTCGTTGCTGGTCGACTGGATGACGATCGACGTGCCTGCCGACGGCGAGAGCCCCCGGGCCACGCTGCCGTCCACGGGCCCAGCCGCCGGCTGACGGCGCCGAGCCCGGCGCGGTCAGCGCGAGCCCGGCGCGGTCAGCGCCGAGCGTGTGCCAGCAGCGCCAGCAACAGCGCTCGCACGTGCGGCTCGCGCCCGTAGCGGTCACGGACCCACGCGCGGCACCGTGCGGCGAGGGACGGGTCGAGCTCGGCTTCGTCGAGGGTGTCGAGCAGCTTCTCCGCCAGTGCGTCGGGGTCCGCCGGGTCGACGGTGTACCGCGCCCAGTCGCCCGACAGGATCTCCCCGGTGCCGCCCGATGCGGCGGCGACGACCGGACGGCCGGCGGACATCGCCTCGACCACGACCCGCCCGAAGCCCTCGGGCTCGATGGACGGCGCCACCACGACGTCGGCGGCGTGCAGGAGCGGGACGACGTCGTCCCGCTCGGGGAGCACGAGCACGGAACCGGCGGGGAGCGCGTCGATCGCGGCGTGCACGGCGTCGGCCTCTTCCGGGTAGAGCGCACCGGCCAGCACGAGGAGCGGCGCGGGGGCCGCGTGACCGGCCACGGGGGGAGTGGTGACCGGCACGCGTGCCGCAGCGGCCGTGCGGACGCGACCCCATGCCTCCAGGAGGGCGAGCACGCCCTTCGACCGGGTGAGCCGACCGTAGTACAGCACCGTCGGGGTGTCCTCGGGGATGCCGAGTGCCGCGCGGGCGTCGTGCACCGATGCCGGGGTGGCGGCCGGGAACGCGTCAGTGTCGACACCGTTCGGCACGATCGTGATGCGGTCCGTCGGCACGCCGGACTCCGCCCAGGCGCGCGCCATCGCGTGCGAGACCGCGAAGTAGCGGGTGCGGCCGCCGGCGATCGGGCCGAGCCGCCGGTAGTTCGGCGCGTGGTGCAGGTGCACCGCGAGCGGGACTCCGGAGACGAGCGACGCGACCCGGCCGAACGGCAGGTACTCGGGCCGGTTCAACCAGAGGACGTCGAGGTGTGATCGTCGGATCCGCAGCCCCTCGCGGGCGAACCGCCAGGCGTCGCGGAGCGCGGTCGTGATCCCGAACCGGTAGTCGGTGGCCTCCACCAGCTCCACGCCCATCGCCTCGTAGGGCGCTGGGCCCTCGGCGGCGCGCGGGGACTGGGCGTTCCGGTGCCAGACCTCGACCTCGTGGCCGGCGGCGACGAGCTCGCGGGTGTCCTCGAGCACACAGCGTTCGAGTCCGCCGGTGATGGCGAGTCCGGTCACCAGGACGCCGACGCGGAGTCGGCGGGTGCCGTCGTGTGCAGTCTGTCGCGGTCTCACGAGACACCACCCCTTGCGGTCTTCAGTCGGCGGAGGAACCAGGGGAGGCAGGCGACCACCCCGGCGATGCGGACCCAGTTCCAGAGGACGTCCTGCGGCAGGAGCAGGGACGCGGCGGCCACGACGAGCGCGGCGAGGGTCGTCAGGACGATCCGGGCACCCGGTCCGCGCCACTCACGGCGGTCGGGCAGGGCCAGCAGCTGCATGGCGGCCAGGATCGCGTAGGCGACGACGGTGGCCAGGCCCGCGCCGGCGATGCCGAGCACGGGCACGAGCACGAGGTTCGCGCCGATGTTCACGGCGCCGGCGATCGCGGCGATCACCCCGACGGCGACACCGCGGCGTTCGACCAGGAGCAGGCGTCCGGTCGCACCGCTGGCGACGACGGGGAACGCGGTGATCGCGACGACGAAGACGACGACCGAGAGCTCCTGCACGCGGTACGACGCCGGGGCGAGGATCGGCAGCGCGACCGGTGACACCAGGGTCACGGCGAGCAGGACCGGTCCGAGCATCTTGTACAGCTCGTCGCGGGCGTGCATGGCGAGCTGCCGGCGGGCGACCGGGTCGCGGAGGGCGGCGAAGTGCGGCGCCCACGCCTGGTTGGTGAAGGTCAGGAGCAGGATGACGGCCGAGCCGACGATGTAGGCGATCTGGTAGCGGGCCACCTCGTCCGGGCCGAGCAGCCGCTGGACGACGATCCGGTCGCCGGCGTTCAGCACGAAGTACGACAGGTTGCCGAGGGCGATCGGCACGCCGAGGCGGAACGCCCGGGCGGTGGTCTTGCGGTCGAACAGGCCGGCGAGCCGTGGACGGGTCGCCGCGATGCCGATGACCATCGCCACGCCCTGGGCGACGACGCCGCCCCACGCGTAGGTGGTCGCGTCGGCCTGCACCCAGGTGAGGAGCCCGAGGCCGATGACCGAGCCGCCGATCGAGGACAGCAGGCTCGTGACCGCGAAGACCCGGATGCGGTCCTGGGCGACGAGCAGCGCGAGGGAGATCTGCACGATGGCGGCGGGGCCGGTCCAGAGCACCGCGACGAGGAGCAGCGGGTGGTTGCCGACGAAGCCGGCGGCGTCCGCCCAGACCGGGATCGTGGTGAGCGCCGCGACGGTGACGACGATCGCGGTGACCATGCCGACGGCGAGCAGGCCGCGCGCCCGGCGGTCGTCGCCGTCCTCGGCCCGCTGCAGCACCGACGCCTGGTCGATGCCGAGGACGGCCAGGACGACGAGGGCCTGGTACAGGGCGATGGCCGAGGCGAGGACGCCGAACTCGGCCGGCGGCATGAAGTGAGCGAGCACCGGGGAGATGAGCGACGAGACGACGAGCTGCATCGACCAGACGACGACGTACAGCAGGCCGCGGCCGAACAGGACGGAGGCGCCCTTCCGCACGGCGACCGATCCGGTGTCGAGCGACTCGGGCAAGGGTGCGACGGCTTCCGGGGCGATGGGCTCCCGGGCGATGGGCGCGGGAGCCTCGGCCTCGCGCGCTGCGCGGGCCTCGCGGCGGGTCTGCGGGGGGAAGCTCACGGTGCGACCACCGCTGCCGCGTCCTGCCGTGCCGACGCCGACGCCGTCGCTGCGCCCTGGCGCAGCCCGAAGGCTGCGTCCACGACGTCGAGCAGGTCACCGCTCCGGTCGGTTGAGAACTTCCGTGCGAACAGGTGCTGCACCTCGACGTCCGCGTCCGTCCGACGCTCGAGCAGCTGCCCCGCGTCGGCGACGGTCAACCACGGCGGGCTCTTCCGCGCGGTGCCGTCCCACCCGATCCACCAGAGCGGCTGGGAGACGTGCTCGTCGGCGAACCCCGGTGTCAGCGACGGCGAGTTGAGCACCGACGGCACGAAGGTCTCGTCGGCGACCCAGGTGCGCTGCCAGAACCGGACCAGGTCCCGGCGGTGGTCGACGGTGTCCACGACGGCGGCGGCGTGCCGGCGGGCGAGGACCTTGAGCTGTGAGCCCCCGGCGAAGGAGACGTTCGCCGGCACGCGGCGGGGGACCGGCAGTCGGAGCATGTGCTTCCGCCAGGCCCAGTGCCGGAAGCGGATGCGGGAGATGCCGCCGTCACGGCCCCACGGTGCGAACGGCAGCGGGTTGACCGAGATGAACGACTCCTCGCGGTGCGCCTCGAGCAGGGCCGTGATCTCGGCGGGGTTCGCCAGCGGGTAGTCACTGCCGGTCAGCACGGCCACGTGCGAGGCGTCGGTCTCGGCCAGGGCAGCCCGGTAGCCGGACACCTCGGCGGCGACGTTCTCCCAGCGCGCCCAGCCGGTCCGGATCCGGGGGAGCAGCCGGACACGATCCGGCAGCCCGTCGGTCATGGCGCGGAACACCGTCTCGGGGGTGCGCGCGTCGCAGTGCAGGAACACCGGGAACGGGTCGAGCGCCTCGACGAGTCGGCGCACGTGTGCCGGGTCCTCGTGGGCGAGGACGATGCACGCGGGGACCGCGGGGGAGATGGCCATGGACGCGACGCTAACCGCGCCGTTCCGGGGCCGACAAGGCGACCCGTGCCCGTCTGCGGGGAAGCGGCGGTTTCCCGCACCGCCCCCGATCGATCAGTGCCCGGAAGGCCTGATCAGCGCTTCTTGCGGAACTTCTGGCAGTCGCAGAGGGCGCAGTCCGTGCCCGGACGGTAGTGCTCGTGGGCGTCCTGCACATGGCCGCAGACGCAGGTCACGGAGTCGACCACGAAGACGCTCTGTTCCGAGGGGAGCACGGCGCCGAGCTCGTCGGTGGGGCCCATCGACATGCGTCCTCCTCGTGCCCGGCGTGCTGCCGCCGAGTCGTCCTCACGATCCTACCGTCCGGGGGCGTGTGCTGGCGGCAAACCGCAAGTCGGACGACCGTCGCCGCAACCGCGGGCGGCCGCCGTTGACCCTGCAGCAGCCCCACCGGAGCATCGGACCATGACCGACCAGCAGGCCACCACCACCCGCGTGCTCACGCTCACGCCCGCGATGCCGTCCCCGGACGTGCCCGCCTGGGCCGGCGCGGCCTGGGTCGGCGCCGTCGACCGACAGGAGGCGCTCGCCGCGTCCGCCGTCGAACTCGCCGGCGCCACCGGCTTCCGCCGCGCCCGCCTGCTCGTCCGTGACGGACGCGAGATCGCCGGGTTCGTCGACGTCGGCGTCGACGCGGACGGCGGCGTGGACCCGGCCGAGCTGGGACCGGCCCTGCGCGCCCTGCGCACCACGGGCCTCCCGGCCGCCCCCGCGGGGACGCCGGTCGGACGCGTCTCCGTCGTCATCGGCACCCGCGACCGGCCCGAGGACCTGCGCCGCTGCGTGCGCTCGGTGCTCGCGTCCGAGCACGACGACTTCGAGGTGCTGGTCGTCGACAACGCGCCCACCACCACCGCGACCCGCGACGTGGTCACGTCGCTCGCGGATCCGCGCCTGCGGTACGTCCTGGAGGCCCGACCCGGCGTCTCGCGCGCACGGAACGCCGGACTCGCCCTCGCGTCCGGGGCCGTGGTCGCCTTCGTCGACGACGACGTGGTCGTCGACCGGCACTGGCTCGCAGCGCTCGCCGACGCGTACGCCCGCGACGCGGACGTCGTCTGCGTGACCGGCCTCGTACCCAGCGGCGAACTCCGGACCCCCACGCAGCGGTACTTCGACGAGCGCGTGACCTGGGCGCGCAACACCGACCGTCGGGTGTTCCGCACGTCGGCGCCGCCGGCGGACCTGCCGCTGTTCCCGTTCTCCGTCGGCGCGTTCGGCACCGGTGCCAACATGTCGCTCCGCCGTTCGGCCGCGCTCGCCCTGGGCGGGTTCGACGTCGCACTCGGCCCGGGCACCCTGGCCCGCGCCGGCGAGGACCCCGACCTGTTCACCCGGGTGCTGTTCTCCGGCGGTGCGCTCGCGGTGGAGCCCTCGGCCGTCGTCTGGCACAAGCACCGGCCAGACCGTGCGGCGCTGCGCTCGCAGGCGCTCGGCTACGGCACCGGTCTCGGTGCGTGGGTCGCGAAGCTCATGCTGCGACCGCGCACCGCACTGGCCGTGCTCCGTCGGGCGGTCGGGGCGCTGCGGCAGCTCGGGGCGCTCGGACAGAACACCGGCGCCGATGCGGACCAGGTGTCCGCCGCGGTGGACGCCGTCGGCGGGTGGCCCGTCGACGACGCGTTCCGCGAGGCGACGGCCGGCCTCAAGCGCGTCGAGCTCGTGGCGGCGCTGGGCGGACCGTGGCGGTACGTCGTCGGGCGGTCGCGGCGCGGGTGACCGCGGCGCGGGTGGCCGCGCTCCGCGTGCACGGCACGCACCGCGTGCACTGCTCTCCAACGCACGCACGCACGTACCGGAACGGACGGGAGGCCCGTGGCGACGCTGCCACGGGCCTCCCCTCCGTTCCGGTGCGGACGTCTGCTGCTCCGCCTACGGGCGGAAGCGGCCCTCCTCGACCTCGCGCCAGAACCGACGGCTGCGGAAGTACGCCGCCGGGCCCGCCGGGAAGCCGCGGAACTCGTGGTAGGCCAACGAGCGCGGGATCCGGGTCGTGGAGGCCTCGGTGATGCTCTCGGCCGCGGCGTCACGCCGGCCGGCCAGTCGTGACACGAGCTGCTTCAGCTTGATCTTGCCGGCGCGGGGCATCAGCCGCGCGAGCACGATCGCGTGCCGGCGGTCCTTCGCGATGAGCTCGCACATCAGCGCCGTGAACCCGACGCCGTTCGAGTGGAGCTGCCCGTGCAGCCCGGCGAGGTCCTGCCGGTGCCGGTGGTGCACGACCGCGCGTGGTTCGAAGCCGATCCGGCCACCGCTCCACAGGATGTCGATGAAGATCGCCAGGTCCTCGCCACCGCGGGCGGGCACACCGGCACCGAGCACGGGGTCGAACCCGCCGACGGCGTCGAACGCCGACCGTCGGACCGCCCAGTTCGCGCCGGCGCCGTAGCCGCCGATGCCGTAGACGGCGAAGTGCTTCTGCACCGAGCCGTCGGGGCGGACGGCCCGGGCTTGCGCGTGCCGCATGACCCCGGGGACGTCGTCCGGCACGATCGTCACCGGCTGGAAGGTGCGCTCGCCGCTGAAGCCGCCGTAGTACGCCTCGTACCAGATCTGCGCGGGGGTCTCGAGCTCGACGGGCAGGATCATCCCGGTGACCGCGGCGACCTCGGGCTCGCGGACGAAGCGCGTGCCGATGGACCGGAGCCACTGTGCGTCCACCCGGACGTCGTCGTCCGTGAACGCGATGATCTCGCCGTGCGCCGCTGCGACCCCGGCGTTGCGGCCGGCGGAGCAGCCCGGACGGCGTTCGGTGACCAGCCGGACGTCGCGGCCCTCGAGCAGCCCGGGCAGGGCGTCGACCTCGGGCAGCTTCACGCGGTTGTCGACGAGGATGACCTCGTACCGCGGGTAGTCGAGGTGCTCGAGGAAGTCGACCAGCTTCCGGATGTCCTCGACCCGGGTGACGATGGTCGACACGACGATCGAGATGAGCGGGAGGTCGAGGTCGGGGATGGGGGTCTCCGTCGCACCGGAGGTCCGTGCGAGGCCGTCCACCAGGGGCGCCATCGCGCGGGCGGCGTCGGCCGGGTCCGCGGTGAGCAGCACGTCGAGGGTGGTGACGGGGAAGCCGTCGCGGTAGCCGACGACGAGCGCGGAGGAACCCGACTCGTCGGCGACCAGGCGCGGCAGCGGAGCGTCGAGGTCGACGCTGACGACCCGACGGGGGCCGGGCACGGTGACGGAGGAGTGCAGGGTCATGGTCGGGACGCTACGACCGCCCGCGGTGTCCGGACAACGGACCGGACCAGCAGTGGCGGGGTTCGTGCGGGGTTCCGCAGTGCGGTGCGTGTGCCCCCGTCGGGGGTGAGCGCTCACCCAGGAAGCCACGGGAACCTCATGGGTCACGCTCAGGTCACGGAACCGATGCAACCGGTTGCGCTCCCGCCGGACCGGGCGTAGCTTCCTCCACCAGCAGGCAGCGGCGCCTGCTCCAGGGCAGTGTCGTCGAACCCGATCGATGCCCCCTGGTGATCTCAACGAGGAGACAACGCTGTGAAGACAACACGCTCCAGGGTGCGGTTCGCATCCGTTGCCGGGGTCGCCGTCATCGGCCTCGTGCTCACCGGCTGCTCGAGCGGGAGCTCCGGCGCCGGATCGGACGACGCCAAGAGCGGCCAGGACAGCCGCGGCCCCATCACCTACGTGCAGGGCAAGGACAACTCGAACGTCGTCCGCCCGCTCATCGCGAAGTGGAACAAGGCCCACCCGGACGAGAAGGTCACCTTCAAGGAACAGTCCGACCAGGCCGACCAGCAGCACGACGACCTCGTGCAGCACTTCCAGGCGAAGGACGAGAACTACGACGTCGTCGACGTGGACGTCGTCTGGACCGCCGAGTTCGCCGCCAAGAGCTGGCTGACGCCGCTGACCGGCGACATGAAGCTCGACACCTCGAAGCTCCTGCCGTCGACGGTGAAGACCGCCACCTACAACGACACGCTCTACGCCGCTCCGCAGACCTCGGACGGCGCACTGCTCTACTACCGCAAGGACCTCGTCAAGACGCCTCCCACCACGTGGAAGGAGATGATGGACGACTGCAAGATCGCGAAGGACGCCGGCATCGGTTGCTACGCGGGGCAGTTCGCGAAGTACGAGGGCCTGACGGTGAACGCCTCCGAGGCGATCAACGGCTCCGGCGGTTCGGTGCTCGGCAGCGACGGTGCGCCCGACGTCGACACCGACAAGGCGAAGGCCGGCCTGCAGAACCTGGTGGACGCGTTCGAGGACGGGAACATCCCGGCCGAGGCGATCACCTACCAGGAGGAGCAGGGCCGCACCGCGTTCGAAGCCGGCAAGCTGCTGTTCCTGCGCAACTGGCCGTACGTCTACAGCCTCGCCAAGACCGACGGCTCGTCGAAGGTCAAGGACACCTTCGGCATCGCGCCGATCCCCGGTGCCGACGGCGTCGGTGCCTCCACGCTCGGCGGCCACAACGCCGCGATCAGCGTGTACTCCAAGCACAAGGCCACGGCGCACGACTTCCTCGAGTTCCTGACCTCGGACGAGACGCAGAAGTTCTTCGCGACCCAGGGCTCGCTCGCCCCGGTCGTCGGTGACCTGTACACCGACCCCGAGCTGACGAAGGAGCTGCCCTACCTGCCGACGCTGCTCAAGTCGATCGAGTCGGCGGAGCCGCGCCCGGTCACGCCGTTCTACCCGGCCGTCACGAAGGCGATCCAGGACAACACCTACGCGGCGCTCAAGGGATCGAAGTCGGTCGACGAAGCCATGAAGGACATGCAGGACGCCCTCAAGTCGGCGACCAGCAGCTAGCGGCTCACGCCGCTTGATGGACGGGAGGCCCGTGGCGGGTCCGCCACGGGCCTCCCGTCCGCCCCCTACTTGCGTTCCGACACCCCCGGCAAGGAGGCCGACACGTGTCAGCAGCAACCGAGATCCCCGCAGCCATCCCCAACCCGACGGGCATGGAACCGAAGCGCCGACGGCGCAAGGGCGGACTCAACGCCGAGCACGGCCGCTGGGCCGTGTACCTCATCGGCCCGACGATCCTGCTCCTCGCGATCGTCATCGGCTACCCGGTCGTCAGTGCGATCATCCAGTCGTTCCAGCTCGACCAGGGCCTCGACAAGGCCACCGGCCTGTTCGTGCAGGGCGGGTTCGCCGGCATCACGAACTACGCGCACTGGCTCGGCCAGCAGTGCGGCAACGTCACGTGCCCGCCCGGCAGCCTCGGCTCGCAGTTCTGGGTATCGATGGGCAACACGTTCTTCTTCACCGTCGTCACCGTGCTCGCCGAGACGGTGATCGGCGTGTGGATGGCGATCATCATGAACCGCAACTTCAAGGGCCGCGCGCTCGTCCGTGCCGCGATCCTGGTGCCGTGGGCGATCCCGACGGCCGTCACCGCGAAGCTCTGGTACTTCATCTTCGACGCGAACGGCGTGCTGAACCACGTCCTCGGGCAGCAGATCCTGTGGACGAGCGGCGAGTGGGCGTCCCGGTGGGCGGTCATCATCGCCGACACCTGGAAGACCACGCCGTTCATGGCGCTCCTCATCCTGGCGGGGCTCCAGCTGATCCCGGAGGAGGTCTACGAGGCCGGCAAGATGGACGGCGCGTCGACGTTCCAGCGCTTCGTGCTCATCACCCTGCCCCTGATCAAGCCCGCCCTGATGGTCGCGATCCTGTTCCGCGTGCTCGACGCGCTGCGCATGTACGACCTGCCCGCGATCCTCACCGGCGGTGGCGGTGGTTCCGGCAACGCCACCACGACCCTGTCGATCCTGGTCGTCGAACAGATCCGGCAGGGCTTCAACTCCGCGTCGGCCCTGTCGACCATCACCTTCCTGGTGATCTTCATCGTGGCGTTCGTCTTCGTCCGGTTCCTCGGCGCCAACGTCGTGCAGACGCAGGCCGCCCAGCAGAAGGGTGAACTCAAGTGACCCTCGCAGCAGACCGCCCCCGGTCCTCCGCAGCAGCACGCGACCGCGCCGTCGACCGCACCGAGGTGCGCGTGCGCCGCGACACCGGGCCGCGCATCCGCACGGCCGTGCAGGCGATCGTCATCGCCGTGTGGTGCCTCCTGCCGTTCTACTGGATGGTGGTCACGAGCTTCCGCGACGTCGGGTTCACGTTCGACGCCACCCCGTGGCCGACGCACGTCACGCTCGACAACTACGCGACGGCGTTCTCCACGTCGCTCGGCAACCACCTCGGTCGGGCGCTCGCGAACAGCCTGCTCATCGGTGGGGTCGTGACGATCATCGCCCTGCTCGTCGGCACCACGGCGGCGTACGCCCTCGCCCGGCTCGAGTTCCGCGGCAAGTCGCTCATCGCCGGCGCGATCCTGGCCGCGTCGATGTTCCCCGGCGTCGCCCTCATCTCGCCGCTGTTCCAGCTGTTCACCGACATCGGGTGGATGGGGTCGTACCAGGCGCTCATCCTGCCGAGCATCTCGTTCGTGCTGCCGCTGACCGTGTACACGCTCGCGTCGTTCTTCCGCGAGATGCCGTGGGACCTCGAAGAGGCAGCCCGCATCGACGGGTGCACCCGGGTGCAGGCGTTCCGGCGGATCATCCTGCCGCTCGCGGCGCCGGCGGTGTTCACGACGGCGATCCTGGCGTTCATCTCGAGCTGGAACGAGTACCTCATCTCGTCGCAGCTCTCGAGCGACGCGACACAGCCGGTGACCGTGGCGATCGCCTCGTTCGCCGGGTCGCAGCCGCACCAGGAGCCCTACACGGCGGTGATGGCCGCCGGCACGATCGTCACGATCCCGCTCGTCATCCTCGTGCTGATCTTCCAGCGGCGCATCGTGGCGGGGCTCACCGCCGGCGGCGTGAAGGGCTGACGACCATGGCGCAGCGCGGCCCCACCCGTCCCACCGCCCGCATCGAGGAGGCGATCGGCTTCGTCGGCATGTTCGGCGTCCTGTTCCTCGGCGTGACGGTGTTCTGCGAGCTCACCGGGCGGCCGGCGCTCGGCTGGGCGCTCACCCTGCTCGTGTGCGTCCTCGGCGTCGTGGCCCTGGACCGGTGGCGGGTCGCCGTCCTCCGCCGGAGGGCACCGCAGGACGGCACGGGTGCGTCCGTACCCCGGGGCGTCGGTGCTGCGCCCGCGGTGGCCCCGGTGCACACGTCGGTCACCGACCCCACCGGTCGCCGACCCCGACCCGGCGCGGACGGACGGGTGCATCAACACGCGGGCTGGGACGAGGTCGCACCGGCTGCACGACGGCCGGCGCGCCCCGCACGGGTCCCGCAACGCCGGGCGGACCGCGGCGTGCCCGCGGTGGCGGCCCGACGGGGCGGACCCGACACATCGGCGGACGTGACGCACGGCACGGACGGCTGACGGGCCTCCCGGGTCGCACCGATGGGGATCCAGGAGATCGCGACCGTCACGGGGCTGTCGAAGTCGACGGTGTCGCGGGCACTCCGCGGCATGTCGACCGTGGCCGACACCACGATCGAGCAGGTGCAGCGGGTCGCCGACGAGCTCGGGTACGTCCCGAGTTCGGCGGCGGCCGGCCTCGCCACCGGTCGTCAGCGCGCCGTCGGGGTGGTCGTGCCCGTCATCGATCGCTGGTTCTACGTCAAGGCGCTCGGCGGTGTCGACGCGGAGCTTCGCCAGGCCGGGTACGACCTGGTCCTCTACAACCTCGGCGGCCCGGGCGGCGACCGCGACCGGGCCTTCCGGCGCTCGATGCTGCGGCACCGCGTCGACGGCCTCGTGCTGCTCTCCCTGGTGCTCGACGCCACCGAACGGGCCGAACTCGAACTCAGCCGGCACCCCATCGTCGTCATCGGCGGCCCGGCACCGGGCCTGCGGAACGTGGGCGTCGACGACCGCGAGGTCACCCGGATCGCGGTCGAGCACCTGCGGGGCCTCGGCCACCGGCGCATCGCCTACGTCGGCGGGCAGGACGAGGCCGGCATGAACGTCGCCGTGCCGCACCTGCGGCGGGACGGGTTCCTCGACGCCGTGCGGTCGTCGGGACAGGCCGTACCGGAACGATGGTCGCTCGACGGCCGGTTCTCGTTCGCCGGCGGGACCGCCGCCGGGGCCGTGCTGTTCGCCGAACCCGCGTCGGAACGACCGACGGCGGTGCTCTGCGCCTCGGACGAGATGGCGCTCGGTGTCCTGCTGGCCGCACGCCGAGCCGGCCTCGCGGTCCCGGAGGACGTGTCCGTGATGGGGATCGACGGCCACGAGTACGGCGCCACCGTCGGACTCACCACCGTCGTGCAGGACCCGGTGGCACAGGGACGGACCGCTGCACGGGCGGTGCTCGCCGAGGTCGACGGCGGTGTCGCCGGCCCGATCGCGGCGGCACCCGCGCACCTCGTCGTCCGCGCGACCACGGGGCCCCGCCCGCACGGTGCCGCGTAGGGTCGCCCGCATGGAGGTCACCAAACTCGAACACGCCTGCCAGGTCATCACCGAGGGGGACGCCCGCCTGGTCCTCGACCCGGGCAACTTCACCCGACCGGTCGACGTCACCGGGGTCGTCGCCGTCGTCCTCACGCACGAGCACCCGGACCACGTCACCCCCGAGCAGGTCCGCCGCATCCTCGACGCGAACCCCGGTGCCGTCGTCATCGGACCGGAGGGGGTCCGCGCGGCGCTCGCCGAGGCGGAGATCGCCGTCGAGGTCGTCACGGACGGCGACCACCGGACGGTCGGCCCGTTCGCGCTCACCTTCCACGGCACGCGGCATCAGCTGATCCACGCCTCGGTGCCGATCGTCGACAACACCGGCGTGCTCGTGAACGGCCGGCTGTTCCACCCGGGCGACTCCTACACGGACCCGGGCGTCCCGGTCGAGGTCCTCGCGGCACCGGTCGGGGCGCCGTGGCTCAAGGTCGCCGAGATGATGGACTACGTCGCCGCGATCGCGCCGTCCCGCGCGTACCCGATCCACGAGGCCACCCTGTCGGAGGTCGGCCTCGGCATGCACACGGGGCGGCTCCGCGAGGCCGTCGAGCCCGCCGGGTCGCTCGTCGTGTTGCTTCCGGGGGAGTCGCTGACGCTCTAGGGCTGCGCTGCGCTGCGCTGCGCGGCGCTGCGCGGCCTGGAGGCCCGTGGCGGCGCCGCCACGCGCCTCCCGTCCGCATCGTGTGCAGGAATGGTCGGGTCCGTGCGCCCGAGGCGACCATTCCTGCTCACGAAGCGCGGCGAAATCGCGCCGCGACCAGGCGGTCGAGCGTCAGGGCGTCCCACGGAGCGTGCCGCTCGGCGTCGTTGTCGAAGTACACGTAGACGTCACGGCCGGCCTCGGCGTGCTCGAGGACGGTCGTCGCCCACCCGCCGAGTGCCCGGGGTGAGTACCCGTCGTGGTAGGTCCGGGGTGCGCCGTGCAACCGGAGGTACGCGAGTGGTGCCCCGGTGTCCGCTCGGAAGCGGGGGAAGTCGCCGGCGTGCGAGTCGACCAGGGCGACGCGGTGCCGGCGGAGCACGTCGAGGTGCTCGTCGCCGAAGCCGGCTGCCCGGACCTCGAGCGCGTGGTGGATCGACCTCGCCGGTTCCTCCGGCTCCACGAGACCGTCCGGTTCGGCGTGGACCTTGTCGTCGTGGTGGCGTGCGAGCCCGGCGGCCGCACCGTGCGTCCGGGGGAGCACCCCGAGGAACTCGTCGAGCACCTCCGGCGTCGGCAGCAGGCGCTCGGGCAGCTGCCAGAGCACGGGCCCGAGGGTGTCCCCGAGCTCCAGCGGACCCGAGGCGAAGAAGTTCGCCAGCGCGGTCTCGACGTTCCGCAGCCGGAGCATGTGCGTGACGTACCGGCCGCCCTTGACCGCGAACCGGAACGGCTGCCCGCCCGAGGCCGCACGCCACGCCCGGTACCGCGCCGGACGCTGCAGTGAGTAGAAGGATCCGTTCAGCTCCACCGTCGGGAACCGCGACGCCACGTGCTCGAGCCACCGCCGCTTCGCGAGGCCCTCGGGGTAGAAGTCCCCGCGCCAGCCGTCGTACTGCCACCCGGACAGGCCGATCCGCACCGTGGCCGACGGGCAGCCGCTCACGTGTCTGGCCCGGGCGATCGCGTCGTGGTCGGCCGTCATCGATCCACCGTATGCCTGCTCCGACATGGCGGCACACCCGGGCGACACGCCCCGTTTTGGTGCGGATGCGAGCCTTGTGCAATACTTGTCGAGTTGTCGGAACGGCCCCATCGTATAGCGGCCTAGTACGCTGCCCTCTCACGGCGGTAACGCGGGTTCGAATCCCGCTGGGGTCACCACAGGTGACATGCTCCGAGTCCGACAACAGCCGCGGCCCCATCGTATAGCGGCCTAGTACGCTGCCCTCTCACGGCGGTAACGCGGGTTCGAATCCCGCTGGGGTCACCAGCACACGAAACCCCCGTCCAGCTCCGGCTCGGCGGGGGTTTCGTCGTCTCGGCTAGCCTGGATCGTCCCCGTGGCCCGGGGAACGATCGCCTCGCGACGGGAGCACGATGCACGCCGAACGCCCACCGCACCTGCGCTGGAGGCTCGTCGCCCTCGTCGCCCTCGGCGGCGCGATCGGCACGGCCGTCCGCGCACTCCTCGCCACGGCGTTCCCCGCGCACGACGGGATCAGCTGGACCATCCTCGGGATCAACGTCGTCGGGGCGTTCTGCCTCGGCTTCCTGCTCGACGCACTCGCCCGACGGGGCCCGGACGTCGGTCGTCGTCGCGCGGTCCGGCTGTTCGTCGGCACCGGTGTGCTCGGCGGCTTCACGACCTACAGCACGCTCGCGGACGACACCGCGCAGCTGCTCGACCTCGGGCGCTGGACGGCGGGCACCGGGTACGCGCTGCTGTCGGTCGCGCTCGGACTCGTCGCGGTCGTCCTCGGTCTGGGAGTCGCCGCGGCCACCCGGCCCCGCTCCCGCCCCGAACCCCTGCAGGATGCCCGATGACCCCGGTGGAACTGGTCCTGGTCGCGGTCGGCGGGGGAGCCGGTGCCGCCCTGCGCTTCGTGCTCGACGGGCTCGTCAAGGGCCGCGTCGCCCGTTCGCGATTCGCCGGGTTCCCGGTCGGGACCCTGCTCATCAACGTGTCCGGTTCGCTCGTGCTCGGTGTCCTGACGGGCCTCGGGCAGGCCGGCACCATCCCCGCCTCGACGGTCGCTGTGCTCGGGACGGGCATGATGGGTGGGTACACGACGTTCTCGACGGCGAGCGTCGAGACCGTACAGCTCCTCCGATCCGGCAAGACCCGGCTCGCCGTCCTGAACGGCCTCGGGATGCTCGTCGTCTCGGTCGGCGCAGCTGCGCTCGGCCTCTGGATCGGAAGGAACTCATGACCTCGGAACGCCCCGGCGAACTCGTCCTCGTCCGTCACGGAGAGACGGAGTGGTCGAAGAGCGGGCAGCACACCGGCCGGACCGACATCCCGCTCACCGACAACGGCGTCGAACAGGCGAAGCGCGCGGGCCGGTACCTCGGGGACCGGTCGTTCGCGCTGGCGCTGTCGAGCCCGCTGCAGCGCGCTCGTGACACCGCGCACCTGATCGGCGTCGAGCCGGAGCTCGACGAGGACCTGTACGAGTGGGACTACGGCGCCTACGAGGGACTCACCACCCCGCAGATCAAGGTGCTGCGCCACGGTCCGTGGGACCTCTGGACCGACGGGGTCCCCGCCGGCGACACACCCGGTGAGAACGCCGCCGAGGTCCGGGTCCGCGTCGAGCGCATCCTGAACCGTGCCCGTCCGGTGCTCGCCGAGGGCCACGACGCGGTGTTCATCGCCCACGGGCACGTGCTGCGGGCGCTCGGCGCCGCCTGGATCCGGCTCGCGCCGCAGGACGGCGCCGTGCTGAAGCTCGGCACCGCCTCGGTCAGCATCCTCGGCTACGAGCACGGCCGCCCCGTCATCGACGCCTGGAACATCCAGCCGCGCGACTGACGCGCGGGTGGGGCCGGCGGGCTCGCGTCAGCGACGGACGCGGTGGTCGCGACCACGGACGGACGGGAGGCCCGTGGCGGCGCCGCCACGGGCCTCCCGTCCGCCGTCCGCGCCCGTTCCTTCCCCTGTCACGCGCGATGCCAGGCGGAATCGGGCGTTCCTGGTCGAAAGGAACGACCAGGTACGCCCGATTCGACCAGGTACGCCCGATTCGACCAGGTACGCCCGATTCGACCCGGTACGCCCGATTCGACCCGGCACGCCCGGGACGACCGGGGGCGTCAGACGGTCCGGATGGCGCTCGTCGCGCCGAGGGCACGGCCACGCCGGCGCTCGATCGCTCGCCCGACGAGCAGCAGCCCCACGCTGACCACGGCACCGAGCACGGTCTGTGCGATGCGGTCGAGCGCCAGCAGCTGGGGTGCCTCGGGCAGGCTCAGCCACGACACCGCCAGGGCGAGCGGGGTGAGGAACAGCAGGCACACGGCGTAGTTCCGGGCGACGAAGATCTCGGCGAAGAACTGTCCGACGACGGCCAGCACGACGATCCACCACGCCGACGGCTCGAGCAGCAGGATGCCGACCGCGATGACCGTGCCGCCGATCGTGCCGACCACACGCTGCCCGGCGCGGACCACGGTGTGCCGCTGGCGGATCGCCGGCAGGGTCGAGACCACCGCGATGACCGCCCAGTACGGGTGCCCGAGCCCGGGGATCGACTCCGCGACGGCCCCGGCGACGAGTGACCCGGCGACGTTGAGCGCGACGGTCTCCCACAGCGCCGGCGTCCGCAGGACCGCGATTGAGCGGTGCTTGCGGTCGGCCAGCGGGCGGAACCGGTGCGGGGCATGCGGGTGGAACACACGGCGGAGCACCGCACCGGACATCGCGACGAGCCAGGCCCAGGCGACCGAGCAGACGATGATCGTGGTGACGAGCGGGACGTCGGCCGGGCGCATCGGCACGAGTGCGGACACGACGAACGCGAACACCGGGAAGATCGGCTGCGCGGGGATCGTCCGGAGCGCGGAGAGGGTGCAGACCGCGACCACCAGGACGACGACGAGACCCACGGCCTGCAGCCAGAGCGGCGACCCGAGGAGCCCGACCCCGATGCCGGCGAACATGCAGAGCGCCTGCAGCACACCCGCGACGCCGGTGGTGACGGCACGCTGCCGGTAGGGCTCGGTCGCACCGAAGATGGCGGTGAACCCGGCGAACATGGCGAAGGCGGCGTACCCCGGCACACCGAGGGCGATGAGCAGCGCGAGCGGTGCGCCACCGGCGATCGCGGCGCGTGCCGCGCCCTCGAGGTTGATGGTCCGGGTCGAGTGCGCAGGTGTCGTCATGTCGTCACCATCTTCCCACCGCGACAGGTGTCGGGGCGTCGCCACGGGCCTCCAAGCCGGGTCGCGCCGGGGTGCCGCGCGTTGGTATACCAATGGTAGAGTCGCCTGATCGGGCCGCGGTCGCGGCGCAACGACGAGGACGAGGAGGGCTGAGCTCATGGGAAAGACGCTCGCCGAGAAGGTGTGGGACGACCACGTCGTGGTCAAGGGTGAGGACGGCAACCCCGACCTCCTCTACATCGACCTCCACCTCGTGCACGAGGTGACGAGTCCGCAGGCGTTCGACGGCCTGCGGCAGGCCGGGCGACCGGTGCGTCGCCTCGACCTGACGATCGCGACCGAGGACCACAACACGCCGACGCTCGCCATCGACCGCCCCATCGCGGACCCGACGAGCCGCATCCAGATCGAGACCCTCCGTCGCAACTGCGAGGAGTTCGGCGTCCGGCTGCACTCCCTGGGCGACAAGGAGCAGGGCATCGTCCACGTGGTCGGCCCGCAGCTCGGCCTGACCATGCCCGGCATCACCGTGGTCTGCGGCGACTCGCACACCAGCACCCACGGGGCCTTCGGCGCGATGGCGTTCGGCATCGGCACGTCCGAGGTCGAGCACGTCCTCGCCACGCAGACCCTGCCGCTCAAGCCGTTCAAGACGATGGCGATCACGGTCGAGGGCACGCTGCGCCCGGGGGTGACGGCGAAGGACATCATCCTGGCCGTCATCGCGAAGATCGGCACCGGCGGCGGACAGGGCTACGTGCTCGAGTACCGCGGCTCCGCGATCCGCGCGCTCTCGATGGAGGGCCGCATGACGATCTGCAACATGTCGATCGAGGCCGGTGCCCGCGCCGGCATGGTCGCCCCCGACCAGACCACCTACGACTACGTGCAGGGCCGCGACCACGCGCCCACCGGCCAGGACTGGGACGACGCCGTCGCGTACTGGGACACCCTGGCGACCGACGACGACGCCGTGTTCGACGCCGAGGTGTTCATCGACGCGGACGAGCTCGAGCCCTTCGTCACCTGGGGCACGAACCCGGGCCAGGGCGTCTCGCTGTCCGAGAGCGTGCCGGACCCGGCCGCCTACAGCGACCCCAACGACCAGGCCGCCGCACGCCGCGCCCTGGAGTACATGGACATCGCCGCCGGCACCCCGATGAAGGACATCGCCGTCGACGCGGTGTTCATGGGGTCCTGCACCAACTCGCGCATCGAGGACCTTCGGGCCTTCGCATCGATCATCAACGGCCGCAAGAAGGCCGACGGCGTCCGGGTCATGGTGGTGCCGGGGTCCGCTCGGGTCCGGCTCGAGGCCGAGGCCGAGGGGCTCGACAAGGTGTTCACCGAGTTCGGTGCCGAGTGGCGGTTCGCCGGCTGCTCGATGTGCCTGGGGATGAACCCGGACCAGCTGGCACCGGGGGAGCGCTGCGCGAGCACCTCGAACCGCAACTTCGAGGGTCGCCAGGGCAAGGGCGGCCGCACCCACCTGGTGTCGCCGCTCGTCGCCGCGGCCACCGCGGTGCGCGGCACGCTGTCCAGCCCGTGGGACCTGGAGACCGACGACGAGATCGCGGCGGCGACGGCCGCCACCGCCACCGAGGGGACCTTCTGATGGACAAGATCACCACCGTCTCCGGCATCGCCGCACCGCTCAAGCGGTCGAACGTCGACACCGACCAGATCATCCCGGCCGTCTACCTGAAGCGCGTCACGAAGACCGGCTTCGAGGACGCCCTGTTCGCCGGGTGGCGGCAGGACCCCGACTTCGTGCTGAACCAGGAGCGCTACCAGGGTGCCCGTGTGCTCGTCGCAGGCCCCGACTTCGGCACCGGTTCGTCCCGCGAGCACGCCGTGTGGGCGCTCCGTGACTTCGGCTTCACCGTGGTCGTCTCGCCCCGTTTCGCGGACATCTTCAAGGGCAACGCCGGCAAGCAGGGCCTGGTCACGGCGATCGTGACCGAACCGGAGGTCGAGCGCCTGTGGGCCGCCATCGAGGCGAACCCGGGCATCGAGGCGACGGTCGACCTCGTGACGCAGCGCGTGTCGCTGGGGGATGTGGACGTCCCCTTCGAGATCGACGCTTACACTCGTTGGCGGTTGATGGAAGGGCTCGACGACATCGGGCTCACCCTCCGTGACGAGACCTCGATCACGGAGTTCGAATCCCGCCGCTCCAGTTGGCGGCCGAAGACATTGCCGGTGAAGTAGTGAACTCTCTCGTACAGGACGCAGCGGCCGCAGGGGCGCGCGTGGGCCTCAAGTCGGACGAGATCGTCATCCGCGGGGGCAAGCCGCTCGTGGGGCGCATCGAGGTCCGTGGGGCGAAGAACCTCGCGACCAAGGCCATGGTGGCGTCGCTGCTCGGTGACACCCCGTCGATCCTCCGTGACGTGCCGGACATCTCCGACGTCAAGGTGGTCCGCGGGCTGCTCGAGGTGCACGGCGTGCGCATCACCGATCCTGCACGAGGCGAACTCATCCTCGACCCGTCGCGGGTCGAGTCGGCGCACTTCGCCGAGATCGACGCGCACGCCGGTTCGAGCCGCATCCCGATCCTGTTCTGCGGTCCGCTGCTGCACAAGCTCGGCGAGGCGTTCATCCCCGACCTCGGCGGCTGCCGCATCGGCGACCGTCCGATCGACTTCCACCTCGACGCCCTGCGTGCCATGGGTGCGGTCGTCGACAAGCAGGTCAACGGCATCCACCTGACGGCCCCGGACGGCCTGAAGGGCGCCTCGATCGAGCTGCCGTACCCGAGCGTCGGCGCCACCGAGCAGGTCCTGCTCTCGGCGACCCTCGCGAAGGGCGTCACCGAGCTGCGGAACGCCGCGATCGAGCCCGAGATCATGGACCTCATCGCGATCCTGCAGAAGATGGGCGCCATCGTCTCCGTCGAGCCGAACCGCGTCATCTTCATCGAGGGCGTCGAGTCGCTCCGCGGCTACACGCACCGCGCGATCAACGACCGCAACGAGGCCGCGAGCTGGGCGTCCGCCGCGCTCGCCACGAACGGCGACATCTTCGTCGAGGGCGCGAACCAGCAGGAGCTCATGACGTTCCTCAACGTCTTCCGCAAGGTCGGCGGCGGGTTCGACATCCAGGAGGACGGCATCCGGTTCTACCGCGAGCTGGACACCCTGAAGCCCGTCGTCATCGAGACCGATGTGCACCCCGGCTTCATGACGGACTGGCAGCAGCCGCTCGTCGTCGCGCTGACCCAGGCCGAGGGCCAGAGCATCGTGCACGAGACCGTCTACGAGAACCGCTTCGGCTTCACCGACGCGCTGAACGAGATGGGTGCCGACATCGTCGTGCACAAGGAGGGGCTGCCCGGGCACGACCGCCGTGTCGCCCGCCGCCCGTTCGAGCAGGCCGCCGTCATCACCGGTCCGACGAAGCTGCACGCCGCCAACGTGCGCGTCCCCGACCTGCGCGGCGGGTTCAGCCACCTCATCGCGGCGCTGACCGCCGACGGCGAGTCGCACATCACCAACGTCGGCATCATCAGCCGCGGCTACGAGCACTTCATCCCGAAGCTGCGCAAGCTCGGCGCCGACTTCGACTTCGCTGGGTAGGCACGGTGCCGGCAGAAGCAAGCGGCGACGGTCTGGAGGCCCGTGGCGGCTCCGACGCGCAGGTCGCGACCGGCCTCCCCGTGCGTGGGCGCCGGTGGCGCCGCGGCGAGCTGAACACCGCGTTCCGGATCGTCGCCTCGATCGTCATCCCGACGTTCCGGTTCTCGGCGCGGTACCACTGGCACGGCCCCAACCGGCTGCCGGCCGAGGGTGCCTTCGTGCTCGCACCGAACCACTTCACGAACATCGACCCCCTGGTCGTGGGCACCGCCGTGTACATCTCGAAGCGGGCGCCGCGGTTCCTGGCGAAGGCGTCCCTGTTCACGGTCCCCGTGGTCGGCAAGCTCATGTCCGGCATGGGACAGATCCCGGTCGAACGCTCCGGCCGGACGCGCCTGAGCGACCCGCTCGGGGGTGGCCGGTCCCTGGTCGAGCAGGGCGGTGCGATCATCGTCTACCCCGAGGGGACGCTCACCCGCGACCCCGACCTCTGGCCGATGCGCGGCAAGACGGGTGCGGTGCGAATCGCACTCGAGAACGACGTGCCGCTCATCCCGATGGCCCACTGGGGCACGCAGAACATCATGGCGCGGTACGGCAAGAAGCTCCGGCTGTTCCCGCCGTCCCGCGTCGACGTGATCATCGGTGACCCGGTCGACCTGTCGGCGTACCGCGGTCGGCAGATCGACCAGCAGATGCTCGGCGAGGCCACCGAACTCGTCATGCGCGAGATCACCGCGCTGCTCGAGGTGCTCCGCGGCGAACGGGCACCCGCGACCCGCTGGGACCCGGCGGCGAACAACCAGAAGGAGACCGGCCGGTTTGAGTGACCTCCGACCCCACGACGACCGACCCGACCCCGCCGCCGCGGCTCCGGGGGCCTTCGACACCGCCGCGATCCGGGTGGTCATGCAGTCGACCGACAAGCCCCGGGTGGCCGTGATCGGTGCCGGCAGCTGGGGCACCACGTTCGCGAAGGTGCTGGCCGAGGGCGGAGCGTCCACCGTGGTGTGGGCCCGACGCCCCGAGGTCGCCCGCGAGATCACCGAGACCAAGCGCAACTCGGACTACCTGCCCGGCATCAACCTGCCTCGCACCCTGACCGCGTCGACGTCCCTCGAGCGCGTGCTCGACGGCGCCTCGCAGGTGTACGTCTCGGTGCCCTCGCAGACCCTGCGCTCGAACCTCGCCGCGATCCGCGAGCTGCTGCCCGCCGACGTGCCGGTCGTCAGCCTGATGAAGGGCGTCGAGAAGAGCACGGGCCTGCGCATGAGCGAGGTCCTGCTGCAGGGGCTCGGCATCGACCAGGACCGCATCGCGGTGGCCAGTGGGCCGAACCTGGCGCTCGAGATCGCCCGTCGGCAGCCGACCGCCGCGGTGGTGTCGTCGTCGTCGCTGGCGACCGCCACGGACGTCGCCGCCGTCGCGACGAACCCGTACTTCCGGTCGTTCATCAACACGGACGTCATCGGCACCGAGTTCGGCGGCGTGCTGAAGAACCTCATCGCCGTCGCGATCGGCATCGTCGACGGGGTCGGCTACGGCGAGAACACCAAGGCCTCGATCATCACGCGCGGCCTCGCCGAGATGACCGACTTCGCGGTGTCGCTCGGCGCGCAGTCGTCCACGCTGTCCGGGCTCGCGGGCCTCGGCGACCTCATCGCCACGTGCCAGTCGCCGCTGTCGCGGAACAACACCGCCGGACGGCTGCTCGGCCAGGGCTACCGGTTCGACGAGGTCGTCCGCCAGATGAACCAGACGGCGGAGGGGCTGGCCTCGGTCGCCCCGATCCTCGAGCTGGCCGCGGCGAACGGGGTCGACATGCCCATCGTCAGCCAGGTCGGCGAGGTCCTCGCCGGTAGGCTCGATCCGCGCAACATCGCGCCGCACCTCACCGAGACCGACGAGCCGCAGGGCGAGTGACCGGTCCCGCACCGAGTCACGAAGGGACTCCCGTGCCCACGATCCCCGAGGGAACCCCCATGCCCAGGACCACCGTCGCCGTGCTCTTCGGCGGTCGCTCGAGCGAACACGAGATCAGCTGCGTGACCGCCGGCGGCATCATGGACGTCGTCGACCGGGCCGAGTACGACCTCGTGCCGATCGGGATCACCCGGGAGGGTGCCTTCACGCTGCAGTCGGACGACCCCGCGCAGTGGACCATCCGTGACGGCGCGCTGCCGACGGTGCCCGACAACGGCACGCGGATCGCGTTCCCGACCTCGCCGGCCACCAACGAACTCGTCGTGTCCCACCCCGACGGCACGGTCACGGCGATCCCGGTCGACGTGGTGTTCCCGATCCTGCACGGCCCCTTCGGCGAGGACGGCACGATCCAGGGCCTGCTCGAGATCGCCGGGCTGCCGTACGTCGGCGACGGCGTGCTCGCGAGCGCCCTGGCGATGGACAAGCACGTCGCCAAGGCCGTGCTCGAGCACGCCGGGCTCCGGGTCGCACCGTGGACCACGGTGCTGCGCCGGCAGTGGGCGGCCGATCCGGTGGACGTTGCCGAGACGATCGCCGCCCACGGCTGGCCGCTGTTCGTCAAGCCGGCCCGCGCCGGGTCGAGCATGGGTGTCTCGCGCGTCGACGAGCCCGCGCAGCTGGGTGCCGCGATGGACCTGGCGTTCGAGCACGACTCCAAGGTGATCGTCGAGCCCCGCGTGGTCGGCCGCGAGGTCGAGGTCGCCGTGCTCGAGGGCCGTGACGGCGTGCCGCGCACGAGCCTGCCGGGCGAGATCGTCGTGGCCGAGGACGGCTTCTACGACTTCGCCTCGAAGTACCTGGGCGGCGACGAGTCGCTGCTCTGCCCGGCGCCGCTGACCGACGACCAGACCGACGAGATCCGCTCCATCGGTGCCCGCGCGTTCGAGGCCATCGGGGGCTCGGGGCTCGCTCGTGTCGACTGCTTCCTGACCGACGACGGCTTCGTCGTGAACGAGGTCAACACGATGCCGGGCTTCACACCGCTGTCGATGTACCCGCGTTGCTGGGCGGCGTCGGGGCTGTCCTACGGCGAGCTGATCACCGAGCTCATCGAACTGGGTCGCGCCGCCGTTCGCTGACCAGCCTGCGCTGTCGGGTCGGCGCGCGAGCGTCAGCCGTGCGCTGACCGGGTCGGCGCGCGAGCGTCAGCCCTGCACGTCAGCAGGGTCGAGGCACTCGTGTCCGTCCTTCGGCAGTGACGACACGGCGTCGGACAGCTCCTGCACGACCGAGGACGTGGTCTTCGTCGAGTCGACCACGACCTGCGCCGCCGGTGACCGACCGAACGTCGTGTAGACGACCTGGTCGCCCCGGTCGTCGCGGATCCAGTCGACGCCGCCCTGCGAGAAGCACGGCAGGTCGGACACGGTGGGGACGGCGACACCGCAGTGGTAGATCGCCACCTCGGGGTCGCCCCAGGCAGCGGTCGCCTGCGCGTTCGTGTTCCGCAGGTCGAACTTCGAGTCCACGGTCGCGGGCAGCCGGACCTGCACGGCCGCACACGCCGCGGCGTTCGCCGACGGGGCCGGGGACATCGACACGGCGTTCGTGCACCCGGTCAACCCGGCGGCGAGGGTGATCACGGCCCCCAGGATCGCGAGGGTGCGAGGGGTGCGGCGCGCGGTGTCCATCGCCGTCCAGGCTACCGTTCTCGTGTGGATGCGACGGACGACGCCTGGGCCGGACCGACGGTGGGGGAGCTCGGCGAACTCGTCGTCCTCGACCGGATCACGAGCCGTCTGCCCGCGGGGACGCCGCTCCTCGGTCCCGGTGACGACTGCGCCGTCGTCGCCGCTCCCGACGGGCGGTTCGTCGTGACGACGGACATGATGGTGCACGGCCCGGACTTCCGGTGGGCGTGGTCGTCGCCGACGGACATCGGTTGGAAGGCGGCCGCCACGAACCTCTCCGACGTCGCCGCGATGGGTGCCGTGCCGAGCGGCCTCGTGATCGCCCTCGCCGCACCGCAGGACACCCCCGTGGCCGTCCTCGAGGGCATCGCCGAGGGCTTCCGACTCGCCGTCGACGCACTCGCGCCCGGGTGCGGGGTCGTCGGGGGAGACCTCTCCACCTCGGCGACGTTCACCGTGGCCGTCACCGCCTTCGGTGACCTGCTGGGCCGCGCCCCCGTGCTGCGGTCGGGCGCGGGCGTCGGTGACGTGCTCGCGGTGTCCGGCGAGCTGGGACGTGCCGCGCGCGGGCTGTCCCGGCTGTTCCACGACGGCGTCGACGACCGGGGCGAGCCGGACCGCGTCGCGACGGTCGCGAGCGGTGCGGACGTCGACCCCGACGTCGGACGGCAGCGCCGACCGGTGCCCCCGATCGCCGACGGGCCGCTCGCGGCCGCGGCCGGGGCCACCGCGATGCTCGACCTGTCCGACGGGCTGGCGATCGACGCCGGTCGGCTCGCCCGTGCCAGCCGGGTGACGCTCGAACTCGATGCCGCCACCGACCTCGACGAGGTCGCACTGCACGGTGGCGAAGACCACGGACTGCTCGCCACGTTCCCGGCCGACACGATCCTGCCCGGGGGCTTCCGGCGCATTGGTGCCGTGCGGGAGCGTGGCGACGCGGACCTGCTGCGTGCCGGGTCGCCGGTGCCGACGACCGGCTGGGACCCCTACGCGGACTGGGACGGCGCCACCGGTTGACCCGGCTGGCCGGCTGCGTCAGCCGGCAGCGACCGCCTCCCACGCGACGGTCTCGCCGTAGCTGCGCTTGCTGAAGGGCGCGAGCCCGGCCGGCCAGGTGGGCTCGGGGGAGCGCTTGCTCCGCTCGACCACCACGACGGCATCCGGCGTCAGCTTCGGCGCCAGGGCCTCGAGCACCTCGGCGAGCTCGTGCTCGGTGACGTCGTAGGGCGGGTCGATGAACACCAGGTCGAAGGTGCGGACGGTCCCGCGCAGGTACCCGAGCACCGGCTGCGGCTGGACGTCGATCCGGACGCCCGGCACCCGCTGCTGCACGGCCTTCGCGTTCGCCCGGCAGGCCTGCGCGGCGGCGGATGCCCGGTCGACCAGGACCACCTCGGCCGCACCGCGGGACGCCGCCTCGAGCCCGAGCGCGCCCGTCCCCGCGTACAGGTCGGCCACCGACGTGGCCTCGACGAGTCCCCGTGCCTCGAGCGACGAGAACAGCGCCTCGCGCACACGGTCGCTCGTCGGGCGGGTGCCGGACTTCGGCACCCGGAGCGTCAGGGAGCCGGCGGCGCCGGCGATGATGCGGGTCATGCAGCCACCGTATCGGCCCGGCGGGTCCGGTCCGGTGTTCTCCACAGGCCGCTCGGGAGGCGCGGATGGGGTCGGTCGTGCCCGGTACCGTTGGAGCGTGGTCACCTCCGGAACCCCCGCTGCGCCGGCCGCGCCCGACCTTGGTCCGGCGCCGCTCGACGCGCGGCTCGCGAACGTGCTCGGCGGTCGGACGGCGACCGCGATCGAGAAGGCCTTCGGCTACCGCACGGTGGGGGAGTTCCTCGAGCACGCGCCCCGCCGCTACGCCGAGCGTGGTGCGCTGACGGCCCTCGACTCGCTCGCGATCGGCGAACCCGTCACCATCGTGGCCGAGGTCGTCGACGTCCGTGAACGCACCATGCGCGCGCGCCGCGGCTCGATCCTCGAAGCGAAGATCGGCGACGGCAAGGGCCTGCTCACGCTCACGTTCTTCAACCAGGGGTGGCGCACGAAGGACCTCCTCCCCGGCGCCCGGGGCATCTTCTCCGGCAAGGTCAGCGACTACCGCGGTGCCCGGCAGCTCGCCCACCCCGACTACGAGCTGTTCGACCCCGACGACCCCCGCGCCACGGCCGAGCCCGGTTCCGACGAGGCGATCCGGTGGTCGCGCCAGCCGATCCCGATCTACCCGGCCACGGCCTCGCTCACGTCGTGGCAGATCGCCAAGTCCATCGGGATCGTCCTCGACACCCTGCCGGACCTGCCCGACCCGGTGCCGGCGTCCGCGCGGTCCCGGCTCGACCTCGTGCCGTTCCGCCGTGCCCTCGAGCTGCTGCACCGCCCCGAGAAGGTCGCCGACTTCAAGCGCGCGCAGGACGCCCTGCGCTACCGCGAGGCGTTCGTGCTGCAGACCGCCCTGGTGCAGCGCCGGATCGCGGCCCGTCGGACTGCTGCCACCCCGCGTGTGGCCGCCCCCGGCGGCATCCTCGAGCGCTTCGACGCCACCCTGCCCTTCACGTTGACGGACGACCAGCGGGCCGTCGGGGCCGACATCGACCAGGACCTCGCCCGTACCTGGCCCATGCACCGGCTGATCCAGGGCGAGGTCGGGTCCGGCAAGACCCTCGTGGCGATCCGGGCGATGCTCACGGTGGCCGAGTCCGGCGGCCAGTCCGCGCTCATCGCCCCGACCGAGGTGCTGGCGGCCCAGCACCTCCGCTCCATCGTGAAGTTCCTCGGGCCGGACCTGGCCGCCGAGCTCCGACCGGTGATCCTGACCGGGTCGCAGTCGACCGACGAACGTCGCCGTGCCCTGCTCGCCGCGGCGTCTGGCAGCTCACGGCTGGTCGTCGGCACCCATGCGCTCCTGGGCGACCGGGTGGACTTCGCCGAGCTGGGGCTCGTGGTGGTCGACGAGCAGCACCGCTTCGGTGTCGAGCAGCGCGAGGCCCTCCGCACCAAGGGCACGACCCCGCCGCACGTGCTCGTGCTCACCGCGACGCCGATCCCGCGCACCGTCGCGATGACGGTGTTCGGCGACCTCGACGTCTCGACCATCACGGGCATGCCGTCGGGGCGCGCCGGCGTCGAGACCTTCACGGTCCCGCTGGCGGAGCACCCGGGCTGGGAACCCCGGATCTGGTCGCGCATGGCAGAAGAACTGGCCAAGGGCCGCCAGGCGTTCGTCGTCTGCCCGGCCATCGACGACGCCCACACCGAGGACGACGGCGAGCCGGAGCCGGCCGAGGGCGAGGACGACGCCCCGAAGCGTGCCCCGGCGACCGTGCTCGCCACCGCCGAGCGGATGCGCACCATGCCCGTGCTCGAAGGGCGCTCGATCGCGGTCCTGCACGGCCGGATGACCGCCGACGAGAAGGACCGCGTCATGACGTCCTTCGCCGCCGGCAACGTCGACGTGGTCGTCGCGACGACCGTGATCGAGGTCGGCGTCGACGTGCCGAACGCGGCGATGATGGCCGTCCTCGACGCCGACCGGTTCGGGGTCTCGCAGCTCCACCAGCTCCGCGGCCGCATCGGTCGTGGGCAGTGGGCCGGTGTCTGCCTGCTCGTCACCTCGGCCGAGCTCGAGACCACCTCGCGCGAGCGCGTCGACGCGGTGGCCGCCTCGGACGACGGGTTCGAACTCGCCCGGGTCGACCTCGAGCTCCGACGCGAGGGCAACGTCCTGGGCGAACGGCAGTCCGGTGGGCGGTCCTCGCTCAACCTGCTCCGGGTGGTCGAGCACGCCGATCTCATCGTCGACGCGCGCGAGGAAGCGGAGCGTGTGCTCGAACCCGATCCCGAGCTCGAGGGGTCCCCGGCCCTCCGAGACGCCCTCGCCCGGCGTCTCGACGAGTCCGACGCGGCGTTCCTCGGCAAGAACTGACCCCGGGGCACGGCGTCGCGGGCGGTATCGTCGCTGCCATGGCGCAGATCGCGGTGGTCCCCGGTTCGTTCGACCCCGTCACCCTCGGGCACCTCGACGTCATCGGCCGCGCGGCCGGGCTCTTCGACGAGGTGCACGTCCTCGTGGTGCACAACCCCGACAAGAAGCCGGCAATGTTCGAGGCGGTCGATCGGGTGCGGCTCATCCGCGATTCGCTGGTCGAGGTCGGCGCGCCGGAGACGGTCACGGTGGGCGAGTGGACGTCCGGGCTGCTGGTGGACTACTGCCGGCAGGTCGGCGCGAAGGTCCTGGTGAAGGGCGTGCGGTCCGGCGAGGACGTCGCGTACGAGACCCCGATGGCGATCATGAACCGCCACCTGGCCGACGTCGAGACGGTGTTCCTGCTGCCGGAGGCGTCGCGGGCGCACGTGTCGAGCTCGCTGATCCGCCAGGTGTCCTCCCTCGGCGGCAACGTCACGCCCTACGTGCCGAAGACGGTCGCCGACGCGCTCGCGGCCCGCTGAGCACGCCCGCCCAGCTCGCGCACTGACCCCACCGCGTCCGGACACGCCTGTCGCCACCTCGACTCTCGGCCCCGATCGCGCTAGGCTCGTCGATCGTGTCTTCCCCCGTGAACAGCCCTTACGCCCTGCGCGTGCGCGACCTCGCGCACCGGCCGGGCGAGATGCGCGAGCACTCGCTCGACATCGAGGTGCCCGACGCGATGGGGGCCGGTCTGATCGGCGTCCGACAGGGTGCCGAACTGCACATCGACGTCAAACTCGAAGGCCTGCACGAGGGTGTCCTCGTGTCCGGACACGCTTCGGCCGACGCCACGGGGGAGTGCTCGCGCTGCCTCATCGACATCAGCGAACCGATCGAGGTCGATTTCGCCGAGCTGTTCGCGTATGATGCCTCGGAGGATTTCGACTTCTTCGTTCGCGATGACCACGTGGACACCGAACAGGTCGTTCGAGATGCGGTGGTGCTGTCGCTGCCGTTCCAGCCGGTCTGCCGACCGGACTGCCCAGGACTCGACCCGGTAACGGGTGAGCGTCTGGCCGACCTCGGCGAGCAGCCCGCTCGCCAGGTGCTGGATCCTCGTTGGGCAGCGCTCAGCGCGATCGAGCTCGACGACAGCACCGACGGTGACACCACCGCACCGAAGACCACCGAGGGCGAGGAGCGGGCCGAGACCGAGTAGGTCCCGACACCGCCAGCCCCCGTACCGACCACCGACCAACCGAAAGAGATTCACCATGGCCGTTCCCAAGCGCAAGCAGTCCCGTGCGAACACGCACGCCCGTCGTTCGCAGTGGAAGGCCACGCCGATCCAGCTCGTGAAGACGATCGAGAACGGCCAGGTCACCTACAGCCTCCCGCACCGCGCGAAGGTCGTCGAGGACTCGGCCGGCACGCCCCTGTACATGGAGTACAAGGGCCGCAAGGTCGCCGACGTCTGATCGGACCGAACGCATGACGACAACGTCCGGCGCTGCGGGGTCTCGCCCCGCGGGGCCGGACGTCGTTCGTCTGCAGGGCATCCTCGGGGTCGACATCGACCTCGAGCTGCTCCAGCTCGCCCTGACGCACCGCTCCTACGCCTACGAGCACGGGGGCATCAAGCACAACGAGCGCCTCGAGTTCCTCGGGGACTCGATCCTCGGTCAGGCCGTGACCGTGAAGCTCTACCGGTCGTTCCCCGACCTCGACGAGGGTGACCTCGCCAAGCGACGGGCGAGCCTGGTGTCGACCGTGGCGCTGGCCGAGATCGCCCGGATGATCGGGCTCGGCCGCTACCTGCGCCTCGGCAAGGGCGAGGAACAGACCGGGGGGCGCGACAAGTCGTCGATCCTGGCCGACACCGTCGAAGCCGTCATCGGCGCAACGTACCTGTCGGCCGGCCCGGACCCGGCCACCGAACTCGTGCTCCGCCTGGTCGAACCCCTCATGATCGACCCGGACCGCTTCGGTGCCGCGATGGACCCGAAGACGAGCCTGCAGGAGCTCGCCTCGAGCCGCTCGCTCGGCAACCCGGCGTACCGCGTCACCGAGACCGGCCCGGACCACGACAAGACCTTCATGGCGACGGTCGTGCTGCAGGGTGAGGACATCGCCACCGGCACCGGGTCGAGCAAGAAGGCCGCCGAGATGGCCGCCGCGCTCGACGCCTGGACCCGGCTGTCCGGTCGAGCGGCCTGACCGCGTGCCCGAACTCCCCGAGGTCGAGGTCGTCCGCGCCGGCCTCGAACCCGCCGTCACCGGCGCGCGGGTCCTGCACGTCGACGTGGTCGACGACCGTGCCCTCACCCGGCACGACGGCCCCGCCGAGGACTTCGCAGACCGACTGACCGGTCGCACGATCGCCGCCGCCGTCCGCCGGGGCAAGTTCCTCTGGATGCCGCTGCGTCCCGAGCGGGACGGGGACCGCCCCGAGGCCCTCGTCGCCCACCTCGGCATGAGCGGGCAGATCCTGCTCGGTCGTGGTCGACCGGCTGCCAAGCACCGGCGGATCCTCATCGACGTGCAGCCTGCGGGCACCGACCGCTCGGGTGCGGCGGAGCCCCCGGTGGAACTCGAGTTCGTCGACCAGCGCACGTTCGGCTCGATGGCGATCGACGAGATGGTGCCGACGATCGACGGGGCTCCCGCCGGGTTCGGCGGGCAGGTCGACGCGATCGACCCCGATGCGGTGTGGCGCCGCTGGGTGCCCGGGCAGGTGTCGCACATCGCCCGTGACCCGCTCGACCCCGCGTTCGACGACGACCGGTTCGCCGCGATGGCGCGGAAGCGTTCGAGCGGCATCAAGCGGGTGCTGCTCGACCAGGGCGTCGTGAGCGGCATCGGCAACATCTACGCCGACGAGTCGCTCTGGGCCGCGAAGCTGCACTACGACCGCGCCGCCGACCGCCTCAGCCGTGCCGACCTGCGACGGCTGCTCGACGAGGTCCGCGCCATCCTGCGCCGGGCGCTCGAGGACGGCGGCACGAGCTTCGACGCCCAGTACGTCAACGTCAACGGGCAGTCGGGGTACTTCTCGCAGCGCCTGAACGTCTACGGGCAGCAGGGGAAGCCGTGTCCACGCTGCGGCACGACGATCGTGCGCGAGGCCTTCATGAACCGGTCGAGCCACATCTGCCCCGTGTGCCAACCCCGTCCCCGCGCCCGCACGCGTTAGCCTGACGCCAACCAGAGCATCCGGAGACCGCATGTACTTGAAGAGCCTGACCATCAAGGGGTTCAAGTCCTTCGCGCAGCCGACGACGTTCGCGTTCGAACCGGGCGTGACGTGCATCGTCGGCCCGAACGGCTCCGGCAAGTCGAACGTGGTGGACGCCCTGGCCTGGGTGATGGGGGAGCAGGGTGCGAAGACCCTGCGCGGCGGCAAGATGGAGGACGTCATCTTCGCCGGCACCTCGACCCGCGGTCCGCTCGGCCGCGCCCAGGTGCTGCTGACCATCGACAACAGTGACGGCCTGCTGCCGATCGAGTACTCCGAGGTGACGATCGCGCGCACGCTGTTCCGCAACGGTGGCAGCGAGTACGCCATCAACGGTGAGAACTGCCGGCTGCTCGACGTCCAGGAGCTGCTGAGCGACACCGGCCTCGGCCGTGAGATGCACGTGATCGTCGGGCAGGGGCAGCTCGACAAGGTGCTGCACGCCACCCCCGAGGACCGCCGCGGCTTCATCGAGGAGGCCGCGGGGATCCTGAAGCACCGCCGTCGCAAGGAGAAGACCCTCCGCAAGCTCGACGCGATGCAGACGAACCTGACCCGCCTGTCCGACCTGGCCGGTGAGATCCGGCGGCAGCTGAAGCCCCTCGGGCGGCAGGCCGAGGTCGCACGCAAGGCCCAGTCGGTGGCCGCGGTCTTCCGCGACGCCAAGGCCCGCATCCTCGCCGACGACGTGGTGCGCCTGCGCCGTGAGCTGCACGACCACCAGGAGGTCGAGGCGGGCCGCAAGTCCGAGCGGATCGTCCTGACCGAGCGGCTCGACCAGACCCGGGTGCGCCAGCAGCACGTCGAGCAGAGCATGGTCGGCGACGACGTCGACCGCGCCCGCACCGTCGTGCACCGGCTCGAGAGCGTGCAGGAGCGCCTCCGCGGCCTGTCGAGCCTGGCGAACCAGCGCCTGATGTTCCTCGCGCAGCAGGCCGAGGCACCACAGCAGGGCCCGACCGTCACCCAGGAGCAGGTCGCCGGGGTCCGTGCCGAGGCCGACCGCCTCGCCGCCCGCGCCGACGAGATGCAGGGCGGTTCGGCGACGACCGCCCGCGCGGTGCAGGACGCACGCGCCGCGCTGGACGCCCTGGACGAACGCATCGCCGCCCAGGCTGCCCTGGTCTCGCAGCACGACCTCGAGGCGCAGCGGCTCACCAGCGCCGTCGACGTCGCCCGGTCGAAGCGCGGTTCCGCCGTCGCCGACCGCGAGCGGCGGGAGCGGGCTCTGGCCGAGGCGGGGGAGCGTGCCGAGCGTGCCGCGGCGGCCCTCGCCGAACTCGGTGTCGACCCGTCCGAGGGGGTCGACGAGACCGCGCTCGCGCAGACACTCGAGCAGGCGCGCGCCGAGCTCGAACGGGCCCAGACCACGCGGGACGAGCAGCGCGACCGGCTCCACGCCCTCGAACGCGAGCGGGACGCCCTCGACGCCCGGGTCACCGCGCTCGGCATGTCGATCGAGGTCCGCGACGGTTCGCAGGCCCTGATCGACGCCGGTCGCGCGGGCATCGTCGGTCGCCTGGCCGACAGCCTGACGGTGTCGCCCGGGTTCGAGGCCGCGATCGCCACCGCGCTCGAGGGACTCGCCGACGCCGTCCTCGCCGACGACCGCGGTGCGGCGCTCGACGCCGTCGACCACGCCCGCGCCGCTGACCTCGGCCGGATCGACGTCGTCGTCGCGGACGCCGCGTCCGTCCCCGCGGCCCTGCCCGAGACCCTGCCGGCCGGCGTCCGCCGTGCCACCGACCTGGTGCAGGGACCGCCGGCGCTCGCGTCGATCCTGCGGGACACGCTGGTCGCGGAGACCGACGACCTCGACCTGGAGGCCGTGCTCACGGCCGCCCCGCACGTCACGGTGGTCACCCGCTCCGGTGACCTCGTCCGTGCGGTCCGCGTCACCGGCGGCGGGGAGCGCGTGACCTCGCGCATCGAGCTCGTCGCGGAGCGCGACGACGCCGTGACCCGGCGCGACACGATCGCGACCGACGCCGAGGACGCGGCCACGGGCCTCCAGGCCGCACGCCGTGCCGTCGAGGACGCGCGCCGCCGTGCGGACGAGGCCGACGCAGCATCCCGCGCGTACACGCGGGCGAAGGCCGAGTACGACCGCACGAGCGCGTCGACGCGGGCGAAGGCCGAGAACGCCGCGGCCGAGGTCGAGCGGCTGCGTGCCGCGCTGGCCGAGACCGACGGCGCCGTCGAGACCGCCGAGGCGGTGCTGGCCGAGGCCGAGTCGGCGTACCGTGCCTTCACCGACCAGGAGCGTCCCGTGGTCGACGCCTCCGAGCGCCCCGCGCTGCAGGACGCGCTCGAAGCCGCACGTGCCGCCGAGGTCGAGCAGCGGATCCAGGTCGAGACCGTGCGCGAGCGCGTGCGGGCCGAACGGAACCGCGCCGAACAGCTGGACCGCCAACTCGAGGCCGAGCGCGCCGCGGCCGAGGAAGCCGCGCGGCTCGCCGTCATCCGCCGTGGTCAGATCCGGACCGCCGAAGCCGTCCTCGACGACCTGCCCGGGGTGCTCGGTGCGGTCGACCGTTCGCTGGCCGAGGCCCGGGTGCAGCTGGCGACGGAGGAAGCCGAGCGGTCGAAGCGCAACACCGAGCTGCAGACGATCCGCAACGAGGAGCGCGAGCTCCGGGACCGCCTGCAGACCATCACCGACGGCGTGCACTCGCTCGAGATGGAGATCTACGAGAAGAAGCTGCACGTGTCCGGCGTCCTCGACCGGGCGCAGAGCGAGCTCGGGCTGTCCGAGGCCGTGCTGGTGGCCGAGTACGGGCCGCACGTGCCGGTGCCGGTCGACGTGCTCGTTGACCCGCGGGTGCGTGCGCGGAAGCACCGTGAGGCGGAGCGTGCGGCGGCGGCCGCCGCCGCCGAGGCCGCGGGCGTGACCGAGCCGGAGGAAGCTGCGGCAGAAGCAGGTCCCGACACCGACGACGTGGCCCTCGTCGACGCGGAGTCCACCCTGCCCGGCGGCCCGGCCCTGCCCGAGTTCGACACGACCGACGAGATCGACCCCGCCGACGTCGAGACCGTGCCCTACGTCCGTGCCGAACAGGAGCGCCGGCTCAAGGCCGCGGAGCGCGACCTCGGACAGCTCGGCAAGGTGAACCCGCTCGCGCTCGAGGAGTTCCAGGCGCTCGAGCAGCGGCACGCGTTCCTCGCCGAGCAGCTCGAGGACCTGCAGAAGACCCGGACGGACCTGCTGACGATCATCGACGAGCTCGACACGAAGATGCAGACGATCTTCGAGTCCGCGTTCAACGACACGAAGGAAGCGTTCGACGTCATCTTCCCGATCCTGTTCCCGGGCGGCTCGGGGTCCATCAACCTGACCGACCCGACCGACCTGCTCGGCACCGGAATCGACGTGCAGGTGAAGCCAGCCGGCAAGAAGATCGACCGCCTGACCCTGCTGTCCGGCGGCGAGCGGTCCCTGGCGGCGGTGGCGCTCCTCGTCGCGATCTTCACCGCTCGGCCGTCGCCGTTCTACATCATGGACGAGGTCGAGGCGGCGCTCGACGACGCCAACCTGGGCCGCCTGCTGACCGTGTTCGAGCGTCTGCGCGAGTCGTCCCAGCTCATCGTCATCACGCACCAGAAGCGGACGATGGAGATCGCCGACGCCCTGTACGGGGTGTCGATGCGGCAGGACGGCGTCTCGGCGGTCGTCGGGCAGCGGGTGCAGAAGCGCGAGCCGGCGGACGCGGTCGCCTAGGCGTCCTGGTCGCGACCGGACGGCAGACAGGAGGCGCGGTGCCAGCTGGCACCGCGCCTCCTGTTTGTCAGGTGCGTCCGGACAGGACGCCGAGTCGCTACGCGCGACCGCGGATCGTCCGGAGCAGCCAGCCGATGACCGCCAGCAGGATGAGCACGATGCCCACCCAGAGCAGGAACTTCAGCGCACCGACGAAGATGCCGCTGAAGAGCAGGACGAGGCCGACGATGATCGCGATGATCAGCAGTGCGGGCATGAGGGTCTCCTATCCCTGGAACGAGACCGAGCAGATGCCCGGACCGTCAGGGACGCTACTCCTCGGCGTGCCGACGCGTTCGCTCAGCCGACGAGGTTCTGCACGAACACGTGCGGCGTGAAGCCCGTGAGGTCGTTGATGCCCTCGCCCTGTCCGATGAGCTTGATCGGGATGCCGGTCTTCTCCTGCACGCTCAGCACGAACCCGGCCTTGGCCGAGCCGTCGAGCTTGGTGATGACGAGGCCGGTCACGCCGGCACCCTCGATGAACGCCTGGGCCTGTGCGAGGCCGTTCTGGCCCGTCGTCGCGTCGAGGACGAGCAGGACCTCGCTGATCTCGGTCTGCTTCTCGACCACGCGCTTGATCTTGGTGAGCTCGTCCATCAGGCCGGCCTTGGTGTGCAGCCGCCCGGCGGTGTCGATGACGACGATCTCGGTCTGGTCGCGGATCGCCTTCTCGACGGTCTGGTACGCCACCGACGCCGGGTCCTGCCCGGGCTGCGACGGACGGACGACGTCGACCCCGGCGCGCTGGGCCCAGGTGGCGACCTGCTCGACCGCCGCGGCGCGGAACGTGTCCGCCGCCCCGACGAGCACCGTGCGGTCGTAGGTCTTCAGGAACTTGGCGAACTTGCCGATCGTCGTGGTCTTGCCGACGCCGTTCACCCCGACGACGAGCACCACGGCAGGCCGCGCGCTGAGCTTCAGGGTGGTGTCGAGCTTGGAGAGCCGTTCCTCGAGGACCTCGCGGAGCATGCGCTGCAGGTCGGCGGGGTCGGTCGTGCCGTACCGGTCGACGCGGGCGTGCAGGTCCTCGATGATCTCCTCGGAGATGTCGGGCCCGAAGTCGGCGCCGATGAGGGCGGTCTCGAGGTCCTCCCACGTGGTCTCGTCGATCGTCTTGCGCTGGAAGAGGCCGCGCAGCCGTGTGGACAGTGACCAGGAACTCGCCATGCTCCCAGCTTAGAGCGCGGCACATGTCCGCTGTGCCCGGTATGCTCGGGATCACGAAGGGGAGTATTCCCTCTCGGTGACCCCGTCAGTACGGTCCGGAACGATCCGGCCCCGGGGCGCCGGTCGTGCGACACCGGTTCCGGTGCCGTGCGACGGAAGAGACCTTCAGGCCTCGGCGTACCCGCACAGCAGCGGCGCGCCCTACCTGAAGGAAACCGTGGACGTCCCACTCTTCGTCTGGCTCATCACGATCGCCGGCATCGTCGCACTGCTGGTGTTCGACTTCTACTCGCACGTCCGCACGCCGCATGTGCCACACATCCGCGAATCCGCGTTCTGGTCGGCCTTCTACATCGGGCTGGCCATCCTGTTCGGCATCGGGATCCTGGTGTTCGGCGGCGGGCAGGCCGGTGGTGAGTACTTCGCCGGCTGGCTGACCGAGAAGGCGTTGTCGGTCGACAACCTCTTCGTCTTCCTCATCATCATGTCGAGCTTCGCCGTGCCGAAGGAGTTCCAGCAGAAGGTCCTGCTGGTCGGCGTCGCGATCGCGCTCGTCGCCCGCGGCGTCTTCATCGCCCTCGGCGTCACGATCATCGAGAACTTCTCGTGGGTCTTCTACCTGTTCGGCGCGCTGCTGTTCTGGCTCGCCTGGTCGCAGGCCCGCAGCGGCAACGACCACGGCAGCGAGGGCGATTCGCGGCTCATCCGGATCCTCAAGCGCTTCATCCCGACGTCGGACCACTACGACGGTGACCGCCTGACCACCCGTGTCGACGGCAAGCGCCTGTTCACCCCGATGCTGCTCGTCATGGTCGCCATCGGCCTGACCGACGTGCTCTTCGCGCTCGACTCGATCCCCGCGATCTTCGGGCTGACGCAGGACGCCTTCATCGTGTTCACCGCGAACGCGTTCTCGTTGCTCGGGCTCCGGCAGCTGTACTTCCTGATCGCCGGGCTGCTCGAGCGGCTCATCTACCTGGGCCAGGGCCTGGCCGTCATCCTGGCGTTCATCGGTGTGAAGCTCGTCTTCCACGCCATGCACGTCAACGAGCTGCCCTTCATCAACGGTGGCGAGCACATCGAGTGGGCGCCGGAGATCCCGATCTGGTTCTCGCTCGGCTTCATCGCGCTGACGATCACCGTCGCGACCATCGCCTCGCTCGTGGTCTCGAAGCGCCGCCAGGAGCGCGGGCTCACCCCGTCGGGTGAGCCGAAGGAGTCGGTCGAGGCCGACGCGAAGTAGTCGTCAGCGCCTGACGGACAGGAGGCGCGGTGCCAGCTGGCACCGCGCCTCCCATCCGTCCGGGCGTCGTCCGGAGCGTCAGACGGCCTGGCGACCAGGGGTCGCGTCGAGCAGGTGGGCCAGGTGCTCGGGAACCGAGCCGCCGCGGGCCACCGTCGCCCGCGCCCACAGCCGGCCCGCCCGGTACGACGACCGGACCAGCGGTCCGGCGAGCACCCCGGCGAAGCCCATCTGCTCGGCGACCCGGCGGAGCTCGACGAACTCCTCCGGCTTGACCCACCGCGCGACCGGCAGGTGCCGGGGAGACGGGCGGAGGTACTGCGTCAGCGTGATGATGTCCGTGCCCGCGTCGTGCAGACGCTGCAGGGCGTCCTCGATCTCGATGCGCTCCTCGCCCATGCCGAGGATCAGGTTCGACTTCGTGACCAGTCCGGCGTCGCGGCCCTGGGTGATGACGTCGAGGGACCGTTCGAACGTGAACGCCGGCCGGATCCGCTTGAAGATCCGCGGGACGGTCTCGACGTTGTGGGCGAAGACCTCGGGACGGGCGTCGAACACCGGGCCGAGCTGGTCCGGTCGCCCGTTGAAGTCCGGCACCAGGATCTCGACGCCGGTGCCGGGGGAGTGTTCGTGGATCGCCCGGATGGTCTCGGCGTAGAGCCAGGAGCCGCCGTCGGGCAGGTCGTCGCGGGCGACGCCGGTCACGGTCGCGTACCGCAGCCCCATCTCCGCCACGGAGTCCGCGACCCGGCGGGGCTCGTCGCGGTCGAGCGGTTCCGGCTTGCCGGTGTCGATCTGGCAGAAGTCGCAGCGACGGGTGCACTGCGAGCCGCCGATCAGGAAGGTGGCCTCGCGGTCCTCCCAGCACTCGAAGATGTTCGGGCACCCGGCCTCCTGGCAGACGGTGTGCAGCTGCTTCTCGCGCACCAGGCTCGACAGCTCGCGGAACTCGGGGCCCTGCGTGGCACGGGTCTTTATCCACGCGGGCTTCGTCTCGATCGGGGTCTCGGCGTTCCGGGCCTCGACCCGGAGCATGCGGCGGCCTTCGGGGGCGAGGGTCATACGAGGGTCTCCTGTCGGGCGATCCGGTTGCCGGTGTGCATGCCGTCGAACGCCGCCTGCACCCGGGCAGCGACGCGGTCGGCGACCTCGTCGGCGGCGACCCGGTGTCCTGCGGCCCGCGAGAGCGTGGTGACGCCCGCGTCCGCGATCCCACATGGCACGATCGTCGCGTAGGCCTCGAGGTCGTTCTCGCAGTTGATCGCGATCCCGTGGCTCGTGACGCCCTCGGCGACGTGCAGCCCGATCGCGCCGACCTTCGCCGGCGGCGAGGTCGGCACCCACGCGCCGCTGCGACCGTCGATGCGCTCCGCCGTGATGCCGACCGCGGCGGCGGCGTCGATGATGACCTGCTCGAGGTCACGCACCCAGGCGACGACGTCGAGGGGCTCGGCGAGCCGCAGGATGGGGTAGGCGACGAGCTGTCCCGGGCCGTGCCACGTGATGCGCCCGCCGCGGTCAACCTCGACCACGGGGGAGCCGTCCGTCGGCAGGTCGCTCGGCCGCGTCCGACGACCTGCGGTGTACACGGACGGGTGCTCGCACAGGACGACCGCGCCAGGGGAGCGCGCGGCGACGACGTCAGCCTTCAGGCGCTGCTGCAGTGCGAGGCCCTCGTTGTAGTCGAGCAGCCCGGGCACCCGGACGATCTCGAGTTCCGGCATGGGCGCCAGCGTACGACAGTTTCTGGACTCCGTACATCAACCCGTTTTCGCGGTCGCCGCTTGCATACTCTGATTGTATGAGTATCCTTTCCGCATGAGTACCACGGAGATGCGCGAGCCGACGATGCTCGTCCTGACCGCGCTCGTCGGCGGACGGAAGCACGGGTACGCGTTGATCGGCGAGGCATCCGAGCTGTCGGGCGGGCGGGTGCAGCTGAAGGTCGGCACGCTGTACGCGGTGCTCGACCGCTTGCTCGACCAGGAGCTCGTCCGCACGGCGGGCGAGGAGGTCGTGGACGGGCGCCTGCGCCGCTACTTCGAGCTGACCGAGGACGGCGCTCGGGCGCTCGCCGCTGAGGTGCGGCGCCTGGAGGCGAACGCCACCGTGGCGCGAGCGCGACTGTCGACGTGGCGACCGGGGACGATCCAGATGGGGGGAGCGTCGTGACGACCACGAGGCTGGAGGAGGAGTACCGCGCTGCGATCCGGTGGTACCCGCCGAGGTGGCGACGAGAGCACGGTGTCGCGATGCTCGGGACACTGCTCGACGTCGCGGACGCCCACGGACGCACCCGACCGGCGAGGGGCGAGGTGGTCGGTCTCCGCCTGCACGGCCTCCGCGCCTGGGCGGACTCCGTCGTGCCCTCCGCGGTCCGGGGGATTGCCGCGTCGATCGGGGCGGGGTCGGCCCTCGGGTTCGCCCTCGTATACGGCGTCTTCGTGGTGTGGGGACCCTGGGACGCGCGCCCACTGCAGACCCCCGGTGACTTGCGCACGTTCGGGCCGTTCTGGAACGCCGGGATCCTCGTCGTCGTCCCGCTCGCCCTGATGGCGCTCGCCGCGGCCGTGCGGTCGCGGTGGGGCGTATACCTCTTGGCCGTCCTCGCAGTGCTCGGTGCCGCAGCGGCCTGGCTGCTCGGGCGGTCCGACGAGTCCTGGAACGGCCCGCACTCCACGACCACCGGTGTGACCCTGCTGCTGATCCTGCTCGCGAACTGCGGCGATCCGCGTCACCGCGGCGCGTTCCTCTGGGGACTCGCGGTCGTCGGGGGTGGCCTGGCCTCCTACGCGGTCCTGTTCCCGTCGAGCGGGCGCCCGTTCCGTCTGACCACAGTGACCGACAGTGCGATGTGGACCGTTGTGGCCCCCGCCTGGATGCTCGCGGCCGCCGGCGCCCTGCTTGCGATCCTCGTGGTCGTGCTGCTCGTGCAGCGGCGCCAGGAGTTGGCGGCCTCGCTCTCCATCGCCTGGATCCCTTGGGGCGCCGCGGGGGCGATCGCCCTCCGGTGGTTCGCGAACGAACGCACGGACGCGGTGATCATGGTCATCGGGTCCGCAACGCTCGTGCTCGTCTCGCTCACGGTCGTCGCGCTGCGTCGCACGCCTCGCCGTGCGGTCTCGCACTGAGGCGTGGCAGTCCTGATCGCGGGCGGACGACAGTTCCTGGCTCATCAACCCGGAGCTTGACCGCAACATCGGTTGAGCTGCTCCGATGGGCGCATGGATATCCGCCAGGTTCAGCTCGCCACCCGTTCCCTCGACGGCACCGCTCGCTTCTACGAACGGCTCGGCTGCTCGGTCGAGCTCGTCGACGGGGCGGTCGAGGTCGCCGTCGGGTCCACACAACTCGTGTTCCGCGAGCTCCCGGGGATGACCGGCGCGCTCCACCTGGCGATCACGATCCCGACGGGCACGTTCGACGCGGCTGCAGCGTGGGTCGCCGAGATCGCGATCGTGCTGGTCGACGCCGCCGGCCGAGACCAGTTCGACGGCCCGCCGAACTGGAACTCGCGATCGGTGTACTTCGAGGGTCCGGATCAGCAGCTGCTCGAGCTGATCGAGCGCCGCGAACTCGTCGCGACCAGGTCCGCGAGCGCCGCACTCGCACCGGCACACGCCGGCGCCGTTCCGCTCGTCTCGGTCAGCGAGGTCGGCATCCCCGTCCCGGACGTCCTCGGTGCCGTCGAGACCCTGCGCCACGCCGGGCTCGAGCCCTACGTCAACCCGCCCGGCGAGGGCTTCGCCGCGGTCGGTGACGTCGACGGTCTCGTCATCCTGGTGTCGCCGGAGCGGCGGTGGTTCCCGACGGGCGACCGACTTCCGTCGACGGCACCGGTGGTCCTCGACGTCGGGCTGACGGCCCCGGTCGAGCTCGCCGAGGGGGTCGTGGTCCGCTGAGCCCTCCTGCTCTGTGCCGACCGCCCCGTGGGTCCTCGTCAGCGCAGCCGGTCGAGCTCGCCGAGGAAGTACGCGTCCGCTCGGTCGTGCGCGTCGGCAGAGGAGTTCTCGGGCGGCAGGTCGTCGAAGGACCGTGCCAGGCCGAGTTCCGCGTCGACGAAGCGGACGAGGACACCGGGTGGGGTGCCGGTGCCGACCTCGCGCGTCCGCGCCTTCACCGCGATGAGATCCGTCGTGGCGTCGGCCACCGCGCGGTCGACCGTCGACTCGGCGAGCAGCGTCGGCAGGTCCATCGGGGGCGTGGCGCTCTCCGGGTGCTCCCGCAGCCAACGGAGCGAGGCCGCGGTGCGGAGCACGTAGAAGAAGCGCTTCAGCGTGACCTCGCGCTCGTACTGCCGATCGGCGACGTGCAGGTAGTGCCGGCCGATGCGCCCGCGGTCGGCGACGCTCGCCACGAACGCCAGCAGGCGGTCGCGGAAGCCCTCGTCGCCCGAGTACACGATCGGTGACCGCAGCCACTCGCCGACCGTCGCGTTCCCGTTCACGGCCAGGCGGACCGTCTTGGCGAGGTCCCACCCGTTGACGTCGAAGACCTTGTCCAGCGGCGTCTCGATGACGTCACGGCTAGGCCAGAGCGACAGGTAGTCGTCCGGCCGTCGCACGTACAGGAACCGGCAGTCGTAGTCGCTGTCGGGGGACGGGAAGCCCCAGGCGCGGCTGCCGCTCTCGATCGCCCAGGGGATCGTCACGCCGAGCTCGGTCTGCAGACGCGCGAGGCGCCCGTCGATCTCGGCGACCACCGCGGGGTCGAGCTCCTCGGGGACGGCGCGCATGCCTCGACGATACCGAGCGCTGGACGCCGGATCAGGTGATCTGCTCGTCTACCGGTAGAATCGACGGATCATGGCGCAATTCGGTTCACTCTCCGATCGGCTGACCGAGACCTTCCGCAATCTGCGGAGCAAGGGTCGGCTGACTCCGTCCGACGTCGACGGCACCGTCCGCGAGATCCGGCGGGCGCTCCTCGACGCCGACGTCGCGCTCGAGGTCGTCAAGGCGTTCACCGCATCGGTGCGCGAGCGTGCCCTCTCCGACGAGGTCAACCGCGCGCTCAACCCGGCGCAGCAGGTCGTCCAGATCGTCAACGAGGAACTCGTCGGCATCCTGGGCGGGCAGCAGCGACGGCTCGAGTTCGCGAAGAAGCCGCCGACGGTCATCATGCTCGCGGGTCTCCAGGGTGCCGGCAAGACGACCCTCGCGGGCAAGCTCGGCAAGTGGCTCAAGAAGGACGGCCACACCCCGATGCTCGTCGCGGCGGACCTGCAGCGTCCGAACGCCGTGCAGCAGCTGCAGGTCGTCGGCGAGCAGGCTGGCGTGCACGTCTTCGCGCCCGAGCCCGGCAACGGAGTCGGCGACCCGGTCAAGGTCGCCAAGAACGCCGTCAAGGCCGCGATCGACCAGCAGTACGACACCGTCATCGTCGACACGGCCGGTCGACTCGGTGTCGACGCCGAGCTGATGAAGCAGGCCGCGAACATCCGCAAGGCCGTCGACCCGGACGAGGTCCTCTTCGTCATCGACGCGATGATCGGTCAGGACGCCGTCAACACGGCCCGCGCCTTCCAGGAAGGCGTCGACTTCACCGGCGTCGTGCTCTCGAAGCTCGACGGTGACGCCCGCGGTGGTGCCGCCCTGTCGGTGGCCAGTGTGACCGGCCGCCCGATCATGTTCGCGTCGACGGGTGAGTCGCTCGACGACTTCGAGCCGTTCCACCCGGACCGCATGGCGAGCCGCATCCTCGACCTCGGCGACATCCTGTCCCTCATCGAACAGGCGCAGGGCGCCTTCGACGAGGAAGAGGCCCGCAAGGTCGCCGACAAGATCGCGACCGACAACTTCACCCTGAACGACTTCCTGCAGCAGATGCAGCAGCTCCGCAAGGCCGGCTCCATCAAGGGCATGCTCGGCATGCTCCCCGGAGCGAAGGGCATGCGCGAGGCACTCGACAACTTCGACGAGCGCGAGATCGTCCGCACCGAGGCGATCATCCAGTCGATGACGCCCCAGGAGCGCGAGCTCCCGAAGCTCCTGAACGGTTCGCGCCGTCTGCGCATCGCGCGCGGTGCCGGATCGACCGTCACCGAGGTCAACGCGTTGGTCAACCGCTTCGAGCAGGCCGCCAAGATGATGAAGACCGTCGCTCGCGGTGGCGTGCCGCAGATGCCGGGCATGGGTCCGATCCCGGGCATGCACGGCGGCAAGAAGCAGCAGCAGGGCGGCAAGAAGAAGTCGAAGGTGGGCAACCCCGCCAAGCGCGCGGCCTTGGCTGCCGGCGCGGCGGCTGCGCCGCAGCAGGCCCCGCAGGGGTCCGGCCTCGGACTCGGGGGCGCCAAAGGCGGCAAGGCACCGACCGAGGAAGAGCTCGCGAGCCTGCAGAAGTTCCTGGGTCGCTAGTCGCGACCACCTGACGGACGGGAGGCCCGGTGCCAGCTGGCACCGGGCCTCCCGTCCGTCTCTCAGCGCTTGGACTTCTTGAGGTACGCGCGCAGGTCGGCGTACGTCCCGTCGTCCTCGCCGAACAGGACGACGCTCCGAGCCGTCTCGAGCCAGGCGCTCGTGGAGGGCCGGACCTCACCCAGGGCGGCGAGCAGATCGGGCATCCCGATGAGCCGTGCAGTGCCCGTCGTGATGCTGTCCATGAGCGCGTGCTCGGCGGCGACCTCGCACACGTAGGCGATGTCCGCACCGGAGAAACCCTCGGTCCGCTTCGCGAGCGCTGCTGGGTCGATGCCCTCGACCGGTCGGTCGCGGAGGTGCCCGCGGAAGATCGCGTCGCGTGCCGGGGCGTCCGGCGGCAGGACGAGCACCGTCCGGTCCAGCCGGCCCGGACGACGGAGCGCGGGGTCGACGTCCCACGGCTGGTTCGTCGCAGCCAGCACGAACACGCCCTCGTTCCCGCCGTCGACGCCGTCGAGTTCGGTGAGCAGCTGGTTCACCATCCCGCGCACGTGCGAGCTGCGGGTCTGGCTCCGTCGCTGGCCGAGCGCGTCGACCTCGTCGAAGAACACCACGCACGGGGCCGCAGCCCGTGCGGCCTCGAAGACCGCCCTGATGTTCTGCTCGCTCGCGCCGAGGTAGGGGTCGAGGACGTCGGTGATGGAGACGCTCATGAAGCGTGCGCCGAGCTCGCCGGCGACAGCCCGGGCGATGAACGTCTTCCCGCACCCCGGAGGGCCGTACAGCAGCAGACCGCCGCGGAGGCTCTTGCCGTACAACGCCCGGAGCTCGGGGTTCGCGAGCGGGGCGAGGAACGCGACGGTGAGCCGCTGCTTGACGGCCTCCATCCCGCCCACGTCCGCAAACCGGACCTCCGACGGCTCGACCGAGAACGCCGACGGCAGGTCCGGGTCGGGAGCCGAGTCCTCGACGAAGGACGGTTCGACGATGTGCTCGACCTGCTGTTCCGCGGCGTGCCAGTCGAAGTCGGACGGTGCACCAGCGGCGGGAGCGTCGGTCGGCGCGTCCGCGGGGCGTGCCGTGGCGGCACCCGGGCGCAGCACCGCCAGCATGAGCGCGCCCGCCGCGACGTCGGTCGGCGCGATGGCGAGTGCGGCTGCCGCTTCGGCGGTCGCCTCAGCCGGACGTCCGGCTTCGAGGAGCAGACGACCGAGGTGGACACGCAGTGCGACGTCGTGGGGCGCGCTGTCGACCGCGCGTCGGAGCGCGCCGATCACCGGGTCGTCGTGGACCGGGTCGTCGTTCATCGGGAGTCCTCTCGGAGCGGTCGGTTCGGTGGTGTCGCGCGACGCGGCGTCAGGCCAGGCGCAGTTCGGTCGCGAGGGCGAGCTCGTCACCCGTCGTCATCGTCGTCCTCGTGCACCGCTGGGCGGGTCCTCGGGAAGGCGCGCAGGATGCGCTTCATCAGGACGGACGCGATGACGACCCCGACGAACACGAGACCCTGCGCGACGAGGGCAACGACCGGTGGGAGGAACAGCCCGGTCACGGAGATCGCGGTCGCGACACCGAGGACCAGCGCCACGAGTCCCCAACCCGGTACCGCTCGTCGAGCGACCGAGACGAGGAACGCGAGTCGAGGCCGTGCCTCGGAGGTGAACCGGAGGGCGATGAAGGCGATCACGGCGAGGGCGAACACCGGCGGGAAGGTGGTGGCCCACCGCACCATCCCCGGATCCCCGCTGTCGATCGTCGCCAGGAACTCCAAGCCGGTGAACACTGCGCCGCCGCCGAGGGTCACCCGGATCCGGCCGAGTGGGTTGACGACGCCGACCATGAGGTTCCGCAGTGCTGTGGCGTCCGTCGGGTTCGTCGACAGGATGCCCGCGAAGGCCAGCGCGGACTCGCTCTCGTGGCCGTGCCGCAGCCGTGCCACCGCCAGGTTGTGCCGTGCCCCTCGGTCCTCCGGAGCGAGCGCGAGCCCCCGGCGGTACGCGTCCTGCGCTTCCCGTTGCCGTCCGACGGCGAGCAGGAGGTCGCCGTGCTGGCGGTGCACGAACGGTTCGGTGGGAGCCAAGCGGACGGCCTCGAAGCTCGCCCGCATCGCCTCCAAGCGGTTCTGCTCGCCGAGCCAGAGGGCATCGACTCGCGCAGCGTGCGCCTGCCACGATCCCGGGTCCGCGGCGACCGAACGACGGGCGGCCTCGACGGCTCCGATCCGGTCCCCAGAGCGGAGCAGGGCGGTCGACAGCACACGGAGGGAGGTGCTGTCACCCGGCGCGAGAGCGACCGCTCGTCGAGCAGCTTCGCACGCCGCGTCCGGCTGGTCGAGCGCGAGCAGCGCCAGGGCACGCACGCGCTGTCCGGCGATCGATTCGCCTTCGTCGTGCTCGACCGCCCTGACCTCGGCGAGTGCCTGTTCCGGTCGACCGGCGTCGACGAGCGCGCCGGCACGGATCACCGTCGCCGGTCCGCGCCGTGCTGCCTCCCCCGCCACAGGGGAACTGTAGCGTTCGCCGTGGACTGCCGATGCCCCCAGGACGGGAGGCCCGGTGCCAGCTGGCACCGGGCCTCCCGTCCGTTCGTGGTCGCGCCGCGACGTTCCTTCCCATCGCACGCGCGATGGAAAGTGGAATCGGGCGTCCCTGGTCGAAAGAAACGACCAGGTACGCCCGATTCGACCAGGTACGCCCGATTCGGGGGCGGGCCGGTCGCGGCTAGAGCGCTTCGCGGAACTCGGTCACCAGGTGGCGGACCACGGCGCGCAGGTCGCCACCGTTCTCCCGCGCGACCTGCAGCTGCCGCTGGTACGAGGCGCCGCGCTCGATCATGGTGTCGAGGTGGTGCAGTTCGTCCTGGCAGCCGAGCCGCTCGGCGATCGGGTCGAGCCGCTGCACCAGGTCGTGCACCTCGTCGGTCACGAGCCGCTCGTCGCCGGCGACGTTCGTGATGATCTCGGCCTCCATGCCGTAGCGGGCCGCGCGCCACTTGTTCTCGCGGATGAACCAGGGCTGCATCGTGGGCAGGGTCTCACCGGCGTCGAGCCGGTCCGAGCAAGCGGTCACCAGGCACTGCACGAGCGCGGTGACGGCGCCGACCTCGTGCAGGGTCGAGATGCCGTCGGACACCCGGTTCTCCAGGGTGCCCCAGCCCGGCGACGGTCGGATGTCCCACCGCAGGTCCTTCACCCCGTCGATGACGCCGGTGTGCGTGAGGTCGCCGACGACCTCTTCGAAGTTCGCCCAGGCGCCGAGCTGCGGCGGGAGCCCGCCGGTCGGGAGCTGCTGGAACATGAGTGCGCGGTTCGAGGCGTACCCGGTGTCGGTGCCGCCCCAGAACGGGCTCGACGCGGTGAACGCCTGCAGGTGCGGGACGTAGGCGAGCATCGCGTTCATGATCGGCACGGCCTTGTCGCGGTCGTCGATGCCGACGTGCACGTGCACGCCCCAGATGAGCATCTGGCGTCCCCACCAGCGGGTGCGGTCGATGAGGGTCGTGTAGTGCTCGCTGTCCGGGGTGATCTCCTGCTGGTCCCACACCGCGAACGGGTGCGTGCCGGAGCACATCACCTGGGCGTCGAGCGGCTCGGCGGCGTCGATGACCTCGCCGATGATGCCGGACAGCTCGCTCGTCGCAGCCCCCACGCGGTCGTGGACGCTCGAGACGACCTCGACCGTGTTCGTCAGGAGTTCCTCGGTGACGCGGTCGTGGTCACCGAGCCGCTCGTGCACGGCGGCGATGACGGCGGGGGCGCGGGGAGCGAGGTCGCCGGTCGCCCGGTCGACCAGGGGGAGTTCCCACTCGACGCCGATGGTCGACGGGCGGGACTCGGTGAAGCGGATGTCCATGCCGTCCATCCTGCCCGGGTCCTTGTCGGACACGCACAACGAAGCACTGTCCCGATCGTGCGGATCCTTCCGCAATTAGTTCCACACCGGGCGTACCGTTGAAATGTTCCTACAGGGAAGAGGTACGCATGCAGTTGGTGGTCCGCGGGACGAACGCCCCGCTCGTCGGAGAACTTGACATCCCGGTCTCGAAGTACCACGCGCACCGTGCGCTGGTGCTCGCGTCGCTCGCGAAGGGGACGAGTGTCGTCTCCGGGGTGAGCGCGACGCGACAGGTGGAGTGGACCGTGGGCACGCTCCGCGCGCTCGGGGTGGACGTCAAGCGTCGTGGGAACGCGTACCACGTGACCGGACTGGGCGGCCGGTACGAGGCGACCGACGTGGTGGACCACGGCTCGCGGGGTGCCGACGGCCTGCTCAACATGGGGTCCTCGGGCACCACGCTCTACTTCATGACCGGGCTCGCCTCGCTGGCCGACCGCCCGATGACCCTGTCCGGCATGAAGTACTTCCAGCGCCGGCCGATCAAGGCGCTGCTCACCTCGCTGACGCAGATGGGTGTGGAGCTCGAGGCGACGAACGACTGCCCGCCCGTCACCGTGCAGCCGAGGCGCCCGCGCGGCGGTGACGTGACGATCGCCGGCACGCTGTCGCAGTGGGTGTCCGGGCTGCTGCTGGTGGCACCGTTCGCCGAGCACGAGACCCGGATCCACATCACCGGCGGACGGCTCAACGAGCAGCCCTACGTCGAGCTCACCGTGCGGATGATGCGGCAGTTCGGCCTGACGGTGGAGGTCTCCGACGACTGGCTCGAGTACCGGATCCCGGCGGGCCAACAGGCCACCCCGCACGACTACGTCATCCCGCCCGACATCGGCTCCGCTGCGTTCGGCATCGCGGCGGCCGGCACCCGCGAGTCGAACGTGCTGCTGCGCGGCATGACGGCCACGACGACGGCCGAGACGGACCACCCGGAGAGCGAGTTCCTCGACCTCGCCACCGCGATGGGCGTGCCGATGCGGATCGACGAGGAGACCGGCTTCGTCCGGATCGAGCACGACGGGTCACCGCTCCGGCCGCTCGACGTCGACTGCCGTCCGATCCCGGACCTGCTGCCCGTGCTGTCGACGATGGCCACCTTCGCCGAGGGCACCAGCCGGCTGTGGAACGTGGCGCACATCCGGCTGAAGGAGTCCGACCGCGTCGCGGCGATGCTCCAGCTCAACCGGATGGGCGGCCGTGCCGAGCAGGGTGCGGACGAGCTGCGGGTCACCGGCGTCGGTGCAGCCGGGTTGCACGGTGCGCCGATGTCCTCGTTCAACGACCACCGCGTGCTGATGTCCCTCGCGGTCGCTGCGTCGGGTGCCGACGGGGTGTCCGGCCTGACCTACCCGCGTGCCTACCGGATCTCCTACCCGACGTTCCTCGAGGCGATGAACTCCGTCGGGCTCGACATGTCCGTCGGTGACCGGCTCGCAGCGCAGGTGGCGCGGGACGACCGGATCGACGCCGCCGAGGCCGACGGGGTCCGCACGCACCTGGGCACGCCCCTGGTCAGCGCGGCTGCCGGTGACCTCGACACGTCGGCGGTGCCCGAGCCCACCGACCAGCCGGTCGCGCAGCCCGCCGTCCCGGAGCCCGCCGCTCCGCAATCCCCCGCCCCGCCGCCCCCCGTCGCTGTGCCCGAGCTCGCCGGCGTCGACGCCGACCCCCTCGTCCTGAGCGAGCGGGTCCGTGCCCTGTCGCAGACCGACCCCGACGGCCTCGCGGTGATCGAGGTCGGCGGTGCGACGCCCGTGAACACCACGTGGAAGGAGCTGCAGGACGAGGCCGACCGGGTCTCCGCCCTGCTGCTCGAACTCGGCGTGCGCACCGGCGAATCCGTCGCGATGCAGCTGCCGAACTGGCGCGAGTTCGTCTCGATCACCCTCGGTACGATCCAGATCGGCGCCGTCGCGACCCCGATCATGCCGGTGTTCGGTCCACGCGAGACCACCATGACGCTCGCGCGTTCGAAGGCCCGCGTGGTCTTCCTGCCGAACGTGTTCCGGAAGCGCCGTCCCGCGCTCGAACTCCTCGACGTCATCGACGAGGCCGCCGCGCAGGACCGCCGCCTGTCGCTCGAGCACGTCATCGTGCTCCGCGCCGAGGCCCGCGGGCAGGGGGACACCCCGACGAACCAGCCGCCGCTGCCCGCCGATGCCCTGGAGCGGGTGGTGGCGAGCGACTGGCACTGGCGCTACTTCGAGAACGCCCTCGCCGCCGTGCACGTCGACGTCGACGAGATCGCGTCGCACGCTCCCGGTCCGGACGACGTCTGCCAGCTGCTCTTCACCTCCGGCACCACGGGGGAGCCGAAGGGCGTGCAGCACCCGCACCGGACGCTCGGGCTCGCGACCGCCATGCACGTGGCGCAGTCCGGTCTGACCAGCGCCGACCGCATCTACATCCCCTCGCCGCTCGCCCACCAGACCGGGTTCCTGTACGGCATGCTGCTGGCGTTCCGGCTCGGTGCGCCGCAGGTCATCCAGCCGGTGTGGGACGGCCGGGTCGCACTCGAGCAGGCGTTCGGCGTCGCCCGGGCGTCCTTCGTGCAGTGCGCGACGCCGTTCCTGACCGACCTCGTCGACCTGGTCGAGGCCGGCGCTCCGCGGCCCGAGTCGCTCCGGATCTTCGTGCCGACGGGGGCCGCGGTGCCCCGCGCACTGGCCCAGCGGGCGAGCACGGTGCTCGGCAGCGCCATCCTCGGCGCCTTCGGGACGAGCGAGACGTGTCTCGGGGCCCTGTCCAGCCCGGGCGACGACCCCGCCGACGCGTACGGCCACGACGGCCGGGCACTGCCGGGCATCGCCATCCGCATCGTCGACGACGCGGGGATCGAGCTGCCCGCCGGGACCGAGGGCAACTTCGAGCTGCACTCGCCCACGATGTTCGCCGGCTACCTCGACCGTCCGGACCTGACCGACGACGTGTTCACCGCGGACGGCTGGTACCGCACCGGCGACCTGGCGAAGGTCGACGAGAAGGGCTTCCTGTCGATCACCGGACGCGTGAAGGACGTCATCAACCGCGGCGGCGAGAAGATCCCCGTCGTCGAGATCGAGAACCTGCTGTACCAGCACCCGCTGGTCACGGACGTCGCGATCGTGGCGATGCCGGACGAACGGCTCGGTGAACGTGCGTGCGCCTGGGTCGTGAACGCCCGCGCGGACGAGCCGCTCGACTTCGCCGGGATGCAGCAGTACCTCGACACGGCCGGCGTGAGCAAGTACTACTGGCCGGAACGACTCGAGTACACCACCGAGCTGCCGCGCAACGCGGTCGGCAAGGTCCAGAAGAACGTCCTGCGCGAGCAGGCGGCCGCGCTCGTCGCGACGAAGGAGAACGAGACACGATGACGATCGTCGAGCAGACGAGCACCGGCTTCGACGAAGCCGCCTTCCAGCAGCTCAAGACCGAGGTCACCGAGTGGGTCCGAGGCCCCGGCGAGGAGTGGGCGGACGAGATCGAACGCACCGGCCGGGTCGCCCCGGAGCTGTTCCAGGAGCTCAAGGAGCGCGGGTGGCTCAGCCTCGCAGCCCCGACGGAGCTCGGCGGACGGGCGATCCCCTTCTCGCGGTACCTCGAGATCATGGAGGTCATCTCCCGCTCGCACGCCTCCATCCGCATGCTCGTGCACGTCATCAACGGCACCTGGCGCGCGATGGCCCCCTACGCGACGCCGGAGCAGATCGAGCAGGTCGTCAAGCCGAGCGTCGCCGGCGACACGCTCGTCGCGTTCACCCTGACCGAGGCCACCGCGGGCACCGGAGCGGACATCCGCACGACGGTCCGGCGTGAGGGCGACACCTACGTGATGAACGGCGAGAAGCACCTCATCACCTTCGGCGTGCAGGCCGACCACTGGCTCATCGCCGCTCGGCTGGAGGGCACCACCGGCCAGGACGGCACGGTCGCGTTCCTCATGCCGAACAGCGGGTTGCCGGGTGCCGAGGTGATCGACGACTCCGACACGATGGGCATCCGCGGCACCGACCACGCGATCCTGCGGTTCACCGACACCCCGATCCCCGCCAGCGCCCGCCTCGGCGCGGAAGGCCAGGGCCTCGAGGTCGCGCTCGGCGGCTTCCTGCTGCCGAGCCGGGTGTCCGTCGCGATGAGCGCCGTCGGGCTCGCCGAGCGGGCGAACGAGCTCGCCGTCGAGTACGCCAACAAGCGCGAGACGTTCGGCAAGCGGCTCTCCAGCCGCCAGGCGATCCAGTTCTACCTGGCCGAGAACTACGCCGACATCGCCGCCGCCCGCGCCCTGGTGCTCGAGGCCGCCCGCGCCTACGAAGCAGACCGCCCCGACGCCGGCACGCTGTCCAGCGCCTCGAAGATGGTCGCCGTCGACATGCTCGCGCGCGTCACCGACAAGGCCCTGCAGGTGCACGGCGGGCAGGGCTACTGGAAGCGCAACGCCATCGAGCGCGTCTACCGCGACGCACGCGCGCAGCGCTTCGAAGAGGGCACCAACGAGATCCAGAAGCTGATCGTCGGCCGCGCCGTCGTCACCGGCCAGGCCGGGTTCTAGACCGTCACCAACCACCGGACCGGAGGCCCGTGGCGGGCCCGCCCCGCGCCTCCAGTCCGTCCGCAACCACGTCAGCAGAGGACACCAGTGACCGACTCCACCAACGCACCCATCGCACTGATCACGGGCGCTTCGCGCGGCATCGGCCGCCTGCTCGCACAGAAGCTCGGCAGGCGCGGCGTCACCGTCGTGGTGACGTACAAGGGCAACGCCGACCTGGCCGAGGAGTCGCTGGCCGACGTCAAGGCCGCGGGCGGCGACGGAATCACCGCGCAGGTCGACATCGAGCAGCCGGAGTCGATCGACGCCCTGTTCGACCTGGTGCGCGACACCTACGGACGCCTCGACATGTTCGTCGCGAACGCCGCCGCCAGCGCGTTCAAGCCCGTCGCGGACCTCAAACTGCACCACCTCGACCGCAGCTACGCCACGAACGCCCGCTCGTTCGTGCTCGGGGCGCAACGCGCTGCCGAGCTGATGGACCGTGGTGGCCGCATCGTCGTCGTGACCTCGTACGGATCGCTCCGGGCGTTCCCGACCTACGCCGCACTCGGTGCCGCCAAGGCGATGAGCGAGGCCTACATGAAGTACATGGCGGTGGAGTTCGGTCCGCGTCAGATCACCGTCAACGCGGTGAACGGCGGCCTCATCGACACCGACTCGCTCGAGTACTTCTACACGAAGGTCCCCGGCCAGGCGCCGATGGACACGGTGCTCGAGAAGCTCCCGCTGCAGCGCCCCGGGACGGCCGACGACATGGCCGACGCCGTCGACTTCCTGCTGTCGGACAAGGCCGGGTACATCACCGGGCAGGTGCTCTCGGTCGACGGCGGACTCACGGTCATCGCCCCGCCGTACTGGTCGGACACGACGTCGCCCCTCCGCGACGCGGTGCTGCCGGCCGACGCCCCGGCCGCGGACACCGCAGAATAGGCGCATGAGCAGCGTCGCTTCCGCCCCCGTCGTGCCGGAGTCCCTCCGGACCGTCGCGTCACCCTGGACCCTCGGCCCCCTGCACCTGGCGAACCGGGTGGTGATGGGGTCGATGCACACCGGGCTCGAGGTGCACGACGACGGCGGAGCCGGCATGGCCGCCTTCTACCGCGAACGGGCGGCCGGCGGGGTGGCGTGCATCATCACCGGCGGCATCGCGGTGAACGACGAGGCCCGCGGCGGTCCGGACTTCGCGGTGTTCGGCGTCGGGGGAGCCGACGAGCGGTTCCGGGTGGCGGTCGACGCCGTGCACGACGAGGGCGGGACGATCCTCGCGCAGCTGTTCCACGCCGGGCGGTACGCGCTCGCGTCGGGCATGGTCGACCGGCACGGTGACCCGCAGCGCGTCGTGGCGCCCTCGGCCCTGCCGTGGGCGGCCGCCCGCGGGGTGGTACCGACCGAGCTGACGTCGGCCGAGGTCGAGCGGACCATCGAGGACTTCGCCGCCGCGGCCCGCACCGCTCGCGCGATCGGGTTCGACGGCGTCGAGATCATGGCGTCCGAGGGGTACCTGATCAACCAGTTCCAGTCGCCGCTGACGAACCTGCGCGACGACGAGTGGGGCGGCGATGCGGAACGGCGTCGGCGCTTCGCGATCGAGGTCGTCCGAGCCGTGCGCGCCGCGGTGCCCGAGCTCGCCGTGACGATCCGGCTGTCCGGTGCCGACCTGATGCCCGGCTCGTCGACCGACGACGAGGTCGACGCGCTCGTGCACGACCTGCTGCCGCTCGGACTCGACGGCATCTCGGTCGGCATCGGCTGGCACGAGTCCCGCACCCCGACCGTGCAGGCCTCGGTGCCGCACGGGGCGTGGCTGGCGTACGCGGCACGGGTCGCCGCGGTGGTGCGCTCGTCCGCGCACCCGGACGTCCGCGTGATCGCATCGAACCGGATGACGGACCTGCGCGACGGCGAGGCCGTCCTCAGCGACGGCCTGATCGACGCCGTCGCCCTCGCCCGGCCGTTCCTCGCCGACCCCGCGATCGTGTCGCGCTCGCTCGCGGGCGGGTTCGCCCTCGTGAACACCTGCATCGGCTGCAACCAGGCGTGCCTCGACCGCTCGATCATCGGCGCACCGGTGTCGTGCCTCGTGAACCCCCGAGCCGCCCGCGAGGTGGTCTTCCCCGCGCGGCCGACCGCGGACCCGAAGCGCGTCGACGTCGTCGGTGGCGGACCGGCCGGCCTCGCCGCCGCGGTGGACGCCGCCCGACGGGGCCACGACGTCACCGTCTGGGAGGCCTCCGACCGCCTCGGCGGCCAGTTCGGCCTCGCCGCACTCGTCCCGGGCAAGGAGGACTACGCCGCCACGGTGCGGTCCGCCCGTGCCGAGCTCACGGAGCGGGGCGCCACGATCCACCTCGGACGCCCGGCCACGGCTGCGGACCTCGTCGACAGCGACGCCGTCGTGCTCGCGGCCGGGGTGGTCCCGCGGAGCATCGACGTCCCCGGCAGCGACCTGCCGCACGTGCTGTCCTACGAGCAGGCACTCCGCCAGGGGGTCCCCGAGGGCACCGTCGCGATCATCGGCGGCGGTGGCATCGGCGTGGACACCGCGGCGTTCCTGACCGAGTCGCCCGACGAGGTCGTCCGGGCCGCGGAGTTCGCGGCCCGCTGGGACCTCGACGTGTCCGAGGAGCTCGTCGGCGACGTGCCGCAGCGGCTCCCCGCGGCGCAGCGCACCACCCGGCCGGGGTCGCAGGTGACGGTGCTCCGGCGTTCGGGCAAGTTCGGCCAGGGGATCGGCATCACCTCGCGCTGGGTCGCGATCGGCCGGCTGCGGGACGCCGGGGTGCGGATGGTCGGCGGCGTGCAGGAGTACCTGCGCATCGAACCCGGGGTGCTCTGGATCCGCGACGAGCACGGGGACGAGGTCGGCGTCCCGGCGGACAGCGTCGTGGTCTGCGCCGGGCAGGAGCGCGCGAGCGACGCCGAGGGCGACGCGCCCGACGGACTCGCCACGGGCCTCCAGGCCGCCGGCGTGCCGTACGCCGTCGTCGGCGGCGCGCGTGACGCACGGAGCGTCGACGCGGTCCGGGCGACGTCCGAGGCCCTCGAAGCGGTGCGGCGCCTCGCGCCGTAGCGAGTCGGCTCGCATCACGGCCGGGAATCTGCAAGAATGAACGGTCGAATCGCCGCAGCTCGACCCTCTATCCAGCTGTGAGCGATCTCTCTCGAGCTTTCGCCGTGTGTGCCCCCACGCCCGCGGTTCCAGTTCAACCACAACGAAAGCAAACAGGAGCAATTGTGGCTGTCAAGATCCGTCTGAAGCGTCTCGGTAAGATCCGTGCGCCCTACTACCGCATCGTCGTCGCCGACTCGCGCACCAAGCGCGATGGTCGTGTCCTCGAGGAGATCGGTCAGTACCACCCGACCGAGGAGCCCTCGGTCATCAAGATCGAGTCCGAGCGTGCGCTCTACTGGCTCGGCGTCGGCGCGCAGCCGACCGAGCAGGTCGCGGCCCTCCTCAAGCTGACCGGCGACTGGGCCAAGTTCAAGGGCGAGAAGGACACCGAGTCCAAGGTCAAGGTCGCCGAGCCGAAGCCGGCCTTCCAGGTCGACTCCTCGAAGAAGGCCGTCCTCAAGCCGAAGTCGGAGAAGACGGCGCCCGCCGCCAAGGCCGACGACGCCGAGACCGCCGACGAGACGACCGAGGCGTAGTCCTTGCTCGAATCCGCGCTGACGCACCTCGTCAAGGGGATCGTCGATCACCCTGACGACGTGCGCGTCGCCAGCTCCACCTCCCCACGCGGCGAGGTCCTCGAGGTGCGCGTGCACCCCGAGGACCTCGGCCGCGTGATCGGTCGCGCCGGGCGCACCGCCAAGGCGCTCCGTACGCTCGTCACGGCCCTGGCCGACGGCAAGCGCGTGCGGGTCGACGTGGTGGACACCGATTCCTAGGGAGACGACCCAGCTCCGGGTGGGTCGAATCACGAAGGCGCACGGGCTCAAGGGCGGCATCAAGCTCGAGCTCTACACCGACGACCCGGATCGTCGGTTCACCCCGGGCGCCACCTTCACGCTCCAGGTCCCCGACGACTCACCGTGGTCGGGCAAGACCCTCGAGCTGGACGAACTCCGCTGGTACAACGGGCACCCCGTCGCGTTCTTCGCCGGGATCGACGACCGGACCGCGGCCGAGTCCCTGGCGCGCATCATCCTCTGGGTCGAGCAGGACGCCGACGCCGAGACCGGTGAGGACGACGCCTGGTACGACCACCAGCTCGTCGGGCTCAAGGTCCTGCGTGACGGCGTCGAGGTCGGTACGGTCGCCCGCGTGGACCACATGCCCGCTCAGGACCTCCTCGCGATCGACACGCCGTCCCGCGGCGAGGTCCTCGTGCCGTTCGTCTCGGCCATCGTGCCCGCGGTCGACATCGCGGCCGGCACCGTCACGGTCACGCCGCCGCAGGGGCTCTTCGAGGACCCCGAGGACACCTCGCGCCCCGAGACGGTCACGGACTAGTCCCCGTGCGGATCGACATCGTCACGATCTTCCCGGAGTTCTTCTCCGTGCTCGACGTGTCCCTGCTGGGCAAGGCCCGCTCCGGCGGTCTGCTCGACCTGCACGTGCACGACCTACGGTCCTGGACCACCGACCGGCACCGCACCGTCGACGACACCCCGTACGGCGGGGGCGCCGGCATGGTGATGAAGCCGGAGCCGTGGGCGCAGGCGCTCGAAGCGCTCTTCCGCCCCGACGGCTCGTCCACCCTGGTGGTCCCGACGCCGGCCGGCACGCCCTTCACGCAGTCGATCGCGCGGTCGCTCGCGTCGACGTCGGAGCACCTCGTGTTCGCCTGCGGGCGGTACGAGGGAATCGACGCCCGCGTCTTCGAGTGGGCGTCGTCGCGGGCGACCGTCGTCGAGCTCTCGCTCGGCGACTACGTGCTGAACGGCGGCGAGGTCGCCGCGATGGCGATGATCGAGGCCATCGGACGACTCGTCCCCGGCGTCGTCGGCAACCCCGAGTCGCTGGTCGAGGAGTCCCACGAGGACGGCCTGCTCGAGTACCCCTCGTACACCAAGCCCGCGTCCTGGCGCGGCCTCGACGTCCCCGACGTCCTGCTCAGCGGGCACCACGGCCGCGTCGGTGCCTGGCGGCACGAGCAGCAGCTGGAGCGGACGCGGCGCGTCCGTCCGGACCTGCTGCCCGACGAGTAGCCTCGCCGGTCTCGCGAAAGCGACAGATCTCCGCGGAACATCCGCGGAGATCTGTCGCTTTCGCTGTTGTGACGGTCCGCGGGCCGCGAGATCTGTCGCGTCCGTGGGATGGGGACGAAGCGTGACGGACCGGAGGCGCGGAGCGGGCCCGCACCGTGCCTCCAGTCCGTCACGCGGTCGGGTCGGCGCGCTGGGCGCGACGCAGGGTCAGGACCTCGGGGCCGGCCGCGGTGACCGCGACCGTGTGCTCGACGTGCGCGGCACGCGAGCCGTCGACGCTGCGCAGCGTCCAGCCGTCGTCGTCCTGGTAGAGCTCGTCGGTGGTCTGCATGAGCCACGGCTCGATCGCGACGACCAGTCCCGGCCGGAGCTTCAGGCCACGACCCGGACGGCCGTCGTTCGGCACGTGCGGGTCCCCGTGCATCGTGCGACCGACGCCGTGTCCGCCGAACTGCAGGTTCACCTCGTGTCCGGCCTCGTGTGCGACGCGACCGATGGCGTGCGAGACGTCGCCGAGCTTGTTGCCGGGAGTCGCCTGGGCGATGCCGGCGGCCAGTGCCCGTTCGACCGTGGCGATCAGCGCCTGGTCCTCGTCGCGCGGCGTCCCGACCTGGACGCTGACCGCGGAGTCCGCGACCCAGCCGTCGACGCTCGCGGCGAAGTCCAGGCTCACGAGGTCGCCGTCCTGCAGGGTGTGGTCGTGTGGCAGGCCGTGCAGGGCGGCGTCGTTGACCGAGGTGCAGAGGTTCTTGCCGAACGGCGACATGCCGAACGACGGGTGGTAGTCGACGTAGCAGCTCTCCGCCCCGCGTTCGGCGATCATCCGGGCCGCGACGCGGTCGAGGTCGAGGAGGTTGACGCCGACGTCGACGGTCTCGAGCAGCTCGTCGAGGACGTCGGCCACGAACCGGCCGGCGACGCGCAGTCCGTCCAGCTCGGCGGGGGTGCGGAGTTCGATCATGGGACCATCCTCGTCGTTTTGTCTCCCGCGCTCTCTGTGGCAGTATTGATCGCTGTGCCCTGGCTGGACTCTGCCACGGGGGAGTCGCCGACACCGGGCACGCACCACCACTTTCCGAACCTTCGATCCGCGGCGACCCGTGCGCGTCCGCAGAGAGTGAAACCCACCATGAGCCAGCTCCTCGACAACGTCGACGCAGCATCGCTGCGTACCGACGTCCCGGACTTCCGTCCCGGCGACACCATCAAGGTGCACGTCAACATCATCGAAGGCACGCGCTCGCGTATCCAGGTCTTCCAGGGAGTCGTCATCGGCCGTCAGGGCCACGGCATCGGCGAGACCTTCAAGGTCCGCAAGGTGAGCTTCCAGGTCGGCGTCGAGCGCTGGTTCCCGGTGCACTCGCCGATCATCGACCACATCGAGATCGTCACCAAGGGTGACGTCCGTCGTGCGAAGCTCTACTACCTGCGCGAGCTCCGCGGCAAGGCGGCCCGCCGCAAGATCAAGGAGAAGCGCGACGCCTGATCGCCTTCACAGTGAACGTCCGCGAGCCGGACGCCGCTGCGAGCCCCTCGTCCATGTACGGTTGTGCATCGACGGGGGGCTCTTCCCATTGCGGGGAGACAGTGGTTCGAACGAGAGCGGAAATGACGGACACGACAGAGGATCCCGGGCGCAGGCCACGTGCCGAGAAGCAACGGAACGGAGTCCTCACATTCCTTCGTGACCTCGTCATCATCTTCATCGCCGCACTGCTCGTGTCGTTCCTGGTCAAGACGTTCCTGATCCGGTCGTTCTACATCCCGTCGGCGTCGATGGAGAACACGCTCCAGATCAACGACAGGGTGATCGTCAACGAGCTCGTCCCCGGCGCCGTGGCGCTGAAGCGGGGAGACGTCGTCGTGTTCAAGGACCCGGGCGGGTGGCTCACCGGGTCCGAGGTGCCGAGCGTCACGCCGGACACCCAGCCCGCGAAGGCCATCGACTGGGCACTGACCCAGGTCGGTCTCGGCACCGGTGACAGCGACGACCACCTGATCAAGCGCGTCATCGGTCTGCCCGGTGACAAGGTGTCCTGCTGCAACGACCTCGGGCAGATGTCGGTGAACGGTGTGCCGATCAAGGAGCCGTACCTGAAACTGCCTGCCGGCGCTCCGGCCTCGGCGACCGACTTCTCGGTCACCGTGCCGAAGGGCACCATCTGGGTGATGGGCGACAACCGGAACGACTCGAAGGACTCCCGGTACAACGGGGACACACCGTCGAAGGGCTTCGTCCCGATGTCCGACGTCACGGGCCGCGCGTTCGTCATCTCGTGGCCGGCGAGCCGCTGGACGTGGCTCGACGACCATCCCGAGGTGTTCGCCGGCGTGGAGGAGCGCGACGAGTGACCGCCGTCCGTCCGTCGCTCCGGGTCGAGAAGCGTCTGCTCGCCGAGGGCCGCGTGACGGTCATCGGCATGGACGAGGTCGGCCGTGGCGCCATCGCCGGTCCGGTCGGCGTCGGGGTGGCCGCGGTGACGCTCGACATCGGCCGAGTGCCCCAGGGGCTCGCGGACTCGAAGCTGCTCTCCGAAGCGCGCCGCACCGACCTCGTGCCCGTCGTGCAGCGATGGGCGCGCACGGCGGTCGGCATGGCCTCGGCGGACTTCGTCGACCAGCAGGGCATCGTCCCCGCCCTCGGTGCTGCCGGTGCGCAGGCGCTCGGCTCCCTGGTCGCCGACGGGGTGTCCCTCGACGGTGCGGTGGTGGTGCTCGACGGCTCGTTCGACTGGCTGAGCCGCGCTCTGCCCACGTCGCTCCGTCCGGCCGCAGATCCGCTCGAGGTCGTCGTCCGGATCAAGGCCGACCGCGACTGTGCCTCGGTGGCTGCGGCGTCCGTGGTGGCCAAGGTCGCTCGTGACGCGCTCATGATCTCCGCGCACGACGAGGCTCCGCACTACGGGTGGGTGTCGAACAAGGGCTACGGGTCGACGGCGCACTACGACGCGATCCGGGCGATCGGGGCGCACGCGCTGCACCGCAAGTCGTGGTTGCACCAAGCCTCGAGCGTCGCACTGGACGGGTTCGACGAACTCGACGCCGTCGCCGGTTGAGCCGGTCGTCCGCACGGGCCTCCGTCGCCGTAGACTGTGGGCGCAATGGATGAGGACGAATTCGACGACTACGACCGCGAGGTCGAGCTGGCCCTGTACCGCGAGTACCGCGACGTGGTGTCGCAGTTCCGTTACGTGGTCGAGACGGAGCGCCGTTTCTACCTGGCGAACGAGGTCGAACTCGTGCGCCGTGACACGGAGCACGACTTCTACTTCGAACTGACGATGAACGACGTCTGGGTCTGGGACGTCTACCGTTCCGACCGGTTCGTCAAGGGTGTCCGGGTACTCACGTTCAAGGACGTGAACGTCGAGGAACTCACGACGCGGGAACTCGAACTGCCGAAGGAACTCGCACTCGACGAGTGATCGTCAATTTCCTTTCTCCTGCTTCTTTCTCGATGAATCGCCGCTGATCCGGAACGGCGGAGAATTGTTGGCGCTATTCTGATGGGGAAATAACCGCCCCACGAACAGGAGCACCCCATGGCACAGAAGGTCACCGTCCAGCTCGTCGACGACCTCGACGATTCCCCCATCACCACCGGTGAAGGCCGGACGGTCGAATTCGCGTTCGACGGCTCGTCGTACGAGATCGACCTGTCGAACGACAACGTCGACAAGTTCCGCGAGGCGATCTCCGACTACATCGCCGCAGCGCGCAAGGTCTCCGGTCGTCGCACCGGCGGCGGTTCCGCCCCGAAGTCCGCCCCCAGGCGCGGCAACTCGGAAGAACTCGGCAAGATCCGCGAGTGGGCCAAGGAGAACGGGTACGAAGTCTCGTCCCGCGGCCGCATCTCGACGCAGGTGCAGGAAGCTTACGCAGCAGCGCACTGACGCTCGTTGCAGCAGGACCTGGGTGATCTCGATCGCCCGGGTCCTTCTTCTTCCTCCACAGGAGCAATTGGCCCGCACTGATTCCACAGACTCTCCGCATCCGCCGATCGGGGTGTTCGTTCCGGAGATCGTTGTCGTGGAGGCAACGACATGGAACACGACGTGCAACGCGCACCGGGGCGGTCGCTCCGGAACGGCCGACTCGGACGATTCGGTGAAGAACGAGCGGTGGCCTGGCTCGAAGCACGGGGATTCCGTGTGCTCGAGCGGAACTGGCGATGTGCCCGTGGTGAGATCGACATCGTCGCGTGGGATTCCTGCACGCTCGCCTTCATCGAGGTGAAGACCCGTTCCGGCGCCGCGACCGGTCACCCGTTCGAGGCGATCACGGCGACCAAGCTCAGCCGGATGCGGCGACTCGTGCCCGAGTGGTTCGACGCGCACCCCGAGACCTCGGCGCGTGCCGTCCGGGTGGACGTCATCGCGGTCCACGTCGACGGTCCCCGCACCGTCGTCGAGCACCTGGCAGGTGTGCTGTGACCGGCATCGGGCGCGCTGCCGCGGTCGCGCTCCTCGGTGTCACCGGTCGGCGCATCGAGGTCGAAGCGCACCTGACCAGTCAGCTCCCGACGTTCAGCATCATCGGTCTGCCCGACACCTCGCTGGGTGAGGCACGGGAACGCGTGCGATCCGCAGCGGCGAACGCGGGGTGTCCGCTGCCCGCCCGCCGGATCACCGTGAACCTGACCCCGGCGGCGATCCCGAAACGCGGTTCGGGGTTCGACCTCGCCATCGCGATGGCCGTGCTCGCCGGTGCCGGTCTCGCGCCGGACGTCTCGGAGCGCATCGTCTACATCGGCGAGCTCGGCCTCGACGGGCGGGTGCGTCCGGTCCCCGGCGTGATCCCGATGCTGATCGCCGCGCGCGACGCCGGTGTGGACCGTGTCGTCCTGCCCGTCGGCAACCTGACCGAGGCCCGTGTGGTCAGCGGGGTCCGGATCCGTGGTGTGGACTCGTTGCGTGCGGCGGCGATCGATGCCGGGGCGCTCCTGCCGACGGTCGAGGTCGATCCGGTGCTGCCGGTTCCGGTCACGGCTGTGCCGCGTCCCGTGGCCGAGCTGTCGGACGTCGTGGGGAACCCGGTCGGCGTCCGAGCGCTCATCGCGGCGGCGGCCGGTGGACACCACGCACTCCTGCTCGGGCCGCCGGGCGCCGGCAAGACCATGCTCGCCGAACGGCTGCCCGGGTTGCTGCCCGACCTCGACGACGAGACCGCGCTCGAGGTGGCCGCGGTCCGGTCCGTCGCCGGGCTGGGCCCCGCGTCGTGGAGCACGAAGCCACCGTGGGAAGCCCCGCACCACTCCGCGTCGGCGGTGTCGCTCATCGGCGGCGGATCCGGGGTCCTGCGCCCCGGAGCCGTGTCGCGCGCCACCGGGGGCATCCTGTTCCTCGACGAGGCACCGGAGTTCCCACGGGCCGTGCTCGACGCGCTCCGGCAACCGCTCGAGTCCGGGCGGATCACGATCCACCGTGCGGCGGGAGCGGCCGAGTTCCCCGCACGATGCCAGGTCGTCCTGGCGGCGAACCCCTGCCCGTGCGGCAACGCCGGTGGTGCACACGGGCAACCGTGCGAGTGCTCCCCGAGCACCGTCCGCCGGTACCTCGGCCGGATGTCGGGGCCGCTGCTGGACCGGATGGACATCCGGGTACGGGTGCCCCGGGTGACGACGGGCCGGATGCGGGACGCGGACGGCAACACCCCGACCACGGCGGTCGCGCGTGCAGCGGTCGCGGCGGCCCGCGCCCGGATGGCGGAGCGACTGCACGGGACGGGATGGACGCGCAACGCCGAGGTCACCGGGACGTGGCTCCGGGCCGAGGGGCGCATCGAACCCGGGTCGACGGCAGACCTCGACCGCGCACTCGACCTCGGCACCCTGACGATGCGCGGCTGGGACCGCGTGATGCGACTGGCGTGGACGCTGGCCGACCTCGACGCGGTGGAGCGGCCCACGGGTGCGCACGTCCGCGGTGCCCTTGCCCTGCGGAGCGCGCTGTGATGCCGGCGGGCACGGAGCTCCTCGACACCGTGGCGCGCCTGCTCGGGCCCCGCGGCGCCGCGGTGGACCCGGTGCAGGCCGCGGCCCGCGTCGCCTGGTCGGCCATCGTCGAACCGGGGGACTCCGTCGCCGGAGAGCTCCTCACCGGCCTCGGACCCGAGCGCGCGCTCGGTGCGGTGCTGCTCGCGGCGGACGGGGACTTCGATTCGCTGCTGGGATGTTGCGTCGACGCCGAGGTGCCGGGTGCCGAGGACCCCGCGGTGCTGCTCGGTGTGCTGCAGACCGCGGTGGAACGCTGGCGGCCCCGATTGGCCGCTGTCGAGGTGGGCGACGTGCTCGCGGCCGCCGGTGCTGTCGGTGCCGGGCTCCTTGTCCCCGAGAGCGACGGGTGGCCGTCGGCGATGGACGACCTCGGGCCGCACGCGCCGGTGGTCCTCTGGACGCGCAGCTCGGGTGCACGCCTCGGCGACGGGATGTCGGCGTTGGGTGTCGTGGGGTCCCGGGCGAACACGGTGGCGGGTGCTGAGGCCGCGGCGGAGATCACCTCGACGGCGGCGGACGCGGGAGTCCGCATCGTGAGCGGGGGTGCCTACGGCATCGACGCGGTGGCGCACCGTGTCGCCGTCGCCGCCGGGACGCCCACGGTCGCCGTCCTGGCCGGTGGCATCGACCAGCTCTACCCGGCGGGGAACGCACAGCTGCTCCAGAACGTGGCGCGGCAGGGGGCGTTGCTCGCCGAGTCCGCACCGGGGACGCGACCGACGCGGTGGCGTTTCCTCGCCCGGAACCGGCTGATCGCCGCGCTCGCCGACGTCACGGTCGTGGTCGAGGCCGGCGCCCGGTCCGGCGCGCTCAACACGGCCCACCACGCCGCGCAGCTCGGTCGCCCGGTGTTCGCGGTCCCGGGTGCGTTCGCGTCCTCGGCATCGGTCGGGTGCCATCGACTCATCGCACAGGGGCGGGCGCAGATCGTCGTGCACCCCGGCGATCCGGTCGCGGCGGCGAGACCGGCGACCGGGATGAGCGGGGGAGCGGTGCCGGACGAACCGCTCCTGTCCGGTCGGCAGGACCCCGATGTGCTCCGGGTGCTCGACGCGCTCGGTCGTCGCGCCCTGCCCGAGGCGGAGATCGCCCGCCGGGCCGGGATGTCGACGTCCGACGTCGCCGACGCGCTCGCGCTGGCGCAGCTGCAGGGACTCGTCGTCGCGAGCGGCGGCGGGTGGGGTCGGGCATGACGGTCGGCAGCCGTACGCTGACGTCGTGGTTGCGCGGACGGACGGTCGACTCGTGGTGGCGGTGGACGCCTTCCTCGGGCACGCCCGGCATGCGCGGGGCCTCAGCGAGCAGACTCTCCGCGCGTACGCCAACGACCTCGAGCAGCTCGTGGCGTTCGCGGACGCCCGAGGGGTCGACCGCGTCGCCGACGTCGAGCTCGAGCTCCTGCGTGACTGGCTGTGGGATGCCGACCACCGGGGGCTCGCCCGGTCGACCATCGCTCGGCGGTCCTCGTCCGTGCGGGCGTTCACGCGTTGGGCGAGCGAGACCGGGGCGACAGCGGCGGACGCCGGGGTCCGGCTCCGGGCCCCGAAGGGTGGGGCACACCTTCCCCGCGTGGTGTCGGCCGACCAGGTGCGCGCCCTGCTCGACGGGCTCGGTGCCCGAGCGGCGACGGACGATCCGACGGCGCTGCGGGACCTGGCCCTGGTCGAGCTCCTGTACGCGGCGGCCATCCGGGTCAGCGAGCTCGTCGGCATCGACGTGACCGACGTCGATCGGGGACGCCTGACCGTGCGGGTGCTCGGCAAGGGCGGCAAGGAACGCGTGGTGCCGTTCGGGGTGCCGGCGCGGGACGCACTCGAGGCGTGGCTCGAGCGCGGACGGCCCGCCCTCGCCGCACGGGCCGAGGGACCGGCAGGCACGGCGCTGTTCCTCGGCGACCGTGGCACGCGACTCGGCGTCCGCAGCGCCTACCGCGTGGTGGCGCGGTTGCTCGGTGACCTGCCGGGCGAGGGGCCGAGCGGGCCGCACACCTTCCGGCACACCGCGGCGACGCACCTGCTCGACGGGGGAGCGGACCTGCGCGCGGTGCAGGAACTCCTCGGACACGCCAGCCTCGGCACGACGCAGATCTACACGCACGTGTCGTCGGCCCGGCTGCGCGAGGTCTACCGGACGGCACACCCGCGCGCCTGACGGTGCGCCGATGTACGTCCCGGTCGGCTCCGCTCACCCGGGCCAGGCCGACTCGGGCAACAGCACCGGCCACTCGGCTGGTGGAAGGTACGCCATCGGATCGACGTAGTGACCGTCCACGCGAGCACCCAGATGCAGGCACGGCGCCGACGTCGGACAGTGCCCGACCGAGACGCGGCCGACCGGCGCGCCCCGCACGACCTCGTCACCGGCGGCCACCAGGGGCGTCACCGAGTCGAGCGTGCTGACCAGCCCGTCGCCGTGGTCGATCGTCACGACGGTGCGGCCGCCGACCGCGCCGGCGAACGCCACGGTGCCGTCGTCCACCGCCGAGGCAGTGCTGCCGAGGGCGCCCGGGACGTCGAGGCCCCGGTGGCCGGCGCCGTAGTCCGAGGACGGTGCCTCCCACGCGCGCTCGACCACCCGCGATCCGGTGGGCCAGACCCAGCGAGCCTCGACCCGGCCCCGATCGGTCGCAGCGTCCGCGGACGACCCGGCTCCGGTCGACGACGCAGCAACGAACACCACGGTTCCGCTCAGCACCGTCCCGCTCAGCACCGCCGCGCACACCACGGACAGCAGGACGGGACGTGCGCTCGATCGCATCTCCCCAGCCTGGGCGGCGGAACCCGGCCCCGATGCGGGCGGGGGCGATCCGTGGAGGGGGAGTCGCGCCTCCAGGCCTGGGGAGGGAAAAGAGGGCGGCGGATGCGACAGCACCGACCGCACGCCGTCCCGATCGCGCCCCGGTTATGACCAGATCCCGAGCGAGGAGTACAGTCGGGGCCGCTCCGGAACACGCAACGCCGCTCGGACGGCGAACCAGCCGACCGCCGGGGCACCGTGCTGCACAACTGCACGGCGGCAGAACCCAGGAGCATCGTGTCCACCACGACCACCGGGCACGGCGAAGACCGTGCGTTCAAGGGGAAGGTCACCCTGTTCGCCATCGCGGCGGCGGTCGGTGGCTTCCTGTTCGGCTTCGACTCGTCCGTCATCAACGGCGCCGTCGACGCGATCAAGGGCGAGTTCGACCTCTCCGACGCGGCCAGCGGTTTCGCGGTCGCATCGGCCCTGATCGGCTGCGCGTTCGGCGCCTACTTCGCCGGCCGCCTCGCCGACCGCTACGGCCGCACCCGGATCATGTTCTGGGCCGCCGTGCTGTTCTTCGTCTCGTCGATCGGTTCGGCGTTCGCGTTCGCGACGTGGGACCTCGTGATCTGGCGTCTCGTCGGCGGTCTCGGCATCGGTACCGCGTCGGTCATCGCACCGGCGTACATCTCCGAGGTGTCCCCGAAGGCGATCCGCGGGCGGCTGGCCTCGTTCCAGCAGCTGGCGATCACGCTCGGTATCTTCGCCGCGCTCCTGTCCGACCAGCTCTTCGCCGTCACCGCGGGCAGCGCCTCGGCCGAGGTCTGGGGTCTGGCCGCCTGGCGCTGGATGTTCCTGGTCGGGGTGATCCCCTCGGTCGTCTACGGCGTCCTGGCGATCACGCTGCCGGAGTCCCCGCGCTACCTGCTCACCAAGGGCCGTGCTGACGATGCGCGCGTCGTGATGGGCAAGATCGTCCCGCGCGACACCGTGAACACGAGCCTCGAGGAGATCCAGGACGGCATCAAGAAGGAAGCCAACGAGAAGAAGGGCTCCATCCGGGGCAACCGCTTCGGGCTCCAGCCGATCGTCTGGGTGGGCATCATCCTGGCCGTGCTGCAGCAGTTCGTCGGCATCAACGTGATCTTCTACTACTCGACGACGCTCTGGCAGGCCGTCGGCTTCAAGGAGGAGGACTCGTTCCTCATCTCCACGATCACCTCGGTGGTCAACGTCGCCGTCACCTTCGTGGCGATCTTCCTGGTCGACAAGGTCGGCCGCAAGCCGCTGCTCGTCGCCGGTTCCGCGGGCATGTTCGTCTCGCTCACCATGGTCGCCATCGCGTTCTCGCAGGCGACGATCGTCGACGGCAGCCCGAGCCTTCCCGGCTCGTGGGGCGTCATCGCGCTGGTCTTCGCGAACCTCTTCGTGGTGTCCTTCGGCGCGACGTGGGGTCCGCTCATGTGGGTCCTGCTCGGCGAGATGTTCCCGAACCGCATCCGCGCCACGGCGCTGGGCGTCGGCTCGGCCGCCAACTGGATCGCGAACTTCATCGTGACGATCTCGTTCCCGGTGCTCTCGGGCTTCAACCTGACGGTCACGTACGGCATCTACGCGCTGTTCGCGCTGCTGTCGCTGTTCTTCGTCATCGCCAAGATCCCGGAGACCAAGGGCCGCTCGCTCGAGGAGATGGGCATCTCCGCCGACGGCGACACGGTGGACGCCAAGGCCTGATCGGCCGGTCGCACCGCGTCCGTTCCGCACGGATCACCGGTCAGGAGGCCCGGACCACGTCAGCCGCGAGGCGAGCGTGATCCGGGCCTCCGTTCTGTTAGCATCTATCCAGCAGCGTGCTGACGCGCGCTGACTTCGCGTGTCCACCAAGCCCTCAGGGGCTCGGTACCCGACCACCGGTCCTGCTCTCGCGAGCAGGCGGTCGCGTGCCAGGACACCAGGGACCACGACCGACGGTCGTGATCGACACAACCGCAACAGGTCCGCAGCGACGTGCGAGAGCACGGCTGCGCGCCGAGAACACAGAAGGAGGACGGCACATGGCCGTCGTCACCATCCGCCAGCTGCTCGACAGCGGCGTCCACTTCGGACACCAGACCCGTCGGTGGAACCCGAAGGTGAAGCGATTCATCCTCGCCGAGCGCTCGGGCATCCACATCATCGACCTGCAGCAGTCGCTGGCCTTCATCGACCGCGCGTACGACTTCGTCAAGGAGACGGTCGCGCACGGTGGCACGATCCTCTTCGTGGGCACCAAGAAGCAGGCCCAGGGCTCCATCGCCGAGCAGGCGACCCGCGTCGGCCAGCCGTACGTCAACCAGCGTTGGCTCGGCGGTCTGCTCACGAACTTCCAGACGGTCTCCAAGCGCCTCGCGCGCATGAAGGAGCTCGAGGAGATCGACTTCGACGACACGACGAAGGGCTTCACCAAGAAGGAGCTCCTCATCAAGAAGCGCGAGCTGGACAAGCTCCACAAGACCCTCGGTGGTATCCGCAACCTCACGCGGACCCCGAGCGCGCTCTGGATCGTCGACACCAAGAAGGAGCACCTCGCCGTCGACGAGGCGCAGAAGCTCGGTATCCCGATCATCGGCATCCTCGACACCAACTGCGACCCCGACGAGATCACGTACCCGATCCCGGGCAACGACGACGCGATCCGCTCCGTCGGCCTCCTGACCCGCATCGTCGCCGACGCCGCGGCCGAGGGCCTGAAGACCCGCCACAACGGCGGCGACGAGGACGAGGCCAGCGAGCCCCTCGCCGAGTGGGAGCAGGAGCTCCTCGGTGGCGAGACCGCCGCCACGACCGAGGCGCCCGCCGCCCCGGTCGAGGAGAACGATGCCGACGCGCAGGTCGCCGCGAAGGAGATCGGCGAGCCGATCGCCGACGAGGCGAAGAACGCGGAGCCGACGGCCGAGGCCGAGGCAGCCGCGGAGACCACCCCCGCCGAGTGAGTCGCCGGGGCGCCGGACCCCACCGGGTCCGGCGCCCCGACTGCACACCACTCTCCACACACGTACAGTCCAGAAAGGACTCCAGTCAATGGCAAACTTCACCGCTGCTGACGTGAAGAAGCTCCGCGAGGACCTCGGCGCCGGCATGATGGACGCGAAGAACGCGCTCGTCGAGGCCGACGGCGACTACGACAAGGCCGTCGAGCTGCTCCGCATCAAGGGTGCGAAGGCCGTCGCCAAGCGCGACGACCGTGCCACCTCTGAAGGCGTCGTCGTCGCGACCTCCGAGAACGGCGCCGCCACGGTCGTCGAGCTCGCGAGCGAGACCGACTTCGTCGCGAAGAACGAGAAGTTCACGACCCTCGCCGACAAGGTGCTGGGCGCGGTCGCCGCTGCCGGTGCCGCCGACGTCGCCGCCGCCAACGCCGCACCGCTGGACGGCAAGACCGTCCTCGAGGTCGTCAACGAGTCGGCTGCTGCGCTGGGCGAGAAGCTCGAGGTCCGCACGGTCCGCCGTGTCGAGGGCTCGGCCTTCGAGATCTACCTGCACAAGACCAGCCAGGACCTGCCGCCGCAGATCGCCGTCGTCATCGCGTACGAGGGTGACAACGCCGCCGAGGCACGTTCGATCGCACAGCACGTCGCGTTCGCGAACCCGACGTACCTGACCCGCGACGAGGTCCCGGCCGAGGCCATCGAGAAGGAGCGTGCGACCGTCGAGGCGATCACGCGCGAAGAGGGCAAGCCCGAGGCTGCGCTCCCGAAGATCGTCGAGGGCCGGGTGAACGCCTACATCAAGCAGGTGTCGCTCCTCGACCAGGACTACGCGAAGGACAACAAGATCTCCGTCGCGAAGGCCGCCGAGAACGCCGGCATCACGATCCAGGGCTTCGCCCGCGTCAAGGTCGGCGCGTAACGAACCCGTGACGGGGTCAGGAACCAACCAGGTTCCTGGCCCCGTTTTTCGCGCGCGCCGGCACGACACGCGCGCGACACATCCGCGAGTACATTTCCACGAGACCACGACGAAGGGTGCGGACCAGATGACCGACGAGAAGACCGGACGACGCCGCGTTCTGCTGAAGCTGTCGGGAGAGGCGTTCGGCGCCGGCTCCCTCGGGGTGAACCCCGACGTGATCGGCACCATCGCCAAGGAGATCGCCGTCGCCGCGCGCGAGGTCGAGATCGCGATCGTCGTCGGCGGGGGCAACTTCTTCCGCGGAGCCGAGCTCTCGCAGCGCGGCATGGACCGCGGGCGCGCCGACTACATGGGCATGCTCGGCACGGTGATGAACGCTCTCGCGCTGCAGGACTTCCTCGAGCAGGCGGGAGCTGCAACCCGGGTGCAGTCCGCCATCGCGATGACCCAGGTCGCCGAGCCGTACATCCCGCGGCGCGCCGAGCGGCACCTCGAGAAGGGCCGGGTCGTCATCTTCGGCGCCGGTGCCGGACTGCCGTACTTCTCCACCGACACGGTGGCGGCGCAGCGTGCGCTCGAGATCAAGGCGGACGAGGTCCTCGTCGCCAAGAACGGCGTGGACGGCGTGTACACCGCCGACCCGAAGAAGGACGCCACCGCTGAGAAACTGCACCACGTGACCTACCAGGACGCGCTGTTGAAGGGCCTCAAGGTCGTCGACGCCACCGCGTTCTCACTCTGCATGGACAACGGCATGCCGATGCACGTCTTCGGCATGGAGGGCGACGGCAACGTCCAGGCCGCGATCCGTGGCGAGCGCATCGGCACCGTCGTCAGCAACTGACCCCCGGCGCTGACTAGACTCGACGCCAGTACCGAAGGAGTAACACCGTGATCAGTGATGTCCTGACCGAAGCCACCGAGAAGATGGCGAAGGCCGTGGAGGTCGCCAAGGACGACTTCTCGACCGTCCGTACCGGCCGGATCAACGCCGCGCTCTTCCAGAAGATCCCGGTCGACTACTACGGCACGCCGACGCCGCTCGCGCAGCTCGCGTCCCTGCAGACGCCCGAGGCCCGCACGCTCATCGTCACGCCGTACGACAAGTCGGCGCTCAAGGAGATCGAACGCTCCATCGCGACGTTCCCGAACCTCGGCGCCAGCCCGACGAACGACGGCGACATCGTCCGCGTGACGATCCCGGAGCTCACCAAGGACCGCCGCAGGGAGTTCGTGAAGCTCGTGCGGACGAAGGGCGAGGACCACAAGGTCGTCATCCGGAACATCCGCCGCAAGGCCAAGGACGACCTCGACGCGCTCAAGGGTGAGATCTCCGACGACGAGATCTCGCGTGGCGACAAGGACCTCGAGGCCCTGACGAAGAAGCACGTCGACCAGATCGACGACGCGCTGAAGAAGAAGGAAGCCGAACTCCTCGAGGTCTGATGCGTCGCTCCGACCAGGGCGAGGACCGCCCCACAGCAGAGCACGGGCCCGCGTCGAGCGGGCCCGTGAAGAAGGGGCTCCGTCAGGACTTCGATGCGCGTGCACGAGCGGCGCGCACCGACTTCGAGGCGCAGCTCCGCCAGCGGAAGGCCGACTTCGGCGCGCGCAACGAAGCGCTGACCGCGCGGACCGGGCGCAACCTGCCGGCGGCGATCGGCATCGCGCTCGCGTTCGCGGTCGTGATGCTCGGCACGCTGCTCCTGTTCACGCCCTCCTTCATGGTGGTCGCGGCGTTCCTGCTCGGGGTCGGCGTCTACGAGCTGACGAGTGCGATGCGGTTCGCCGGGCGCGACGTCCCGCGGATCCCGAGCGTCGCCGTCGCGATCGCGGTCGTGCCGGCGGCGTTCCTGCTCGGGCAGGTGGCGGCGCTGTTCACCCTGCTCGGCGGCATCGTCCTGATCAGCGCCTGGCGACTGGTCGAGGTCGCCCTCGCGCGGCAGAAGCCCCCGGCCGGCAACGTCGCCCGAGACCTCACGAACGGGCTGTTCGTCCAGGCCTACATCTCGCTGCTCGGCGCGTGCGTCGTGCTGCTCTCCGCCCAGCCCGACGGCAACCTCTGGGTGATCGGGTTCATCCTCGTCGTCGTCGCGGTCGACACCGGCGCGTACGCCACCGGGCTGAACCTCGGCAAGCACCCGATGGCTCCGCGCATCAGCCCCAAGAAGACGTGGAGGGCTTCGCCGGGTCCGTGGCGGCGAGCATCGTCGTCGGCATCCTGGTGGCCGTGTTCATGCTCGGGCTGCCCTGGTGGACCGGTGTCCTGCTCGGTGTGCTCATCTCCGGTTCGGCCACGCTCGGCGACCTGACCGAGTCGATGATCAAGCGTGACCTCGGCATCAAGGACATCTCGTCGTTCCTGCCCGGACACGGTGGCCTGCTCGACCGCATCGACAGCATCCTGCCGTCCGCCGCGGTCGCCTACGTGCTGTACCTGATCGTCAACCACTGACCGCGCCCGTCCCGGGCTGAACGCCGCACTCAGCGCGTCCAGGTTGTGCCATGGCGGGGGACTGGCAGAATGACGCCGTGGCCACCACCTTCCCGACCGCAGCCCGTTCCGCCCTCGGTTACGACGTCGACGAAGTCGAGCGTTTCCTCGAGGACGCCCGGCGCGCGTACTCCGCCGACGACAGCGCCCCCGGCATCGAAGCCGCGAAGATCCGCGCCACGGCGTTCTCGATGCGCAAGGGCGGGTACTCCACGTCGCACGTCGACGCCGCACTCGAGCGACTCGAGGACGCCTTCGCGGCCCGCGAGCGTGAGCGGGAGATGAGCGAGGTGGGCAAGAAGGCCTGGTACGCCGAGGCGCGGACGAAGGCCTCCGACGTCGTGGCGCGGCTCGAACGGCCCGACGGGCAACGGTTCAGCCGGGTCAGCGTGCTCGGCACCGGGTACCACCCGAAGGACGTCGACGCGTTCGCTGCCCGGCTGGCCGGGTACTTCCGCGAGGGCAAGCCGCTCAGCCTCACCGAGGTCCGCTCGATCGTCTTCCGCCCGAAGCACGGCGGGTACCGCGAGGCGCAGGTCGATGCGCTGCTCGACGCCGTCGTCGAAGTGATGCTCGCTGTCCGGTGACGACGCGCTGTCCCCAGGTGCTTCGCTTTCCGTGATCGTTCCGTTACCCTGGTCCTACTCATGGGCAGGCACACGGCAGACTCAAGCTCCGACCGCGATACCCGCGAGCACCTCAGCCTCCAGGCTTCCGGTGAGCGCCGCGCGGCAATGCAGCGAACCCGCACGACGGAGACGTCGGCGTTCGGGGTGACCCCGCAGGCAGCGCCCGCGGCGACGGGTCCGGTCGCCATGCCGAAGTCGGTGGCGGCGAACCGCGTCTCCGACGAGCGTGTGGCGTCCTTCGCCCACGATGCCCTGGTTGACGCTGACCAGCGTCCCGCGAAGCAGCGCACCGCGACGGTGCAGCGCCGCGCGACGCCGAAGCTCGGCAAGCCCGCCGCTTCGTCGGTGAACGCTGTGACCCGCAAGCGTGCGGTCGCACCGATGATGTCCTTCGTCGGCGTATTTCTCTTCGTCGGCGGCTCGCTGTTCAACCCGCTGCAGGCCGACGTGGCACAGGCCGCCGTCGACACCCCGGTGCTCGTGAAGACTCCGCAGGCGCCGCAGCAGTACACCGCGCACGGCACCTACGCCGTGGCCGCCGCCGACCGTGACGGCTACGACGTCACCGTCCCGGCCCCGAAGGTCGTCAAGCCCGTCGTCGAAGAGGCCGACGCCGACGCCGAGACCACCGACGACAGCGCGGACGCTGCGGCCACCGAGACCCAGCCGGTCTCGGCCGCCAACACGCTCGCCGCGACCGCCGCGACGCCCGACCCGGGCAGCGCGCAGGCCATCGCCCTGCAGCAGGTCACGGCTCGTGGCTGGGGCACCGATCAGTACAACTGCCTGGTCTCGCTGTGGAACAAGGAGTCCGGCTGGCGGGTGAACGCCTACAACCCCAGCGGTGCGTACGGCATCCCGCAGGCCCTCCCCGGCAGCAAGATGGCCACGGCCGGCGCCGACTGGCAGACCAACCCGGCGACGCAGATCACCTGGGGTCTCAACTACATCGCCGGCGTCTACGGCACCCCCTGCGGTGCCTGGGGGCACAGCCAGGCCAACAACTGGTACTGATCGGCTGCTCGGGTGCCGCGCAGCAACCGACCGCGGCGTCCCCGTGGTCGCGAGGTCGAGCCTGACGAGGAGACCACCCTCGACCGGCTGATGAGCTCGTGGAAGCGCACCGAGGTCCGCCACGGTCGTGAGTACCAGGTGCAGCCGATCTCGGCCGCGTCGGCGCAGAAGGAGTACATCTGCCCGGGGTGCGGCGGAACCGTCCTGCCCGGCACCGCCCACGTGGTGGTCTGGCGTGCGGACGGCGTGCTCGGTGACGCTGCCGACCTGGCGTCGCGCCGGCACTGGCACAACCACTGCTGGAGCATCGCATGACCGAGCGTGACGTGACGCACGACACCGAGATCCGATCGGCCACCGAGCTACCGGCCCGTCGCACCGAGGTCGAGCTCGTCACGGACGACCACCTGACGCTCGTCGGTGAGCTCGCCGAGCCTGCCGACACCCCGGCTCGCGGGACCATCGTCACGCTCCACCCGCTGCCGACCGCGCACGGGTTCATGGACTCGCACGTGCTCAAGAAGGCCGCCGCACGGTTGCCCGCCCTCGCCGACATCGCGGTGCTGCGCTTCAACTTCCGGTCCGTCACGTCGCCCCGGGGCACGTCCGAGGGTGTCTTCGGCGAGGGCGTGTCCGAGGGCTTCGACCTGCGCGCGGCCGTCGCCGAGGTCGCCGACCGCGGCCTGCCGACGCCGTGGCTGGTGGGGTGGTCCTTCGGCACCGAGGTGATCCTCAAGCACGCGCTCGAACACGTCGAGGCCGGCACGGTCGACGGCGTCGTCCTGCTGTCGCCACCGCTGCACCGCACCTCGGACGAGGAGCTCGCCCGCTGGGCTGCCGTCGGTGTCCCGGTCGTGGCGCTCGTCCCGGAACACGACGACTTCCTGCAGCCCGAAGCCGCCGCGGCACGGTTCGCGCTCGCCCCGAACGTCCGGGTCGTGCCCGTGGCCGGCGCGAAGCACCTGTGGGTGGGGGAGCGGTACGTGCGGATCGTCCTCGACGCGATCGCCGACCTCGTCGTGCCGGGCAGCGCCCCGCTGCCGACCAACTGGCCCGTCTGACCACGTCCGCACGAAGCCCTGCAGCCCGCCACCTGCACCAGGTGGGACGGCCTGGAGGCGCGGGTCACGCCTCCAGGCCGTGGACCGTCAGCGGTCGGTCGCGTCCACGTCGTCGTCAGCGTCCGCAGCGGACGCTGCGGCGGGTGCCGTGCCGAGCAGGCCCGTGGCGTTCGTGAGGACCCCGCGGAGGTTCTCGAGGTAGCCAGCGACGGCTTCGCGTTCGGTGCGGATCGCCGCCAGGCGGTCCTCGGCCTCGGCGATGACGCCGGCGGTGCGCTCCTCGGCGTCGGCGACCATCCGGTGCACGCGGTCCTGCGCGTCGGCGATGATGGTGCGGGCGTGCTCCTGGGCCTCGGCCGTGCTGGTGCGCTCGAGGTCGTCGGCCTCCTGCTGCAGGCGTTCGGCGCGCTCGCGGGCCTCGGTCGCGCGGCGGGTGGCCTCGGCGAGCTGCAGGTTGGCCTCGTCCAGGTACTTCTGCGTCTCGGTCACGGTCTCGTGGTGCTTCCGCAGGTAGTCCTGCTCGGCGTCGTCGCGGCGGGACGCGAGTTCCGACTCGAGCGTCGTGCGCGCTTCGTCGCGCTCCCGGGCGATCTCGGCGCGCACCTCGTCACGTTCCTTGACCAGGGCGGCGCGGGCCGTGTCGATCTCCTGCCGCAGGGCGGTGCGCTCGGCCTCGAGCACCCCCAGCTCGGCGGTGCGACGGTCGGCGATCTCGGTGTCGACCTCGGCGTGCTCGCGCTCGCGTCGGGCGGCGATGGCGTTCTCGTGCTCCCGGACGGCACGCTCGGCTGCCGCGTCGGCCTCGGCGCGCTCCTGCGCGATCCGGGCGTCGTGCTCCTCGAGCTCACGGGCGATCCGGTCGGCGGTCTCCTGCACCAGGCGCGCGTTCTCGACCCGGGTCTGCTCCTCGTCGACACGGAGCTGGGCGTGGGCCGCCTCGATCTCCTGCTCGAGCGCGGTGCGGGCTGCGGCCAGTTCGCGGTCCCACTGGGCGCGGGCGGCGGCGAGTTCCTCGTCGAGCTCGCGGCGGCGGTCCGCGACCTCGGTGTCGAGCTCGGCGCGACGGCGGGTGACCTCGGACTCGAGTTCGGCGCGACCGGTCTCGAGTGCCAGGGCGTGTGCCTGCTGCTCCTCGTCACGCTCACGGTGCCAGGCGGCACGGCCCTCGGTGACCTCGCGCTCGAGGGCCTCGCGCCGGGTCGTCTCCTCGCGGTCGAGGTCCTCGGTGCGGCGGGTGTGGTCGGCCTCGAAGACGGAACGGCGGTGCTCGGTCTCGCGGTCGAGCTCGGCCGCGGCGGTGCGGGCGTCGGCGGACTCGCGCTGGGCGATCTCGCGGAGCTCGGCGACCTCGTGCTCGACCTGCGCGCGCAGTGCGTTCGTCTCGCGGATGGCGACGGAACGGACCTCGGCGGCCTCGGTCACGGCGGCCCCGCGGATCGAGGCGGCTTCGTTGCGGGCGTCCTGCGTGAGCAGACCGGCCTCGGCGCGGGCACGTTCGACGGTGTCGGCTGCCTCGGCGCGGGCGCGGGTCAGTTCGTTGGTGGCGCGGGTGCGGGCGTCCTCGAGGGTGTCGCGCGCTTCCTCCTGGGCCTCGCGGACGGTGCGCTCGGCTTCGGCGCGGCTCGAGGCTCGGAGCCGCTGGGCGTCGATGTCCGCCTGGCTGATGAGCCGGGTCGACTGCTCCTCGGCCACACGCAAGGTGGACTCGAGGCGGGTGCCCAGTCCGCTGTACGTGGGCGTGCCGGCCTCGTCGAGCTCGCCCTGCAGTTCGGAGACCCGGGCCTGCAGGAGACGGATCTCCTTCGCGGCGTCGGCGCGGTCGTTGTTCGACTTGATGAGCTCGCGGCGCAGGTCGTTCAGCGAACGCTCCACCTCGTCGCGGCGGTACCCCCGCAGCTCGGTCCCGAACTCGGCCTCGTCGTTCGCCACGTGTCGCTCCTGGGTGCTCGGCGGAGGGCCTGGATCGGCCCGCGGTCGATTGTAGTGGCGGCCGGAGCGGGTCGTCTGAGTCCGGCGACAGCGCGGATTGATGCGCTGTCCAGCGTTGCTCGCTATCCTGAGTCGCTGATTCGCGCGCCGACATCCCCACCCCGGCGCGGTAGGGAGAGAGTTCGTGCGATTCGTCCTGGCGATCGTCAGTTTCGTCATCGGTCTGCTGCTCGTGGCGCTGGCGGTGGGACAGCGGACCGTGTTCGCGCCGCCGTCCTCGCTCGTGGCCGAGAGCTCGACGACCAGTTCCGCCCCGGTGACCGTGATCCCGGGGACGACGCTCAACGCCAACCCGGGCTACCAGCGCATCAACGTGTCCGGCTCCGGCAAGGTCTTCGCGGCCTACGGCAAGACCGCCGACGTGGATGCCTGGATCGGTGACGCCGAGCACACCACGCTCCGCTTCGACGCCGAGAAGGGCTCGCTGATCGGGTCGACCTCGGGCAGCGAGACCAGCGTCCCCTCGCCGAAGGGCAGCGACCTCTGGTACCAGGAGTACGACGGTGCCGGACAGTTCACGGTCCGCCTGCCGCAGGACGTCTCGGTCCTCGTCGTGAGCGACGGCAAGGCCGCAGCGCCGAGCGACGTGTCCGTCACCTGGCCGCAGGACACCGCGACGCCGGCGGTAGGTCCGCTGCTCGTGGCCGGCGGCGTGTTCGTCCTCGGAGGTCTCGTGCTGCTCGTCCTCGCCTTCCTGCACCAGCGCCGTGGCCGCGGTCCCCGCCGTCGCAGTGGTGGCAGCCGCCCGCCGCGGGTGCGTGCGTCCCGTCGAGCCGCCGCCGCCGGAGCCCAGGTGCCGCGCCGCGGTCGTCGCGGCACGCGTGCGCTCGTCGGCGTCCCGGTGCTGCTCGTCGGCGCCCTGACCCTGGCCGGCTGTTCCTCGGACTACTGGCCGCAGGGTGGCGACCCGTCGCTCGCCACGCCGACCCCGACGGCCACCGCCACGGGGGCTGCTGAGACCACGGAGCCGACGGCTGCGACCAAGCAGCAGATCACCCGCATCGTGCAGCGCACCGCCGCCGTCGCCGAGCAGGCCGACGGGGCCCGCGACCGCGACCTGGTCCGGACCCGGTTCTCCGGAGCGGCGCTCGATCTCCGTCTGGCGAACTACTCGATCCGCGGCAAGGACTCGGACGTCAAGGCACCGCCGGCGATCTCGGCCGCGCAGGTGTGCGTCGCGCTGCCGCAGCAGACCGACACCTGGCCGCGCACGGTCTTCACGATCGTCGCCGAGGACTGTGACGCCAAGTCCGCACCGCAGGCCCTGACCCTGGTGCAGGACACTGCCCGCGATCCGTACAAGGTGGCGTACGACGTCTCGCTCGAGGCCGACGCGAAGATCCCGAGCCTCGCCCCGACGACGATCGGTGCAGCACTGCTCGCGCCGGAGTCGAAGCTCCTGACGATCCAGCCCGACCAGGTCGCGACCGCCTACGGCGACATCCTGTCGAAGGACACCGCCAGTGAGTACGCCGACCTGTTCGCGACCGAGGGCGACGCGCTCCGCACCACCATCGGCAAGGCGTACAAGGACAAGAAGGCCAAGGCCCTGCCGGACACGGCGAAGATCGAGTACTCGTCCGAGGTGCCCGCCGACTCCGCAGTCGCCATCGCGACGGACGACGCCGGCGCCCTGGTCTCCGCGGACCTGGACGAGATCGAGAAGGTGACCCCGACCGCGTCGGGTGCCGAGGTGAACACCGAGGGTGCCGTCAAGGCACTGTCCGGCGTGGACACGAGCAAGAAGGGCATCAGCGCGACCTACAGCGTCCAGTTGCTCTTCTACGTGCCGCCGGTCGCCTCGGATGGCAAAGTGGTCCTGCTCGGGTTCACACAGGGCCTGACCGCAGCAAGTGAGGTGCAATGAGCAACATCCCCCCGACCCCGTCCGGGCTCCGCGGAGCCGTGGACCTGTCGTCGCTCGTCGACCGCGCACAGCGGCCGCCCCAGCCGTCCGGTGCTCCGGCCCCGGCGGGTTCCGCCAGCGGAGCCGCTCCCGGCACGGAAGCCGGCACCGTGAACGGTGCCGACCTGACCGTCCCGTCGCTCGTGATCGACGTCACCGACGCGACGTTCCAGGATGTCCTGGAGCTGTCGAACGTCGTCCCGGTCATCGTGGACATCTGGGCCGAGTGGTGCGGGCCGTGCAAGCAGCTCTCGCCGATCCTCGAGCAGCTCACCGCAGAGTACGACGGCCGCGTGGTGCTCGCCAAGGTGGACGCCGACACGAACCCGCAGCTCGTGCAGGCGTTCCAGGCGCAGTCGATCCCGACCGTGGCCGCCGTGATCGGCGGACGCCCGCTCGGGCTCTTCGTCGGGGCGCTGCCCGAGGCGCAGGTCCGTGATGTCTACGAGCAGGTGCTCCAGGCCGCCGAGCAGAACGGCGTGGCCGGTCGCGTGACCGTCGACGGCGCAGTCGCATCCGCTGACGCCGAGCAGGGCGAGCCGGAGCCGGAGCCGCTCCCGCCGCACCACCAGGCCGCGTACGACGCAATCGAGCGGGGTGACTACGCCAGCGCGATCGAGGAGTACAAGACCGCCATCCTGCAGGACCCGCACGACCAGATGGCCGTGGCCGGGCTCGCGCAGGTGTCACTGCTCGACCGGCTCAACGGTCGGACGGCCGACGAGATCCGGGCGGCAGCAGCCGCCGGCCCGCAGGACGTCCAGGCACAGCTGGCGGTCGCCGACCTCGACATCTCGGGCGGGCACGTCGACGACGCCTTCGGGCGGCTGCTCGACCTCGTACCGACGGTGTTCGGGGACGACCGTGAGGCCCTGCGTGTCCGGCTCGTCGAGTACTTCGAGCTCATCGGCAGCGAGGACCCGCGCGTCGTCGCGGCGCGTCGCCGCCTGGCGAACGCCCTGTACTGACCCCACGAGACAGACGGGAGGCCCGGTGCCAGCTGGCACCGGGCCTCCCGTCTGTTCATCGGTCGCGTCGAGGACGCTGGCCGGGCTACTGGGCCAGCTTCAGCCAGACGGCGCCGAGCGGCGGCACCACGAGGTGCGCCGAGGCCGGGCGGCCCGCCCACGGGGTGTCCTCCGCCGTGACGACGCCGAGGTTGCCGACTCCGGACCCGCCGTACTCGGCAGCATCGGTGTTGAGCACCTCGTGCCAATCACCGGCGGTCGGCAGCCCGAAGCGACGTTCCACCGGCACGCCGGAGAAGTTCACGAACACCGCGACCCGATCGTCGCCGTCCTTCCGCAGGAACCCGAGCGTCGAGTGCGGTGCGTCGCCGCCCTCGAGCCACTCGAAGCCGTCGGCTGTCGAGTCGTGCGTCCAGAGCGCAGGGGAGTCCTTGTACACGCGGTTGAGCTCCGCGACGAGGTCCTGCACACCTCGGTGGCCGGGCTGGTCGAGGAGCCACCAGTCGAGGCCCTTCGCCTCGGACCACTCGGCGGGCTGCGCGAACTCCTGGCCCATGAAGAGCAGCTGCTTGCCGGGGTGCGCCCACATGAACGCCAGGTACGCACGAACGTTGGCGAGCTTCTGCCACTCGTCGCCGGGCATCTTGCCGTACAGGGAGCCCTTGCCGTGCACGACCTCGTCGTGGCTGATCGGCAGCGTGAACTGCTCGCTGAACGCGTAGACGAACGAGAACGTGATCTCGTCGTGGTGGTAACTGCGGTACGCGGGGTCGCGCTGCACGTACTCGAGCGAGTCGTGCATCCACCCCATGTTCCACTTCTGCCCGAAGCCGAGCCCACCGGCGCTCGTCGGCTGGGTCACGCCCGGCCACGAGGTGCTCTCCTCCGCGATCATCACGATGCCGGGGTAGCGCTTGTACGCCGTCGCGTTCGTCTCCTGCAGGAACGAGATCGCGTCGAGGTTCTCGCGGCCACCGTGGATGTTCGGCAGCCAGTCGGTGCGGGAGTAGTCGAGGTACAGCATCGAGGCCACCGCGTCGACCCGCAGGCCGTCGATGTGGAACTCCTCGAGCCAGTACAGCGCGTTCGCGACCAGGAAGTTGCGCACCTGCGGCTGCCCGAAGTCGAACACGTACGTGCCCCAGTCGAGCTGCTCACCGCGGCGGGGGTCCGGGTGCTCGAACAGTGCGTAGCCGTCGAAGCGACCGAGCGCCCACTCGTCCTTCGGGAAGTGCCCGGGGACCCAGTCCATGATCACGCCGATGCCCGCGGAGTGCAGGCGGTCGATCAGGTAGCGCAGGTCGTCGGGCGAACCGAAACGTGCTGTCGGTGCGTAGTACCCGGTGACCTGGTAGCCCCACGAGCCGCCGAAGGGGTGCTCGGCGAGCGGCAGGAACTCCACGTGGGTGAAGCCGGTGTACTCCACGTGCCCGATGAGCTGGTCGGCGACCTCGCGGTACGACAGACCGGGGCGCCAGGAGCCGAGGTGCACCTCGTAGACGCTCATCGGGGCGTCGTGCGTGGTGGTCTGCGCGCGGCGCTCCATCCACGCGGCGTCACCCTCGGACCACGCGTACGTGGACTCGGTGATGACGGAGGCGGTCGCCGGCGCGATCTCGGCCTCGCGGGCGAACGGGTCGGCCCGCTCCACCCAACCGGAGTCGGTGAGGATCTGGAACTTGTAGCGCTGCCCGACGACCGCGCCGGGCCAGAACAGCTCCCAGACGCCGAGGTCGCTCAGACGGCGCATCGCGGTGGTGCGGCCTTCCCAGCCCTCGAAGTCGCCGATCACGCGGACGGCGGTCGCCCGGGGCGCCCAGACGGCGAACGCGACACCGTCGACGCCGTCGACCGTGCGGGCGTGTGCGCCGAGGTGGTGCCAGAGCTGCTCGTCACGGCCCTCGCCGAACAGGTGCAGGTCGAGCTCGCCGAGCGTCGGGGCGAACCGGTACGCGTCGTCGGTGGTCCAGGTGGCGTCGTCTTCGTCCGTGGACTCGTCGGAGTCGTACTCCGACTCGACGCGGTAGCGACCGAGCGGATCGGCGGTGGCGCCGGCCCAGAGCCCGTCGCCCTCGTGGGTGAGCTCGATGTCGTCGCCGTCGGGGCGCACGAGGCGCACCGCGCGGGCCAGGTGCCGGACGACGCGGACACTGGTGCCGCCGTCGACCGGGTGCGGGCCGAGCACGTCGTGCGGCTGGGACCAGCGGCCCTCGGCCACCTGCAGACGCAGCCAGTCCTCGATCGGAGCCGGACGCGGATCCGTGGCCGTACCGGCAGGGGCAGGGGCAGCAGCTGAGGCGTCAGCCGGAGTCGATGCCGACACCTCAGCCGGAGCCGGCGCCGAAGCAGCGGCGCTCGGGGCGGCCGGAGCCTCGACGGAGGCAGGCCGGACCACGGGTGCAGCGCCTCCGGTCGGGGCCGTCGGGGCGTCCGACGGTGCCGCGGCTGCGACGGACGGCTGCCGCGGGTGCGTCGGGTCGACAGGATGCCCGGCGAGCGTGGCGGACTCCGCCACGCCGCGGTCGGGCGCCTCGCGCTGCGCCGGCGGAGCGCCGGGCAGGTCCTCGTCCGGCGCGGACACCTTCGGCTCGTACCGCGGCACGGCCGGCGGCGGAGGCGGTACGGGTGGGACGGCCGGTCCGCGCTTCGTGGGGTCGGTCGGTTCGGGGGTCATCGGTGGGGTCCTTCCACGACGAGCAGGTGCACGGGCTCCTGGAACGCATCCAGGCGGACGTAGTTCGACGCGCCCCAGGTCCAGCGCTGACCGGTCACGACGTCGCGGACGTCGAACAGGCCCTCGGTCGGCAGACCGAGTGCAGCGAGGTCCAGGTGCACGGTGGTCTCACGGGCGGAGTGCGGGTCGACGTTGGCGACCACGATCACGGTGTCGGGGCGTCCTGACCGGATGTACTCGCCCGACAGGTGCTTCGAGTAGACGACGATCGCCGGGTCCTCGGCGGCGTGCACGTGCAGGTTCCGCAGCTGTCGCAGCGCGGGGTGCGCCGCTCGGAGGCGGTTGAGCATCGTCACGTACGGCGCGAGCGACGCACCCTCTGCCTCGGCCAGGGCGAAGTCACGCGGCTTGTACTCGTACTTCTCGTTGTCGATGTTCTCTTCCGAGCCCGGACGGGCGACGTCCTCGAAGAGCTCGTACCCGGCGTACATGCCCCACGTCGGCGCACCGGTGGCGGCGAGCGCCGCGCGCACCTTGTAGCCGGCACGGCCGCCGAACTGCAGGTACTCGGTGAGGATGTCGGGGGTGTTCACGAAGAGGTTCGGGCGCAGGTAGTCGCTCGTCTCGTGGGAGAGCTCCGTGAAGTAGTCCTCGATCTCGTCCTTCGTGTTGCGCCAGGTGAAGTACGAGTACGACTGCTGGAACCCGGCTTCGGCGAGCGCGCGCATCATCGCCGGGCGGGTGAACGCCTCGGCGAGGAACACGGTGTCGGGGTGTTCGTCGCGGATCTCGCGGATGACGCGTTCCCAGAACCAGAGCGGCTTGGTGTGCGGGTTGTCGACGCGGAAGATCCGGATGCCGAAGTCGATCCAGTGGCGCAGGACACGCTCGACCTCGGTGACCAGACCCTCGGGGTCGGTGTCGAACTGGATCGGGTAGATGTCCTGGTACCGCTTCGGGGGGTTCTCGGCGGTCGCGATGGAGCCGTCGGCACGCTGCGTGAACCACTCCGGGTGCTGGGTGACCCAGGGGTGGTCGGGGGAGCACTGCAGCGCGAAGTCCAGCGCGACCTCCATGCCGGTGTTCTTCGCCGTCTCGACGAAGTCGCGGAAGTCGTCCTCGGTGCCGAGGTCGGGGTGGATCGCGTCGTGCCCGCCGTCAGGGGAGCCGATCGCCCACGGGCTGCCGGGGTCGTGCGGCCCGGGCGTGAGCGTGTTGTTCGGCCCCTTGCGGGCGGTGGTGCCGATGGGGTGGATCGGCGGCAGGTAGATGACGTCGAAGCCCATCCGGGCGACGGCGGGCAGACGGCGGGCCGCGGTGCGGAAGTCGCCGCTCTTCCAGGAGCCGTCGGGGTTCTTCTTCGCACCTTCTGAGCGGGGGAAGAACTCGTACCAGGCGCCGACGCCGGCGCGGGTGCGTTCGACGTCGAGCAGCTGGGTGGCGGAGTGGGTCCGGAGCGAGGTGAGCGGGGCTTCCTCGACCTCGGCGACGATGCGTGGGTCGTCGACGGCGGCCAGGCGTTCGGCCGGGTCGAGGTCGGTGTCCCGGACGCGTGCGGCGGCACGGGTGGCGGCGGGGGAGTCGGTCTCCTCGGCCAGCCGGTCGAGCAGCACGGCGCCGTCGAGCAGCGTCGCCTCGGTGTCGACGCCGGCCGCGATCTTCAGACGTGCGCCGTGCAGCCAGCTCGCCCAGTCGTCGGAGTACGACTCGACGTGCCACGTCCAGACGCCGACGTGGTCGACCTGCACCGTGGCTTCGTAGCGGTCGGTGCCGGGGGCACCGAGGGTCATGGGGACGGTGCGAGTTCCACCGTCTGGGCGTTCGAGGACGAGGTCGGCGCCGATGATGCCGTGTCCTTCTCGGAAGACGGTTGCACCGAACGTGATCACCTCGCCGTCGAATGCCTTGCCGGGGAAGCCGTTCGGCGTCCTCGGGGCGAGCTCGGTGATCGGGATGCGCCCGATCTTCGGGCGGCGGGGTCGGTCTGCGGTGGCCACGGAAGCGACGCTACCCGGCGAGCGGCTCCGCGTTCCCCGGAATCGGCCCGCTGTGGCGGGCCGGGCGCGCCGTGGACCCTGTTGAGGACCGGACGGATCGGCCCGCTGTGGCGGGCCGGGCGCGCCGTGGACCCTGTTGAGGACCGGACGGGAGGCCCGTGGCGGGGCCGCCACGGGCCTCCCGTCCGCCACCCGTTCGCGACGCCGGGCCGCACCCGCCTGCTCGGCGCTACGCCACCTCGAACAGGTGGATGCCGGGGCCGTAGGCGGTGAAGACCTGCCCGGCGGGACGGAGGCGCTCGTGGTCGCGGTGCTTCTCGCTCGACCAGGCCAGGCGGTACGCGAAGACGTCCTCGCGGACCGGCAGGGTCAGGTCGCGGGTGCGGCCGCTGCCGTGCACGACCACCAGGACGCGGTCGAAGGGCTCGTGCTCCGGCGTCGACTCGACGAAGTACTGCAGGGCGCGGTGCACGGGCTGGTCCCAACCCTCGATCGTCATCGGGTGCCCGTCCGGCCCGTACCAGGACATCCGCGAGGCCCCGGGGGTCTCCTGCCCCTCGACGCCGAAGCGGGTGGGGCGGAGCGACGGGTGCGCCTGCCGGAACCGTGCCAGCGCGGCGACGGCCTCGGTCATCGTCTCGGCGTCCTCGTCGTCGGACCAGTCCACCGGGGTCAGGTCGTCAGACACCACGTAGGCGTTGTTGTTGCCGTGCTGCGTGCGGCTCCGCTCGTCGCCGGCGGTGAGCATCGGCACCCCGGCGGACAGCATCAGGGTCGCCACCAGGTTGCGCATCGACCGCCCACGCGCGGCACGGACCCCGCGGTCGGCGGTGTCGCCCTCGATGCCGTGGTTGAACGAGCGGTTGTCGTTCGAGCCGTCGCGGTTGTCCTCGCCGTTGGCCTCGTTGTGCTTGCCGTCGTACGACACCAGGTCGAGCAGGGTGAAGCCGTCGTGCGCGGTGACGAAGTTGACGCTCGCCAGCGGGCCGCGGTCGGCACCGAAGACACTCCTCGACCCCGACAACGCCTCAGCCAGCCGGCCGATCCCGGTCTGCGGCAGGCCGGTGCGGCGCTCCTCGGCGATGTCGGTGAGCCAGAACTGGCGGACCGTGTCGCGGAACCCGTCGTTCCACTCGCTCGTGCGGTGACCGGCCGCGCCGAAGGCACCGGTCTTCCAGCCGTCCGGGCCGACGTCCCACGGCTCGGCGATCACCAGGGTGTCCTGCAGGTCGGGGTGGTTCCGGATGCGCTCGAGCAGCGGGTGCGACGGGTCGAACCGGTGCTCGCCGTCGCGGGCCAGGGCGGCCATCAGGTCGAAGCGGAAGCCGTCGACCTGCACCTCGCGTGCCCAGTACACCAGGCTGTCGACGATGAGGTCCGCCGTCGCCTCGACCGAGGTGTCGAGCGTGTTCCCGCACCCGGTGGTGTCGTAGTAGGTGTCCCGGCGGGGCGGGTCGGTCTGCGCCCAGCGGTAGCGGTTCGCGCCGTCGATGCCGCGCAGACTCGTCGTCGGACCACCCAGGCCCTCTTCCGCGGTGTGGTTGTAGACGACGTCCAGGACGACCTGGATGCCGGCCTCGTGCAGCAGCCGGACCATGCCCTTGAACTCGCGCAGGACGGCGTCGGCGCCCTCCTGCTGCGCCGGCGCCGAGGCGTGCGCGGCGTGCGGGGCGAAGAACCCGAGCGTGTTGTAGCCCCAGGCGTTCTGCCGGCCGGCGTCGCGGAGCCACCGCTCGGTGTCGAAGGCCTGCACGGGCAGCAGCTCGAGCGTGGTGACGCCGATGCGGTGCAGGTGCGCGATCGTGCTCTCGTGGGCGACCCCGGCGTACGTGCCGCGCAGGTGTTCCGGCAGGTGCGGGTTCGCGGCCGTCAGGGTGCGGACGTTCGCCTCGTACACGACGGCACGGTCGAGCGGGACCTGCGGCTTCACGACGCCGCCCCAGTCGAAGGCGTCGTCGACGACCACGCTGGTCCAGCGTGGTCCGGCGGCCTCGTCGTCGCCGGTCGGCAGGATGCCACGAGCGTACGGGTCGAGCAGCGGACGCGTCGGGTCGAACTCGTGCCGCGGCCCGACCGGCCCGTCGACGAGCAGGTGGTAGCGGTCGCCGGGCACGACCCCGGGGACCTCGCCGGTCCACACGTCCGTGTCGGGGACGCGCTCGAGCGGGTGCCGGGTCGGCCGGCCGTCGGAGCGGTCGTGCCCGTCCGCGCCTTCGGCGCTCCCCGCGCCCGCCACGACCAGGACGATGCTCGTCGCCGTCGCGGACCGCAGGGTGAACCGGGGGACGGTCCCGCCCAGGGAGAACCCCGGCGTGAGGTCGATCGCTGTCTCGTGCACGCGACAAGGGTACGAGGACCGGCGCGTATCCTGGACACTGCTCGATCCAGGGGGTGCATTTGTCGGTCTACCTCGACCACGCCGCGACGACGCCGATCCTGCCGGAGGCGCTCGCCGCCTTCACCGATGCCCTGGGCACCGTCGGCAACCCGTCGTCCATCCACAGCGCCGGTCAACGCGCCAAGATGCTGCTCGAGGACGGTCGCGCCGCCGTCGCCCGCTCGCTCGACGCCGACCCGGTGGAGGTCGTGTTCACCTCCGGCGGCACCGAGAGCATCAACCTCGCCGTGAAGGGCCTGTTCTGGGCTCGCCAGCGCGACCGCCAGCGGCCCCGCATCGTCGTCCCGGGCGGCGAGCACCACGCCACGGTCGACACCCTGACCTGGTTGGAGACCCACGAGGGCGCCGTGATCGACGTGGTCCCGTTGGACGCGCAGGGTCGCGTCGACCTCGCCGGACTGGAGGCACGGCTCGCCGACGCCTCGGACGTCGCCCTGGTCACGTTCCTGTGGGCGAACAACGAGGTGGGCACCATCCAGCCCGTGTCACGGATCGTCGAGCTCGCGCACGCCGCCGGCGTGCCCGTGCACAGCGACGCGGTCGCCGCCTACGGGCAGGTGCCGGTGTCGTTCGCCGCGTCCGGCCTCGACGCCCTCAGCGTCTCCGCGCACAAGGTCGGCGGGCCCGTCGGCATCGGTGCGCTCGTGCTCGGACGGAAGGCCACCGTCGAGCCCCTCATCCACGGTGGTGGGCAGCAGCGGCAGGTGCGGAGCGGCACACAGGACGCCCCGGCGGCTGCGGCCTTCGGCGTGGCGGCCAGCGCGGTCGTCGCCGAGCCGATGCCGCACCCGTCACTCGTCGCCCTGCGGGACCGTCTGGTCGCCGGGGTCCGTGCGGCCGTCCCCGCCGCGATGTTGATGGGGGACCCCGTCGACCGCCTGCCGGGCAACGCGCACTTCACGTTCCCCGGCTGCGAGGGCGACTCGCTCCTGTTCCTGCTCGACGCCGCCGGGGTCGCGGTCTCGACGGGGTCGGCGTGCCAGGCCGGTGTGCCCGAGGCGTCGCACGTGCTGCTCGCGATGGGACTGTCGGAGCAGGATGCCCGTGGCGCGCTCCGGATCACGCTCGGCCACACGACGACCGATGCCGACGTCGACGCGTTCCTGACGGCGCTGCCCGATGCTGTCGCACGGGCCGGTGCCGCGGGGATGGCATCGCGGGAGCCGCTGCTCGGGCGGTAGTGGTCGACCCCGGGCATCCTCTGCTCGACCACCGGCCTACGGAAGCGGCCGCCGTCGGATCCAGGCGCCGACCGAGACGTGCGAGAGGGCGGTCGCAGCGAGACAGACCATCGCCCACCCGACGACGGTGTGCCCGGTTGCGATCCAGAAGACCCCGAGGGCGAGGACGAGGGCTGTCACGAGCGCACCGAAGACGAGCATGAGCAGACTGGACACGGGACTGGCGTTCTGAGTGAGCCGAGCGTCACGCACCCAGATCGGGTCCCGTACACGCCACACGAAGATCGCGACGGTGCCCATCAACACCGCGATGCTCGCTGCGAGCAGACCTGTTCCAGCCACCGCGCGATGGTAGCTCGGCAGCGCCTCTCGCGACGCAGTCAAAGCAACCGACGCGATGTCCACCGGGGGCTCGTGGCCGACCCGCATCGTTGTGATACTTGGACATGCTCGAGTTGGTGAGACCGCAGACGGCGTTGTACGAGGCATGGGCCGAAGCGCATGCCGAGTGGGGGTCGGGCGTGCACGAGGACGGTTTCGGGATCACCGCCCACGACGACGTCGGCGACGAGGACGGCTTCCGCGCCTGGGTGGGCCGACTGCACGCCAGACCCGGGGCGCTCTGGTGGATCGTCGAGGACGGCCGCGTCCTGGGCGGGATCGCGCTCCGGGCCCCGGGAGACGCGGCCGGCGTGCAGCGATTCGGCCACGTCGGGTACGGGATCCGCCCGTCGGCGAGGGGCCGGGGCGTGGCGACGTGGGCGCTGGGCCAGGTGCTCGCGCACGCCTCGCGCGTCGGGATCGACCCGGTGGTCGCCGTCTGCCGCGATGACGACGACGGCTCCATCGGAGTGTTGGAGCACTACGACGCCGTCCTGTTGTCGACCGAGCGCCGCGGGGGCGTGCGGCTGCGACGGTACGCGATCGCCAGGTCGCACCGCAGGCCCGGATGACGAAGCGCCGCTCACCCGGGGCCGGGGCGGGGTGCGAGGCACGCGGAGAGGGACCGTGACCAGCGGGGCGGACCCACACCGGGCCTCCCGGTCGGCCGAGTCGGACTCGCGCCGGTAGGATCGATGACCATGGTCGAACTGGACTTCACCGAGCAGCTCTCCGCCCTTCGCGAGACCTTCGGCAACATCCGCTCGGTGGTCGACGTCGACCGCCTGCAGCGTGAGATCGCCGACCTCAGCGAGCAGGCCGGGGCCCAGGACCTCTGGGACGACGTCGACCACGCGCAGCAGGTGACGAGCGCGCTCTCGCACCGCCAGTCGGAGCTGAAGAAGATCACCGACACCGAGCAGCGCATCGACGACCTCGAGGTGCTGGTCGAGATGGCGAACGAGGGCGACGACCAGGAGTCCGCCGACGAAGCGCTCGCCGAGCTCAAGGCGATTCAGAAGATGATCGGCGACTTCGAGGTGCAGACGCTCCTCGACGGCGAGTACGACGACCGTCCGGCGGTCATCACGATCCGGGCCGGCGCCGGCGGCGTCGACGCGGCGGACTTCGCCGAGATGCTCCTCCGCATGTACCTCCGGTACGCCGAACAGCACGGCTACAAGACCACCGTGATGGACACCTCGTACGCCGAAGAAGCGGGCATCAAGTCCGCGACGTTCGAGATCGACGCCCCGCACGCGTTCGGCACGCTGTCGGTCGAGGCCGGCACCCACCGCCTGGTGCGGATGTCGCCGTTCGGTGCCGCGGGCAAGCGCCAGACGTCCTTTGCCGCGGTCGAAGTCATCCCGCTCATGCCGGAGACCGCGGTCATCGACATCCCCGAGAACGACATCCGCGTCGACGTGTTCCGCTCGTCGGGCCCCGGCGGGCAGTCCGTCAACACGACCGATTCCGCGGTGCGCCTGACGCACATCCCGACCGGCACCGTCGTCTCGATGCAGAACGAGAAGTCGCAGATCCAGAACCGTGCGGCCGCCATGCGCGTGCTGCAGTCACGCCTGCTCCTCCTCAAGAAGGAAGAGGAGAACGCGAAGAAGAAGGAACTCGCCGGCAACATCACGGCGAGCTGGGGTGACCAGATCCGCTCCTACGTCCTGGCGCCGTACCAGATGGTCAAGGACCTCCGGACGGAGCACGAGGTGAACAACCCCTCAGCCGTGTTCGACGGCGATCTGGACGGCTTCATCAACGCGGGCATCCGCTGGCGCAAGCAATCCGCCGCCGAGTAGGGGTTCGTGAGCCGCGCGCCTCGCTTGCTTTCCGAGCGGGGCGACCTACCCTGATCCGGTCATGATCAAATTCGACCAGGTCACCAAGGTCTACTCGGGCAACCCGAGTCCGGCGCTCGACAACCTCACCCTCGAGATCCTCAAGGGCGAGTTCGTGTTCCTCGTGGGCGCGTCCGGTTCCGGCAAGTCCAGCTTCCTGCGCCTCGTGCTCAAGGAGGAGAAGCCCACCAGCGGGCAGATCCACGTGCTCGGGCAGCGCCTCGGGTCCCTGGCATCGCGGAAGGTCCCCTACTTCCGCCGGAACCTCGGCGTGGTCTTCCAGGACTTCCGTCTGCTGCCGAACAAGAACGTGTTCGACAACGTGGCGTTCTCGCTGCAGGTGATCGGCAAGAGCAAGGGCTTCATCAGTGAGGCCGTGACCGACGTGCTGAAGCTCGTCGGTCTCGCCGGCAAGGCCACCCGCATGCCGCACGAACTCTCCGGTGGTGAGCAGCAGCGCGTGGCCATCGCCCGCGCCGTCGTGAACAAGCCGGCGATCCTGCTGGCCGACGAGCCCACCGGGAACCTGGACCCCACCACGTCCGCCGGCATCATGGCGCTCCTCGAACGCATCAACCAGGGAGGCACCACCGTGCTGATGGCGACCCACGACGCCAGCATCGTGAACCAGATGCAGCGTCGGGTCATCGAGCTCTCGAACGGCACCGTCCTGCGCGACGAACAGTCCGGCGGCTACCAGACCCAGGCCGTCCCGATCCAGCGAGGCACCGTGTCCAACACCACCGGCATCCAGACGATCCCGGGGCTCATCCGATGAGGCTCGGGCTCGTCATGTCCGAGGTCGGCTCGGGCCTGCGGCGCAATGCGTCGATGGTCGTCTCCGTCGTCCTCGTGACCTTCATCTCCCTGACCTTCGTCGGTACGGCGATCCTGCTCCAGATGCAGATCAACCAGATGAAGGGGTACTGGTACGACCGGGCGCAGGTCGCCGTCTACCTGTGCACCGACACCGACACCACGGGCAACTGCACCGGCGCGAAGGCCACCGCGGACCAGCGCGAGCAGGTCCAGGCGCAGCTCGACTCGTCGACGCTCAAGCCGTACATCGAGAAGACCTACTACGAGAACCAGGACCAGGCATTCACCCGCTTCAAGGAGCAGTTCAAGGACTCGGCGGCGACGGAGTTCGTCAAGCCGGAGTACCTGAACGAGACCTTCTGGGTGAACCTGAAGAACCCCTCGCAGGCCGACGTCCTGGTCGAGAGCCTGTCGAAGGTCGCCGGCGTGCAGAGCGTCGTCGATCAACGCGGGTACCTGCAGCCGATCTTCAACCTGCTCAACGCCTCGTCGTACACGGCGATCGGCATCGCGGCGCTCATGCTCGTGGCGGCGGTGCTGCTCATCGCGACGACGATCCGCCTGTCGGCGTTCAGTCGACGGCGAGAGCTCGGCATCATGCGGCTCGTCGGTGCGTCGAACCGGTTCATCCAGACACCGTTCGTGCTCGAGGGGGTGATCGCCGCCGCCATCGGAGCCGTCCTGGCCGGAGGCGCGATCACCGCCGTGGTCTGGTTCTTCGTCCGGAACTTCCTGGCGGAGCGCTTCACCGGCACGGCGTTCATCGGCATGGGCGACGCGGCCATCGTGGTCCCGGCGGTGATCGTGATCGGGGTGCTCCTCGCCGCGGCGTCGGCGTCGATCGCCATCCGCCGGTACCTGAAGGTCTGACGCAGCCAGCATCCGCGAACGGGCGGCGCGCCGGGAAGGTGCGCCGCCCGCTTCGTGTTGAGTAGTCTGTGGGGCTGCGCGGAACCACCCGTGCAGCGCACTGCACCGGTCACCATCGAGAGGAGTCGTCATGGCGAAGGAACGCGGGGAGAAGATCGTCGCGACGAACCGTCGCGCCCGGCACGACTACCTCATCGAGGACACGTACGAAGCGGGCATGGTCCTGTCCGGCACCGAGGTGAAGTCGCTGCGGATGGGGCGCGCGTCCCTGGTCGACGGGTACGCCTACATCGACGGTGGCGAAGCGTGGATCGACGCCGTACACATCCCGGAGTACACCGAGGGCACGTGGAACAACCACTCGCCCCGACGGAAGCGCAAGCTGCTCCTGCACAAGCAGCAGATCGTGAAGATCTCGCACAAGACTGCCCAGGGCGGCTACACCCTCGTGCCGCTGCAGATCTACTTCCACGACGGTCGCGCCAAGATCGAGATCGCCGTGGCGAAGGGCAAGCGCGAGTTCGACAAGCGTCAGGCCCTGCGCGAGAAGACCGACAAGCGTGAGGCCGAGCGGGCCATGCGCACCCGGAACCGCGTCGGCGAGTAGCGCCGATGCGCCTCCTCGGCTAGACTGAGGGACTGCTCCGACAGGAGCATTGGCAACTGAACAGCGTGACAGCGGCTCGCACGTCCGGCCCGCATGGGGATGATCGGTTTCGACATTGCCTGTGTGCCGACGGGAAGCGGGCCGAGGACCCACGGTTATCTCGTTAACGATCCGTGGAAAACAACAAGTGCCAATTCCAAGCGCACTGACTTCGCTCTCGCTGCGTAAGCAGCCCAGCACATGAAGTCCGTCGGCCAGGTGACCGTCTTCTAACCTGATCCCGGCGTCATCCAGAGGACTTGCTGCACGGTTGCGCCTCAGGGCCGTGCGGGACTTGCACTGAGACTGGGCCCGTCGTCCTAGAAGCCGGTAGCAAAGGACGGGGCCGAGCAGAACGAACCATCCGGATACGCCCGTAGAAGACGTCGAATTGCAGCGATGGACGGGGGTTCGATTCCCCCCATCTCCACCATTCGCCGGACGACGAGCCGCTGTCATGCTGCGCCACCTGAACGCCCCGGCACCGTCCCCTGGACAGTGCCGGGGCGTTCGCTGTTCCGCCACGTCCGAGGACTACGCTCCGGAACAGGCGCGCAGAACACGCTCGCGTCGAACCCGAACGAGAGGTCAGCACGTGGTGCAGGAGATCGCGATCCGTGTCCGTCTGCGGGAGCAGGAACGAGTGGTGCTCAGCGAGTACGAGCGGATCGTCGGCTCCGTCGCCACGGTCGCCGCCCTCGCCACATGGCTGCCGAACCCCGACACCCGCCTGGTCGTGCGCGGTCGTGGTGCCGAACCGGTGCGGCTCGAGACCGTGACGTACGGCTCGGTGGTCGAGATGCTCGTCGTGCTCGACCAGCGCTCCGCCGGGGTCGAACGTGCCGCGGCCGCCATCGCCGCGCTCATCGAGTCGGTCCGCCACGAGCACGTCGCCGACGACGTCTCCGGCGTCGCCGGGGAACTCGATCGGCTCGACCGCGCTGCCCCGCGCGGGCGTTCCACCGTGGAACGCGCGCTGCGCACGTTCCTTCAAGGGGCGCGGTCCGACGTCCTCGAGCGCAAGACGACCACCCGGGTGCGGACCGCGCAGGCGTTGCTCCGACTGGCCGAGGCGGACGCGGTCCTGTCGGTCGAGCGGGTCGCCGATGCCCTGGCACCGGTGCTCGAGGAGCACGCGGTCGACGTCGAGCTGGACACCGGCTCGGCAGTGGTCGTCGAGCCGATCGACGGGGTGGAGTCGCCGGAGGCCGTGTCGGCCGTCCTGCCGCTGCCGGCGGGTGCGAGCAAGGCGAAGTCGAAGAAGCAGGACGACGAGAAGAAGAAGTCCAAGAAGAAGTCCAAGAAGGACGACGACGAGAAGAAGTCCAAGAAGAAGGACGACGTCAAGAAGAAGTCCAAGAAGCAGGACGACCTCAAGAAGAAGTCCAAGAAGCAGGACGATTCCAAGAAGTCCAAGAAGCAGTAGCTCGCAGCCGCCCCGCTAGAAGTCGAACAGGTTCGCCCGGATCCCTCCGGCGCCGTACTCCCGTCGCAGGAGCCCACGGCGCCGGAGCACGGGCACCAGGTCGCCGAGCATCCGGTGGATCTGCGCCGGGTGCAGGTCGCCCGAGAAGATGATGCCGTCGTTGTCGGCGTCGCTGCCGAGCTCCTCGATGAAGTCCGCGAACTCATCGGCGGTCCCCACGAAACCCGAGCGTGACCGGATCCGCCCCTGCCGCGCCTTGCGGGTGAGCAGCTCGCGCAGCGGTGCGTCCGGGGTGTCCCCGAGCAGCCCGCGGATCGTGCCGGCCGAGACGTGCTCGCCGAAGGTCCCGTCGGGCACCGGTGCGTCCAGGTCCAGCGCGAGCAGGTCGGTCTCGGAGTCACTCGACCACGCGATCGCCGCCGCACGCAGCGCGTCGTCGGAGGGGTGCTCGGATGCCGCGACGATGCGGTCGGCCTCCTCCGGCGAGGACACGATCACGGGCTTGAGCACGAACAGGATCCGCAGGTCCGCGGTCGACCGCCCTGCGGCTTCCGCAGCCGCGAGCACCCGGGCGCGGTAGTCCGTCACCGCGTCGGCGGACAGCGGCGCGAGCGCGAGCTGCACGTCCGAGTGGGTGCCAGCGAACGCGAGCCCTCGACCCGAGCCACCGGGGGAGACGACCACGGGGTCCGACGCCAGCGGCAGGGCGTTGAGCGGACCGTCCGCGGTGAAGTGGGCGCCTTCGTGATGGAACGCGTCCAGGGCGTCGCCGTCCGCGAAGTGCCAGGAGTCCGGTGCGCCGACGTACGCGTCACCCCACGAGTGCCAGAGCCGGCGGAGCAGGGTGATCCACTCCTCGGCGCGGTCGTACGCCTGGTCGTGCGGCAGCGGCGGCAGGCCGGCGTGCCGTGCGCTGCCGACGTCGGTGACGACGTTGATCCCGAGCCGGTCCGAGGACAGGTGCGCCAGGGTCGCGAACTGCCGGGCCGCCAGGTACGGCGGGGTGATCCCCGCGTTGACGGTCGGAGCGATGCCGATGTGCGAGGTGGCGGCGAACAGGTACGGGGCGAGCAGCAGAGGGTCGTGCTTCGGGCCGCCGTACGCCTGCCGGATGCGCAGGTCGAGGGTCGCGGGGGAGCCGAGCGAGACGGCGTCCTCGGCGATGACCAGGTCCATGCCGGCCTGCTCGAGCGTCCGGACGGACTGCTGGTACAGGTCCGGTTTCGTCCAGTCGTGCCCCCAGTCCCAGTCGGACCGTCCCCACGCCTGCGGGCCGAAGCCGCGCGAGAAGAAGTACCCGAAGTGCTGCAGCTCGGCCATTCAGCGCTCCTGCCGGTCGAGGGCCTGCCCACCGACTGCCGTGCGGTGCGCGTCCGACGCTCCTCGCGCCTCCAGGCCGGTGGCTGCGTCTGCGGACCGCACCGCGGCGAGCCCGCGTTCCAGGTCGCGGAGCAGGTCCGCGACGTCCTCGATGCCGACCGACAGGCGGATCAAGCCGTCGTCGATGCCCTGCTCGGCTCGCTCTTCCGGCGTGCGGCCGGCGTGCGTGGTGGTCGCCGGGTGCAGGATCAGCGAGCGGACGTCGCCCAGGTGTGTCATCCGGCTGAACAGCTGCACGGCGTCGATGAACGCCCGCGCGGCGGCTTCGCCACCGGCGAGCGTGAAGGCGAAGACGGACCCTGCTCCGCGGGGCAGGTAGCGTCGGGCGAGGTCGTGGAAGGGACTGGAGGCCAGGCCCGCGTGGTCGACGCTTGTCACCTCCGGCTGCTGGTCCAGCCAGGACGCGACGGCCAGCGCGTTCGCGCAGTGGCGTTCCACACGCAGCGACAGCGTCTCGATGCCCTGCCGGAGCAGGAACGCGTTGAACGGGGACGGCGCCGGACCGATGCGTGCGGCGACGACGTCGCGGGCGAACACGGCGAACGCCCGGTTGCCGTACCGCTCGACGTAGCTCTCGCCGCCGAGGGACCGTTCGGGGCTGGTCAGGTGCGTCCAGCGCTCGGGGGCGGCGGTCCAGTCGAACCGGCCGCCGTCGACGACCACGCCGCCGAGTCCGGCTCCGTGCCCGGACAGGAACTTCGACGCCGAGTGCACGACGATGTCGGCACCGTGCTCGACCGGGCGCACCAGGTACGGCGTGGCGAGGGTGTTGTCGACGATCAGCGGGACGCCGGCGCGGTGCGCGGTCTCCGCGACGCCGGTGATGTCGAGGACGTCGTTCTTCGGGTTCGGGATGGTCTCGGCGAAGAACGCCTTCGTGTTCGGTCGGACCGCGGCGGCCCAGGCGTCGAGGTCGCGGGCGTCGGTGACGAAGTCGACCTCGATGCCGAGCCGTCCGAGGTTCTGCAGCAGCAGCCCGCGGGTGCCCTCGTAGATGCTCCGGGCGCTGACGACGTGGTCGCCGGCCTGCAGCAGACCGAGGAACGCCACGGCCGCCGCCGCCTGGCCGCTGCCGACCAGGATCGCCTGGACACCGCGTTCGAGCAGCGCCACGCGACGCTCGACGTCGGCGTTCGTGGGGTTGCCGAGGCGCGTGTAGGTGTAGCCGTCGTCGGTGTCGGCGAAGCGGTCGCGGGCCTGGTCGAAGTCGTCGAACAGGAACCCGGAGGACATGTGGATCGCGGGGACGCGGGCGCCGTGCCCGGCGTCGGGCACGAAGCCGCCGTGTACCTGCTCGGTCGCGAAGCCGTGGTCGTCGGTCGCCATGGGACACCTCCGGGGGTCGTCTGGCGGTAGCCTCGCAGCCCCTCGGCGCGGACTGGCGATTGCGGCCCCCGGTTACGCGAGCAGCCTCAGACGAGCGAGCGGACCCCGGTGGCGACGGTGTCCCAGACCTGGAGCAGCGGCTCGCGCGCCAGCCACACGGCGACGGCGTTCACGACGACGAACAGCACGAACCACAGGGACGCCGGCACCCGCATCTCGGCCGCGGCGATGTGGAAGTCGGTCTGTACCCGGGCGCCGGTGACCAGCCAGCGACCGACCTGCACCACGGAGCGCAGGCCGTCGACGACGAAGAACGCCCCGACGGCGGCGACCACCAGGACGGTGGCCTCGGACGGGCGCAAGGCCACCCACAGGGCGAGCGCGTCGAAGCCGAGCACGACGAGCAGGCCGAACCAGTTCCGGACGAACGCCAGCGCCACGAGCCCGATGATCGCCAGCACCACCACGGGCAGCCAGCGGGAGCCGTGCAGCACCCCGGTCACCAGGAGCACCCCCGCCCACAGGGGTGCGCTGTAGCCGGCGTACAGGTTCAGGATCCGGACGAGCCACCGGATGCCGCCGGGCACCCGGCCGAGCTGGACCCAGGCCTCGCCGGACCCGTCCGGGTGCAGCTCGATCCGCTGGATCCGCCCGCCGAACGGCACGACGACGATCGCGTGCCCGACCTCGTGCGCGATGGTCGCGGCGATGCGGGCCACCCGGCCGACGAACGGCACGAACGGCAGGACGGCGCCGACGAGGAGCGCGACGAAGACGAGGGGCGGGGCTGCGGTGGTCAAGTGACCAGCATCGCAGCCCCGCCCAGGAAGACCCTGCGGGCTCGGCGTCAGGGGAGCACGGGCGTCGTCAGCACCACCGTGACCAGGACCACGGTGCCGGCGATCGCCAGGGCGGTGAGGACGGCGAGGAAGACCGTCAGGCGGTTCACGCGTCGGCGCCCGGCTATTCGACCGTCACCGACTTCGCGAGGTTCCGTGGTTTGTCGACGTCGCACCCGAGCTGCAGGGCCAGTTCGCGGGCCAGCATCTGCAGCGGTACGACGGCCTCGAGCGGACCCCACGGCGCGGTCATCGCACCCCAGGCCAGGTCGCCGGTGCCACGGCGGCCGAGCGCGGGGATGTCCGCGGACTCGCCGCCGATCGTGATGACGAAGCCGCCACGGGCCCGGACCTCGGCGATCGCCGACCGGATCTTCGGTTCACCGTGGTCGATGACGACCACCGGGGTGCCGTCGTCCACCAGCGCGAGCGGCCCGTGCTTGAGTTCGCCGGCTGGGTAGGCCTCGGCCCAGCGGTAACTGAGCTCCTTGAGCTTCAGGGCGCCCTCGGCGGCGTACGGCAGTCCGGCGCCGCGGCCGAGGAACAGGAAGCCCGTCGCCTCCTTGACACTCGACACCAGCAGCGGCATCCGCTCGGCTGATACCCGCGCGGCGTGCTCGATCCGTGCCGGCAGGTCGAGCAGCTCGTCGACGAGCACCTGCGCGCGCGACGGTTCGATCCGGCCGGAGGCGACCATCGCGGAGATCATCGCCGCGACGCCGACGACGACCTGCGCCGTGAACGTCTTCGTTGCGGCGACACCGATCTCCGGACCGGCGTGGCAGTCCAGCACGGCGTCGGCCCGTCGGGCGAGCGAGGAGTGCATGTTGTTCGTCAGCGCGAGCACCGGGTGGCGGTCCTCGAACCGGTCCAGGGCGCGGAGCACGTCAGCGGTCTCTCCGGACTGGCTGATCGCGACGACCAGGGTGCCCGGACCGAGCACGGCCTGGTCGGCCTCGCTCGCGACGACGATGTCGGTCGGCACGCCGCCGATCCCGCGCAGTGCGGTCGCGATCACCTGGCCCGCGTTCAGCGACGTGCCGCAGGCGACGATCGCCAGCCGGTGGAAGCCGGCCAGGCCGAGGCCCACCCACATGCTGCCGTCGGCGGTGCGGCGGGTCACCCGGTCCAGGATCGTCGCGACGACGTCGGCCTGCTCGTCGATCTCCTTCGCCATGTGGTCGGTGTGGTCGCCGAGGTCGAGCGCGGCGGCGGCGAACGGGGACGGCGTGGGGAACGGCACCGGCACCGTGATGCCGTCGGACGACCAGGTCCAGGCCTCACCGAGCTCCACGACGTCGCCGTCGCGCAGCGCCACGAACGTCTCGCACCACTCGGCGATCGCGCCGATGTCGCTCGCCACGAAGTCACCGCGGCCGGAGCGGGCGACGACGAGCGGCGAACGGTCCGCCGCCACGACCATGCGGCCGTCGCGGGCGTCCAGGACCACGATCGCCCACGAGCCCTCGAGCTGCGCCGTCGCGATCTGCACCGCGAGCATCAGGTCCGGGTCGACCGCCAGGGACCGCTCGACCAGGTGCGCGATGACCTCGGAGTCGACGTCGGACCGGAAACGGTGGCCCTGGGCCTCGAGCGTCTGCCGCAGCCGCTCCGCGTTCTCGATGATGCCGTTGTGCACGATCGAGATCCGGCCCGTGCAGTCGGCGTGCGGGTGCGCGTTCGCCTCGCGCACGGCACCGTGTGTGGCCCAGCGGGTGTGACCGATGCCGACGCCGGTGAGCGCGTCACCCGAGCGTGCCGCGACGAGCGTGCGCAGGTCGCCGACTCGGGAGACCGAGCGGATGGTCTCGGTGCGGCCGACGGCCGTCCGGACGGCGATGCCGGCGGAGTCGTACCCGCGGTACTCGAGTCGTTCGAGTCCGTCGAGCAGGTAGGGGGTCGCGTCGTCAGACACGCGGGCCGCGATGATGCCGCACATCGGCTGTCCCTTCGGGGGAACGAGGGTGGGTGGAACGGGGAGGTCGGGACTGGTGCGGCACCGACCGCCGTCGGGTCTGCCGCGCGTCCGGGGCCTCCCGGCCCGGGAACCGACGCCCGTCCTCGGATCAGGCGAGGACGGACGTCGGTGTCGTTGGGCCGAGGGGTTCGGGTACCGGACTCGGGTAGCGCGGGCTGGCCCCCGGGGGAGGGGCACGGCGGTCGGTGCAGGAGAAGCCTCACCCGCCGCCGACCGCACGGCAACACCCGTCGGACGCTCTTGCGGTTCCCCGCGTGCGGGGCACTCCGCGCTGCGGTCGCGTGCGGACTCCCGCAACCGCCGTGACAGCGAACGGAGGGCGCGCGGACAGGAGGCCCGGTACCAGCTGGTACCGGGCCTCCTGTGCGTCCTGTGGTGCGTCTCCTACGTGAGCAGCGCGACCAGGTGCGATCGCGACCGCGCGCCGACCTTGCGGTAGATCTGCGTGAGCCGCAGCTCCACAGTGCGCTGCGACATGAACAGCGACGAGGCGATCTCGCGGTTGCGGTACCCCTCGGTGACCTTCTGCACCACCGCACGCTCCTCGGCGGTCAGCGACGTGAGCACCGCCGACGCGTCGGGGGCACTGCGCGGCGTCCCGGGGAACGCCGGCGAGAGCGCCGGTGCGGACCGGATCGACGACGAGCCCGTGCCGAACTGCGGCATCGCCGCAGCCGGTGCCGGCGTCACCAGCGGTCGACGCAGGCCGGCCGCCTCGTACGCCGCTGCGGCCGCCGCGCCGAGACGCGGACGTTCCGCCGGGTTGCCGACCGCGGCCAGCGCGGCGAACGTGCGAGCCCGCTCGTACTGCGAGTCGTGCGGCTGGAACAGTTCCAGCGCGCGGCGACGGGCCGGCTCGCGGGTGGTGTCGTCGGCGACGAGTGCGAGGCTCCGCGCCAGCACCAGGGCACCCCAGCGCCCGGGACGGGCATGGTGGTCCGCCGCCAGGCGGGCCGTGATCGTGCGCGCGTCGTCGATCCGTCCGAGGCGCACGTACGCCTCGACGAGGTCGCCGAGGTGTCGGAGCACCGCGGGGTTCCGGAGCGACCGACCGACGGCGTCGGCGGCCTCGAGCGCGGTGGCGGCCTCGTCGAGGCGGCCGTCGAGCAGCAGGACCTTGCCGCGGAGCGCGTGCAGCTTCGCCGTGGCTCCCCAGAGACGACTCGTCGATCGGTGCTCGAGGCACCGGTCCACGACGTCGAGCGCCTCGGCGGAACGGCCCTCGGCGAAGTGCCGCCACGCGACGGCGATCGCCCGGGAGGGCTCACGCAACCGCTCGGCGACGGACGAACCGGATTCCCACACGTCGATCGCGCGGAGCGCCTGCCGGAAGTTGCCGGAGCGCACCTCGTTCTCGGCCGTCAGGTAGCGGGCCGCCTCGGTCCACACCGCCGCGGTCTCCTGCCCCCGGGCGAGCACGAGTGCGAACACTCGTCGCGCGCTCCGGTAGCGCTCGCCGATGCTCAGCGCGTGGGCGAGGAGCAGCAGGGCCGGGTCCGACATCGCCACGAGCTCCGACGTCGCGAGCCCGTCGTGCAGCTCGGTGTCGGGCGGAAGTACGCCGTCCACGGCGGCGATGAGCTCCCGCGCGGTCGTCGCGATCTCGAGGGTGTGCGCGGACGCCGACCCCTCGAGCGGTTCGATCCGGTGCAGCAGGTCCTTGGCCTGGTCGAGCTCCCACGCCTCGGCGCGGAAGCACGCCACCATTGCCATCAGCCCGGCGACGGCGTCCACCTCGGCCGGGTCGGTCGCGTCGACGGGGACGAGCAGCTCGTCCGCGTGCACGGCGTCACCGCTGAGGTACTCGGCCGAGTACTGCAGCCGGAGCCGACGGACCTCGTTCGGCGTCGTCCGGAACGGACGGAGCGCCGCGAGGTACCGCGCGGCGAAGCCGAGCAGGCGCTTGCCGAGCATGGCCTCCGCGACCCCGAGGAGCGCGACGTGCTCGTCCTCGGTCCCGCCGCCGATGTGCAGGGCACGCTCGGTCAGCGCGATCGCGGCGTGCACGTTGCCGTCCACGACGTACGACCGTGCGGCTTGGAGCAGCGCGACCACGTCGGGGACGTCGTCGACGAAGCTCCGGTGCCACGCGGCCGACCGCGGGTCGGTCTCCGCGCTCGCCGCGGCGAGCGCGGCGTGTGCCGCACGACGGTCACGGGCGGGCATCCGCCAGTAGAGCGCGGAACGGACGAGTGGGTGCCGGACGGTGACGCTCTGCCCGCGGACGGTCGCGAGACCGGCCCCGACCAGGTCGTCCAGCTCGTCCCGGTCCCACGCCGTGGTCTTCGCGACGGGCACCAGGGCGAGCTTCGCGAGGACGTCCAGATCGCGTCCCGCGGCGGGCCCGAGCGCGAGTGCCGCGATGGCCTCGGTCGTCGGAGTGGGTCGGAGCGGGAGCACGATCGGCTCCGCGCCGGTGAGCTGCTCCCGGGTGAGCACCGCGAGCTGTTCGCGGAGCGCGCCGGGGTTGCCACCGGTCTCCGCGGCGAGGACGGCGAGGACGCCGTCGTTCGCCTCGGCCGGTGCCATGTCCCGGGCGAGGACCAGGGCCTCGTCCGCGGCGAGCGGTTCGATCCGCAGGGTCGGCAGGGCCGCGAGCGGACCGTCCGACGGCACCGAGCGGACCGTCGCCACGACGCGCAAGGCGGTGCCTGCGAGCCGTCCGGCGAGGAACGCGATGAGTTCCTGGCTCTCCGCGTCCATCCGGTCGAGGTCGTCGATGAGGACGAGCGTCGGCGGGAGGGTCAGAGCGTGCACGGCGTCGAGGAAGTCGTGCGCCGCCGCCAGCCCGGCCGTCACGGCGGCCGCGGTCCCGCCGGCTTGCAGCAGGTGGGCGATGTGTGCGGTCGCTCGAGGGTCGTCGAGCGCGGTGAACAGGGAGGTCACCCCGGCCAGTGGCCAACGGGATTCACTCCCGTTGACACCGACCCGGACGACGGGGAGGGAAACGCGGTTCGAGACCGCGTCGAGGACGCTGCTGCGTCCGGAACCAGGGTCGCCGACCACGACCATCGCGGACTCCCGTGGGAGCACTGCGAGGGTCGCGATCCGGTCGACCTCGAGACGTCGACCGGTGAGTGCCATGACTCACCGGCCTCCGGGTCCGGAGGCGGATGCTGCGAGGAGGGCGTCGGCGAACACGGGGGTCGCGGCGACGGGGCGCACGGAGGCGGACCGGACTGCTGCACGGCGGGTGACCGTGGCGGAGTGCGGACGAGCGGCGGCGACTGAGCGCGCGCCGGAACTGTCGTGGATTGGATGCGGTCGACGAGTGTGGGTGCACTCGGTTCCGCTCGGGAACGATGATGTCATCGTCTGTATCACCCCTCGGGTTAGGGTCTTCGGACGAACACGACCGGTCTGTTCCGCCGTCCGGATCTAGGGAATCCGAGCGCATCACGTGACCTGCCGTCTGGAGCACGATAACTCAGGTACCGGTCCACGCGGCGGACTCCCGCGAGCAGATGTCCAGAACGGTGCCCCCAGTACGGGGGGCCACGATGGGGGAGTGGCACCGGCCCTCCTGACCCCGATCCGGGTCCTCCGGACGCAACCGGGGTACAGGGCTGTCCGGACCTCGTTCGTCGTCGCAGGTGTAGCCAGGACGGGATGTCCAACGCCGAACCGACCGACGCCCGCCTCGATGACCGCACCCGGTGGCGGGCCTTCGGCGTGTGTGTGGCGGTGGCGGCCCTGACGATCCTCGACCTGTCCAAGGTGAACGTCGGGCTGCCCTCGATCGAGCAGTCCCTCGGGGCCACCAGCTCGTCGCTCCAGCTCATCGTCGCGGGGTACGCGCTGGCGTTCGGCCTCGCCCTCGTGCCCGCGGGTCGGCTCGGGGACTTGCAGAGCCGGCGCGTCATGTTCATCGTGGGGCTCAGCGCGTTCACCGGATCGAGCCTGCTGTGCGCCGTCGCACCGAACATCGAAGTCCTGATCGTCACCCGGATCCTGCAGGGCTTCGCCGCCGGGATCCAGATGCCCCAGGTCATCGGACTCGTGCAGCAGCTGTTCCGCGGGCCGGAGCGTGGCCGCGCGTTCGGGCTCTTCGGGGCGATGATCGGCATCTCCACCGCCCTCGGGCCGACCATCGGCGGTGGCCTCATCGCGATCGGCGGCGAGGAGTCCGGCTGGCGGCTGCTGTTCTGGATGAACGTGCCCCTCGGGATCGCCGCACTGCTCTTCGCCGTCCGCCTGCTGCCGAAGGGCGCCCAGGGGAAGGCGCAGGACCGCGAACTGGACGTCGTCGGCATCCTGTTGCTCGGAGCCGCCATCGTCACCCTGATGCTGCCGTTCGTGCTGACCAGCGGTGGTGGTGGTTCCGCGACCCGCTGGTTCTGGCTCGTCGGCTTCGCGGTGTTCCTCGTGCTGTTCGTGCTCTGGGAGCAGCGGTTCAAGCGGCAGGGCAAGTCGCCCGTGGTGCACTTCGAGCTGTTCCGGCTGTCGTCGTACCGCAACGGCCTGTCGATCGTGGCCGTCTACTTCGCCGCGCTGCCGGCGTCGTTCCTCATGGTCACGCTGTACCTGCAGGAGGGCCTCGGGCTCTCACCGCTGTTCGCCGGCATGGTGAGCATCCCCTTCGCCGCGACGAGTGCGGTGGGCTCGTACATCGGCGGACGGATCGTCGACCGGGTCGGGCGGGCGCTGGTCGTCGCCGGGCTCGGGATGGTCGTCGTCGGCTTCCTGCTGCTCATGGTCGCCGCCGTCGTCACCCCACCGGAGGTCACCCCGTGGGCGATGGCGGGCGCGTTCCTGGTCGGCGGACTCGGTGGCGGGTTCGTGGTGTCGCCGAACCAGACCCTGACCCTGGCCGAGATCCCCGTCGAGCAGTCCGGGGTGGCGGGGTCGATGCAGCAGCTCGGCCAGCGGGTCGGCACGGCGATCGGTACCGCGGTGGCGACCAGCATCTTCTACGGGATCGTGCGGAGCGAGGCGGCAGGGTCGGGTTCGGGCGGGTCGGGCGGGCGTCTCGACGCCTACCACGACGCCTTCCGCAGCGGCACGACGTTCACGGTGTCGCTGATGGCACTCGCGCTCGCGCTGGCCGGCGCGGACCTGGTGGCGCGTCGTCGCGCGGCGCGGCGGCCGGACGGGGAGTCCGAGGGCTCGGACGCCGCTGCTGAGTCCGCCGACCGGACCGGCGCGCCGGGGTCCGCCGATCGCGGCTGACCGGCCCGCCGACCGGGCCTAGGAGTCGCGACGGATGACCTCGACGACGGCATCGTGCACCAGGCCGTTCGAGGCGAGCGCGCTGCCGTGCCACGGCCCGGGATCGCCGTCGAGCGAGGTGAAGCGGCCGCCGGCCTCTTCGACGATGGGGACGAGGGCCGCGATGTCCCACGGCTTCAGGTCCGGTTCGCCGGCGACGTCGAGGACGCCCTCGGCCACCATCATGTAGGACCACATGTCGCCGTAGGCCCGGGTGCGCCAGACCCGGCGCGACAAGTCGACGAGTGGCTCGAGGCGGTCGTCGTCGTCCCACTGCTGGATGCTGTTGTAGCTCAGACTCGCGTCCCCGAGCTCGGCCACCCCGGAGACCCGGAGCGGTCCGTCCAGCGAGAACGCGCCGGAGCCCTCGGCCGCCCACCAGCGCTTGCCGAGGGCGGGCGCACTGACGACGCCGAGCACCGGGCGGCCGTCGACCGCGAGCGCGATGAGGGTCGCCCACACCGGCACGCCCCGCAGGTAGTTGGCGGTGCCGTCGATCGGGTCGACCACCCACTGGCGGTGTCCTTCGCTGACAGCCTCGGCCCCGGTGTCCGCCGTCGTCTCCTCGCCGAGGAACGCGTCGTCCGGTCGCTCGGCGGCGAGCCGCTCGCGCAGTGCCCGTTCGACGGCCTGGTCGGCGTCGGTGACGTGCGTGCTGTCGGCCTTCTTCGTCACGTGCAGGTCGGCGGCACGGAAGCGCTCGAGGCTGATCGCGTCGGCGGTGTCGGCGAGGGAGCGGGCGAAGTCCAGGTCGGCGCTGAGGTCCACGTCGCCCAACCTACCGTCGCTACGCGGCGACGACCTCTTCTTCCTCGAGCCGGGTGACCTCGCGCTCACGGGCGATGCGGGTCCGGCGGGCGACGAGTCCGTGCACGACGACGCAGAGCAGGAGCGCGGCGGCCAGCCAGAGGGCGAGCACGAGCGACGACCGGCCGAGCGAGGCGTCCGGGAAGTACTGCAGGTCCTGTGCGGCCTGCAGCCACGCGGCACCGCTCCAGAAGGTGTGCAGGGCGGCGAAGAACCCGGGCTGGAACGCCGGTTGGAAGATCCCGCCGGACGACGTGAAGTTCAGCATCACGAACAGCATCGTGAGGATCGGGGTCGTCCACCGTCCGAGCACGGGGTGGAGCCCGACGCCGAGCGCGACGATGATCGCGTCGTAGAGCCAGGCGAACAGGAACACCTGCCAGTGGTGGGTGGTGATGACGCCGTAGATCGGTCCGGCGACGATCACGCCGATGCCGGCGACGACCCCCGCGGTGGCGAGCCCGATGACCGCGGTCCACACGGCACGGAGCTTCGTCGCGACCGAGGCCACGGCGATCGCGGACGCGTACCCACCGACGCTCAGCGCCACGAGCAGGAAGAACAGCCCCTGGCCGGTGGTGTCCTGGTCGCCCGTCGGCACGACGTCGACGACCCGGAACGGCACGTGTTGGTCGTAGGCGATCGGCAGGAACACCTTCTGCGCTGCGCTCGCGGTGGTCTCCGACGCGGCGGTCGAGACGTAGAGCGTGGCACCCGCCGCAGTCGGCGCGTACACGGCGGCGAGGTCGCGGTCGCGCACCTGCTGCTCGGCCGCCTTCGTCGAGGCCACGACGTGGGCCACGAGGGCGCCGTTCGACTGGTCGGTCACGGTCTGGGCGAACACCTGGGTGGCCGCGCCCTGGCCGACGATGCCGACGGGCAGTTCCCGCGGTGCCGGGGCGTGGAAGGCACCGAGGTAGGCCAGGCCCATGCCTGCGGCCAGGAACAGCGGCACGAGGATGTGCGAGGCGAACGTCAGCAGCACGCGACCGAGCCCGGCGGGGCGCAGGACGCTGTCGGACCGTTGCGGCTTCGGGGCTCGTGCGGACTTGTGGGTGGGGGAGTGATGCGCGTGCGACGTCGTCGTCGTGCTCGGGGACGGGGCGTCGACAGCGGGAGTCGGCGCAAAGTTGTACTTTGCAACTTCAGACACGACCGCAACAGTACAACCTCGATGCGCGCTTGTCGACGCCGACCCGGTGCCGAGGCGTCGTCCGGTGCGCGGTTGCCCACTCGGTGCGAGGTGCGCGAGCCCGCGGAGTGCACAACCTCGCACCATTCGTGCGCCCCTCGCACGGTGCGAGGGGGGCGTCCGGAGTGGTCACGACGCACCGCGCGCCGATGCCCGGATGGTCACGAACTGTCGGGTGCCGCCGCGCCAGCCGACAGTTCGTGACCGCTCGACGCACACATCGCGGGATGTCGTGACCAGTCGGCCGACCAGCGCCGATCAGCACCGACCGCCCGGCCGACATCGCCCGGCGGGCTACTCGGAACCGGGGTCGGACGCGCCCATCCCGGTGAGCAGTGCCCGGAACGAGTCGAGCCGCTCGACGCCGGTCGGCCCGAGCTCCCCGTCCTGCACGCGGTCGACGATCTCCCAGTCGTGCGCCTGCGCCAGCGGGATGCCGTCCCGCGCGGGCAGCACCGGCACGGCGTGCGACGCGAACGCCCGGAAGACGTTCGCGGGGTCGACGTGCCCCAGGCCGAACGACCGCACACCCGGCGTGTCGATGATCCACCCGCCGTCACGGACCCGCAGCGCGATCGACGACGACGACGTGTGCCGCCCGCGGCCGGTCACGGAGTTCACGACGCCGATCGCGCGCGTCGACCCGGTCAGGGCGTTCACCAGGGTCGACTTGCCCACACCGGAGTGCCCGACGGTCACGGTCACCTTGTCGTCGAGGAGCTCGTGCAGCGCCTCGAACGGGACGTCGTCCGATCGGCTCGTCACGATCCGAAGGTCCAGGCACGCGAAGTGCGCCAGGAACGGGGCCGGGTCGGCGAGGTCGGTCTTCGTGATGCAGAGGATCGGGTCGAGCCCGGCGTCGAACGCGGCCACCAGGTACCGGTCGATCAGGCGGGTGCGCGGCTCGGGGTCGGCGGCGGCCACCACGATGAGCATCTGGTCGGCGTTCGCCACGATGACGCGCTCGACCTCGTCGGAGTCGTCGGCACTCCGCCGCAGCAGGGTGGTGCGCTCGGCGACCTTCACGATGCGTGCCAGCGAGCCCGGGTCGCCGGAGACGTCCCCGACGAGCGACACGTGGTCGCCCGTGACGACGGACTTCTTGCCGAGCTCGCGGGCCTTCGTCGCGGTGATGACGTGGTCGTCGATCAGCACGCCGAACCGCCCGCGGTCGACGTTCGTCACCCAGCCGACCGGGGCGTCGTCGTACGTCGGACGGGTCTTCGTGCGCGGTCGGTTGCCCTTCGGGTTCGGGCGCACCCGCACGCTCGACTCGTCGTACTGCCCGTACGGCTCGTCCGCGTCGGAGTCGTCGCCGTCGACGTCGTCCCACCAGCTCATGCGTCAGTCCCCGCTCACCGGTGCAGCGGCCACCGAGGACGCCACGAGCGCCGCCCACAGCTCCGGGAACTGCGGCAGCGTCTTCGCGGTCGACCCGATGTCGTCGACGGCGACGCCGTCGACGACGAGGCCCACGATCGCCCCCGCGGTCGCCATCCGGTGGTCGTCGTACGCGCCCCAGGCGCTGCCGTGGAGCGGCGCCGGCTCGATCCGCAGGCCGTCGTCGAGTTCGTGCACCGCGCCTCCAGACCGGTTGAGGTCCGCCGCCAGCGCGGCCAGGCGGTCGGTCTCGTGCCCGCGCAGGTGCCCGATCCCGGTGATCTCGCTCGGTCCGTCCGCCAGCGCGGCCAGCGCGACGAGCGCCGGTGCGAGTTCGCCGCCGCGGCTCAGGTCGAGTTCGAGACCCGGCAAGGAGGCCCCACCCCGGATCCCGACGCCGCCGTCGACGACCAGGTCGTCACCGTCACGGGCCACGCTCGCCCCCCACAGGGGCAGGAGCGTCTCGAGGTCGGCGCCGACCTGCGTCGTCTCGCTGGGCCAGGTGCGGATGCGGACCGTGCCGCCGGCGACGAGCGCGGCGACCGCGAACGGCGCGGCGTTCGACAGGTCGGGTTCGATCGTGACGTCACGCACGCCGATCGGGCCGGGGTGCACGACCCACTCGCCGACCGCCGGCTCCTCGACGCGGACGCCGCGGGCACGGAGTGCCGCGACGGTCATCTCGATGTGCGGCATGCTCGGCAGGCGTTCGCCCACGTGGGTGAGGTGCAGGCCCTCGTCGAAGCGGGGGGCCGACAGCAGCAGCCCGGAGACGAACTGCGAGGACGCCGACGCGTCGATCGTCAGGGCGCCGCCGCGAACCGAGCCGGTGCCGGTGAACGAGAACGGCATCGAACCGCCGCCGTCGTCCGTGACGTCGACACCGAGGTCCACGAGTCCCTGCACGATGGCGTGCATCGGCCGCTTGCGGGCGTAGGGGTCGCCGTCGACCGTGACGGGCCCGACGGCCAGGGCGGCGAGCGGCGGCAGGAAGCGCATCACGGTGCCGGCCAGTCCGCAGTCCAGGCGGACGGCGCCGTGCATCGGGGCGGGCGTGATCCTGAGGTCCGGGCCGTACGGGTTCGGGGCGGTGCCGGCCGCCGGCTCGAGCGCTTCGATGCCGACGCCGAGCGCCCGGAGGCCCGCGATCATCAGCGCCGAGTCACGGGAGTGCAGCGGGAGCCGGATCGTCGAGGGGCCGTCCGCGAGGGCCGCGAGCACGAGCTCTCGGTTCGTCAGTGACTTCGACCCGGGCAGCGCGACGTCGCCGCGGAGCGGACCCCCTGCGACCGGGGCGATCCAGGGGTCGGCGGGCTGGGCCCCGCTGTGGGAATGCGTCGTGTCTGCCATCGGTTCACCAGGGTACTGAACGCACCGGGAGGATCAGTGGCGACAGCAACACTCGCACGAGAGCGGACCGGCACGGCGACCGTGCTGACCGCGGTGCCGACGACGCTCGGCACGCTCGGCCTAGACTTGGCGGCGATGACGACCGACGAACCGCAGGCAGCTCCGCACCACCTGGTTGACGAGACCGAGGTGCAGCTCGACGCCGTCGAAGAGGAACACGACGCCCTCGACGACGCAGCAGACGAGCCGGTGGACGCGAAGACCGTCTCCGAGGGGGAGCTGCGGTCCCTGTTCGAGGACCAGGCGCTGCCCTTCATGGACCAGCTCTACGGTGCGGCCATGCGGATGACCCGCAACCCCGCCGACGCGTCCGACCTGGTGCAGGAGACGTTCGTCAAGGCCTTCGCCGCGTTCCGTCAGTTCAAGCAGGGCACGAACCTGAAGGCCTGGCTGTACCGGATCCTCACGAACACGTTCATCAACACGTACCGCAAGAACCAGCGGAACCCGTACCAGGGCACCATCGACGAGCTCGAGGACTGGCAGCTCGGCGGCGCGGAGAGCGTGACCCAGTCGATCTCCGCCCGGTCCGCCGAGGCCGACGCGATCGACCACCTGCCGTCCTCCGCCGTGAAGGACGCCCTGCAGGCCATCCCGGAGGACTTCCGGATGGCCGTGTACTTCGCCGATGTCGAAGGCTTCTCGTACCAGGAGATCGCCGACATCATGAAGACCCCCGTGGGGACGGTCATGAGCCGCCTCCACCGTGGCCGCCGGCTCCTCCGTGGGCTCCTGGCGGAACACGCCCGTGAGACCGGCATCGTCCCGGACGCAGCGTCGACGGCGACGATGCGTGGACGGGGACGAGGCGCGGCACAGACGACGAAGGCAACCGCGGCCACGGGTCGCACCGGACGGAAGGACGCACGATGAGCGGCTGCGACTGCTCGAAGGCGAAGGCCGAGCTCGAGGAGTTCCTGCACGACGAGCTCCGCCACGAGGACGCCACGGACATCCGCGAGCACATGGACGGGTGCGAGGACTGCCAGACCGAGCACCGCGTCGGCGTCGTGCTCATGGAGACCGTCCGTCGCGCCTGCAAGGAGACCGCTCCCGACCAGCTGCGCAGCGAGATCCTCGCGCGCATCCGGGTGGAGCAGGCGACGCACTGACGCTGCAGGGGTGCGGGCTCGTCAGCCCGGACCTGGACGGCTCGGCTGCTCGCCGTCGCGCGCGACGACGTGTGGACACGAGGGCGCAGTGGGAGCCCGTCGCAACACGACCGACGGCCCGGGTAGGTTGGCCGACATGACCCTCTCCGTCGAGTCGACCACCACCTGGTCCGACACGGACGTCGCCGACGTCGCCGCCCTCGTCCGCCTGCTCGGTCACGACGTCGACGACGCGTCGATGCGCGACCGCCTCGACCGGCTCACCCCCGAAGCCGGGCACCGCACCTGGGTGGTCCGGGGGGACGACGGACGGGTCGTCGCCGTCGCCGGCGCACAGGTCACGTGGGCGTACGCCAGCGACGAGCCGACGGCGCAGCTGCTGCTGCTGGTCGTCGACGACACGGCCAGGAGGCGCGGCACCGGTTCCGCGCTCATCGGCACGTTCGAAGCATGGGCGGTCGAGCAGGGCGCGCGTCGCCTCAGTGCCGTCAGTGCGGCCGCGACGGACAGCGCGCACCGCTTCTACCAGAAGCGCGGGTACCACGACGCCGGGGTGCGCTACACGAAGATCGCGTAGCGCCGCCGCCTTCCCCGCCAACGTCGAAGCGCCCCGTGCCGGAGTCCGTCGGACTCCCGCACGGGGCGCTTCCTCGTGGTCAGGCCGACGCGCGCAGCGCCGTGTCGATGACCTCGGTGGCTTCTTGCGCGGAGCGCTTCGAGGAACCGGTGGCGGGTGCGGCACTCGCCGAGCGGGCCGCCACGGACAACGGTCGGCCACCCAGGTGCGGCGACAGGTTCATGCAGACGAACGGCCAGGCGCCCTGGTTCTCCGGCTCCTCCTGCGCCCACACGACGTCGGCGTCCGGGTAGCCCGCCAGGACCTCGAGGATGCGGTCGAGGGGGAGCGGGGCGAGCTGCTCGAGCCGGACGAGTGCGACGTCGGTGACGCCGCGCTTGTCGACCTCGGCACGCAGGTCGTGGTGCACCTTGCCGGAGTGCAGCACCACGCGGCGGACGGCGCTCTTGTCGGTGATCCGCGCGTCGTCCAGCACGGGCTCGAACGTCCCGGTCGTGAAGTCCTCGACCGCACTCGTCGCCTGGCGGAGCCGGAGCATCGCCTTCGGGGAGAACACGATGAGCGGCTTCTGGGGACGGGCCCAGGCCTGCCGGCGGAGCAGGTGGAAGTACGAGGCCGGGGTCGACGGGCGCGCGACGATCATGTTGTCCTCGGCGCACAGCTGCAGGTAGCGCTCGATGCGCGCCGACGAGTGGTCCGGCCCCTGACCCTCGTACCCGTGCGGCAGCAGCAGGACGAGGCCGGAGCGTTGCCCCCACTTCTGCTCGGCGGACGAGATGAACTCGTCGATGACGATCTGGGCACCGTTGGCGAAGTCGCCGAACTGCGCCTCCCAGAGCACGAGCGACTCGGGGCGCTCCACCGAGTAGCCGTACTCGAAGGCCATCGCCGCGTACTCGCTCAGCAGCGAGTCGTACACGTAGAACCGTGCCTGGTCCTCGGTGAGGTTCGACAGCGGCAGCCATTCCTGGCCGTTCACCCGGTCGTGGAACACCGACTGGCGCTGGACGAAGGTGCCGCGGCGGGCGTCCTGTCCGGCGAGGCGGACGGGCTTGCCCTCGACCAGGATCGACCCGATCGCCATGAGCTCCGCCATCGCCCAGTCGATTCCGCCGTTGCGGGTCATCTCGGTGCGCTTGGTGAGCAGCTGCTGCAGCTTCGGGTGGATGGAGAACCCGGCGGGCGGGTTGCTGTGCGCGTCACCGATCGCCCGGACGAGCTCCTCGGACACGGCGGTCTCGTGCACCTCGACCTCGGCGTCGTCGCGCTGCGCGGCCGGGCGTTCGAGACCCTGCACCGCACCGTCGTCGTCGACGTCGATCACCGGGATCGTGCCGGTCTGTGCCTCGTGCGTCTCGGCGAAGGCGCGTTCCAGGCGGTCCTGGAAGTCGCGGTGCGCCTCGTCGTACTCCTCTTGCGTGATGTCACCGCGGCCGACGAGGGCCTCGGTGTACAGCGTGCGGACGGAGCGCTTCGCCTCGATGAGGTTGTACATCAGCGGCTGCGTCATCGAGGGGTCGTCGCCCTCGTTGTGCCCGCGACGGCGGTAGCAGATCAGGTCGATCACGACGTCGCGGTGGAACTCCTCGCGGTACGCGAAGGCGAGTTCGGCGACGCGCGCGACGGCCTCGGGGTCGTCACCGTTCACGTGGAAGATCGGCGCCTGGATCGTCTTCGCGACGTCGGTGGAGTACACCGAGCTGCGCGCCGACTCGGGCGGGGTGGTGAACCCGACCTGGTTGTTGATGACGAGGTGGACCGTGCCGCCGGTGCGGTAGCCGCGGAGCTGCGACATCTGCAGCGTCTCGACGACCACACCCTGGCCGGCCATCGCCGCGTCGCCGTGCACGAGCACGGGGAGCACACCGAAGCTGCCGGGGGCCTCGCGGTCCTGCTTGGCTCGGACGATGCCCTCGAGCACGCCGTCGACGGCTTCGAGGTGGGAGGGGTTCGCGGCGATCGTCACCGGGATGCTCGAGCCGTCGGACGTGCGGAACACGCCCTCGGTGCCGACGTGGTACTTCACGTCGCCGGACCCCTGACCGGACACCGTGCCCGGCAGCGAGGACCCCTCGAACTCACGGAAGATCTGCCCGTAGGTCTTGCCGGCGATGTTCGTCAGCACGTTCAGGCGGCCACGGTGGGCCATGCCGATCGCGACCTCGGCCAGCCCGGCACCGGCGGCGTGCTGGATCAGGGTGTCGAGGAAGGCGATGGTGGACTCGCCGCCCTCGAGCGAGAAGCGCTTCTGGCCGACGTACTTGGTCTGCAGGAAGGTCTCGAACGCCTCGGCCTCGTTGAGCTTGCCGAGGACGCGGAGCTGCTCTTCCTTCGAGGGCTTCGAGTACGGCACCTCGATGCGCTCCTGCACCCAGCGACGCTGTTCCGGGTCCTGGATGTGCATGTACTCGATGCCGACCGTGCGGCAGTAGGCGTCGCGCAGGATCCCGAGGACGTCGCGCAGCGGTGCAGAGGTGGTGCCGGCGAGCCCGCCGGTGACGAACTCGCGGTCGAGGTCCCAGAAGGTCAGCCCGTGGCTCTCGATCTCGAGGTCCGGGTGCGTGCGCTGGCGGTACTCGAGCGGGTCGATGTCGGCCATCAGGTGCCCGCGGACGCGGAAGCTGTTGATGAGCTCCTGCACGCGGGCGGTCTTGTTCACCCGGTGCGCCAGGTCGACGTTGATGTCGTTCGCCCACTGGATCGGCTTGTAGGGGATCCGGAGCGCGGCGAAGATGCCGTCGTAGAAGCCGTGCTCGCCGATCAGGCGCTCGTGCACGTGCTTGAGGTACTCGCCCGAACCGGCGCCCTGGATGACGCGGTGGTCGTAGGTGCTCGTCAGGGTGATGGTCTTGCCGATGCCGAGCTCGACCAGGGTCTTCGACGCCGAGCCCTGGAACTGCGCGGGGTACTCGAGGGCGCCGGCACCGATGATCGAGCCCTGCCCCTTCGTCAGGCGCGGGACCGAGTGCACGGTGCCGATGCCGCCGGGGTTGGTGAGCGAGATCGTCGTGCCCTGGAAGTCCGCCGGGGTGAGCTTGTTGTCGCGGGCGCGCTTGACGAGGTCCTCGTAGGCGGAGAGGAACTGGCCGAACGTCAGGGTCTCCGCGCGCTTGATGCTCGGCACCAGGAGCGAGCGGGTGCCGTCCTTCTTCGGGACGTCGATCGCGATGCCGAGGTTCACGTGTGCCGGGGCGACGACGAACGGCTTGCCGTCGCGCTCCTCGTAGTAGACGTTCTGGCTCGGGAAGTCCTTGAGCGCCTGCACCATCGCCCACCCGATCAGGTGCGTGAAGGAGATCTTGCCGCCGCGGGCGCGTCGCAGGTGGTTGTTGATGACGATCCGGTTGTCGATCATCAGCTTCGCCGGGATGGTCCGGACGCTCGTGGCGGTCGGGACCGTCAGCGAGGCGTCCATGTTCGACGCCAGCGTCTTGGCCATGCCCCGGAGCGGGGTCGCCACGTCCTCGTGGGTCTCCTCGTGGTCGTCGGCCGCGTCGTTCGCCTCGGCCGGGATCGGCTGCGGTGCCGGCTGGCGCGAGGTGGTCTTCGCCTGGATCGGGCCCGACTTCGCCTCGCCCGGGGTGTCCCCGGTGGCCGGCTGCTGCGTCGAGGACTGCTGCTGCTGCGAAGCGGGGGCCTGCTGCGCCGCCGACGCCTGCTGCCCGGCCGCAGCCTGTGGTGCGGGGGATCCCGCCGGAGCCGGAGCGTCACCGACCTGCGTGCGGTGGTAGCTCTCGAGGACCGGCCACCAGGACTTGTCGACCGACTCCTTGTCCGCGACGAACTGCTCGTAGAGCTCGTCGACGAGCCACTCGTTCGCCCCGAATTCGCCCGCGGTCTCGTCCGTTCCGGTCAGATGGCTCGACACAGCCGATCGCCCACTCTCCGTCGATAGATGCTCGTGTGTGTCGTGCGGAGCAACCCTGCGCCGCACAGGTGCCAAGCCTAGCCGCTCCGACATGTCCGTTCCGTGTCAGCCGCGGCGCGAGTCGGCAGCCCCCGAGCACCCGGTCGGGGCCCTGACGAGGGCCGTACAGTGGAGCGCATGAGGTTCTACGAGACGCGGCCGACGCACGACCTGACCTACTCCGACGTCTTCCTCGTCCCGAGCCGTTCCGGCGTGACGAGCCGCTTCGATGTCGACCTCGCCGCGAACGACGGCAGCGGCGCCACGATCCCGATCGTCAGCGCCAACATGAACTCGGTCACCGGCCCGCGACTCGCCGCGACGCTGGCCCGCCGCGGTGGTCTGGGCGTGCTGCCGCAGGACATGCACCTGCAGGACCTCGACGCCGCGATCCGCTGGGTCAAGGACCAGCCGGTCGACTTCGACACCGCCTACGACATGGGTGCCCAGACCACCGTCGCCGAGGCCCTCGAGCAGCTCCTGCCCGTGGCCGGCCGTGGTGTGGTCGTCCGCGACGCCGACGGCGAGTACCTGGGCTGCGTGCCCGCGTCCCGCCTCGGCACCGCCGGCCCCGACGCCGTCCTCGGTGACCTGCTGCACGGCGCCTCGACCGCGATCGACGCCGAGGACGCCGGTACGCCCCGCCACGTCTACGACGTCCTCTCGGCCGCCGAGGTCGACTTCGCGCCGGTGGTGCGGCACGGCCGGGTCGTCGGCACCACGAGCCAGACGAGCGCGATCCGCTCCGACATCTACACGCCCGCCGTCGACGCCTCCGGCCGGCTCCGGGTCGCCGCCGCGCTCGGCATCAACGGCGACGTCGCCGCGAAGGCGAAGGCGCTGGCCGCCGCGGGCGTGGACGTCCTGGTCCTCGACACCGCGCACGGCCACCAGGACGGCATGCTCCGCGCACTCCGCACGGTCGCGTCGCTGCAGCTCGGCATCCCGCTCGTCGCCGGCAACGTCGTCACCGCCGACGCCGTCGCGCACCTGGTCGGGGCCGGAGCGGACATCATCAAGGTCGGCGTCGGCCCGGGTGCCATGTGCACCACCCGCATGATGACGGCCGTCGGTCGTCCGCAGTTCTCCGCCGTGCTCGAGACCGCCGCGGCAGCCCGCTCGCTCGGCGCGCACGTCTGGGCGGACGGCGGGGTGCGCTACCCGCGCGACGTCGCGCTCGCCCTGGCAGCAGGGGCGTCCGCCGTCATGATCGGCTCGTGGTTCGCCGGCACGCTCGAGGCGCCCGGCGTGCTCCGCCGCGACGACGCCGGCAAGGCCTACAAGGAGAGCTGGGGCATGGCCTCGGCCAAGGCCGTGCGTGAGCGGTTCGAGCGGCTCGACCCGTACGAGCGTGCCCGCAAGGCGCTCTTCGCCGAGGGGATCTCGTCGTCGACGATCTACCTCGACCCGGAGCGCCCGAGCGTCGAGGACCTGCTCGACATGATCACCACCGGCGTCCGCAGCTCCGCGACATACGCGGGCGCGTCGTCCCTCGCCGAGTTCTCCGAGCGCGCGCTGGTCGGCATCCAGTCCGCCGCCGGGTACGAGGAAGGCAAGCCCCTGCCCGTCAGCTGGTAGCGCGGACGGGGCGCGCGTCGCCCTGGTCGCGACCACGGACGGACGGGAGGCGCGGTGCCAGCTGGCACCGCGCCTCCCGTCCGATCTTCGGTGCGTCTACCGGCGTCGGGTCGCGTCCTCGACCTCGCCCACCAGTTCTTCGAGGATGTCCTCGAGGAACAGCACGCCGATCGTGCGGCCGTCCGCGTCGAAGGCGCGGGCCACGTGGCGCCCGGCGGCCCGCATGGTCGCGAGCGCGTCCTCGAGGTCCATCTCGGTGTACAGCGAGATGAGCTGTCGGATCCGCTTCGGCGGCACCGGGTCGTCGAACTCGTCCGGACGCAGGTCGATGACGTCCTTCACGTGCACGTAGCCCGTGGGGGAGCCGTCCTCGCCGACGAGCACGTAGCGGGAGAACCCGCGCTGTGCCACGGCGTGCTCGACGTCACTCGGGGTCGCGTCGTCGGGCAGCGTGACGAGTTCGGCCATCGGCACGGCGACGTCACGGACCTTCTTCTCGGTGAACTCGAACGCCAGGGCGAGCTTGCCGTCGTCGGTCAGGGTGCCCTCCCGCCGGGACTGCTCCACGATGGTCTGCACCTCTTCCACCGTGAACGCGCTCACCGCTTCGTCCTTGGGCTCGACGCGGAACAGCCGCAGCACGGCGTTCGCGACCTCGTTCAGGCCGACGATGACCCAGTGCAGGCCGTGACCGATGTACCAGAGCGTCGGGACCAGCAGCAGCGCGGCGCGGTCCGGCATCGAGAACGAGATGTTCTTCGGCACCATCTCGCCGAACACCACGTGCAGGAACGACACGAGCAGCAGCGTGAACACGAAGGCCACGGTGCCGATCACCTCGGCGCTCCAGCCGGTCAGGTGCAGCGGGACCTCGAGCAGGTGGTGGATCGCCGGCTCGGACACGTTCAGGATGAGCAACGAGCAGACCGTGATGCCGAGCTGGGTGGTCGCGAGCATGCGGGTGGCGTGCTCCATCGCCCACAGCGTCATCTGCGCGGCCTTCGAGCCCTCTTCGGCGCGGGGCTCGATCTGGGAGCGGCGAGCCGAGATGACCGCGAACTCCGCCGCGACGAAGTACGCGTTGCCCATCAACAGGACGACGAGCCAGAAGATGCCCCACCAGTCGGAGCTCATCGGGTGCTGCCCTTCGTCGTGGTGGTCGCGGCCTTCGTGGTGGTCGGGGTGCTCCCGGTGGACGGGATGATGATCGCGGTCGCCGCCGTGTCGGTCGCCGGGCGCGTCGGGGTCCACCGGATGCGGTCGATCCGACGGCCGTCCAGCCGCTCGACGCGGAAGACGCCGCCGTCCAGCGGGACTTCGTCACCGACGACGGGCAGACGGCCCAGCGTGGACATGACGAACCCGCCGACGGTCTCGTACGGGCCCTCCTCGGGCACCTTGACGCCGGCGCGGTCCTCGAGCTCGTCGGGACGCAGCAGACCGGGGAAGGTCAGCCAGTCACGGGAGCGGACCACGTCGATGCGGGCGCGGTCGTGCTCGTCCGAGACCTCGCCGACGATCTCCTCGATCAGGTCCTCGAGCGTGACGACCCCGGCGGTGCCGCCGTACTCGTCGACGACGATGACCATCTGGTAGCCGCGACCCCGGACCTCGGCGAGCAGGGTGTCGCCGGGCATGGTCTCCGGCACGCGTTCGGCGTCGGTCATGAGCGCCCCGACGGGGACTTCCGGACGCTTCTCGCGCGGCACGGCGACGGCCTGCTTGACGTGCACGATGCCGACGACGTCGTCCGCGTCCTCCTCGATGACGGGGAAGCGGCTGAAGCCGGTCTTGCGGGCGAGGGCGATGACGTCCTCGGCGGACTCGGACACGCGGATGGTGGAGAGCCTCGGGCGCGGGGTCATCACGTCGCTGGCGCTTAGCTCGGAGAACGAGATGGTGCGCTCGAGGAGCGTCGCGGTGTCCTGTTCGAGCGAGCCCTCGGACGCCGACCGGCGCAGCAGCGAGGTGAGTTCCTCGGCGCTGCGGGCACCGGAGAGTTCCTCCTGCGGCTCGATGCCCAGCGACCGGAGCACGGCGTTCGCGGTGCCGTTCAGCAGCGCGACGGCGGGCTTGAAGACCGTCGTGAACGCGATCTGCAGCGGGACCACGAGCCGGGCGGTCTGCAGGGGCAGCGCGAGCGCGAAGTTCTTCGGCACGAGCTCGCCGAGGATCATCGACAGCAGGGTCGCGATGACGAGCGCCACGATCGAGCCGACGGTCTCGACGATGCCCTCCGGCAGGTTCATCGCCAGGAACGGCGCCTCGAGCAGCGTCGCGATCGAGGGTTCGAGCAGGTAGCCGGTCAGCAGCGTGGTCAGCGTGATGCCGAGCTGCGCGCTGGACAGGTGCGTCGAGGTGACCTTCAGCGCGCCGATGACCGGTGCGAGGCCGGCTTCACCGCGGTCGCGCCGCGCTTCGACGTCGGCGCGGTCGAGGTTGACCAGCGCGAACTCGGACGCGACGAAGACACCCGTGCCGAGGGTCAGCAGGATGCCGCCGATCAGCATGACGATGTCGATCGGACTCATGATTCACCCCCGTTCGCGCACAGGGATGACGTGCAGCTCACCGAGTGAGCGGCGGATGAGTGAGGCGAAGAACTATTCGGGGGATCGTCCACAGTGCTGCCAATCGTACTGCCTGCGCGGTCGCTGGGCCGTGAATCCGTGCAGAACCGACCGCGCCTACGCCGTGATCCGCGCGCGGTGGTACTGCTGCGGCTCGTAGTCGACCGGCACGCGGAGTTCGACGGCGGCACGGAGCGCGAACGACGGGTCGCGGAGCATCTCACGACCGATCATCACGACGTCGGCGAGGCCGGTCGCGACGATCTGCTCGGCCTGGAACGCCTCGGAAATCATGCCCACGGCGATCGTCGGGATGCCGGCGTCGCGCTTGATCGCCGCCGCGTGCGGCACCTGGTAGCCGGGGCCGACCGGGATCGGCGCGCTCGCGACGTTGCCGCCGGTCGACACGTCGGCCAGGTCGGCACCGTGCTCCGCGGCCCAGCGGGCGACGACGGTGGTCTCGTCGAGCGTGAGCCCGCCGTCGACCCAGTCGGTGGCCGAGAACCGGACGACGATCGGGAAGCCCTCGCCGACCTCGGCGCGCACGGCGTCGACGACCTCGAGCAGCGCGCGCGCACGGTTCTCGAGCGAGCCGCCGTACTGGTCGATGCGCTGGTTGCTCAGCGGCGAGAGGAACTGGTGCAGCAGGTAGCCGTGGGCCGCGTGGATCTCGACCAGGTCGAACCCGGCCTCCACCGCGCGGCGGGCGGACTGCGCGAAGGCGAGGGCGACGACGCGGATGTCCTCGACCGCCAGCTCGCGCGGGACGTCGTAGCCGTCGAACGCCACGGCCGACGGAGCGACCGTGGTCCAGCCGCCCTGGTCGGCGGGGACCGTGCCGTGCGTGGTGTCCCAGGGGCGGTAGGTCGACGCCTTGCGGCCGGCGTGCGCCAGCTGGATGCCCGCTGCGGCCCCCTGCTCGTGCAGGAAGTCGACGATCGGCTTGAACGCGTCGCGCTGCTGGTCGTTCCACAGCCCGAGGTCCTGCGGGGTGATCCGTCCCTCGGGCACGACCCCCGTCGCCTCGACCACGACCGCGCCGGCGCCGCCCTTGGCGAACCCGCCCAGGTGCACGAGGTGCCACGGGGTCGCCACGCCGTCCTGCTGGTCCACCGAGTACTGGCACATCGGGGAGACCCAGATGCGGTTGCGGACGGTCAGGTCACGGACGGTGATCGGGTCGAACAGGGCGTGCGTCACGCGGGCTCCTCAGAGGACGGGTGCCGGCGCCTCGGCCAGTCCCGTCAGGAACGACCGCAGCGACGCCGGCGACGTGTAGTGGTGGCCGACCGCCCCGATCGCTTCCGCACCGGTGGCGTTCTCGGCCCTGTTGTCCACGAACACCATCTGACCCGGGTCGATTCCCAAGCGCGCACAGGTGTCGCGGTAGATGGATGCCGCGGGCTTCAGGACGTGCTCCTCGGCGCTCACCACGACGGTCTCGAACAACGAGCCCATCGGGGAGCGGCGGTACGGGTCGCCGAAGTCGAAGCCCGCGTTCGAGAGCAGGGCCAGCCGGGTGCCGGCGTCGTGCAGCTCCTCGACGATCTCGAGGGTCTCCGGCTCGACCTCGAACCACCCGGTGAAGTCGATCGCCCAGAACCGGTGGATCTCGGAGATGCTCCAGGTCCGTCCGGTCCGCTCCGCGATGGCACGCCAGTACGCCACGACGGACAGGTCCCCACGGTCCAGGTCGTGCCGGAGCTCCTGGTAGACCGGGAACAGCTCGTCCGCCGGGACCCCGGTGGCGGCCACGAGGGCGTCCCGCGAGGCGTGCGGCGTCCGGCTGATCACCTCGCCGTAGTCGAAGACCACCACGCGACCAGGCAGGAACAGGCTCATGTGCTCCACCGTAACGTGGGGCCGGTGAACGACTTCGTGCCCGTCCGACCGTCCGATGCCGCCGCGTGGGTCACCGCGCCGACGGGGGAGTCCACCAAGTACCGCCGCGGGGTGCTCGGCGTCGCGACCGGCTCCGACCAGTACCCGGGCGCCGCGGTGCTCGGGGTCGACGCCGCCGTGCACACCGGCGTCGGCATGGTCCGGTACGTCGGACCCGCACGTGCCACCGACCACGTGCTCACCCGCCGCCCCGAGGTCGTGTCCGGCGTCGGCCGCGTGCAGGCCTGGCTCGTCGGCAGCGGGATCTCGGCACCGTCGCTCGGCGACCTGGACGAGACGACGGCATCGGGGTTCTCGCACGCGTCCGACGACGGCGTGCCGGTCGTCGTCGACGCCGGGGCGATCCCGCTCGTCGACCTCGGGCCGCTCGCCGTGCTCACCCCGCACGCCGGTGAGCTCGCTTCGTTCCTGGGGGCCGACCGCGCCGAGATCGAACAGGACCCGGCCGCCGCGGCGCTCCGTGCGGCCGAGCAGACCGGCAGCGTCGTGCTGCTCAAGGGGGAGCGGACCCACGTGGTCACCCCGGACGGGGCGGTGCGGCTCGTGGCGTCGTCGGCGACGCCGTGGCTCGCGGCGGCCGGGGCCGGGGACGTGCTGGGCGGCGTGCTCGGGGCGCTCGTCGCCGCGCGGCAGGGCTCCGTCGAGGCGGCCGGGTCGTCGCTGACGCCGTCGGACCTCGCGCACCTGGCCGCGTCGGCCGCGGTGGTGCACGGGCTCGCGGCCCGGCGGGCGTCCGGCGGTGGGCCGTTCCCGATGACGAGGCTCGTCGCCGAGCTGCCCGGCGTCGTGCGCGACCTGGTCGTGGACGGCGACGCGCGCGGGTAGCGCTCGGTGCGCGTGCACCTTCCGACGATCCACGAGGTGATCGACGCGTGTTCAGTCGGAGGATGCGCACGCAATGGGTACGTGCGCATCCAGCGACGGAACACCGCGGGTTCGACAGGTGGAAGGTCGCAACATGCGCACGCATCGGGCAGCGGGTGCAGCCCCGGACACGACGACGGACGGGAGGCGCGGGGCCAGCTGGCACCGCGCCTCCAGGCCGTCGGCGGTCACGTCACGGGCGCGACGCGCGTCGCGGACGTCAGCTCGCGGGGGTCGCGTGCACGAGGAACTCGACCGAACCGGCGTCGTCGACCTTGACGAACCCCAGGCTCGGGGCCTGCACGCCGTAGTCCGAGAAGGTGATCGGGACCGAACCGGAGATGTCGACGCCGTCGCCGTTCAGGCCGACCTGCAGCTTCGCGGTGACGTCCTTCGTGACGCCGTGCAGGGTGAGCTTCCCCGGAGCCGTCACGGTCGTCGTGTCGGAACCGCTCGGGACCGCGTCGGCGATCGGCTCGGTGAGTTCGAACGTGGCCTCGGGGAAGGCCGCGGCGTCCATCGCGGAGTCGCGGAAGTAGGCGTCGCGCTGGTCGGAGTCGGTGGTGATGTCGGCGACCTGCACCGTGATCTTCGCGGCGGTGATGCTCGTGCCGTCGACGGTCGCGGTGCCGGAGACGCTGTCGGTGCGGCCGGTGACGGTGACGTCGGAGCCGTTCAGGACCTCGTGGACGCGGTACCCGGCCTCGGAGTCGCCGCCGACCGTCCACTCGCCGGACAGGTCCGTGTCGTCGAGGGTGGAGGCCTCGCGGGTGGCGGCCACGGACGGCGCGGCCGAGGCCTTCGCGTTCTCGGTGCTCGTGTAGACGTTCGTGAAGACCACCGCACCCACGACGCCGAGGACGACGACGGCGATGACGGAGATCCAGATGACGGCCTTGCGGCGCTTGCGCGGGGTGTCGGAGGTCACGAGCTGAACGGTGACACGTCATGCTCGGGAGAGCCTGAGATCGTGGCAGCGATCGCCCCCGGTCCGGCCGCTACGCTCGTCCGGTGCAGAGGACCTCGACCCGGTGGCTCGAACTCGCCGGATTCGTCCTGGCGTTCGTCGCCGTGCACGGGTTCCTGTGGTGGCTGACCCTCGTGTCGGCGAACCTGCCGCTCGGCGACGTCACCATCACCTACAGTCGCTGGATCGAGACCGGGCGGACCGCGGACTTCTGGGTCGGCATCGACGGCGCGTGGGTGTACCCGATCCTGGCGATCGTGCCGATGGCCGCCGCGGCGCTCGGGGGGATCGCGTCGATCGGCTCCGGGTGGCTGCTGCTGATGGTGCTGCTCGACGCCGTGGCGTGCGCGTTCCTGTGGCGGTTCCGGGCGCGTGTGGGGTCGTCCGACCGCTTCGGTGTGCACGGCGTGCGGGTCGTCTGGTGGTGGCTGCTGTTCCTGCTCGCGCTCGGGCCGATCGCGCTCGGTCGGATCGACACCGTCGCGACGGTGTTCGCGCTGGTGGGCGTGGCGTTCGTGGCCTCGAGGCCGGCCATCGCCGCCGCGCTCTTCACCGCCGGCGCGTGGACGAAGGTGTGGCCCGCGGCGCTCGTCGCGGTGCTGCTGCTCCTGCGTCGAGGACACCGCCGGGGTGTGCTCGCCGGAGCCCTGGTGCTGAGCGCCCTGATCGTGCTCGTCGACGTGCTGTGGGGCGGTGCGCCGTACCTGCTGTCCTTCGTCGGTGAGCAGACCGGCCGTGCGCTGCAGATCGAGTCACCGCTCGCGACGCCGTTCATGTGGGCCGCAGCCTTCGGCGTTCCGGGTGCAGCGGTGTTCTACGACCAGGAGATCCTGACCTTCGAGGTGTCCGGTGCCGGCACGTCCGCCGCCGCCGCGGTGTCGACGCCGTTGATGGCCGTCGTCGTGGTGGCCGGGGTCGTGCTCGCGCTCTGGGCCGCCCGCCGCGGCGCCCGTCGGGCCGAGCTCGCACCGGTCCTCGCGCTCCTGTTCGTCGCGGCGCTCATCGCGACGAACAAGGTGGGGTCGCCGCAGTACATCGGGTGGCTCGCCGTGCCGATCGTGTGGGGGCTGGCCGCAGGGACGCCGAGTGTGCGCCGGTTCGTGCCGATCGCCGTGCTCGCGCTGCCGATGGCCCTGTTCACGCAGGTGGTCTACCCGGGCTACTACGACCAGTTGCTCGGCGTGCAGCCGTGGATCCTCGTGGTGCTCACGGTGCGGAACGTGCTCGAGGTGGCGATCCTGGTGTGGAGCGTGGTCGTGCTGGTGCGGATGGGGCGGGCTGCGGGCAGGATGGACACATGATCGTCGCCTTCTCCGTCGCTCCGTCCGGTGGTCCCGCTGCAACGTCCGACGGGTCCGTGCACGACGCCGTCGCGGCCGCCGTGCGCGTGGTACGCGAGAGCGGGCTGCCGAACCGCACCTCGTCGATGTTCACCGAGCTCGAGGGGGAGTGGGACGAGGTCATGGACGTCGTCAAGCGCGCGACCGAGGCCGTGAGCGCCTACGGCACGCGGGTGTCGCTCGTGCTCAAGGCCGACATCCGACCGGGCCACACCGGCGAGATCGACGGCAAGCTCGAGCGGCTCGAGGCGGCACTGGGCGAGTAGCGTTCGGCGTTCGGCGTTCGGCGTTCGGCGTTCGGCGTTCGGCGTTCGGCGTTCGGCGCTCAGCGCTTGTCGCGTCGCCGTGCCCGGGTTCGACGGCGGGGGTCCGGCCCGAGCACCACGAGCACGGTGAGCAGCGCGATGCCGGCGAGCACGGCGACGAGCACGATGACCATGCCCATCGGGTCGGTGGCGTCCTCGCAGTTCGCGGGCGCACCGGCGGGGCACGAGGCGAGCACGGTCGTCGTGAGGGTCACGTGGTCATTAAACAACGAGGGCACGCGCGACACGCCGACGCCCTCCCACGGATGTCGGTGGTCGGGTGTCTCATGGCCCGTGTCGAGCCACATCCGGTGGCCCCGAGACGACGAGGAGCGCGTGATGACCCACGACGGCTGGTGCCCTGACTGCGACCTGCAAACGGTCGTCATCGACACGGACGAACAGGGCGAGAACGCCTGGGCCACGTGCGCCGAGTGCGGTGTCGGCTGGACGCACCGGGACGAGCTGCCCGAACTCGCTCCCGCATCCACGCGTCCCGCCCACACGGAGCGTCGGGCGGCCTGACCCGGACCCGCTCGGGTGCGGCCACGTCAGCGCGCCGCTTCAGCCCGGGCACGACCCGTGTCGGCCGCGCACGGCGACTTCCGTTCGGCCTTTGGAGCGGTCTACACTGCTCGGACCGGATGGTCGTCGCCACCCGGACCGTCCCGTTCGCTGCTGAATCCGGACCGGCACCCCGTTCGGGTGTGGCCGCGCTGCCGATCGGCACGCGGACCGCCACGATCGCGGACCGCCCCCGCCGACACCGTCCAGCCGACACCCCGATCCGACGCCGTCCGTGCAGGACGTCGTCCGAGAACAGGCCCCATGTCACAGCTCACGCCTGCGCGTCGCACCCTCGCGCTCATCTCGCTCGCCCTCGGTGGCTTCGCCATCGGGTCGACCGAGTTCGTCGCGATGGGCCTGCTGCCGAACATCGCGCAGGCGCTGCTGCCGCAGCAGTACGGCATCGACCCCGACGCCGGCATCGCGCACGCCGGCTGGCTCGTCAGCGCCTACGCCCTCGGGGTCGTCGTCGGTGCGCCGACCATCGCGGCGATGTCCGCCCGCTTCCCGCGCAAGGGCCTGATCCTCGTGCTGCTCGTCGGGTTCGTCGTCGCGACGATCGCGAGCGCGCTGCTGCCCTCGTTCGGTCTGGTGCTCGTCGCCCGCTTCGTCGCGGGTCTGCCGCACGGCGCCTACTTCGGCATCGCGTCGATCGTCGCCGGCGACATGATGGGTCCGGGCAAGCGCGGCAAGGGCATCGCGATGGTGCTGCTCGGCCTGTCGGTCGCGAACGTCGTCGGCGTCCCGGCGATCACCTGGGTCGGACAGGTGGCCGGGTGGCGGGTCGCGTACGGCGTCGTCGCCGCGCTGTTCGCCCTGACGTTCCTGGCCGTCGCGGCCTTCGTACCGAAGAGCGCCCGCGACGAGCACGCCACGATCGGTCGCGAGCTCCGGGCGTTCCGCGTCCCGCAGGTGTGGATCGTGATGGGCCTCGGCGCCGTCGGGTTCGGCGGGTTCTTCGCGGTCTACTCGTACATCTCGCCGCTCGTGCAGAACGTCACCGGGATGCCCGAGTCGTTCGTGCCCGTCGTGCTCGTCGTCGTGGGCATCGGCATGGTCGTCGGCGGGGTGCTCGGCGGACACCTGGCCGACCACAGCGTGAAGCGCACGATCTACGTCGGGATGTTCGCGCTCATCGGCGCCCTGCTCATCACCGTGCTGACGGCGCAGTGGCTCTGGGGCATGCTGCTCGGCGCGTTCCTACTCGGGGCCACCTCGTCGGCGATCCCGCCCGCGGTGCAGTCGCGCCTGATGGACGTTGCCGGCGACGCGCGCACGATCGCGGCGGCGCTGAACCACTCGGCGTTCAACATCGGCAACTCGATCGGTGCGGCCCTGGGCGGCGCCGTCATCGCGGCCGGCTTCGGGTTCCTCGCACCGGGCTGGCTCGGCATCGGCCTGGCGCTGCTCGGCGTCCTGGTGACGATGGTCAGCTACGCGGTCGAGCGGCGGAGCACCCGTCGTGCCGCGGTCCGCTCCTCGTCACCGTCCACCGGTCCGATCACCGCACCGGTCCCGATCCACTGACCGCGCGGGGTGCACGCACGCACCCACCGGACGGGAGGCCCGTGGCGCCGCCGCCACGGGCCTCCCGTCCGTCTCGTGGCGCGGCCACTGCACATGGTGAGCAGCAATGGTCGGGTTCCGTGACGGAACCCGACCATTTGTGCTCACGAAGCGCAACGCAACGCGCGCTACAGACCCAGCGGACTGCCGTCCTGCACGATGATGCCGTCGGTGATCGCACGCTTCCGGAGTGCGACCTTCGTGCCGACGTCGAAGCCGGCGACGCGGTACTTCTCGCGGATGCGCTTGAGGTAGCTCTTCGCGGTCTCCTCGGAGATGCCGAGCTGGTAGGCGACGCTCTTGACGGGCTCGCCACCGCCGTACAGGGCCATCACGCGACGCTCCTGGGCGCTGAGCTTCGGGACGCCGCCGACGTTGCCGCTGTTGATGGCGAGGTCGAGCTCAGCCGAGACGTACTGCTCGCCGCGCTGGGCGGAGCGGATCGCCTCGACGATCATGTCGGCGTCCTCGCTCTTGACGAGGTACCCGAGGGCGCCGGCGCCGAGGGCTTCGCGCACGACGTTCGGCTCCGAGTAGGTGCTCATCACGACGGTCTTGACGCCCGCGGTCTTGAGCGTCGAGATCTTCAGCGACACCGGGATGGAGTCCTTGAGGTCCAGGTCCAGCAGCACCACGTCGACGGGGAACGCCGGGCTCGTCAGCAGCTCGGGCCAGGTCGTGACGGCGGCCACCAGGGTGATGTCGTCGGCGGCGTTCCGGATCCACTCCGTGAGCGCGCCGAGGAGCATCCTGTGGTCGTCGACCAGTGCGAGTCGGATCGGTTCCTCTGGAGTCGCCATGCTGGCGTCCTTTCTCGGTGCGGTTGCTCGGCCGATCCTAGGAGGATGCGGGCTGGAAGTCGGTGAGGCGTGCGGGTGTCCGGCGGCTACATCGACGGATGTCGGTTCACGACGCAGTGCGCGACGATGTGCAGCGTGCCGTCCCGGACGGTCTCGGTGTACGGGCCGATGCGCTGCAGGGCGCTCCAGGCCGTCGGACCGAGGCTGCGCCGCGGCACGCCGCGGGACTCGATGACGACGGGCACGTCCATCGTGTCGTCGCTGACCGGGTGGCCGTCGGAGCCGATCGGGCCGAGGGTGACGGAGACGACGGGCATGCCGGGCTGCGCGGTGCGGCCGTCGCCGACCATCTGCCAGATCGCCTGCAGGAGCCCGTCGCGCTGGGTCGGGGAGAGGTGCCCGGCCAGGGCCGTCGGGTCGGCGACGCTCACCGAGCGGCCGAGGTGGTCGGACTCGGTGATCGCGTGGTAGAGCCAGGTCTCGCGGCGGCCCTCGATCAGGTGCAGGCGGAGCTCGGTGGCGAGCGACGCGGCGACGGAGCTCGAGGCGTCGGACAACGGCAGCGGGTCGGTGCCGTTGGCGACGGCGTCGAGCAGCTTCTCGGCGGCCAGGTCGAGCCGGGCGAGTTCGTCCGAGGCGAGCATGCCGACGGCGAACTGCGGTGCCTGCACGTTGCTCTGCACGAGCACCCGGTCGAGTTCGCGCTGCACGAGCTGGCGGAACCGCTGCACGACGTACAGCGCGAGCGCCGGCGGCACGACGACGAGCGACAGCAGGGACACGATGCCGGGCATGGTGTCGTTCGTGATCGGCGTCGACGCAACGGCCATCACGACGAACGCGAGGCCGAGTACGGCGATGGCGGCTGCGACCTCGCGGGCAGGCCGGAGCGTGGCGATCGGCAGCAGGGCGAACCCCGCGGCCATCGACGCCGTTGCGGTGTGCGCGATGTCGTGCTCCGGCCAGATGCCGATGAAGTCGAGCGTGACCACGCAGGCCAGCACGACGCAGATCAACGCGAAGGCCGGGCCCGTCAGTCGTTCGCCGTACGTCAGGACACTGAGCCCGACGCCGACGGCGGCGACGACGTAGAGCGCCCACGCGACCGCGGGCAGCCACGGGTCGGAGTACTCGTTCCAGCGCACCAGGAAGAACGCGATGCCGGCGGCGGCCTCGATCGCGGTGAGGACCGCGGCGCCGAGTCCGAGGTAACCGGCGCCGAGCGAGGCACCGGGCTTCGCGGCCTGCCGCAGGGACCGGGCGCCGGTCGACGTCGACGGGAGCCCTCTGGCCTGTCGGCGCTCGCTCGTCCGGTACAGCTCGCGGGCCTCGCGGCGGGTGCGGGGTGCGGGCGGAGCCGTCTCGCCGGGCAGGCTGCGGCCGATGGTGTCCTCGGGGACCCGGGTCATCGCGGTGCCTCCAGGACGACGGTTGTGCCGGAGCCCGGCGCGGAGAAGAGCTTCGCGTCGCCGCCGACCTCGCGCAGGCGGTTGACGACGCTCTCCTTGAAGCCGAGTCGCTCGGCGCTGACGGTGGTGAGGTCGAAGCCGACGCCGGAGTCGGTGACCATCGCACGGACGACCTCGTTGTCGTGGACGATCGTGACGTGCGCCTCGCCGACGCCGGCGTGCCGACGGACGTTCTCGAGGCACTCGCCGAGCGCGAGCAAGAACGCGTCGAGCACGTTCGACGGCAGCAGGACCTGACCGGTGCCGTGCCAGCTGACCTCGAGTCCCATGCGGCCGAAGCGCTGCTTGACCGACTCCAGGGTCTGCCCGAGGGGCGACTCCTCTTCGCGGGTGAGTGAGTAGTCACCGGACTGCGAGGGCTGCGGGGTCGCACCGAGGCGCAGGTGGCGCAGCAGTCGGGCGTCCTCGGCGGCCTGCTCGCGCATCGCCTGCTCGGAGACGCCGACGCCGGAGTGCGCCAGCAGCGTCAGGGTCGCGAGCACGGTGTCGTGCAGCAGGCGGGCACCCTGGCGGCGCTGCGCCTCGGTCTCGCTGGCCTGCCGTTCGGCACGGTGGGCGGTGCCGATGCTGTAGATGCGTCGGGCGACGCGGGGGATGCTGCGCGAGATCCAGATCGCCACGACGGCCATCAGGACCCACCCGAGCAGTGCGCCGCTGACGGGGGTGGACAGGAGTGAGCCCGACCCCCAGACCATGAGCACCACCACGGCGCCGCCCCCGGCGATGGTGATGCCGAGACCGACCGGGTGCCCGCGCTGCGCCATCAGCGGTGCCGAGAGCCCGCCGGCGGCGAGGGGCATGACGGCGCTGGCGACGAGCGGACGTGCCGAGTCGTCGACGCCGGTGAAGAGCAGCACCATCGCGGCGAGTCCGGCGACGACGATGGCGGCGGTCCACCACACCTCGCCGCCGCGGCCGAAGCACACGAGCGCGGTGATCATCGCGGCGATGCAGAGGAGCGCGCCGACGAGGGGCAGCGTGGGCACGGCGGCGGCGGAGAGGATGCCCACGACGCTGACGAGCGCGCAGACGATGCCCACGACACGGGTCGCCGACCGCAGCAAGCGGTCGCGTTCCTGTGCGATGAAGTCCATCGATGTCCTGGTTGGTGACGATCTGGGTGGTGCGGGAAACCGAGCGTCGGTCAGTGCCGGGCTCCACGCCATCATTCCACGCGCGCCACCCGTTGGGGGGTCTTCGGCGCGCCGTGGTGGCCGGCACGCCCGATCAGGACTCGAGCAGCCGCCGCAGGTGCGCCCCGACCTGCTCGTGCTCGATGAGGAACCCGTCGTGTCCGAACTCGCTCTCGATCACCGCTGCGGTGTCCCCGTCGAGTGCGTCCGGCACGCCCGCGGCGATCCGGTGCTGGTCCTCGACGGGGAACAGCCGATCGCTCGAGATCCCCACGACCAGGGTCCGTGCGGTCACCAGCCCGAGGGCGGCCGACACCCCGCCACGCCCGGCACCGACGTCGTGCGAGTCCATCGCGTACGTCAGCGTGACGTAGCTCGAGGCGTCGAACCGCCGGGTGAACTTGTTGCCGTGGAAGTCGAGGTAGCTTTCCACCGAGAACCGCCCGTCGTCGCCGAGCGGGGAGACGTCGCTCTGCCAGGACCGCGCGAAGCGGCTGTTCAGCTCGTCCGAGGCGCGGTACGTCATGAGCGCCATCCGCCGGGCCAGGGACAGTCCGCGGTGCGGGCCCTCGCCGACATCGGCCTCGTAGTAGTCGCCGCCGGCGAACGCCGGGTCCATCTGGATCGCCGCCCGCTGCAGCGAGTTCGCCGCGATCTGGTCGGCGGTGGTCTGCGCCGTCGACGCGAGGACCGCCAGCCGCTGCACGCGCGCGGGGTGCGAGACCGCGAACTCGAGGGCGTGCATCCCGCCCATCGACCCCCCGACGACGGCCGCGAAGGTCTCGATGCCGAGCCGGTCGGCGAGCTGCGCCTGCACCTCGACCTGGTCGCGCACCGTCACGAACGGGAACCGTGCGCCCCACTCCGCGCCCGACGGCGACACCGACGACGGCCCGGTGGTGCCCTGGCACCCGCCGAGCATGTTCGGCGCGATCACGAACCACCGGTCGGTGTCGATCGCCCGCCCCGGGCCGACGACGTTGCCCCACCATCCGGCGGTGCGGTGGCCAGGGCCGGCGGCACCCGCGACGTGCGAGTCCCCGGTCAGTGCGTGCAGGACGAGCACCGCGTTGTCGCGAGCGGTGTTGAGCGTGCCCCACGTCTCGTACGCCACGCGCACGGACGGTAGACGGCCGCCGCGCACCCACTGCTCGCCGAGGGACTCGAACCGGCGTGCACCCGGGTGGTCACCGGGACGCCAGGCACCGGTCACGGGCGGCTTGCCCAGGGTGCCGAGTTCGGTGCCGGGCACCAGGGTGGACGGCACGGAGTCCTCGGGGGTCGTCTGCCAGTCCATCGTGCGTCCAGTCTGCCGGGAGGCGCGGGTCGCCGCCGCCGTGTTACGTCACGCCCGCCGCGTGGCCGGCCTCCGGGCCGCGCTCGGATCGCGCTCGCCGTTCCGTGTGTGCGCATCTTCCGACATCGTGCGCGTCGTTCGACTCGTGGATCGTCGCACCATGCGCAGGTACCGGATGCGTGTGCAACGAACGACGTCCCACGCGTCGATCGACACGTGGGGCGTCGCAACATGCGCGCGCATCGGCAGGCGAGCACGCAGCCGGTGGCGTACCACCCCTCCGCGCGCTGGCTCTCCCCCTAGGCGCGCTGGCTCTCCTGCGTGATCGCCCGGGCCGCGGCGAGCCCGGCCTCGAGGTCGGCCTTCAGGTCGGCGATGTTCTCGATGCCGACCGACAGGCGGACCAGGCCGGGGGTGACCCCGGTGGTGAGCTGCTGCTCGGGGGTGAGCTGCGAGTGCGTGGTCGACGCCGGGTGGATGACGAGCGAGCGGACGTCGCCGATGTTCGCCAGGTGCGAGAACAGCTGCAGGTTGTCGACGAACGCCTTGCCCGCGGTGACCCCGCCCTTGAGCTCGAACGACAGCACGGCACCGACGCCCCTCGGCGCGTACCGGTTCGCGGCCGCGTACCAGGGGGACGTCGGCAGCCCGGCGTAGGCGACGGTGGCGACGTCGGGGTGCTGGTCGAGCCACTCCGCGATCTCCTGCGCGTTGGACACGTGCCGCTCGATGCGGAGCGACAGGGTCTCGATGCCCTGGAGCAGGGCGAACGCCGTGTCCGCCGAGTTCGATGCACCGAGGTCGCGGAGCAGCTGCACCCGGGCCTTCACGATGTACGCGAGCTCGTTGCCGACCGCCTCGGCGAAGACCGCACCGTGGTACGACGGGTCGGGCGTGTTGAACTCCGGGAACCGGTCGGCGTGCTGCGACCAGGCGAACGTCCCGCCGTCGACGATGATCCCGCCGATGACCGTGCCGTGGCCGCCGAGGAACTTCGTGGCCGAGTGCACCACGATGTCGGCGCCGTGCTCGAACGGACGGATCAGGTACGGCGTCGCGATCGTGTTGTCGACGATGAGCGGGACGCCGGACTCGTGGGCGACGTCGCTGACGCCCGTGATGTCGAGGACGTTGATCTTCGGGTTGCCGATGGTCTCGGCGAAGAACAGCTTCGTGTTCGGTCGGACCGCGCGGCGCCACTCCTCGAGGTCGTCCTGGTCCTCGACGAACGTCGTCTCGATGCCGAGCTTCGCCAGCGTGTACTTGAACAGGTTGTACGTGCCGCCGTAGATCGACGACGACGACACGATGTGGTCACCCGCACCGGCGATGTTCAGCACCGCGTAGGTCTCGGCCGCCTGGCCGGACGCGACGAGCAGGGCCCCGGAGCCGCCCTCGAGCGCGGCGACCCGCTGCTCGACGACGTCGTTCGTCGGGTTCATGATCCGGGAGTAGATGTTGCCCGGCTTGGCGAGCGCGAACAGGTCGCGTGCCTCGTCCGAGTTCGCGAAGACGTACGAGGTCGTCTTGTAGATCGGCGTCGCCCGGGCGCCCGTGGTCGGGTCCGGCTGCGCGCCGGCGTGGACCTGGGTGGTCTCGAACTGCCACTGCGCGGCGTCGTGCTCGGTCATCTTGGTGCTCCTGTCCGGTGCGGCTGGTCGTCGGGTCGCCCTGCGCTCGGGCTGGAGGCGCGGCGCGGCTGTGCGTCGGGTGTCACGGTACGCAGGTGGCCGGGCCCGCACCACCGCACCCGCCTCGGGACGTAACGCACCCGCCCGACGCACCCCGCGCCTCCCGTCCGCGGAGCGCGACGCTGGGTCGCACCGTGCGAGGTCACCTGTGGTGCGAGGTTCCGGACTCGGTGCAAGCCTCGGTCCCCTGCACCACGGACGGAACCTCGCACCGTTCGCGGATGGGTCTCGCACGGTGCGAGGAAGGGGGAAGGGGTCACGCGTCGCGGCGGAACAGCCAGTCGACCTTGGGCTCGAGCAACCACCGCATCCCGCGTCGCACGAAGGGCTGCGCCAGGAAGAGGCTGACAGCACACGCGATGACGACCATGAGGAGCACGAACGGCCAGGCCGAGTGCTCGCCGGCCAGGACGCCGGACTCCCGGATCGGGTAGAGCACGAACGTGTGGAGCAGGTACACGTACATCGTCGCCGCGCCGAACTGGGTGATCCAGATGTTCCGACGGGGGATCAGCACCAGGAACGACGCCGTCAGCAGGGTCGCGAGCAGCATCAGGCCGAAGCGCACCGCACCCGCCCACCAGGCGTCCTCGCCGAGCCCCGAGTAGGAGTCGTCGTAGAAGAACCAGTGGTGCAGGTCGAACTCCTTGAACTGCGGGATCCAGACCGCGCACGACACCGCCCACGCGGCGAACACCACGACGGCGGCGATCCGCACCCGGACGACCGTGCGGCGGGACGCCTCGTACCAGCGGTCGAAGACGCCCCACTGCTTGACCTGCCACCCGAGCAGGAAGAACGGCAGCAGGCTGATCGCGCGGGACAGCGAGAGCGTCGAGTCGACGTTGTCGAAGTAGCCGACGCCGATGCTGAACACGACCGCCCAGAACAGCGGCCACCGCAGCTGCGCAAGGTACGGCAGGATCAGCTTGAAGATGCCCAGGGCCAGCAGGAACCACAGGGTCCACGTCGGCTTCGTCGGGTTGAAGTCCTTGCCGCCCTCGACGATGCCCTGCACCACGGTCCAGATCGTCTGCATGATGATGTACGGCACGACGATGTCCGTGATCGTCCGGCGCATCCGCTTCGCCGTCGGGGTGTCCGCCGACGAGAAGTAGCCGCTGATCACGCCGAACGCCGGCATGTGGAACGCGTAGATGAACGTGTAGAGGGCCAGGGCGTGCTCGCTCGCCGGCGTCTGGCGCTGGATCGCGTGGCCGATGACCACCAGCGTGACCGCGACGAACCGCGCGGTGTCCCACATCGGGATCCGGCGCGGGGCTCGGCCGGGCTCGAGCTGCGTCGCCGGGGCCGAGGGGGCGGGAGGGGCGGCATCCGTCGTCATCGCCGGTCACGTTACCGGATCGTGACCTGGACGGCCCGGTGCGGTGCCGGAAGCGTCCCGCTCGGTACGGTGGACGGACCGGGCCACCACGCGCTCCGGTCACCGACGCAGGAGGCAGATCACATGGCAGCACGGCGCGCAGTCGTCACCGGAGCGAGCTCGGGCATCGGGGCGGCCACCGTCCGGCTGTTCCGGTCGCGGGGCTGGGACGTGCTCGCCGTGGCCCGCCGCGCCGCGAAGCTCGAGGCGCTCGCCGCGGAGACCGGGGCCGACACCCTGGTCGCCGACATCACGGCCGCCGACGACGTCGCGGCGCTCGCCGCGCGGGTCGCGGACCTCGGCGGCGCCGACGTGCTCGTGAACAACGCCGGTGGGGCGTTCGGTTCGGCGAGCGTCGAGGAGTCCGAGGTCGACGACTGGCGCGCCATGTTCGAGGTCAACGTGATCGGCACGAAGCGTGTCGTCTCCGCGCTGCTGCCGCACCTGCGTGACCGCGCTCGCGCGTCCGGGGGAGCGGACATCGTCACGGTGACCAGTACCGCAGGGTTCGTCGCGTACGAGAACGGTGGCGGCTACAACGCCGCGAAGTTCGCCGAGCACGCCCTGGTCGGCGCACTCCGGCTCGAGCTGAACGGCGAGCCGATCCGCGTCGTCGAGATCGCGCCGGGCATGGTGAAGACCGACGAGTTCGCGCTCACCCGGTTCCGCGGGGACCAGCAGAAGGCCGCCGCGGTGTACGACGACGTGCCGGAGCCGCTCGTGGCCGACGACGTCGCCGAGGCGATCGTGCACGCGGTGGAGCTGCCGACGCACGTGAACCTCGACCTCGTGACGATCCGGCCGGTGGCGCAGTCGGCGCAGCACAAGCTGGCGCGCGGCCCGCTGACGCCCCGCTGAGCCGACGCGCGCGGGACCCCCGCCGCACCTGTGCCGGACCCGCGCAGTGCCTGCGCCGGACCCGCGCAGCGCCCGGGCGGCGGGCGTGGGTCGCGGGCGTGGGCTCCCTGCCGGTACCGTGGTCGGATGCCGATCAGCAGCGAACCCGAGCCCGCGGCTCCGTCCACCGTGACCGTGACGAGTGGGCCCGAGGTACTCGGCTGGCTGGAGTTCGGTGACGCCGCACGACTGCTCGCCAAGGACGTCCTGTCCAGCGGCTTCGAGCCCGAGGTCGTCGTCGCCGTCGCCCGCGGCGGACTGATCATCGCCGGCGCCGTCGCGTACGCCCTCGGCACCAAGGAGTGCGGCTCGATCAACGTCGAGTTCTACACCGACGTCGAGCAGCGGCTGGAAGAGCCGGTCGTGCTGGCCCCCGCCCTCGACGCCCCGAGCCTGGCCGGCAAGCGCGTCCTCGTCGTCGACGACGTGTCGGACTCCGGCCGCACCCTGCGCCTGGTGGTCGACATCATCCGGAACGCCGGTGCCGACGTCCGGAGCGCCTGCCTGTACTCGAAGCCCGGCACCGTCCTCGAGCCCGACCACGTGTGGCGCCGGGTCGACGGCTGGATCACGTTCCCGTGGAGCGCCCTCGCCCCCGTGACGGCCGAGTCGTGAGCATCCACCTGGTCGGCGGCGGTCTCTTCGCCGCCTCGGACGCCGCTGCACCGTTCCTCGCCGAGGCGACCGCCCGTTCGGCAGCGGTCGGTCGGAGCGTCCCGCGCATCGCCCTGCTCTCCGTGGCGGGCACGGACGGCGGCAGTCCGTCGTCGGCCGCCGACATCGCCGAGGTCCTCGGCGGTGCGCGCACGGCCGAGGTGCTCGTCACCGAGGTCGCGGCCGGTCAGGTCTTCGACACCACCGTCCTGAGCGACGTCGACGCCCTGGTGGTCGGTGGCGGCGTCACCCCCGACTACCTGGCGGCGATCGTCCCGCTCGTCGACCAGCTCCGGCTGCTCGTCTCCGACGGTCTGCCCTACCTCGGCTACTCGGCCGGTGCGATGATCGCCGCCGACCGTGCCCTGGTGGGCGGCTGGCGCATCGGCGGCGTCGAGATCTGCCCCGAGGCGGCGTCCGAGGGTCTGGACGAGGTCGAGCTCCGCGAGGGCCTCGGCCTGGTCGACCTGACCATCGACGTGCACGCGGTGCAGGCCGGCACACTCGCGCGGCTCATCGCCAGCGCCGAGGCCGAGTTCGTCACCGCCGGACTCGCGATCGACGAGGACACCACGCTCGTCGTCGGCGAGGGCGCGCTCGAGGTCCGGGGGACCGGCAGCGTCTGGCGCGTGATGGCCGGCGAGGAGTCGGTGGCCGTCGCCACCATGGGCGCGTAGCCGCCGTGGAACCACGGCCGCTCGCCGACCTGGTCGACCCCGGTTGGGCCGATGCCCTCGCAACGGTCGAGCCCGACGTGCACCGGATCGGTGCGTGGCTGCGCGACGAGACCGCCGCGGGCCGGCACTACCTGCCCGCCGGCGGTGACGTCCTGCGCGCGTTCACGACCCCGTTCGATGCCGTCAAGGTGCTGGTCGTCGGGCAGGACCCGTACCCGACGCCCGGCCACCCGATCGGTCTGTCCTTCGCGGTCGACCCGGCCGTCCGTCCGGTGCCGCGGAGCCTGGCGAACATCTACCGCGAGCTCGCCGACGACCTCGGGGTGACGCCGCCCCCGCACGGCGACCTGCGGGCGTGGTCCGACCAGGGCGTCCTGCTGCTCAACCGGGTGCTCACCGTGCAGGCGGGCGAGGCCGGCAGCCACCGTGGCAAGGGCTGGGAGGCGGTGACCGACCAGGCCGTCCGCGCGCTCGTCGCCCGTGGCACCCCGCTCGTCGCCGTGCTCTGGGGTGCCCAGGCCGGGTCGGTGCGGCCGCTCCTCGGCGACACCCCCGTCGTCGCGTCGGCCCACCCGAGCCCGCTGAGCGCGTCGCGCGGGTTCTTCGGCAGTCGCCCGTTCTCGCAGGTGAACGCGCTGCTCGAGTCGCAGGGCGCACCGCCCGTCGACTGGACGCTGCCCGCTCAGTAGGCTCGGCACGTGCTCGAGGAGGAATACCAGCGACGGCGGGTCCTGCCGCGACACCTGCGTGCCCCGGCGGCGACCGAGACGGCCTTCGAGTACCGCATCCGTGCGGCCGAGGTGGGGGACCTGCCCCACGTGCGCGAGATCCACACGCACTACGTCCGCAACTCGTCGGTGACCTTCGACCCGGCGGCGTTCACGTACGCCGCGTGGAAGAAGCGCTACGACGACATCCGGAAGCGCCGCCTGCCCTTCCTGGTGGCGGAGAACCCCGCCGGGCAGATCCTCGGGTACGCCCTGGTCGACGCGTGGAACCCGCGGGACCGTTCGAACCACGTCGTCGAGGACTCGATCTACCTCGGTGCCGCGTCTGGTGGCAAGGGGCTCGGTCGCGCGCTGATGGAGGCGCTGCTCGACGAGTGCCGTTCGGCCGGCGTGCGCGAGGTCGTCGCCGTCATCGCGGACCGGCAGGCCGAGGCGTCGATCCGGCTGCACGAGCGGCTCGGCTTCGAGGAGGTCGGCCGGATGGGCAAGGTCGGCTACAAGTACGACCGCTGGCTCGGCACGGTCACGATGCGGCTCCGCCTGCGCGGCCCGCGGCTGTTCGCGCGTCGACGCTGACCGAGCCTGCAGCGGCGCCGGTACCGACGCGACGGACCTGACGGACGTCCGTCATGCTCGAGCCGCGGCCGCGGGGCGGACGGGAGGCCCGTGGCGGCCCCGGCACGCGCCTCCAGGCCGTCGCCCGGTCGCGTCAGTCCGCCGGCGCCTCGGTGATGAACTCGTCGCGCGTCACGCGGAGCAGCGCGGTTGCGGCCGCCGCTGCGGCGACCGCGTCACCGTCGACCGCTGCGCGCCCGACCGCCTGGTGCCGGAGCGCCGCCTCGCGCGTCCAGCGCGTGATGGGGTCGCGCGACTCCGAGGTGCGGGTGCGGAGCAGGGCTTCGACCGTGCCGGCGAAGTGCGCGAACACGGCGTTCCCGGACCCGGTGAGCAGTGCACGGTGGAAGCGGACGTCGGCCTCCAGGTAGGCGCGGCTGTCCTCACGTCCGCAGGCGTCGAGCATGTCCTCGGCGGCGGCGAGCACGGCGTCCGCGCCCGCGGAGCCGGCGGTCAGGGACGCCGCGACCGGTTCGACGCCGAGCCGGAGCTCGACGAGCTCCCGCTGCTGCACGAAGTACGCCGGTGAGGTACCGCGCCACCGGATCACCGTGGGGGCGAGCAGCTCCCACGCGGTGATGTCGCGGACGAGCGTGCCGACGCGCTGCCGGGGCTCGACCAGGCCGAGGGACTGCAGGACGCGCAGGGCCTCGCGGACGACCGAACGGGACACCCCGAACTCGTCGGCGACCAGTTCGGGTCGCACGACGGAACCCGTGGCCAGGTCGCCGTCGACGATCCGCTGGCCCAGGGTGTCGAGCACGTGGGCGTGCAGTCCGCGTGCGGTGGGCATCGTTTCCTCCGTGCACTACGGGTCACGCGGTCGCCGTGACGCCGGTCCCATCGAAGCGGCAGACTCCGGGGACGGGCGGTTGGCGCGCGGGACGACGTCGTATAGTCTGATTAATCAGATTATTGAGGGTCGGCGTTCGTCGCGCCAGTCCACCCTCGACACGAAGGCGACGGAGCCGCGCAGCAGCGACTCCAGGAAGGGGCGCTGATGCCTCACGCTCTCCCGGACCACCTGCTCGCCGCGGGTGGCACCACCGAGACGGTCGACCCGTCCGGTTCGATCCCGCAGCTGATCATCGCGGCGCTCGTCGGCATCGTGGTGATCATCGCGCTCATCACCTGGCTCAAGGTGCACCCGTTCATCGCGCTCACGATCGGCGCGCTCGGCGTCGGCATCGGCGCGGGGCTCGCTCCCGACAAGGCGGTCACCAGCTTCGGCAACGGCTTCGGCGCGACCATGACGAGCGTCGGCATCCTGGTCGGGCTCGGGGCGATGTTCGGCAAGATGCTCGTCGACTCGGGCGCAGCGGACCGCGTGGTGGACACGCTGGTGCGGAAGTCGTCGAAGGCGGCGCTGCCGTGGACGATGGCCCTGATCGGGGCGCTCATCGGGCTGCCCATGTTCTTCGAGGTCGGGCTCGTCCTGCTCATCCCCATCATCGTGCTGGTCGCCAAGCGCAGCGAGGTGCCGATCATGAAGATCGCCGTCCCCGCCCTGGTCGGCCTGTCGACGATGCACGCGTTCGTCCCGCCGCACCCCGGCCCGCTCGTCGCGATCTCCACCGTCGGCGCGAACCTCGGCACCACGCTCGCCTTCGGCATCGTGCTGGCGATCCCGGTGATCATCCTGGCCGGACCGCTCTTCGCCCGGTTCGCGGCCCGCTGGGTCGACATCCCCGTGCCCGACATGTTCGGGTCGCGTGGGGCGGTCGCCACCGCCGGGCCGGGTTCGGGGTCGGGTTCCGGGTCCGCCGCCTTCGCCGACGACCCGGCACACTCGGGACGCCAGGCACGCCGTCGCCCCGCAACGCAGGACACCGCGTCCCTGCCCAACGGCAAGAGCGACTTCACGCGCGTCATCAGCGAGCCGCGCAGCCCGTCGTTCACCGTCGCCCTGATCGGCATCCTGCTGCCGGTCGTGCTCATGCTCGCCCAGGCGATCCGTGAGGCCACCGCCCCCGACGCCGCCGGCTCGTGGGTGAGCCTGCTCGACTTCCTCGGTTCGCCGATGATCGCCATCGGCATCGCGGCCGTCTACGCGATGGTCTTCTTCGCGATCGGTGGCGGGATGGACCGCTCGGCGGTGTCGAAGTCGCTCGAGAGCGCGCTGCCCCCGATCGCCGGGGTGCTGCTCATCGTCGGCGCCGGCGGCGGCTTCAAGCAGGTGCTCATCGACACCGGGATCGGCGGCGTGATCGCCGACGCCGTCAAGGACTCCGGTGTCTCGGTACTGCTCGTCGCCTGGGTCGTCTCGGCCCTGGTGCGCGTGGCGACCGGGTCGGCCACGGTCGCCACCGTGACCGCCGCCGGCATCATGGCGCCGATCGCCGCCGACCTGTCGACCCCGATGACGTCGTTGCTCGTGCTCGCGATCGGTGCCGGCTCCGTGTTCCTGTCGCACGTCAACGACGCCGGCTTCTGGCTGGTGAAGGGGTACCTCGGCACCACGGTGGGGCAGACGTTCAAGACGTGGACGGTGCTCGAGTGCCTCATCTCGGTGTTCGGGCTGCTCGGGGTCCTGCTGGCCGGGGTGTTCATCCGATGAGCGGCGCAGGAGGTGCCGGCGGGGCCGGTGCTGCCCGGGCGGCCGATACCGGGCTGGATGCCCGCGTCCTGGTCGTGATGGGGGTCTCCGGGTCCGGCAAGTCGACCGTCGCCGCCATGGTGGCGGAGCAGGTCGGGTGGGAGTTCGCCGAGGGCGACGCGATGCACCCACAGGTGAACGTCGACAAGATGCGCGCCGGCACCCCGCTCACCGACGAGGACCGCTGGCCGTGGCTCGACGTCGTCGCCGGGTGGATCCGCGGGCACCTGGACGCCGGGACGAACGGCGTCGTGACCTGCTCGGCGCTGAAGCGTTCGTACCGCGACGTGCTGCGGGCGCCCGGGGTGGTGTTCGTGCACGTGGCCGGTGACGGTGCCCTCATCGAGGAGCGGATGTCACAGCGTTCCGGGCACTTCATGCCGACGTCGCTGCTGCGGTCGCAGCTCGCCACGCTCGAGCCGCCGCAGCCTGACGAGGCCCACCTGACCATCGCCGCCGACCGCACGCCGGAAGAGGAGAGCGCCGAGGTCGTGGAGCGACTCGGGTTGGTGCGGACTCCGAGCGACTGATCGGCCGGCGCCGGTCCTCAGCTGAACCGGATCGGGGTGCCGACGGGCAGCGCCGCCAGGGTGCGGGTCATCTCCGCCGAGATCCGGACGCAGCCGTGCGAGCTGCCGGTCGGGTCCGGGTAGTAGTGCAGCGCGGTCAGCGCGGCGTTGCCGCCGTACGACGGGATCCGGGACGAGTGCGCCCCGGTCAGGATGATCGGGTTGCCCTGCGTGTACGCGACGCGGGTGTCGACGTACGCCGCCTCGACGTAGGTGGCGGTGTCGGTCGGTGTCGGATCCTCCGGGGTGCCGAGCCGCGCGGTCTCGGTGGCGGTGACCGTGCCCGTGCGGGTGACGACGGACACCGTGCTGGCGGCGACGTCGACCGTGATCATCCGGTCGGTGCGCGTCAGGGTGAAGTCGGCGGCCCGGGCCCAGGCGAACGTCGCGCTCGGGGCGTCCGGGTCGCCGCCGTCACCGGGGGTGCGGTTGCGGGACGGCGTCGACACCAGGAGCATCCCGCCGTCCCGGCCGGGGGAACGACCCCACACTGCGGTCGCCGCGGGCCGGTTGATCGTCGACACCAGGTGGGACAGGGTCGCCACCGGCCGAGCGCGGCTCGACGGGCTCGCGTACAGGGCGACGAGCGGCGTACGCGGGGTCGCGATCTGCCAGGTGTCCTCGGGGTCGACGTCCCCGCCGTCGAGCAACTGCGGTACGACGGCGTCGTGGAACGCCAACGGCAGCGCGGCCAGGGTCGCGTCGGACGGAGCGGAGGGGACGGCCGCGAGCGTCGGCTTCGGTTTCGGCGTGGCGCTCGGGGTCGGGGTCGGTGTCGTCGTGGCCCGGGCCGTGCGGGTCGGCTCCGATGCCGGCGACCCGACGGTCACCCCCACCACGACGGCGGCGACGGCGAGCACCACCACCCCGGCGGTCGTCGCGATCCAGGTGTTGCGTCGCATGGTGCGTCCCCCTCGGTCGATGCGTCAGCGTCCGGTCGACCCGTCAGCGTTCGGTGACGGTGCCGCCCTCGACCCGCCACTGCCGGTCGAGTCGGACGGTCTCCAGCATGCGCCGGTCGTGTGTGACGAGCAGCAGGGTCCCGTCGTAGGACTCCAGCGCCTGCTCGAGCTGCTCGATCGCGGTCAGGTCGAGGTGGTTGGTCGGCTCGTCGAGCACGAGCACGTTCACCCCGCGGGCCTGCAGCAGCGCGAGGCCTGCCCGGGTGCGCTCGCCGGGGGAGAGCGCCGAGGCCGGTCGGCCGACGTGGTCCGCCTTCAGCCCGAACTTCGCGAGCAGCGTCCGGACGTCGGCGGTCGTGTACTCGGGGACGATCGCCTCGAACGCCGCCGCCAGGGGCTGGTCGCCGGTGAACGCGGCGCGCGCCTGGTCGACCTCGCCGACCGCGACGCTGGAGCCGAGCGAGGCCGTGCCCGTCGTCGGCGCCTGCTTGCCGAGCAGCGCCCGCAGCAGGGTGGACTTGCCGGCGCCGTTCGGGCCGGTGATGCCGATCCGGTCACCGCCGTCGACCTGCAGCGAGACCGGGCCGAGGGTGAAGTCGCCCTGGGTGAACGTGGCGTCCGACAGCGTCGCGACGACGGCCGACGACCGCGGTGCGCTGCCGATCGTGAACTCGAGCTGCCACTCCTTGCGCGGTTCCTCGACCTCGTCGAGCCGGGCGATGCGGGACTCCATCTGCCGGACCTTCTGCGCCTGCTTCTCGCTCGACTCCGAGGCGGCACGGCGGCGGATCTTGTCGTTGTCCGGGCTCTTCTTCATGGCGTTCCGGACACCCTGGCTCGACCACTCGCGCTGCGTCCGTGCCCGTGCGACCAGGTCGGCCTTCGTCGACGCGAACTCGTCGTACGCGTCCCGCTTGTGCTGCCGGGCGATCTCGCGCTCCTCGAGGAACGAGTCGTACCCGCCGCCGAACAGCCGGTTCGACGACTGCGCCAGGTCGAGCTCGAGCACCGAGGTCACCGAGCGCGCCAGGAACTCACGGTCGTGGCTGACGAGCACCACCCCGCCGCGCAGCCCGCGCACGAACGCCTCGAGCCGGTCGAGGCCGTCCAGGTCGAGGTCGTTGGTGGGTTCGTCGAGCAGGACGATGTCGAACCGCGACAGCAGCAGCGCGGCGAGCCCGACCCGGGCGACCTGCCCGCCGGACAGCGCGGTCATCAGGGAGTCCGGGCCGACGCCGTCCGCCGTGGAGTCGCCGGTGCCGGGTTCGAGCCCGAGGTCCGCGAGCACCGCCGGGATCCGGTCCTCCAGATCGGCGGCTCCCGCGGCGAGCCAGCGGTCGAGCGCCGCCGAGTACCTATCGGCCGCTGCGTCGCCGGCATCGGGGTCCCCGAGCGCCGCCGCTGCTGCGTCCATCGTCACGGTCGCCTCGGTGCAGCCGGTCCGCCGCCCGAGGTACGCCGCGACGGTCTCGCCCGCGATGCGCTCGTGCTCCTGGGGGAGCCACCCCACGAACGCGTCCGTCGGCGCCAGGGACACCGTGCCGGCCAGCGGCTCGTCGACCCCGGCCAGCAGCCGGAGCAGCGTCGACTTGCCGGCACCGTTCACACCGACGACCCCGATCACGTCACCGGGCGCCACCGTCAGGTCGAGGGAGTCGAACAGTGTGCGAGCGGCGTACCCGCCGGACAGGCCCTTGGCGACGAGCGTGGCGGTCATGCGCCCATCGTCCCACGCGGAGCGGGCACCCCGGGTGCAGCAGACTGGGCCGATGGACTCCTGCGTCTTCTGTGCCGTGATCGTCGGTGACGAACCCGCCGTGTGGGTCGAACGCGAGGACCACGCCGTCGCCTTCGCACCCCTGCCCGACTCGGCGCTGGCTCCCGGCCACACCCTGGTCGTACCGGTCGAGCACACCGCCGATCTGCTCACCGCCGGGCCCACGGCACTCGCCGCCACCACGGCACTGGCGCAGCGTGTCGCCCGTGCGATGAAGGGGGCGCTCGGTGCGACCGGGACCGTCGTGCTGCAGGCATCGGGTGCGGACGCCGGTCAGAGCGTGCCGCACCTGCACCTCCACGTCGTGCCGTGCTGGCCGGACGACGCCACGACGCACTGGCCGGAGCGACGATCGGCGCACGTGGTCGACGGTGACCCGCACGCGCTCCTCGCTGAGATGTTCGACTAGCCGCCCGAGCAGACCCTGCCCGGCCCGGCGCGACCCTCAGCCCCGCGGGGTCAGCCGACCCGCACCCACCGGCAGCAGCCCGCCTCGGTACTCGAGCGCCGTCGCGCCGGCGACCGACACCGAGGCCGCCCCGAACCGCCACGCTCGGTTGAACAGGTACACGCCGATCACCGTGTCGCCGTCGTCCGGCACCGCCCACGTGCCGGTGCCCCACTGGGCCGGGTGCCCCACCCCGTCGACGGTGACGGTCGGCCGGGCGAACCAGGCGAACAGGGGCCGGACGAGCCGGAGTTCGATCCGGCGCTTCGTCGTGCCGGAGGGGAGAGTGGTGTCCACCGTCGAAGGATACGGGCCACCGCCGCCTAGGCTCGGAGCCGTGTTCGAACTCCACCACCTCTCCGCACAGGAACTCTGGGACTGGATCCGCCGGGGCGAGGCGACCGCCCTCGAGGTCACCGAGCACTACCTGTCCCGCGTGGAACGCCTGGACGCCGGACTCGGCGCCTTCGTGACGGTCACCGCGGACGCTGCCCGGGCCCGAGCCGATCGTCTGGGCCACCTGGTGCCGACGTCGAGACCGTTGTGGGGCCTCCCGACCGCCGACAAGGACCTGTACGACCGCGCCGGGGTCCCCACGCGGAACGGCACCGCGAGCCTGCCGGAGCGGCCCGCGTCGGCCGACCACCCGCTCGTCGCCGCGCTCGACGCTGCGGGCACCGTCAGCCTCGGCAAGACCGCGTCACCGGAGTTCGGCATGTCCTCGTCGTCCGAGACCCGGCTCGGCCTGACGCGGAACCCCTACGACACCACGCGCGCGCCGGGCGGGTCGTCGAGTGGTGCGGCCGTCGCCGTCGCCGCCGGACTCGTGCCCGCCGCGGTCGGGTCGGACGGCGGCGGATCCGTGCGGATCCCCGCCGCGGCGACCGGACTCGTCGGCCTGAAGCCGAGCCGCGGACGCGTGCCGTCGATGCCCGGCCGCTCCGGAGTCGGCGGCCTGTCCGTGGCCGGGCCGCTCACCCGCTCCGTCGCCGACGCGGGCATGCTCCTCGACGCGCTGGTCGCGCCGACCGGGCTGCCGGAGCCGTCGCCGTACGCACTCGTCACCCCCGACGTCGGCGAGGGGCCGTTCACCGCAGCCGCCGTCCGCGGCGAGGGCCGGTTCGTCGTCGGGGTGCTCGAGGGTTCGCCCTGGGACGACACCGTCGACGTGGTCGTCGACCCCGCGGCCCGGGCCGCCGTGGAGACCGCCGTGCGGGTGCTCGGCGAGGTCGGACACGGCGTCGAGGACGTCCGGATGCCCCGCGTGCCGTACGCGGACGCGTTCCGGGTGGCGTGGGAGAGCTCGGCCGCCCGACTGCCGGAGGTGCCCGGCATCGACCTGTCGTCGCTGACCCCGCTCGTGGCCTGGCTCGTGGCCCGCGGACAGGCGTTGTCCGGCACGCAGGTCCTCGACGCGATGTCGACGCTCGACACCTTCTCGACGACGCTCATCGGCGCGTTCGACCGGTTCGATGCGGTGCTCACGCCGACCCTCGCGATGACGCCGAGGCCCCTCGGCTGGTACGGCGACGACCCGGACGAGGACTTCCGCCGCCAGTGCGCGTACTCGCCGTGGACGTCGATGGCGAACGTGTCCGGGCTCCCCGCGATCACCCTGCCGGTCGGCGTGACCGACGACGACCACCCGGACGGCGGCGGCCTGCCGATGGGCGTGCAGTTGATCGGACGCCCCGGCGGCGAGCGCGTCCTGCTCGCGATCGGCGCGCAGCTCGAGCGCCGGTTGCGCTGGCAGCGGCGGCACCCGGCCGCCTGGACCGCCTGACGGGAGGCCCGTGGCTGCTCCGCGCACCGGTGCGCGGGGTGCGGGCGCTGGGCGCACCGTGCGGCGTAGTCAGGCCGGAGCGACGGGACGCGCACGGTGCGCCGCTCCGCTCCGCGCCGCCCCGCCCGCTCTGCGCCGCCCCGCGCCGCCCCGCCTACGGCAGCGTCGGCGCCGCCGCCACCAACGCCCGCGTCACCGGGTGCTGCGGCGCGTCCAGGAGCGACACCGGCCCGTGCTCGACGATCCGGCCGTCGGACATCACCGCGACCGTGTCGCACAGCCGCTGCACGACACCGATGTCGTGCGACACCAGCACGAGCGTCAGCCCGAGGTCGTCGGCGAGCGACCGGAACAGCTCGATCACCCGGGCGCGGACGACCACGTCGAGGGCGCTCATCGGCTCGTCGCCGAACAGGATCCGCGGCGAGTGCACGACGGCGCGGGCGATCGCGATCCGCTGTCGCTGCCCGCCGGAGAACTCGTGCGGGAACCGGTCGACCGTGTCGGCGGGCAGGTCGACGCGCTCCAACACCTCGCGCACGAGCGACGCGTGCGACCCCGGGACCTGCAGGGCACGCAGCGGCTCGGCGACGATCGCGCCGACTCGCATCCGCGGGTCGAGGGACGCGTACGGGTCCTGGAACACCACCCCGGTCTCGCGACGGAACCAGCGCAACGCACGCGCGGACCGGGACGCGACCACCGGGCGGCCGGAGGCTGCGACGGTGCCTGCGGAAGGGGCCTCCAGGCCGGCGAGCAACCGGACCAGCGTGGACTTGCCGGATCCCGATTCGCCGACGATGCCGAGCCGTGCGCCGGGGGCGACCATCAGGTCGACACCGTCGACGGCGGTGCGGACCGGACCGGGCTCGAACGGGCCGCGGCGGGGGAGCCGGTAGGTGCGGTGGAGACCGGTGGCCTCGAGGACGGGGAGGGTCACGGGGCGGTCCTCCTGGCGGTGGCACGTGCGGCGTCGACGAGCGCGGCGGTGGCGGGGTGCTGCGGTGCGGCGAGCAGGTCCGCGACGCGGCCCTGCTCGACCACCCGGCCGGCGTCGAGCACCACGGCGGTGTCGGCGATGCGCGCGAGCACGGCGAGGTCGTGGGTGACGAACACCATGCCCGCCGGCAGGTGCTCGAACAGGTCGAGGATGCGGGCCTCGGTGGTGACGTCGAGCGCCGTGGTCGGCTCGTCGGCCACCAGGTACGACGGCTCGCCCGCCATCGCCATCGCGATGCAGATCCGCTGCCGCTGCCCGCCGGACAGCTGGTGCGGGTACTGCCGCAGCAGTGACTCCGGGTCGGGCAGGCCCACGGACGCCGCCAGGTCGACGGCCGCCGCGCGGGCCGCACGCCGGTCGAGCCCGCGGTGCAGCCGGAGCGGCTCCGCGATCTGCGCGCCGACGCGGCGCAGCGGGTCGAGGGCGGTGCCCGGCTCCTGGAACACCATCGCGATGCCCGATCCGCGGTGTCGTGCGCGCTCGCGGTCGGGCAGCCCGACGAGTTCGGTGCCGTCCAGGCGGACGCTGCCGGTCACGACGGCGCCGGTGGGCTCCAGCCCCATCAGGGCGAGCGAGGTCATCGACTTGCCGGATCCGCTCGCGCCGATCACGCCGACGCGCTGGCCGGGAGGCACGGTGAAGCTGACGTCGTCCAGGATCGTCCGCCCCGTGATCCGGACCGACAACCCGCGCACCTCGAGCCCGGAGGCTGCGGTGGCGTGGGCTGTGCCGGCTGTGCCGGCTGCGTGGGCGGTCATGCGGTCAGCCCCGGGGTCGTCGTGGCGGGATCGGTGCGGTCGTTCGTCGTCAGCCGTGGGTCCGAGGCGTCACGCACCGCGTCGCCGAGCAACGACAGTGCCGCGACGACGAGGGCGATGGCGGCTCCCGGCCAGGTCGCACTCCAGGGGTGGACCCCGATGTAGGTCTGCAGGTCGGACAGCAGGCTGCCCCAGGACGCGGTGTCCGATCCGGCGCCGTAGCCCAGGTAGGACAGCCCGGCCTCGGCGAGCACCGCCGTGGCCATCGCGAGCGACAGCTGCACGGTGAACAGCGGCGCCGCGTTCGGCACCAGGTGACGGAAGAGCACCCCGGCACCACCGACGCCGGACGCCCGGGCCGCGGTCACGTAATCGCTCCGGGCGATCCGCCGGATCTCACCGCGGGCCACGCGGGCGATCGTCACGCCGAAGGACAACCCGACGCTGACGATCACCACGCCGAGCGAGCCGCCGAACACCGCGGTCAGGAGCATCGCGGTGAGCAGGGTCGGGAACGCCACCAGGATGTCGAGCAGGACCGCGGTGCCCTCGCGCACCCAGCGGGCGGTGAGCGAACCGATCGCGGTGAGGACGATCCCGACGAAGCTCGCGATCACCCCGGAGCCGACGGCGACGAGCACGGTGGTGCGGGTGCCGGCGAGCAGGTAGCTCGCGATGTCGCGGCCGGCGGCGTCGGTACCGAACCAGTGGGCGGCGCTCGGACCCTCCCACTGGTGGAACGGGTCGGCGCGGAACGGGTCCTGCGGCGTCCAGACGAGCGACACGGCGGCGAGCACGAGCAGCAGTCCGAGCACGACGACGGCGAAAACCCCGGTCGGCCGGGACACCAGGCGGCGGATCATCCCTGCACCTCGCGCTGTCGGGGATCGAGGGCGCGGTGCACGACGTCGACGGCGAACCCGACGAGCAGCACGAGTCCGGTGAGCACGAGCAGTTCCGACTGCACCTTCGTGATGTCGCGGCGGCCGACGTCGGTCACGAGCATCCGGCCCACTCCGGGCAGGGAGAACAGCTGCTCGACGACGACGGCCCCGACGAGCAGCCCGGCGATCTGCACCCCGAGCACGGCGAGCACCGTGAGGGCGACGCTCGGCAGGCCGTGTCGGAGCAACGCCTGCGTGCGGGTGAGCCCGACGGCGGCGGCGGTGCGCAGGTGGTCGGCATCGAGCACGGAGAGCGTGGCGGACCGGGTGAACCGGAGGATCACGGCACCCTCGACGGCACCGATCGTCAGCGCGGGCAGCACGAGCGACGCGAACGCCCGCCCGGGTTCCGACCAGCCGTCGAGCGGGAAGCCCTGCGTCGGCAGCCAGTGCAGCGTCACCGCGAACAGGGCGACCAGGAGCATGCCGGCCCACACGACGGGCACGGCGGCGACCGCCTGCGCCGCGAACCCGATCACCGCACCGCCCGGTCGGCGACGGAGCACCGCGGCGATCACCCCGAGCGGGACGCCGATCACCAGCGCGGTCGCCAGGGACATCGCAGCGAGTGGCAGGGTGATCGCGAGCTTCTGGGCGATCTCCGGTGCGACGGCGCCGTTCGTCACCAGGGAGCGGCCGAGGTCACCGCGGAACACCCCGCCGATCCAGTCGAGGTACTGCACCACGACGGGCCGGTCGAGTCCGAGCTGCTGCCGGAGTTGCTCGACCTGCGCGGGGGTCGACTGCGTGCCGGCGACGACCTGGGCGACGTCACCGGGCAGCACGCGGAGCGTGGCGAAGATGATGACGCTCGCCACGAGCAGGCCGACGACGAGCAGGAGCACCCGCCCGATGAGGAACCGGGTCACGACACCGATGCTACGGGGACGGACACCCCGCCGCGGCCGCTGCGCCGCACGCGCCCGCCCCGCTTCACTCGACCGCGAGCTTCGCCAGGTCGAGGCGTGAGTTCCCGCCGTCGACCGGGAAGCCCGTCACGCCGGAGCGCACCGCGGTGATCTCGGTCGCCGTGTAGAGCCACTCGCCGGCCGCGTCCTCGCTGACGATGCGTGCCGCCTTCCGGAGTGCCTCGGTCTTCGTGGCCTCGTCGGTCGCCGCGATCGACTGGGCGTAGAGCGCCTGCACCTTCGCGTTGTCGTAGCCGAAGTAGTAGTCCGGGTTCGCCCAGTTGCCGAAGTCACGGGCCTCGACGTGGTCGACCATCGACAGGTCGAAGTCCCGCTCGCCGGACTTCGGTGCCTGGAACACCGAGGACAGCCAGGTGGCGAAGTCGACGCGTTCGACCGTCAGGGTGATGCCGACATCGGCGAGCTGCGACTTCAGCACGTCGCCGATCGTGGTCGGGTAGATGTTCGCGTAGGTGAGCGTCAGCTTCAGGTCCTGCTGCCCGGCGGCGGCCAGGAGCTTCTTCGCGTTCGCGGGATCGTACGCGTCGATGTCGGTCAGGTCCTCGTAGCCCGGGTCGAGCTCCGGGATCGGGCCGCCCTGCTCCACGCCGGTGCCGCCGATCGCCTTGATGAGCGCCTTCGCATCGATCGCCTGCCGGATCGCCCGGCGCACGCGCTCGTCGGTGAAGGGTTCCTTGCGGTCGTTGAACGCCAGTGTGTACTTGTCGGTCGTCTTGCCGCTGTGGAGCGCGATGTCGGCGTTGCCCTGCAGCTGGCTCTGCAGCGTGCCGTCGACCGGGTTCAGGACGTCGAGGTCACCGTTCGCCATCGCGTTGACGGCGGTCGACGGGTCCGTGATGTACCGGAAGACGATCTTCGCGACCTTCGCCTTCGTGCCCCAGTAGTCCTCGTTGCGGTCGAAGGTGAGCGAGTCGCCCTGCTTCCAGTCGGCCACCTCGAACGGGCCGGTGCCGTTGGCGCTGTCGGAGAGGTCGTTGTCCGCGGCCTTCTCGAGCACCAGGCCCGAGCGGCCGGTCAGGTTCCAGAGCAGGTCGGAGTCGGGCTTCGCGAGTTGCAGCACGACGGAGTCGTCCGACGGCGAGGTGATCGACGTGACGCCCGCGAGCTTGGCGGAGTCGACGTACGAGTCGTTCGACTTGACCTGCTCGAGTGACCACACGACGTCGGCCGCGGTGACCGGCTTGCCGTCCTGGAACGTCGTGCCGTCCCGCAGCGTGAACGTGTAGGTCAGCCCGTCGTCCGAGACCTCGTGCGACGAGGCCAGCACGTCACGGATCTCGCCGTCGGCGGTGCGGCCGACGAGCCCCTGGTACACGTTGTCGATGAGCACCTGGTCGAGCGCCGCCCCGGACTGGGTGCGGATGTCGAGGCTCGTCGGCTCGAGCACCAGCCCGACGCGCACCGTGGCGTCCTTGCCCCCGGTGGTGTCGGACGAACCGGAGCAGCCGGTCAGCGCCAGTGCGGAGACGACGGCGACCGCGGTGGCGGCGAGGGCGGCGCGCCCGATGCGCGAGGTGCGCGCGGTGCGACGGGGCAGGAGCGGACTCATGGGGTTGTGGGTTCCTTCCGGGCGCGAGGGCTGGGATCGGGCCTCGCGCTCGCACGAGGGTACCGGCGGCTGGTGCCGTCCGGCGACGGTTCTTCGATCGGGTGCAACAATCCGTGCCGCTCCGCCCATGCCCGGATCGCCGAAGCCAGTTCGAGGGGTGCCTGGTTCTGCACCGCGTGCCGCGAGGTCACCGTCACGATCTCGGCGTCCGGCAGGCGTTCGGCGAACCCGGCGTGCAGCTTCGGGGAGACGTACCCGCGGTCACCCCGGACGAGCAGGATCGGCACGCGCAGTGCCTCGAGGTCGGGCCACGCGTCGGCGAAGCGCCCCACCGACGACGTCCGCCCGGCGGGCAGGTGCGGGAAGTGGTGGCGGCGTACGAGTCGCCCGTCCGCACCGAGGGCCGTCGTGTGCCGGGCCTCGCGCAGCAGCACCTGCCGGTCGTCGCCGACCCGCGCCTCGATCGCCCGGTCGACGACCTGCTCGAGCGACTCGAACGGCTCCTCGGCCTCGAGCGCGCGGGCGATGCGGTCGACCGCGCGCTGCGCGAAGTCCGGCGACATGTCGACGAGCACGAGCCCGGTGACCCGCTCTGGTGCTGTGGCCGCGAGCCGAGCGGACAGGATGGCACCGAGCGAGTGGCCGACGACGATGCCCGGCGGCACCGCGAGCGCGTCGAGCGCGGCGAGCACGCTCGGCGCCGTCGCGGTCGCCGCGTAGTCCGCGTCCTCCCGCCACGACGACCGGCCGTGGCCGGGCAGGTCGAGGGCGACCGCCGGCTCGCCCACAGCGAGTGCCGTGGTGTCGAAGCTGTGGGCGTCGATGCCGAGCCCGTGCAGGTAGGTGATCCGGGCCTCCTGGCCGTCGTCGCCCCACCGGATCGCGGAGGTCTCCTGCCCGTCCGCGGTGCGGACCACCTGCCTGGAGGCGCGGAGCGGCGTGGTCACGCCGCTCGCGCTGGCGAGGGCGGGCAGGTCGGCGAATTCGTCGTCGGGGGCTTCGGACACGGGGACGATCCTCGCACCGTTCCGGGGGCCTGGAGACGTTAGGTAAGGCATGCCATACTCGATTCCGTGGCAACCCGGTATCGCGTCTTCTCCGTCCGCGTGGCCGCCGTCACGTCACTCACCCCGAACTTCGTCCGGGTCACGCTGACGGGCGACGCGCTCGCCGACTTCTCCTCGGTCGGTCTCGACCAGCGGATCAAAATCGTGCTGCCCCTGCCCGGCATCGGCTTCTCGGAACTGCCGGAGGACGAGGACTGGTACGCCGCCTGGCGTGCGCTGCCGGACGACGCCCGCAACCCGCTCCGCACGTACACGGTCCGCTCGTTCCGGCCGGACGCCCGTGAGCTCGACATCGACTTCGTCGCCCACGGCGACACCGGTCCGGCGTCGCGCTGGGTGTCGGCCTGCCGCATCGGCGACGAGCTCCGCATCGTCGGGCCGCGCGTCCCCGAGTCGCCGGAGGACCTGCCGACCGGTGCCGCCGAGTTCGCCCCCGGGCACGCGAACCGGATCCTGCTCGCCGGGGACGAGACCGCCGCACCGGCCATCTGCGCCATCCTCGAAGCCCTCGACGTCTCGACCGTCGGCCACGTCTTCATCGAGGTGCCCACCGACGCCGACCGGCTGCCGGTGACCGCGCCCGCCGGGGTCGAGGTCCGCTGGATCGCCCGCAACGGCGCCACCCACGGGGTCCGGATGACCGACCAGGTGCACGCCTGGGCCTCCACCGTCGTGCCGGCGTCCGCCGCCGCGTGCGAGCCGGCCGCCGAGCTCACCGACGTCGACGTCGACGAGCAGGTGCTGTGGGACGTCCCCGCTCCGGTCGACGAGCGTCCCGTCTACGCGTGGATCGCCGGTGAGGCCGGCTGCGTCAAGGAACTCCGCCGCCACCTGGTGCGCGGCGTCGGCATCGACCGCAAGCAGGTCGCGTTCATGGGGTACTGGCGGCACGGCAAGGCCGAGCACTGATGCCGGCCGCGGGCACCGCGCTCGGTCCGGTCCCGACCACCGCGCTGGGGGCCCGTGGACTGACCCTGGCCTACGACGACCGGGTCGTGGTGGACACGCTCGACGTCGACATCCCCGACGGCGAACTGACGGTCATCGTCGGGCCGAACGCCTGCGGCAAGTCGACGCTGCTGAAGTCCTTCGCCCGCACCCTGAAGCCCCGCGCCGGCACGGTGTTCCTCGACGGTGCGCCGATCGACTCGTACCGCCCGAAGGCCGTCGCCCGGCGGGTCGGGATGCTCCCGCAGACCCCGATCGCCCCCGATGGCATCACCGTGCGCGACCTGGTGTCGCGGGGCCGCTTCCCGCACCAGGACCTGCTGCACCCGTCGTCCGGGTCCGACCGGCAGGCCGTGCAGGCCGCACTCGAGCAGACGTCGACGGTGGAGCTGGCCGATCGCAGCGTCGACGAGCTCTCCGGCGGGCAGCGGCAGCGGGTGTGGATCGCGATGGTGCTCGCGCAGCAGACCGACATCGTGCTGCTCGACGAGCCGACGACGTTCCTCGACATCGCGCACCAGTACGACGTGCTCGAACTGGCCTCCACGCTGCACGCCGCCGGTCGCACGGTCGTCGCGGTGCTGCACGACCTGAACCAGGCCGCGCGCTACGCCACCCACGTCATCGCGATGCGCGACGGGGCGATCGTCTCGGCGGGGGAGCCGTCGTCGGTGCTCACCGCGGACCTCGTCGAGGACGTCTTCGGCCTGCCGTGCGTCGTCGTGCCCGACCCCGAGACCGGCACGCCCCTCGTGGTGCCGCGGCGGCGCGCGGCCTGACGCGCGGAGGCTGGTCACGACGCGTCGTGGCGCGCGCGTCGAGCGGTCACGAAGTGTCGGCTGGCGGTGCCGCAGGCGACGGTCTGCGACCGCTCGCCGCGGCCCAGGCGGGGTGTTGCGACCGGCCGCCGGCCGGCAGGCCTGCCGAGGTCCCACGAATCGCCGCCCGAACGGCGTCGGGGCGACAGTTCGTGCGACCACGACGATGCGCGAGTGGCGTGTCGTGCGACCGCACCCGCACCCGCACCCGTCAGCGGTAGCCGCCGTCCTCCAGGCCGGCCTCGACCTCGAACCGGTTCCGCATGGGATCCCGCCCGGCGACGGCGTAGAGCAGCGGCATGAGCATCCCGTACCGGCGCCACTGCTCGACGTGCACCCGCTCGTGCCGGAGCACTCGCGGGCCGTCGTTGTCGCGGGTCAGGTACACCGACCCGACGCAGGTGCCGCCGCGCCGGAAGACCCAGCGCGGCAGCCCCGTGCAGACCACGAGCCCGTCCTCCACCCGGATCCGCCCGGTCGACAGGGGGACGCCCACGGCGAGCCCGACGGCCGTCGCGAACACCCACCCCGCACGGGACACGGGGGATTCGAGCAGCGGGTTGCGCACGCTCAGGCCGGGCGGCCGTACGTCTCGAGCAGGCGGAGCCAGATCTCGTTCATCGTCGGGTAGGCCGGCACGGCGTGCCACAGCCGGTCGATCGGGACCTCGCCCACGACGGCGACGGTGGCTCCGTGCAGCATCTCGGCGACGTCCTGGCCGACGAACGTGACGCCCACGACGACCCCGCGGTCCTCGTCGACGACCATCTTCGCGCGGCCCGTGTAGCCGTCGGCCTGCAGCGAGGACCCGGCGATCGCACCGAGGTCGTACTCGACCGCGCGGACGTTCAGCCCCTGCTCGCGGGCCTTCGCCTCGGTGAGTCCGACGCTCGCGACCTCGGGGTCGGTGAAGGTGACCTGCGGCGAGGCGGCGTGGTCGGCGGTGGCGACGTGTGCACCCCACGGCTCGGTGTGGAGCGGCGTGCCCTGGTACCGCGCGGCGATCGCCTCACCGGCGGCACGCGCCTGGTACTTGCCCTGGTGCGTGAGCAGGACGCGGTGGTTGACGTCTCCCACCGCGTAAAGCCAGTCAGTGCCGTGCACGAGCATGGTGTCGTCGACGTCGAGCCAGTCGCCCGCGGTCAGGCCGACGGTCTCGAGCCCGAGGTCACGCGTGTGTGCGGCACGACCGGTGGCGGCGAGCACCTCGCTCGTGATCACCGTGGTGCCGTCGTCGAGCTCCGTGGTGACGAGACCGTGCTCGTCGCGGTCGACCCGGACGGGGTTGACGCCGGTGCGGACGTCGACGCCGAGTTCGCGCAGGGAGTCGGCGACGAGTTCTCCGGCGAAGGGCTCCATGCCGCCGAGCAGACCGTGCCGGGCGACGAGGGTGACCTTCGCGCCGAGGGATGCCCACGCTGTCGCGAGCTCGGAGCCGGAGACGCCGCCGCCGATGACGAGCAGGCTCTCGGGGACCTGCTGGGCGCTGGTGCCCTCCCGGGTGCCCCACGGCTTCGCGTCGGCGAGACCGGGCACGGGCGGCAACGTGTGCAGGGAACCGGTGACGACCGCGACGGCGGCGCGCGCGGTGTGCGTCGCACCGTCGACGTCGATGGTCTTCGGGCCGGTGATGCGGGCGTGCCCGCGGATCAGGTCGATGCCGGCGGACTCGAGCCACGAGACCTGGCTGTCGTCCTTCCAGTCCGAGGTGAACGAGTTGCGTCGGGCGAGCACGTGGGCGGCGTCGAGCGTGCCGGTCACGGCCTGCTTCGCACCGTCGAGCCGCTTCGCCGCGGCGAGGGCGTGTCCGCTGCGCAGGAGCGCCTTCGAGGGCATGCACGCCCAGTAGGAGCACTCGCCGCCGACGAGCTCGGCCTCCACGATCGCGACCGACAGGTCGCGCTTCCTGGCGTAGTCCGCCACGTTCTCGCCGACAGCGCCGGCTCCGATCACGATGAGGTCGTAGTCCGTCATGCTCCCGAGCGTACGCGGAACGGCAGGGGGTCCGCCGGTCGCGTCGTGCCGGTGGTCAGCCCACCCGGGAGGCGCTGGTCACCGCTCCGACGACGCGCAGGATCACGCCGAGGTCGTCCACCGCCCGGTCCGGGTCGACGGGGGCGAACCCGGTGAGCGCGGCGCCGACGAGGCGCCGGCCGCGGGTCGCGGCCTGGATGCGCTCGACGAGCGCTGCGCCGTCGAGGCCGAACGGGACGGGTTCGAGGAGTCCGTCGACCTCGGACGGGTCGAGGACGTCGAGGTCGACGTGCACGAAGACCGATGCGGCACCGGTCCGTTCGACCGCTGCGGCGAGGGCGTCCGGGGTGGCGGCGTCGACGTCGAGGTGCACGATCCCGGCTCTGTCGAGGGCGGCCCGTTCGGCGTCCTCGACGCCGCGGACCCCGGCGACGACGACCGAGGACGCCGGCACCACCGGCAGGCCGGGGAACAGGTCGTCGGGGCGGTCGACCAGCAGGCGCAGGGCGGCGGTCTCGGCGGCGACGGGCTGGGCCCGGTTGAGCGCGCGGTACCCGCCGGAGCCGGAGATGCGGACGAACGCGGTGTCCGATGCGAGGGCGGCGGTCGCGCCGAGGACACTGGCGCCGTCACCGCCGACGACGAGCACCGGTTCCGTGGCGACGGCCGTCTCTTCCGCGACGCGTTCGGCGACGGCGAGCACCGAGGTGTAGCGGGCGACGGCGGTCTCGAGGCGGTCACCCGCTCCGGCCGGGACGTCGACCACGGTGGTGGACGCCCGGGGGAGGTCGGCCGCGATCGCCGACGCGCCGTCCCCGAGTCGCATCGCGCGCGACGACGCCGAACCCTGCCACTGACCGACCACGAGGAAGTGCATCGTCTCAGTCTGTCAGCTGGGGTCCGGCGTCGTCAGGGCGTTCGTCAGATGCTCGAGGATCCGCCGGACTTCAGCGCGGCGAGTCGTGCCTCGACCTCGGCGTCCTTACCGACGTCCTCGAGGCTCTCGAACTGGGCGTCGAGGCTGGACGACTGCAGCTCCTGCTGGCCGAGCACCTTCGCCTCTTCGCGGCGGACCTTCTCCTCGAAGCGGCCGAGGTCGCTCGTCGGGTCGAGCACGTCGATGTTGCCGAGAGCGTCGTTGACGCGGGACTGCGCCTCGGCGGTCTTCGAGCGGGCGACGAGGTTGTCCCGCTTCGCACGGAGCTGCTCGAGCTTCTGCTCCATGCCGGCGAGACCGGACTTGAGCTTCTCGACGGCCTCGTTCTGCGACGCCAGGTTCGGCTCCGCGTCCTTGACCTCCTGCTCGGCGGCGATCTGCTTGCCGATCGCGATCTTGGCGAGGTTGTCGAACTTGTCCGCCTCGGCCGACTTGCCCTCGGAGCGGTACTTGTCGGCTGCGGCGGAGGCGTTGGCGGCCTTCTGGCCCCATTCGACCGCGGCCTTCTTGTCCTCTTCGTGGTCCTGCTCGAGCAGACGCACGTTTCCGATGGTCTGCGCGATCGCGGTCTTCGCGTCGGCGATGTTGTTCGTGTAGTCGCGGACGAGCTGGTCCAGCATCTTCTGCGGGTCCTCGGCGTCGTCGATGATCTGGTTGATGTTCGCGCGCACGAGGGTGGAGATGCGTCCGAAGATGGTCTGCTTGGCCATTGCTGTTCCCTTTCGTGGAAGTCCTGTGGACGGTGTGGTCGGGTCGGGTCGGGTCGGGTCGGGTCTGGTTCTGGGGTGCCGGGGGAGTCGGTCGGGTCAGAAGCGGCCGCCGCCGGAGAAGCCGCCGCCACCCCCGCCGCCGCCTCCGCCGAAGCCGCCCCCGCCGCTGAAGCCCCCGCCTCCGCCGAAGCCCCCGCCCCCGAAGGAGCCGCCGCCGTAGCTGCCGCCGCGACCGCCGAGCAGGCCGCCGAGGACGAGTCCGGTGACGAGACCACCCAGCTGGGCACCGCCGCCGCCCTGGCCGCCACCCCAGCCGCCGAGGTCGTCGTTCGCGGCGTCCATCGCGGCGGCCGCGTACTGCTCGGCCGCGCGGGCGGCGTTGAGCGCCTGTCCGGGGTTGCTCGGGGCGAGTTCGACGGCGTCGTCGTAGGCGCGCTGGGCCTCGGACAGCCGGGTCCGAGCGGTCGGTCCGATGCCGCCGCGGTGCAGGGACACGTAGTCACGGGCCTGACTGATCCGGTTGCGGGCGTCGCGCAGGGCCGCGTCGAGCGCCTGGGTGGCGCGCTGGCGCTGTTCCTCGGCACCCCGCGCCGCGGCGATGGCCTGGTCGATCTCGGTGTTCGCCCGGGTCAGCGCGTCGACGGCCGCCACCGGGTCCTTCGGGTCGAGCCCCTGGCGGAGCACGGTCTCGGCACGGGTGACCGCGGCGGCGAGGTCCGGCCCGCCCGAGCGCAGGCTGCGGGCGGCGGCGACGTCCCCCTGGATGTCGATGCGCATCGCCTCGGCGCGGGCGGTGGCCTCGTCGAAGGACTGCTCGGCGGCGAGTGCGCCGTCGGTGAGCTGCTGCACCTGGGCGAGCGCGTGCTGGGCATCGCGGACGGCGACGACCGCCTCGCCCTTGTCACCGGCGGCGATCGACGCGGTGGCGGCGTTCGACCGATCGGTGGCGAAGGCGAGCACCTGGTGGGCCTGGTCGACGTTGTCCGACACGGTGGCGAGGGTGCGACCGGTGTAGCGGGCGCGGACGCGGTCGAGTGCAGCGGCGGCGGCGCCGACCGAGGCCGGTGCGGCCGCCACGGCCTGGGCGAGCGATCTGGCTGCGTCCTCGATGCCGTCCTCGAGCGAGCGGAGTTGGTCGAACGCTTCGGTCTGCTCCTCGATCGCGGCGTGCGCGCGTTCGCAGATGACGATGATCTGGTTCGCCCACTCGGCGCGCTGCTGCGGGGTGTCGGGGACCTCGTCGTCGAGCTGCTGCCGGATCGCGAAGGCCTTGCGGACCTCGCGCTGGGCGGCCTGCACGGCGTCGGCGAAGGGCTTGGCGGCGTCCGGGCCGAACTGCGCGCTCGCGAACCCGACCTCTTGCTCGGCGGTGCGGAGTTCGTCGTCGATGGTGACCAGGGCGCCGCCGGCGGTGCGTTCGAGGTCGGCGAGCGAGGCCTCCTGCGCCTCGGTGGCTGCGGCGGTGCGGCGCTTGTTCCGGGTCCGGATGACCAGGACCACGACGATGAGCCCGACGACCACGACGAGCAGCAGGATCCACAGCCAGGTGAGGTCGACCGGGGCCTGCGACTGGGTCAGCCCGTCGGCGAAGGCCACGGCGGCGCCGGACCAGTCGCCCTGCTTGAGCTCGGGGAGCAGCGAGTCGTTGACGGCGTTCTCCACGTCGGACGAGGAGATCGCGGTCTCGTTCGTCTGCTGGACGTCGTAGTTCCGCTCGTCGACCGCGACCGAGAGCAGGATGCCGTCGGTGTCGATCTGGTTCTGCTCGAGCACGGCCCGACCCCACTCGGTGTGGTCGGTGGGGTCGGTGAAGGACGGTACGAACACGACGAACAGCTGCGTCTGCGTGTCGGAGTACAGGTCCTGCACGGCCTGCTCGACCCGCGCCTGCTGGGATGCGGTCAACGCGTCGGCCTCGTCGAGGACGTACGCGCCGCCCAGGTCGACGGGTGCCGTGGCGTGGGCGGTCGCTGCCGGAGCCAGGACGATCAGCATGGCGACGAGGGCGGCCGTCACGCGGCTCCACAGCCGCGTTGTCCCCCTGTGCCCGTTCGACCCGTCCGTGCCCGATCCGTGCTGGACCGCTCGCATCCGTCCTCCGTCCGTCGCCGGTCGGTACCCCGTGGCACCGCCCCGGACCGCGCCACGAGTGCGCTGTCGCCCGGAGTCTATCCAGGCCACGCAGGGGCACGGACAGACTCTGGGGGAACGCTCCGGACCGTGCTTCCTGTGGACGTCTTGTCCCCCGGACCGGGGTATGCTGGCGCCACTGTTCGAGGATGAACGGAAGGGGAAGAACGATGGAACGCACCACGAGCACCGAGGTCGTCCCGCTCGAGGACGGCTACCACCGGGTGTCGACTCCGGCGACGGGCGTGATCGGTTTCGTGCGCGAGCACGACGGCCGCTACGAGGTCCTGCGCGGACGAGTTCGCCAGGCGACCCGCTCCGAAGGCCTGTACAGCACCATGAACGTCGCGCTCATCGCGCTGACGCACGCCTGATCCGCCCTGGGCGCGACCACACGACCGACGGGCGCTGCCCCGGTCGCCGGGTCGTGCCTCCAGACCGTCACGGTGACGCTCCGGACGTCGGCTGCTGACCGCGCGGACGACCGGGAGGCGCTGCTCGCTGCCGTCGCGTCGGCGACCGGCGTCGACCCGCTCGCGGTGCGCGCGGGTCGCGTCTGCCCGCACTGTGCGGGGACCGACCACGGTCGTCCGTGGGCGACCGCCGCGGGCGTCCCGGTCGGCGTGAGCCTGTCGCGCGCCGGGGGTCGTCGCCCTCGCGGTCGGTCCGTCGGCGCTCGGCGTCGACGTCGAGCGGGTGTCGCGGGTCGCCGCTGCGCCGCTCGACGTCTTCACTCCGGACGAACTCCGTCGAGCCGACGGGGATCCGGCGCTCCTCGCCGCAGCGTGGGCGGCGAAGGAGGCCGTGCTGAAACGCGACGGACGCGGGCTGCGCGTCGACCCGATCGCGGTGGAGGTCGACGTGGCCGCCGGCACGGCCCGGTTCGAAGGCGTCGAACGACCGCTCACCGTGCTGTACGCCGCGCCGGACGTGGTGCTCGTCGTCGCGGCGGGTGGCCTGCCAGTCGAGGTCGTCGGGACGGTCAGCGGGGGAGCGTGAGCACCTCGGCGCCGTCATCGGTGATCGCGATCGTGTGCTCGGTGTGGGCGGTCCGCGCTCCGGTGGCGCTCCGCAGGGTCCAGCCGTCGGCGTCGGTGACCAGGACGTCGGTGTCCGCCATCACCCACGGTTCGAGCGCGAGCAGGAGCCCGGGCCGGAGCGTGTAGCCGCGACCGGCGCGCCCGGTGTTCGACACGTGCGGGTCCTGGTGCATGGTCGAGCCGATGCCGTGTCCGCCGAACTCGACGTTCACCGGGTAGCCCGCGGCTTCGAGCACGGTGCCGATCGCGTGGGACAGGTCACCGATGCGGGCGCCCGGTCCGGCGGCGGCGATGCCCGCGGCCAGCGCGCGTTCGGTGGCGTCGATGAGTGCGAGGTCCTCGGGGCGTGCGGTGCCGACGACGAAGCTGATCGCGGCGTCGGCGGCGATGCCGTCCAGGGACACCGCGAGGTCGAGGGTCAGCAGGTCGCCGTCCTGCAGCGCCTGGTCGTGCGGCAGCCCGTGCAGGACGGCGTCGTTCACGGCCGTGCAGATGTGGTGGCCGAACGGACCGCGGCCGAACGAGGGTGCGTAGTCGACGTAGCAGGAGTCGGCGCCAGCGGCCTCGATCATCTGCTTCGCCCACCGGTCGATCTCGAGCAGGTTCGTGCCGACGCGGGTGCGTTCGCGCAGGGTCTGCAGGATCGTGCCGACGAGGGCTCCGGTGGCGCGGCCCTTGTCGACCTCGGCGGGGGTCAGGATCTCGATCACGCGGATGATCATACCGGTATTACTATGTGGGCATGGTCCGTCTCCCACTCCGCCCCGACGAGGTCGCGCGCGGTCGTCGCCTCGGAGCGCTGCTCCGTCGTGCCCGTGGTCCGCGATCGATCGTGGACACCGCCCTGGCCGCGGGGATCTCGCCGGAGACGCTCCGGAAGATCGAGACCGGCCGCATCGCGACGCCGGCGTTCTCGACCATCGCGTCGGTCGCCGGCGAGGTCGGGCTGTCGCTCGACGCGGTGTGGTCCGAGGTCAGCTGTGACCCGGCCGACGGCGAGCTGGCCGGCTAGCCGACGCGGCGGCGGAGCCTGCCAGCCGACGCGGCGGAGCCTGCTCGCCAGCGGGCAGCGCCGGCACGGACGCCTCGTCGATCCAGGGCCCGGCCACCGCACGGACGTCCGCGACGGAACTGCCGGCCGCGTCCGCGAACGCATCGAGCACGTCGGGCACGGTGACGGATCCGTGCCGGTGCCGCTCGGTGATGCTCCGCAGCCCGGTGAAGAAGGCGCCGTCGCCGATCGTGCGGCGGACGGCGTGCAGGGCGAGGGCGCCGCGCTTGTAGACGCGGTCGTCGAACATGTCCTCCGCGCCCGGGTCACCGACCACCAGGTCCTCCGGCTGCTCGAGCAGTCCCTGCCGGTACCGCTCGGCCAGCTGGTCCGCGGTGTCGTCGCCGCGATCCTCGGACCACAGCCACTCGGCGTAGCAGGCGAACCCCTCGTGCAGCCAGATGTCCTGCCACCGGGTGACCGTGACGGAGTTGCCGAACCACTGGTGGGCGAGCTCGTGGGCGATGAGGCGGTCGGTGCCGTGCTCGCCGTCGACGTGGTTCCGGCCGAACACCGCCAGGCCGTGGGCCTCGAGTGGGATCTCCAGGTCGTCGTCGGTCACCACGACGCCGTACGCCGCGAACGGGTACGGGCCGAACCGGTCACCGAACAGCGTGAGCATCTGCGGCACCTGTCCGAAGTCGGTCTTCGCGGCGGCGGCGAGGTCGGCGGGGTGGTGCAGCGTGACGGGCACCCCGCTCGTGCGCAGCTTCGTGGTGCGGTACCGCCCGATCTGCACGGTCGCCAGGTAGGTCGCCATCGGCTCGGTGGTGGCGTAGGTCCAGCGGGTGCCGACACGGTCGCGCTCCTTGGCGAGCAGCTCCCCGTTCGCCAGGACGTCGTACGCCGCCTCGGCCGCGATCTCGATCCGGTACGTGGCCTTGTCGTCGGGGCGGTCGTTGCACGGGAACCACGACGGCGCCCCCGTGGGCTGCGCGGCGACGATGACGCCGTCGGACAGTTCTTCCCAGCCGACCTGCCCCCATGCGCTCCGGACGGGGTGCGGGGTGCCGCGGTACCGCAGGTGCACGCTGAACACGGTGTCGGCGGCGATGGGGTCGGCCGGGGTGACCGTCACCTTGTGCGTCGCGGTCGAGACCTTCTTGGCCCGACGTCCGTCGACGTCGACCCGGTCGACCGTGAGCCCGTGCAGGTCGATCACGACCTTGTCGAGCGGCTCGAGGGCGCGCGCGGTGATCGTGGCGGTGCCGTCCAGCCGGTTCGTGGCGACGCGGTAGTCGAGACGGAGCTCGTAGTGCTCGGCGCTCCACCGTCGGTCGCCGCTGTGCGGGGTGTACGGGTCTGCGGCGGGATCGGAGGGCACGGGGACAGTCAACCTCATGGCGCCGGTGGGGCGGTCACCGAGGGGGCTGCCGATGTCCACGGAGCGATCGGGTTGCCGGACCAGCGGGAGCCCGTCGGTACCTGCTCACCGCGCATGACGAGCGAGGACGGCCCGACGGTCGCCCCCGCACCGATGCCGGCCGCCGGCAGGACCACACTGTGCGGCCCGAGCGTCGCACCCGCGTCGAGTCGGACGGTGTCGAGCTGCATCACGCGGTCGTGGAACAGGTGCGTCTGCACGACCGTGCCGCGCGCCACCGACGCCCCGGAGCCGATGGTGACGAGGTCGGCCTCGGGCAGCCAGTACGTCTCGAGCCAGGTGCCGCGGCCGATCGTCGCACCGAGGCTCCGCAGCCAGACGGCCAGCGCGGGGGTGCCGGTGGCCTGCTCGGCGAACCAGGGGCGCGCGACGGTCTCGACGAACGTGTCCTGCACCTCGTTGCGCCACACGAACGACGACCACAGCGGATGCTCCCGGGCCGTGATCCGGCCGACGAACGCCCACTTCGCGATCGTCGACACCACGGCGGCGACCGCACCGGCGGCGATGAGCACCGGCCCGGCGAGCAGTACCGTCCACCCGATCCCGAGGGCCGACCACAGCGCCAGCAGGGCTCCGGCGACGCCGAGCGCGATTGCGGCGGAGACCATCGGGGCGACCAGGCGCAGCAGCTCCCAGCAGCCGCGGGCGACCTTCAGCCGCCTGGACGGACGGAACGTGCGCGCCTCGTCGAACTCCGTCGCCGCACGCCGCAGCCGCACCGGGGGCGACCCGAGCCACGACGAGCCGCGCTTGGCCTTCTTCGGCACCGCGGACAGCACCGCCACCAGGGCCTCGCGCGGCACCGAGCGTCCGGCTCCCGTCATCCCGCTGTTGCCGAGGAACGCCCGACGGCCGACCTTCGAGCGACCGATCCGCACCCGACCGCCGCCGAGCTCGTACGTCGCCACCATCGTGTCGTCGGCCAGGAACGCCCCCGAAGCGATCTGCGTCAACGCGGGGATGAGCAGCACCGTCGAGATCTCGGTGTCCCGACCGACCCGGGCGCCGAGCAGCCGCAGCCACACCGGCGTCACGAGCGAGGCGTACAGCGGGAACAGCAGGGTGCGCGCCGCATCGAGCACCCGCTCGGTCGACCACACCTGCCAGCCGATCCGGGAGCGCACCGGGTGCCGCCCCTCGTGCAGGCCGATGCCGAGCAGCCGCACCGCGACCACCACCAGCAGCGCGTACACCGCCCCGGCGACGACCGTCGCCAGGGGGACCGTCAGCAGCGCGCGGAGCACCGCGTCCCCGAGGGTCGACGCCCGCCCGACCAGGGCGAGGGCGACCAGCAGTCCGACCGCGACACCGACCACCGGCAACCCGGCCACGGCCAGGGACCCGGCCCCGTACGCGAGCAGCCAGCGTCGACGGGTCGCGGGGCGGGCCTCCCGGTCGTCGCGAGCCGACCCGGTGCGCTCCGCAGGCGCCCCTGCCCAGCGTTCGCCCGCGGGCACCGGGCCGCCGACGGCGGAACCCGCGGTGATCTCGGCACCCGCACCGACGTGCGCCCCGGGCAGCAGCGTCGTCCGGCTGCGCACCACGGCGTCCTCGTCGATGCGGACGTGCCCCAGGTGGAACACGTCGCCGTCGAGCCAGTGCCCGGCCAGGTCGACCTCGGGCTCGATCGACGCACGCTTGCCGATCGTGAGCATCCCGGTCACGGGTGGCAGCGTGTGCAGGTCGACGTCCCTGCCGATCCGCGCACCGAGTGCCCGGGCGTAGTAGCTGATCCAGGGGGCGCCCGCCGTCGAGGGGCCGTCGACGGCCTCGGCGATGCGCTCGGCCAGCCACACCCGCAGGTGCACCGGACCGCCACGGGGGTACGACCCCGGCCGGACCCCGGCGAGCAGCAGCCGCGCCAGCACCACCGTCAGCGCCATCTTGCCGATCGGCGTCACGAACACCAGCACCGCGAGCACGAGCACCGGCCAGGGCAGCACCGGCAGGAACGGCAGCGTCGTCGCGTGCAGCACCACAGCCACCACGGCCGTCCACGTCAGGACACGCAGCCCCCGGAGCACCTGCACCGGCAACCCGAGCACCGTCATGAGCAGCCCGGTCGCCGGAGGCACCGGAGCGACGTCCCGCGAGGACGCCGCCACCGGACCCGACTCGTCGAGCGCCGCCGCCAGCGCACCGATCCGCGGATGGTCGTACACGTCCGCCACCGTCGTCGACGGGAACCGCTCCCGGATCGCAGACACCAGCTGCGCCGCCGTCAACGACCCGCCGCCGTGCGCGAAGAAGTCGTCGTCGACACTCGCCACCGGCACCCCGAGGATCGCCGACCACCGCTCGGCGATCCACGCGACCGTGTCCGGCAGCATCGCCGCCTCGGACGCTCCAGGCAGCGGCCAGGGCAGCGCTGCCCGGTCGACCTTGCCCGAGGTGCGCGTCGGCAGCGACTCCACCACCGCGATCAACGGCACCAGCGCCGCCGGCAGCTCCTCACGCAACCGCGCGTTCGCGGCAGTCACGTCCACCGTCGCCCCCGCCACCGGGGCGACGTAGCCGACCAGCACCTGGTTGCCCGCCGGGGTCCGCTGCACCACCGCGGCACCGCCCGCGACGTCGTCCAGCGCCCGCAGCGCCGCCTCGATCTCGCCCAGCTCGATCCGACGACCACCGAGCTTGACCTGGTCGTCCGCACGGCCCTGGAACACCAGCCCCTCCGGGTCGTACCGCACCAGGTCGCCGCTCCGGTACGCCCGCTCCCACCCGAGCTCGGGGAACGGCGCGTACTTCTCGGCGTCCTTCGCCGGGTCCAGGTACCGCCCCAGCCCGACACCACCGATCACCAGCTCACCGACGTCCCCGGGCGCGACACGGGCCCCCGACGCATCGACGACGGCCAGGTCCCACCCGTCCAGCGGCAGCCCGATCCGCACCGGTGACCCGCCGTCCATCAGCGCGCCGCACGCGACGACGGTGGCCTCGGTCGGACCGTACGTGTTCCAGAGCTCCCGATCGCGCGAGGCGATGCGCGCCGCCAGCTCCGGCGGGCACGCCTCACCACCGAAGATGACGAGCCGCACCTGCTCGAGCGCGTCGTCCGGCCACAGGGCCGCGAGCGTCGGCACCGTCGACACCACCGTGATCGTGTGCGCGATGAGCCACGGCCCCAGGTCCACGCCCGTCCGCACGAGCGACCGGGGCGCCGGCACCAGCGCCGCGCCGTGCCCCCACGCCAGCCACATCTCCTCGCACGACGCGTCGAACGCCACGCTCAACCCCGCCAGCACCCGGTCGCCCGGACCGATCGGCGCCGCCTGCAGGAACATCCGCGCCTCGGCGTCCACGAACGCCGCTGCACTGCGGTGAGTGACCGCCACGCCCTTCGGCACCCCGGTCGACCCGGACGTGAAGATGATCCACGCGTCATCGGTCTCGCGGGGGAGTTCGGCGCTCGCCGCAGGGTCCGTCACCGGCAGCTCGGCGCCGGCACGGTCTCGCAGGACGCCGCCCGCGCCGATCACCCCGACGACACCGGCCTCGCCGAACACCAGGGTGGCGCGCTCCTCGGGGTCGTCGGCGTCGACCGGCACGTACGCCGCTCCGGCGGCGAGCACGGCGAGGATCGACAGGTACAGGTCACGTCCGCCGGAGGGGATCCGCACCCCGACCCGGTCTCCCCGTCGGACGCCGCGGCGGGCGAGGTCGTCGGCCTGCGCGCGCACGAGGTCGAGCAGGGCGGCGTAGTCGACGCTGCCGGCAGGGTCCTCGAGGGCGGTCGCGTCCGGGTGGGTCGCCGCGGTCGCCGCCAGGACGTCGAACAGGGTCCGTGGTGCGGGTGCGTCGCCGCCGCGGGCGAGTTCGAGCTGCGCGTTCCCGGTGCCGGTGGTCATCGAGGCCTCTTCCCGGTCGCGTGCGGGACGACCGGCCCGTGATCCTAGGGGGTCGAGGTGTCCTGCTCGGGAACGGACGGTGCCGCACTGGACGGCTGCGTCGTGCGCCGAGTGAGCAGAAGACGTCGGATCACCCGCCCCGACTCGGCGCGTTCTGCTCACTCGACGAGGGCACCAGCGACCAGAAGCGCGACCGGACCCGGAGGGGAGGACCTCAACGGGGGGCAGTCGCCGCAGGCGACATCGGCCGGTACCGACTCCGCGGAGCGGAGACGTCACCTTGGCCGGCGACTTCCAGTGCCCCCAGGAGGATTCGAACCTCCGCCCCTGCCTCCGGAGGGCAGTGCTCTATCCCCTGAGCTATGGGGGCCAAGGGGTGTCAACAACCGTAGCAGGTCCGGCGGGTGGTGCCGGACAGCGCGTGTCGCGGTGTGGACGCGGCGTCGGACGGTCAGGAGGCACGGTGCGGGCCCGCCGCGGGCCTCCCGCCCGCACGGTGCGTCCGTCGCGAGCCGGTGCGAGGTTCCGTGTCCCGTGCGGCGCTGCAAACGCGCACCACGCACGCAACCTCGCACCAGTCGGCGGCCCCGACACCGTGCGCGGCCGCCGCACCGCGTCAGCCCCCGGGCGTGGCCGTCGCCGACGCGGACGGCTGCAGCGCGGCGCGCACCGCGTCGACGACGGGCTGCGCGCCGCCCGGTTCGGTGAACAGCGTCGACTGTGCGGTGATCCAGTACGGATCGGCGAAGGCGTCCGCGCGGCCGACGTCGCCGCTCAGGGCGAAGTAGCCCTCCACGCGGTAGGTGGGGACGGACCCGCCCCGCTCGTACAGGGCGTCCTTCAGGTTGGTGAGCGACTTCTCAGGCAGGTCGGCGACCGCGAGCGTGATCGCCGTGGCGTCCGGGTCGGTGCTGACGAACCGGCAGACGCGGCCCTGCTGCTTCGCGATGGCCGCGGCGGGGGAGCCCTTCGCCGGGGTGAAGGCGTCGTCGAGCTCGAAGGTCTTCCCGTACACCGACAGCGCGCTCGACGGCAGGAGCTCCGCGCAGGTCTGCGACACCGGCTTGCCCGCCGGGGTCGCAGTGGCCGACGGGGTGCCGTCTCCGCCGCCCGAGCACCCGGCGAGCACGACGGCTGCTGCGGTGGTGAGGGTGGCGACGGTGAGCGCCCGGGCACGGCTGCGGGGGGTCATCCCGACATGATGCTGCATCGACCGGTGCGGACCTGGGCGTCCCGGTAGGATCGGTCCTCGTGACTCCAGCCGAACTCTCCGCCGCGTACCTGTCGATCCTGACCGGGATCGTCGAGCGCCGAGGCGCGTCCGAGACCGTGACGATCGAGGAGTCCCACGTGGTGCTCGAGCGTCCGAAGAACCGCGCCCACGGCGACTGGGCCTCGAACGCGGCCATGCAGCTCGCGAAGCGGCTCGGCACGAACCCGCGCGAGCTCGCGACCGAGATCGCCGGGGAGCTGACCGAGCTCGACGGTGTGGACTCCGTCGACGTCGCCGGTCCCGGCTTCATCAACATCACGCTCGAGGCGGCCGCCGCCGGCGAGATCGCGCGCACCATCGTGGACGGCGGCGAGTCCTTCGGTACCGGCGACCTGTACGACGGCGTCCGGATCAACCTGGAGTTCGTCTCCGCCAACCCCACCGGCCCGATCCACATGGGCGGCGTCCGCTGGGCCGCGGTCGGCGACAGCCTGGCCCGCGTGTTCCAGGCGCAGGGCGGGCTCGTCACCCGCGAGTACTACTTCAACGACCACGGTGCGCAGATCGACCGCTTCGCCCGCTCCCTCGTGGCCAGCGCCCTCGGTGAGCCCACGCCCGAGGACGGCTACGGCGGCGCCTACATTGCCGAGATCGCGGCGCGGGTCATCGCGACCCTCGAGCCGGGCATCGACGTCCGTGACCTGCCGCGCGACGAGGCGCAGGAGCTCTTCCGTCGCGAGGGCGTCGACTTCATGTTCGCGGACATCAAGTCGTCGCTGCACGACTTCGGCGTCGACTTCGACGTCTACTTCCACGAGAACGCCCTGCACGAGTCGAAGGCCGTCGAGCGTGCCATCGCCCGGCTGCGGTCGGCCGGCGTGATGTACGAGGCCGAGGGTGCCGAGTGGCTCCGCACGACCGACTTCGGCGACGACCGCGACCGCGTCGTCATCAAGTCGGACGGCGAGCCCGCGTACATCGCCGGCGACCTGGCGTACTACCTCGACAAGCGCGAGCGCGGGTTCGAGCGGAACCTGATCATGCTCGGTGCCGACCACCACGGCTACGTCGGCCGCATGATGGCGATGTGCGCCGCGTTCGGGGACGAGCCGGGCAAGAACCTCGAGATCCTGATCGGGCAGATGGTGAACCTGCTCAAGGACGGCGAACCGATGCGCATGTCGAAGCGCAACGGCACCATCGTCACGATGGAGGACCTCGTCGACGCCGTCGGTGTCGACGCCGGCCGGTACGCCCTGGTCCGCTTCGCCAGCGACACCGCGATCGACATCGACCTCGACCTGCTCACGAAGCGCACGAACGACAATCCCGTCTTCTACGTGCAGTACGCCCACGCCCGCACGCAGTCGGTGGCCCGGAACGCCGCGGCCGCCGGGGTCGACCGGTCTGTGTTCGACGCCTCGCTGCTGACCCACGAGTCCGAGAGCGCGCTCCTCGGAGCCCTCGCCGAGTACCCGCGGGTGGTCCGGCACGCCGCCGAACTGCGCGAGCCGCACCGCATCGCGCGGTACATCGAACAGCTCGCCGGCCTGTACCACCGCTGGTACGACTCCTGCCGTGTCACGCCCCTCGGCGACGAGCCCGTGACCGACCTGCACCGCACGCGCCTGTGGCTGAACGACGCCACCGGCCAGGTCGTCCGGAACGGCCTCGGCCTGCTCGGCGTGTCGGCTCCGTCCCGCATGTAGCGGTCGCGCTTCCCGCAGAACACCGGTGTTCGCGCACCGAACACCCGCATCCCGGGGTGTCGAGCGCGAACACCGGCGTTCTGCAGGCCCGGCCGCAGGCCGGGCCGCAGCTGCGCCGCAGACCGGACTGGCAGGGTGGGACGCATGCCCGCAGCCACCGAACGCCCCACCACGCGCCGCCGCTGGCCCGTCGTCCTGCTCGTGGTCGTCGTCGTGCTCGCAGCCCTCGTCGTGATCGCCGAGCTCGTGCTGCGCGGCGTCGTCGACCGGATCATCGCCCAGCAGGTCGAGCAGTCGCTGCCGGACGGCACGACCGGCGAGGTCGACGCCCACGCCGAGGGCATCGTCATCCCGCAGCTGATCAGCGGCACGCTCGACCGCGTCGAGATCTCCTCGGCGAAGCTCACCGTCGACGGCATCCCGCTCGCCGCCGACGTCACCGCGCAGGACGTCCCGGTGGACGGCAAGGGCGATGTCCGCGACGTCGACGGCACGGTCACCCTGGCGTCGTCGAGCGTCAAGGACCTGGCGAAGTACAGCCCGCTGTTCGACCGGCTGAACCTGGTCGACGGCGGCGTCGAACTGACGGGGTCGTCGTCGGTGCTCGGCTACGACATCACCTACGCGGCGAAGGGTGCCGTCGTCGCGCAGGACGACGGCCGCGGCATCACGATCACCCCGGAGAGCGTCCGGATCACGAACTCCGACCTCGGCCTCAAGGTCGACTCGATCCCGGGCGTCACCGGCGTCCCAATGCAGGTCTGCACCGCGCAGTTCCTGCCCGAGCCGCTGCGGGTGCGCTCGCTCGACGTGTCGAAGTCCGACGCGACGGTCCGGATCACCGCGGACGCGCTGCCGCTCAACGAGGACGGCCTGCGGACCGTGGGCAGCTGCGGCTGAGCGGACGGGTGCGTAACGCGGCCCGGGAGGCACGGCTCGCGTCGGTAGGATCGGGTCCCGTGAGCGAGAACCCCCTTGCACCGCCGCGGCTGCGGTTCCCGACGGACGCCTCCGAACTGGTGGACCGCATCTGGCCCGCGTCCGCGACGCGGACCGACGACGGCACCCTGGCGATCGGCGGCATCAGCGCGACGGACCTGGTCGCGCAGTTCGGCACGCCCCTGTACGTCGTCGACGAGCGTGACGTCCAGTCCCGCGCCGTCCGTGTGCGGAACGCGTTCGCCGACGCGTTCGAGCGCATCGGCAGCCATGCGCACGTCTACTACGCCGGCAAGGCCTTCCTGACGACGCAGGTCGTCGCGTGGATGGCCGAGGCCGACCTGCGCGTCGACGTCTGCACCGCCGGTGAGCTCGCGGTCGCCCTGGCCGGCGGCATCGACCCCGGTCGGCTCGGCTTCCACGGCAACGACAAGTCCGACGCCGAGATCGCCCGCGCGGTCGAGGTCGGCATCGGCACGATCGTGCTCGACAGTCACGAAGAGGTGCGGCGCGTCGCCCGTGCCGCCGCCGACGCCGGGGTCGTGCAGCGGGTGCGCATCCGGATCAACACCGGGGTGCACGCGTCCACCCACGAGTACCTGGCGACCGCTCGCGAGGACCAGAAGTTCGGCATCCCGCTGTCCGAAGCCGTCGAGGCCGCGGCAGCCGTCCGGGCCGAGCCGTCGCTCGCCTTCGTCGGGCTGCACTCGCACATCGGTTCGCAGATCTTCGACGACGCCGGCTTCCGCGAGGCCGCACGCCGACTGATGGACGTGCACGCGACGCTCGTGGCGTCCGGTCCGGTGCCCGAGCTGAACCTCGGCGGCGGCTGGGGCATCGACTACACCGAGGCCGACTCCGCCTTCGCCCCGGAGGACGTCGCCGACGCACTGGCCACGATCATCGGCGAGGCCTGCGCCGAGCGCGGCATCCCGGTGCCGGACATCGCCGTCGAGCCGGGCCGCTACATCATCGGCCCGCCAGGGGTGACGCTCTACCGCGTCGGTACGATCAAGCCGGTCACGCTCGAGACCGACGACGGCGGCAGTGCGACCCGCACGTACGTCTCCGTCGACGGCGGGATGAGCGACAACATCCGTCCCGCCCTGTACGGCGCCGACTACACGGCCCGGCTCGCCCGCACCTCCGATGCCCCGGCGGTGCTGAGCCGAGTCGTCGGCAAGCACTGTGAGAGCGGTGACGTCGTGGTGGACGACGAGTACCTGCCCGGCGACGTGCGGCGGGGCGACCTGCTGGCCGTCGCGGCCACCGGTGCGTACTGCTGGGCGCTGTCGAGCAACTACAACCACGTGGGCCGTCCGCCGGTCGTCGCCGTCGCGGACGGCACAGCCCGTATCCTCGTGCGGGGCGAGACGATCGACGACCTGCTCGCCCGTGATACCGGGGTCGCCGCCGTGCCCGCCGACGGCACCGGCCGCTGACCCCCGACCCGACCGGGTCCGCCCACCCCGCAGGGCGCACCCCCACCGACAGGAACCGCTACCAGATGATCGAATACCGCAACGTCCGTGTCGCGCTGCTCGGGGCCGGCTCGGTCGGTTCCCAGGTCGCGCGGCTGCTCCTCGAGCACGGCGACGAGCTGGCCTCGCGCGCCGGTGCGGGGCTGGAGCTCGTCGGGATCGCCGTGCGCGACGTGGACGCGCAGCGCGACGTCGACCTGCCGGCGGAGCTCTTCACCACGGACGCGGCATCGCTCATCCTCGGTGCGGACATCGTCGTCGAGCTGATCGGCGGCATCGAGCCGGCGCGCACCCTCGTGCTCCAGGCCCTGCAGTCCGGCGCGGACGTCGTCACCGGCAACAAGGCGCTGCTCGCGACCCACGGCCCGGAACTCTTCGCCGCGGCCGAGCAGGTCGGCGCGCAGCTCTACTACGAGGCCGCCGTGGCGGGGGCGATCCCGATCATCCGGCCGCTGCACGACTCGCTCGCCGGTGACCGCATCGTCCGGATCATGGGTATCGTCAACGGCACCACGAACTTCATCCTCGACCTGATGGACCGCAAGGGCTCCACGTTCGAGGACGCCCTGGCCACCGCGACGGAGCTCGGGTACGCCGAGGCCGACCCGACCGCCGACGTCGAGGGCTACGACGCCGCGCAGAAGGCAGCGATCCTGGCCTCGCTGGCGTTCCACACCTCGGTGCCGCTCGCCGCCGTGCACCGCGAGGGCATCACGCACGTCACGATCGACCAGGTCCGCGCCGCCCGCAAGGCCGGCTACGTCGTGAAGATCCTGGCGACCGCCGAGCGTCTGACCGACGAGGACGGCCGCGAGGGCGTCAGCGCCCGCGTCTACCCGGCCCTCGTCCCCGAGTCGCACCCGCTCGCGAGCGTGCACGGTGCGAAGAACGCCGTGTTCGTCGAGGCCGAGGCCGCCGGCGACCTGATGTTCTACGGCGCGGGTGCCGGCGGTGTCGAGACGGCCTCGGCGGTCCTCGGCGACCTGGTCTCCGCTGCCCGCCGACACGTCATCGGCGGCCCGGGGGTCGCCGAGTCGACGCAGTCCGAGCTGCCGGTGTTCCCGATCGGCACCGTCCGCACGAGCTACCAGATCACCCTGCACGTCACGGACGCCCCCGGCGTGCTGTCGACCGTCGCCGGCGTGCTCGCGAAGCACGGCGTCAGCGTCGAGACGGTCGAGCAGACCACCACCGGCGCTGCCGAGGGGACCGCGACGCTCGTCATCGGCACCCACCTGGCGCGCGAGGCCGACCTCGCCGACACCGTCGTCGCCCTCCGCGGCGAGGACGTCGTCCTGGACGTCACCAGCGTCCTGCGCGTCGTCGGTCGCTGACGCGACCACGGGCCTCCAGGCCGACCAGCGGGCCCACCGAGCCGAACCACCACCAGATCCACCCCACCGGACAGAGAGAGAAGCCTGATGGCCCACCAGTGGCAGGGAGTCCTGCGCGAGTACGCCGACCGACTCGACGTGACCGAGGCGACGCCCATCGTCACGCTCGGTGAGGGCGGCACGCCGCTCATCCCGGCTCGTCGGCTCTCCGAGCGCACCGGCGCCGAGGTCTACGTGAAGTTCGAGGGCATGAACCCGACGGGTTCGTTCAAGGACCGCGGCATGACGATGGCGATCTCCAAGGCCGTCGAGCACGGCGCGAAGGCCGTCATCTGCGCCTCCACCGGCAACACCAGCGCCTCGGCCGCGGCGTACGCCACGCACGCCGGCATCACCGCCGCGGTGCTCGTGCCGGAGGGCAAGATCGCCATGGGCAAGCTCAGCCAGGCCGTCGCCCACGACGCCCAGCTGCTGCAGGTGCAGGGCAACTTCGACGACTGCCTCGACATCGCCCGCGACCTGGCGGCGAACTACCCGGTGCACCTCGTCAACTCCGTCAACAACGACCGCATCGAGGGGCAGAAGACCGCCGCGTTCGAGGTCGTCGACGTCCTCGGTGACGCACCGGACTTCCACTTCCTGCCCGTCGGCAACGCGGGTAACTACACCGCGTACTCGCGTGGCTACCGCGAGGACGTCGCCGCCGGCCGCAGCACCAAGCTGCCCCGCATGTTCGGGTTCCAGGCCGCCGGTTCCGCCCCGATCGTGCACGGCGAGGTCGTCCGGCACCCCGACACCATCGCGTCGGCGATCCGCATCGGCAACCCGGCCTCGTGGCAGTTCGCGCTCGAGGCACGAGAGGAGACCGACGGCTACTTCGGGGCCATCACCGACGAGGCCATCCTCGCCGCGCACCGCATCCTGTCGGCCGAGGTCGGCGTCTTCGTCGAGCCCGCGTCCGCCATCGGTGTCGCCGGGCTGCTCGAGCGTGCCGACGCGGGTGTCGTGCCGAAGGGCGCGAAGGTCGTCATCACGGTCACGGGCCACGGCCTGAAGGACCCGCAGTGGGCCCTCCGCACGTCGGACGGCGGCGAGGTCACCCCGACGAGCGTCCCGGTCGACACGAAGTCGATCGCCGACGTGCTCGGTCTGGTCAGCGAGCAGTGATCTCCGACCGCTCGTCCGGACCGGGTGAGGGCATGACCGCCCGCAGTGCTGTACCGGCCGGACGGGCGGTCCGTGCGCTGCCGGCCGGATCAGCGGTGCGCGTCCGGGTGCCGGCGACGTCGGCGAACCTCGGCCCCGGTTTCGACTCGCTCGGCCTCGCGCTCTCGCTCTACGACGAGGTCGTGGTGCGCGTCCGCCGCGAACCCGGCGCGACCGTCACGGTCGAGGGCGTCGGTGCCGGTGAGGTCGCCACCGACGACACGAACCTCGTCGTCCGCGCGGTCCGCCGTGGCCTGGAGCACGCCGGTGTCGACCAGCCCGGTCTCGAGCTGCACGCCACGAACGCGATCCCGCACGGCCGCGGTCTCGGTTCCTCCGCCGCGGCGATCGTCGCCGGGCTGATGGCGGCCCGTGGGCTGCTCGAGGGCATCGTCGACCTGGACGCCTCGACGCTCCTGACCCTGGCCACCGAGATGGAGGGCCACCCGGACAACGTCGCACCGGCGCTCTTCGGCGGCCTGACGATCGCGTGGATGACCGCCGAAGGCCCGGCCTACAAGCGGCTCCTGGTGCACCGCGGTGTCGCCCCGGTGGTGTTCGTGCCGACCTCGACGCTCTCGACCAAGCTCGCGCGCTCCCTGCAGCCCGAGCAGGTCCCGCACGCCGACGCCGCGTTCAACGTCTCCCGCTCGGCGCTGCTCGTCGCGGCGCTCATCCAGAGCCCCGAGCTGCTGCTCGCCGCGACCGAGGACCGGCTGCACCAGGCGTACCGCGCCAGCGCCATGCCCGAGACCGACGCCCTGATCCGGTTGCTCCGGCAACACGGCCTCGCCGCGGTGGTCTCCGGTGCCGGGCCGAGCCTGCTCGTCCTCGGCAGTGACCCGGCACAGCGTCTGACCGCCGCCGAACTGGTGCACCGACACGCCGAATCCGACTGGCGGCCGCTCATGCTGGCCGTCGATCTCGGTGGTGCTACAGTGGCAGCGCACTCGGCGCTCGAAGCCGAACCCGCGTAACCGTACGGATCGCTCGTCCTCAGGACAGCTCCTGCGACGTCGCAGGGTCCGGTGCGCGAGTGTGCATCTCTTTCTGATCACCGAATCCCGATCCGTCGTCTGAACGGCGGTCGATGCTCACCCTGCGCATCCGGGACGGTGGAAACTCTCCGCGTTCTGCGGTTCGAAAGGAAACACCGACCTTGACCGACAACAACTCCGCCCAGGTGGAGATCCCCAGCGACCTGCGTGCCCTCCGTCTCCCGGAGCTCCAGCGCATCGCATCCTCGCTCGGCATCACCGGGCTCTCCAAGCTCCGCAAGGGCGACCTGATCGCCTCCATCGAGGACAAGCGTCCCGTCGACGAGACCCCGGCCGCCCCGGCCGCCACCGTCGTCGCCGAGACCCCCGCCGAGCCGGCCGCAACCGAGCAGCCGACCCTGCCGGAGCCCGCCGAGGCCCTCGCGCAGCCCGCCGCCGAGGCCCCCGTCGCCGACCCCGAGGCCCCCGTCGCCGACCCCGAGGCACCCGCCGAGTCGGCAGCCCCGAGCCGCGCCCGTCGTTCGCGCCGCGCGTCGTCCGGTGGCACCGTGAACGCCGCGCCGACCTCGGCCGCCGAGCACACCAACCACGGCCAGACCGGCACCGAGGACCTCCTCGCCGGGCTCGACCAGGTCCGCGCCGAGAAGGACGCCCAGGAAGCCGCGCAGTCCGGCTCGCAGCGCCGTGGCCGTGGCCAGCGGAACGCCGAGCAGCGTGGCACCGAGCAACGTGGCACCGACCAGGGGCAGCAGGCGTCGGCACCTGCCGAGGCCGAGCAGCCGAGCCAGGCGGCCCAGCAGGGCCAGCAGGCTCCGACGTCCGCCGTCCGGGTCGATCAGGACCGGAACGAGTCCGGCGACCAGAACGAGCAGGGCGACCAGAACTCCGAGCAGGGCGAGGGCGGCTCGCGTCGCGGTCGTCGCAGCCGTGGTCGCGGTCGTGGCCGTGGGCAGAACGCCGAGAACGGCGAGCAGCAGAACGGCACCGACCAGCAGAACGGCGGCCAGAACGCCGGCCAGCAGAAGCAGAACGGCGCCGACCAGCAGAACCAGCCGAAGCAGAACGGCGGCGAGCAGCAGAACGGCCAGCAGAACGGCGGCCAGAAGCAGAACGACCAGCCGAAGCAGGCCGAGGCCAAGCAGGACGACAAGGCCGACCAGAAGCAGCAGCAGAACGCCGGTCAGCAGAAGCAGCAGACCAGCGGTCAGCAGAAGCAGCAGCAGCAACAGCACGCCGACGAGGCCGAGAGCGGCCGCAGCCGTCGCCAGCGCGACCGCAAGCGCGGCCGTGGCGGCCAGAACGACGACTTCGAGCCCGAGGTCACCGAGGACGACGTCCTGATCCCGATCGCGGGCATCCTCGACGTCCTCGACAACTACGCGTTCGTCCGCACCACCGGGTACCTGCCGGGCCCGAGCGACGTCTACGTCTCCCTCGGCCAGGTGAAGAAGTACCACCTGCGCAAGGGCGACGCCGTCGTCGGTTCGATCAAGCAGCCGCGTGACGGCGAGCAGCAGAGCCGCCAGAAGTACAACGCGCTCGTCGCCGTCGAGTCGATCAACGGCCAGTCCGCCGACGAGGCCGCGGCCCGCGTCGACTTCAACGACCTCACCCCGCTGTACCCGAACGAGCGCCTGCGCCTCGAGACGGAGCCGGGCAAGCTGTCGACCCGCATCATCGACCTCGTGTCGCCGATCGGCAAGGGCCAGCGCGGTCTCATCGTGTCCCCGCCGAAGGCCGGCAAGACCGTCGTGCTGCAGGCCATCGCGAACGCCGTCGCCAAGAACAACCCCGAGGCGCACCTGATGGTCGTCCTCGTCGACGAGCGGCCCGAAGAGGTCACCGACATGCAGCGCACGGTGAAGGGCGAGGTCATCGCCTCGACCTTCGACCGTCCCGCCGAGGACCACACCACCGTCGCCGAGCTCGCCATCGAGCGTGCGAAGCGCCTGGTGGAGCTGGGCCACGACGTCGTGCTGCTGCTCGACTCGATCACCCGCCTGGGCCGCGCGTACAACCTGTCGACCCCGCCGTCGGGCCGTGTGCTCTCCGGGGGCGTCGACTCGGCGGCGCTGTACCCGCCGAAGCGCTTCTTCGGCGCCGCGCGCAACATCGAGGACGGCGGCTCGCTGACGATCCTCGCGACCGCGCTCGTCGAGACCGGCTCCAAGATGGACGAGGTCATCTTCGAGGAGTTCAAGGGCACCGGCAACATGGAGCTCCGCCTGAACCGTCACCTCGCCGACAAGCGCATCTTCCCCGCCGTCGACGTGAACGCCTCGGGTACCCGTCGCGAGGAGCAGCTGCTCTCCGCCGACGAGGTCAAGATCACCTGGCGTCTGCGCCGCGCCCTCGCCGGGCTCGACCCGCAGCAGGCCCTCGAGATCGTGCTGCGGAACCTCAAGGAGACGCAGTCGAACGTCGAGTTCCTGGTGCAGGTGCAGAAGTCGGTGCCCACGACCGGCGCCCACCACAACGGTCACCAGGAGTAACGCGTGTTCGAGTCGGTAGCGGGGCTGCTGGCGGAACACGAGGACCTGACGCAGCAGCTGTCGGACCCCGCGCTCCACGCCGATGCGGCCCGGGCGAAGAAGGTGAACCGGCGGTACGCCGAGCTCAACCAGATCAAGTCCGCGTACGAGGCCTGGCAGGCGGCGGGGGACGACCTCGCCGCCGCCCAGGAACTCGCGCGTGAAGACGCGGCGTTCGCGGACGAGGTCCCCGGGCTCGAGGAGCAGCTGTCGGAGCGCCAGGAGCGTCTCCGCCGGCTGCTGATCCCGCGCGACCCCGACGACGGCCGTGACGTCATCATGGAGATCAAGGGCGGCGAGGGCGGCGAGGAATCGGCGCTGTTCGCGGCCGATCTGCTGCGCATGTACTCGCACTACGCCGAGACCAAGGGCTGGAAGGTCGAGCTCCTCGAGCGCACCGAGTCCGACCTGGGTGGCTACAAGGACGTCCAGGTCGCGATCAAGTCGAACACGACCGATCCGTCCCAGGGCGTCTGGGCCCACCTGAAGTACGAGGGCGGTGTGCACCGCGTCCAGCGGGTGCCGCAGACCGAGTCGCAGGGGCGCATCCACACCTCGACCACCGGCGTGCTGGTGTTCCCCGAGGTGGACGAGCCCGAAGAGGTCCAGATCAACCAGAACGACCTCAAGATCGACGTCTACCGGTCCTCCGGCCCGGGCGGACAGTCCGTGAACACGACGGACTCCGCGGTCCGCATCACCCACCTGCCCACGGGCATCACGGTGGCGATGCAGAACGAGAAGTCGCAGCTGCAGAACCGCGAGGCCGGCATGCGCGTGCTCCGTGCACGCATCCTCGCGCGCCAGCAGGAGGAGCTCGACGCGATCGCCTCGGATGCGCGCAAGTCGCAGATCCGGGGGATGGATCGTTCGGAGCGCATCCGCACGTATAACTTCCCGGAGAACCGGATCGCGGACCACCGCACCGGCTACAAGGCGTACGACCTCGACCGCGTGATGAACGGTGCCCTCGAGCCCGTCATCCAGTCCGCCATCCAGGCGGACGAAGAGGCACGTCTGGCCGCCATCGGCGACCAGGACGCGTAACCGCACACCAGCCTGGAGGCCCGGATCACCGCCGACACGCCCCTCACGTACGCCGCGGATCGCCTGCTCGAGCAGGCGACCGCGGCGCTCGTCGCCGTCGGTGTCCCGACCCCCCGGGTCGACGCCGAGCTGCTGCTCGCGTGGGCGACCGACACCTCGCGCGGTGCCGTCCAGGCCCGCGCGCTCATCGGTGGCGGCATCGCCCCGGAGCACGTCGAGCGCTTCCGGCACGCCGTCGCCCGCCGTGCCACCCGTGAGCCGCTGCAGCACATCACCGGGCAGGCGTACTTCCGCGCGCTCACCCTGTCCGTCGGACCGGGCGTGTTCGTGCCCCGTCCGGAGACCGAGGGCGTCGTGCAGTTCGGCATCGACGCGCTGCGGGCGACCGCCGTCCCCGAGCCGATCGCCGTGGACCTGGGCTCCGGCAGCGGTGCGATCGCGATCGCGATGGACACCGAGGTGCCGAACGCCGTGGTCTACGCCGTCGAGCGGTCTGCGGAGGCCCTGCCCTGGACCCGGCGCAACGTCGACGCCCACGGCGGGACGGTCCGGCTCGTCGAGGGCGACCTCGCCGACGCGCTGCCGGAACTCGACGGCACCGTGTCCGTCGTCGTGTCGAACCCGCCGTACGTGCCGGACGACGCGATCCCGATCGACCCCGAGGTCCGCGACCACGACCCGGCGATGGCGCTCTACGGCGGGCCGGACGGTCTCGACGCCGTCCGGGCACTCGCCGAGACGGCCTGGCGGTTGCTGGTGCCCGGGGGAGTCCTGGTCATCGAGCACGCCGAACCGCAGGGCGCCGGTGTCCGGCAGGTCCTGGCGCGCCGGGGGTTCCGCACCCCCGAGACGCACGTCGACCTGACGGGGCGCGACCGCACGACCACCGCGACGCGCTAGACGGGGCGAGTCGCGCCTCCAGTGCGGTGCCGCGTCACGCGACCGGAGTCGCCGTCTGTTGCTGCGCCGCGACGAAGGAGCGGACGTGCTCCCGCAGGTCGGTGTCGTGCTCGACCAGGACCGCGTGGATGCCGACGCTCCTCGCACCCGCGACGTTCTCGGGCATGTCGTCGGCGAAGAAGGTGCGCTCCGCGGGGACGCCGTGGTGCGCGACCGCACGCTGGAAGACCTCGGGCTCGGGCTTCCGGGCGCCGAAGTTGCTCGACGTGTCCAGGTGCTCCCCGAAGACCTCGGGCAGGGACGGCGCCCACTCGTGGATCCAGCGGCCGGCGAGCGGTCCGTTGTTGGTGAGCAGCCCGACACGCCCGTGTTCGCTCGCGATCCGGACCGCCTCGATGCGTTCCGGCAGCTCGGTCATGGCGGATCCCCGGATCCGGGCCCAGTCGGCCTCGGGGACGTCGCACTCCATCGCGCGCTCGAACGCGGCGAGGTACTCGTCGCCGTCGGCGAACCCACCGGCCTCGGCACGCATCTCGTGGCCGCAGTCCCACCAGCGGCGACGGAGCTCCTGGAACTCGTGTCCGGTGAACTCGGAGAGTGCGGCCATGCGAACCTGCCAGTCGTACCGGACCAGGACGTCGTCCATGTCGAAGAGGAACAGGAGCGGGGGTGCGGGCGTCTCGTTCACGATGTCCACCATTGTGTCGCACTATCATCGTCGAGTCATGGCATCCCGATACGACTGCACCGACTCCGACGGGCTCCTGACCGGGATGCGGCTCGCACGTGCCGCCCTCGGACGCGGAGAGCTCGTCGTGGTCCCCACCGACACCGTCTACGGCCTCGCCGCGGACGCCTTCAGCGCGACGGCCGTGCAGCGGCTGCTCGACGCGAAGGGCCGCACGCGGCAGTCGCCGCCGCCCGTGCTCATCCCCGGTCCGCCCACGCTCGACGCCCTCGCCAGCGAGGTCCCGCAACCGGTGCGCGACCTGGTGGCCGAGTTCTGGCCGGGCGGGCTGACCGTCATCCTGCACGCACAGCCGTCGCTCGACTGGGACCTCGGCGAGACGCGCGGCACGGTCGCGCTGCGGATGCCGGACTCGCGGATCGCCCTCGAGCTGCTGCAGGAGGTCGGACCCCTCGCGGTCTCGTCCGCGAACTCCACGGGCGACCCGGCCGCGATGGACGTCGACGCCGCCGAGCGCATGCTCGGTGACAGCGTCGCGATCTACCTGGACGGCGGGCCCGTCGAGGTGCACGACGGCTTCGAGGCCAGCACCGGGTCGACCATCGTCGACGCCACCGGGCTGTCGGACGGCGGGAAGCTCCGCATCGTCCGGCACGGGGTGATCCCCGACGAGGAGATCACCCGGGTCGTCGGAGCCGACCTCGTCACATGAAGTACTACCTGCTCGCGGGGGCCATCGCCGCGGTCGTGAGCTTCGGGATGAGCCTGATCGTCTGGAAGCTCGGGCTGAAGTACAAGTGGTACCCGCAGGTCCGCGAGCGGGACGTGCACCGGACGCCGACGCCGCGGCTCGGTGGCATCGCGATGTACATCGGCGTCATCGTCTCGCTGCTCGCGGCCTGGTTCCTGTTCCCGTCGATCGCGGGGACCGACTACTTCCGGCTCGTGTTCTCCGAACCCGGCCGCGTGCTCGCGGTGCTCGGGGGAGCGACCATCATCGTGGTCCTCGGCGTCGCGGACGACATCTGGGACCTCGACTGGATGACGAAGCTCGCCGGGCAGATCATCGCGGCGGGCATCCTCGCCTGGCAGGGCGTCGCGATCGTGTCGCTCCCGATCGGCAACACACTGGGCGTCGGCTCGTCGTACATGAGCCTGATCTTCACCGTGCTGGCGGTGGTGCTCGTGATGAACGCGGTGAACTTCATCGACGGGCTCGACGGCCTGGTGGCCGGCGTCGCGATCATCGCCGGTGGGGTGTTCTTCCTCTACACGTTCTTCATCAACCGCGTGGTCGTGCAGACCGAGTTCTTCTTCAACCTGCCCTCGCTGCTCACCGCGGTCCTCGTCGGAGCCTGCTTCGGCTTCCTCATCCTGAACTGGCACCCCGCCAAGCTCTTCATGGGTGACGCCGGCGCGCTGCTCGTCGGGTTCCTGATGGCCACCAGCGCGGTCTCGGTCACGGGCAACATCGACCCGGCGGCGGTGCAGACACGCCAAGCGCTGCTGCCGGCGTTCATCCCGATCCTGCTGCCGTTCGCGATCCTGATCGTGCCGATCCTGGACTTCGGTCTCGCGGTCACCCGCCGACTCAGCGCGGGCAAGTCGCCGTTCTCGGCCGACCGGAAACACCTGCACCACCGCCTGCTTGACATGGGGCACTCGCACTTCCACGCGGTGCTGATCTTCTACGCGTGGACCGCGACCGTCGCCTTCGGGTGTCTGCTGTTCCTCTTCGTGGACTGGTACTGGGTGGTCGTCTTCGTGTCCGTCGGCTTCACCGTCTGTGCCGTCGCCACGTTCGCGCCGCTCGGCCGGAAACGCACCGAGATCGCCGCCCAGACCGCCAACCGCTCCGCCGCCGTGGTGGACGCCAGCCTCGACCCGCTCGACCGGGCCGCCAACGACCGCACGATCCCTGGAGACCTCACGTGACCGCACCGAACGCGCTCGACCACGTCCGGCCGGTGTTCCGCCGCATCATCACCTGGGGAGCGGTCCTCGCCGTCGCCCTGGCGGTGGTCGGCGGACTCGTCGGGTTCCTCGTCGCGGACGGTCCCGGGCTGGTCGGGGGACTGCTCGGCGCCGTGCTGAGCGTCGTGTTCCTCGGGCTCACCGCGGTCAGTGTCCTCGTCGCGCTGCGCGTCTCGAAGGGCCAGATGATCTCCGGTGCCTTCTTCGGCATCGTGATGGGCACCTGGCTGCTCAAGTTCATCGTCTTCATCGTGCTGCTGGTCCTGCTCAAGGACCGTGACTGGGTCGACTTCCCGGTGCTGGCGATCGTGATCATCGCGGGGGTCGTCGGCTCCCTGGTGATCGACGTCGTCGCCGTCGCGAAGGCCCGCATCCCGATCGGCGTCCGCCTGCCGGGCGACGAGGGTGCCGGCTCCGCGGACGCTGGGAACACGACCCCGCCCAACTGAGAAGCCGGGAAGCCTCTCGCACCTGATAGGCTTCTCGACGTCCGCTTCCGGAGCCCCGCTCGGGCGGACAAGCCTCCACAACGTCCACCATCGCGTGCCATGATGTGCGCGCGCCGACACAGGAGACAGCGCTGCTATCCCACGCTCTTCCCCTGTCCCTCTCCGCTGCGGTTGACACCGTCGCGGCGGGGAGCAGCAAGGCCGCCGAGTTCCATGGTCCGTCGATCAACGAGTTCTTCCCCGATGCTCTTCTGTGGGCAGGGACGCCGTTCGAGATCGATCGGGTCGTCCTCATCCGCTTCTTCGCCGTCGCCGTGCTCCTGGTGTTCGCGTTCGTGGGCACCCGTGCACTGAAGCTCGTGCCGAACCGCGGTCAGGCGTTCATCGAGTACGCGTTCGACGTCGTCCGTCGCAACACCTTCGACAACCTCGGAGAGAAGGACGGCAAGCGCTTCCTGCCGCTCCTGGCGACGATCTTCTTCGGCGTGCTGTTCATGAACCTGACGGGTCTGATCCCGGGCATGAACCTCGCCGGCACCAGCCGCATCGCGATGCCGATGATCCTGGCGATCGTCGCGTACCTCGCCTTCATCTACGCCGGCCTCCGCAAGCACCCGGGCACGTTCCTCAAGAACTCGCTCTTCCCGCCCGGGGTGCCGTGGCCGCTGTACATCATCGTGACGCCGATCGAGCTCGTCTCGACCTTCGTGCTCCGTCCCGTCACGCTGACGCTGCGACTCCTGATGAACATGGTCGTGGGGCACCTGCTCCTCGTGCTGTTCTTCTCGGCCACGCAGTTCTTCTTCTTCGACGCATCGCTCGGCTTCAAGGCCTTCGGCGTCGGGACCATCGCGTTCGGCATCGCGTTCAGCTTCTTCGAGATCCTCGTCGCGCTGCTGCAGGCCTACGTCTTCATGCTCCTCACCGCCGTCTACATCCAGCTGGCGCTGGCCGACGAGCACTGATTCCTCACTGACCCCCTACGGGACCGGCGACCGTCGGACCCGCACCTCGAAAGGAAAACACGTGGACGCAACGACCGTTCTCGCGGAGATCAACGGCAACATCGCGACGGTTGGCTACGGCCTCGCAGCGATCGGCCCGGCCATCGGCGTCGGCATCGTCGTCGGCAAGACGATCGAGTCCGTCGCTCGCCAGCCCGAGCTCCAGGGCCGCCTGACGACCCTCATGTACATCGGTATCGCCTTCACCGAGGCCCTGGCCTTCATCGGTATCGCCACGTACTTCATCTTCACCAACTAAGGTTCCTCGATGCAGAACGCACTCATCATCGCAGCGGAGGAAGCGCACAACCCGCTGATCCCGCCGCTGTACGACATCGTGTGGTCGGCGCTCGCATTCGTCATCATCTTCGTGGTGATGTGGCGTGTCGTCACGCCGCGCATCACGAAGATGCTCGATGAGCGCACCGAGGCCATCGAGGGCGGCATCAAGAAGGCCGAGGCCGCTCAGGAGCAGGCCGCCGCCGCGCTCGACGAGTACAACAAGCAGCTCGCCGATGCACGTGCCGAGGCATCGCGTATCCGTGAGCAGGCCCGCGCCGACGCCACGGCGATCGGCAACGAGGTCCGCGAGCAGGCGGCCGCCGATGCAGCACGCATCACGGCCAACGCCCAGGCGCAGATCGAGGCCGAGCGTCAGAGCGCCGTTCAGGCGCTCCGGTCCGAAGTGGGCACCCTCGCGCTGGACCTCGCGTCCGGTGTGATCGGTGAGTCCCTCAAGGACGACGCCAAGTCGACCGCAGTGGTCGACCGCTTCCTCGCCGACCTCGAGGCCTCGCAGGCCACGAAGACGGGGGAGCACTGAGCATGCGCAGCGCTACCAGGGAAGCACTCGCGTCCACCAGGGCGGTGCTGTCGGACCTCGGTCCGAGCGCCGGCCTGGCCGCGGGTGCCGAGATCCTCGCCTCCGGGCGTGCGATCGCCGGTGCGCCGCAGCTGCTCGGGCTGCTGTCCGACCCCACGGCCGACCCGGCCGGCAAGAAGGTCCTCATCGACCGTGTCTTCGCCGGACAGTCGGACGCGACGCGTGCGGTCCTGACCGCGGTGGCCGGCTCGCGCTGGTCCTCGCAGCAGGACCTGCTCGCCGGCATCGAGGACGCGGGCATCCGCGCCGTCGCCGCCACCGCGGGTCCGGACTCGTCGATCGAGTCGGAGCTGTTCGCCTTCGAGACCGCCGTCCGGTCGGACGCCGCCCTCGAGCTGGCGCTCGGCACCAAGCTCGGCAGCCCCGAACAGAAGGGCGCGCTCGTCGAGCGGCTCCTCGGTGCCAAGGCATCGGAGCAGACGATCACGATCGTCTCGGCCCTGGTGCAGCAGCCCCGCGGCCGCCGCATCGGTGAGATCGTCCGTGATGCCTCGCGCATCGTGGCCGAGCAGGCCGGCAAGCTCGTCGCGACCGTCGTCACGGCGACGCCACTGACCCCCGCACAGTCGGCCCGCGTCACACGCGGTCTGTCCGAGCGGTACGGCAAGGACATCAGCATCAACCAGGTCGTCGACCCCACGGTCGTCGGCGGGGTCCGGGTGCAGATCGGCGGCGACGTCATCGACGGCACCGTGTCCACGCGACTCTCGGAGCTCCGGCTCCAGCTCGCCGGCTAGGCGTACGGTCGAAGCCGCTCCTCCCCAAGTCCACAACGGGAACTGCCGAGTCCGGCAGCGTCACCCTCTCGGAGCCGAAGGGCCCCGGAAAACCACAAGGAAAATCCCATGGCAGACATCACCATCAGCCCCGATGAGATCCGTGATGCCCTGAAGGACTTCGTCTCGAACTACGAGCCGACGAAGGCCTCCACGGCCGAGGTCGGGCACGTCACCGACGCCGGTGACGGCATCGCCCACGTCGAGGGTCTCCCCGGCGTCATGGCGAACGAGCTCATCCGCTTCCAGGACGGCACGCTCGGCCTCGCGCAGAACCTCGACGAAGACGAGATCGGCGCCATCGTGCTCGGCGAGTTCGGCGGCATCGAGGAGGGCATGGAGGTCACCCGCACGGGTGAGGTCCTCTCCGCCCCCGTCGGCGACGCCTTCCTCGGTCGCGTCGTCGACCCGCTCGGCGCCCCGATCGACGGTCTCGGCGAGATCGCCGCAGAGGGTCGTCGTGCCCTCGAGCTCCAGGCCCCCGGCGTCATGGCCCGCAAGTCGGTCCACCAGCCGCTGCAGACCGGCATCAAGGCCATCGACGCGATGATCCCCGTCGGCCGTGGTCAGCGTCAGCTGATCATCGGCGACCGCCAGACCGGCAAGACGGCCATCGCGATCGACACGATCATCAACCAGAAGGCCAACTGGGAGTCCGGCGACGAGGAGAAGCAGGTCCGCTGCATCTACGTCGCCATCGGTCAGAAGGGCTCCACGATCGCCTCGGTCAAGGGTGCGCTCGAGGACGCCGGTGCGATGGAGTACACCACCATCGTCGCCGCCCCGGCCTCTGACCCGGCCGGCTTCAAGTACCTGGCCCCGTACACCGGTTCGGCCATCGGCCAGCACTGGATGTACCAGGGCAAGCACGTCCTCATCATCTTCGATGACCTGTCCAAGCAGGCCGAGGCCTACCGTGCGGTGTCGCTCCTCCTGCGTCGTCCGCCGGGCCGCGAGGCCTACCCGGGTGACGTCTTCTACCTGCACTCCCGTCTGCTGGAGCGTTGCGCGAAGCTGTCCGACGAGCTCGGCGCCGGTTCGATGACGGGCCTCCCGATCATCGAGACCAAGGCGAACGACGTCTCGGCGTACATCCCGACCAACGTCATCTCCATCACCGACGGTCAGATCTTCCTGCAGTCGGACCTCTTCAACGCGAACCAGCGTCCGGCCGTCGACGTGGGCATCTCGGTGTCCCGCGTCGGTGGTGACGCCCAGGTGAAGTCGATCAAGAAGGTCTCCGGCACGTTGAAGCTCGAGCTGGCGCAGTACCGCTCGCTCGAGGCGTTCGCGATGTTCGCGTCCGACCTCGACCAGGCGTCGCGTCGTCAGCTGGAGCGCGGTGCACGTCTGACCGAGCTCCTCAAGCAGCCGCAGTACTCGCCGTACCCGGTCGAGGAGCAGGTCGTCTCGATCTGGGCCGGCACGAACGGCAAGCTCGACACCGTCCCGGTGCCGGACGTGCTCCGCTTCGAGTCCGAACTGCTCGACCACCTGCGTCGCAACTCCGACGTCCTCACGACCCTGCGCGAGACGAACCAGCTCAGCGACGAGACCGTCGCCGAGATGGACAAGCAGATCGACGAGTTCACGAAGAGCTTCCAGACGAGCGACGGCAAGACCCTCGGCTCCGAGCAGTTCGACGCGGCTGACGCCGAGGACGTCGACCAGGAGCAGATCGTCAAGGGTCGTCGCTAGATGGCAGCGCAGGTCCGGGTCTACCGCCAGCGGATCAAGTCGGCGAAGACCACGAAGAAGGTCACCCGCGCCATGGAGCTGATCTCGGCGTCGCGGATCCAGAAGGCGCAGGCCCGCATGGCTGCGTCCGGTCCGTACTCGCGGGCCGTCACGCGTGCGGTGTCGGCCGTGGCGACGTTCTCGAACGTCGACCACGTGCTGACCACCGAGCCGGAGTCGTCGACCCGTGCAGCCGTCGTGCTCTTCACCTCGGACCGCGGCCTGAACGGCGCGTTCAGCACGAACGTCCTCAAGCAGGGCGAGGAGCTCGCCTCCCTGCTCCGCAGCGAGGGCAAGGACGTCGTCTACTACCTGGTCGGCCGCAAGTCCGTCGGGTACTTCGCGTTCCGTGAGCGTCCGTCCGAGCAGCAGTGGGTCGGCAACACCGACCAGCCGGAGTTCTCGACGGCCAAGGAGATCGGCGACGCCGTCGTGGCGAAGTTCCTCCAGGACACCGCTGACGGCGGCGTGGACGAGATCCACATCGTGTTCAACCGGTTCATCAGCCTGGCGACCCAGGAGCCGCAGGTCGTTCGCCTGCTGCCCCTCGAGGTCGTCGAGGGCATCGACGAGCCCGAGGGCAACGAGCCTCTGCCGCTCTACGAGTTCGAGCCGGACGCCGACGCGGTGCTCGACTCGCTGCTCCCGGTCTACATCGAGAGCCGCATCTTCAACGCCATGCTGCAGTCGGCTGCTTCCGAGCACGCCGCGCGTCAGAAGGCGATGAAGGCGGCCAGCGACAACGCCGACTCGCTGATCCGTGACTTCACCCGACTCGCGAACAACGCGCGTCAGGCGGAGATCACCCAGCAGATCTCCGAGATCGTCGGCGGCGCCGACGCCCTCTCGTCGAAGAAGAAGTAGTCCGCGTCGTTCGCGGACAGATACCCACCCTCAGGAAGGCACCAGCCATGACCGACACCGCAACCACCGCGGTCGAGACGTCGTCGGCGCCCGGTGTCGGCCGGATCGCCCGTGTCACGGGCCCCGTCGTCGACATCGAGTTCCCCCACGACGCAATCCCGGAGATGTACAACCTCCTGTTCACGACCATCACCATCGGTGACTCGTCGCAGGAGATCGGCCTCGAGGTCGCGCAGCACCTCGGCGACGACCTCGTCCGTGCCATCTCCCTGAAGCCGACCGACGGCCTGGTCCGTGGTCAGGAGGTCCGTGACTCGGGCGCTCCGATCTCGGTCCCCGTCGGCGACGTCACCAAGGGCAAGGTCTTCGACGTCCTCGGGAACGTGCTCAACACGGACGAGAAGCTCGAGATCACCGAGCGCTGGCCGATCCACCGCAAGGCTCCGGCCTTCGACCAGCTCGAGTCCAAGACCTCGATGTTCGAGACCGGCATCAAGTCCATCGACCTCCTCACCCCGTACGTGCAGGGTGGCAAGATCGGCCTCTTCGGTGGTGCGGGCGTCGGCAAGACCGTCCTCATCCAGGAGATGATCCAGCGCGTTGCGCAGGACCACGGCGGTGTGTCGGTGTTCGCCGGTGTCGGTGAGCGCACCCGTGAGGGCAACGACCTCATCGGTGAGATGGAAGAGGCGGGTGTCTTCGACAAGACGGCCCTCGTGTTCGGCCAGATGGACGAGCCGCCGGGAACGCGTCTGCGCGTGGCCCTGTCGGCGCTGACGATGGCGGAGTACTTCCGCGATGTCCAGAAGCAGGACGTGCTCCTCTTCATCGACAACATCTTCCGCTTCACGCAGGCCGGCTCCGAGGTCTCGACGCTGCTCGGCCGCATGCCGTCCGCCGTGGGTTACCAGCCCAACCTCGCCGACGAGATGGGTGTGCTCCAGGAGCGCATCACCTCGACGCGCGGTCACTCGATCACCTCGCTGCAGGCGATCTACGTGCCGGCTGACGACTACACCGACCCGGCTCCGGCCACCACGTTCGCGCACCTCGACGCGACGACCGAGCTCTCCCGTGAGATCGCTTCGCAGGGTCTGTACCCCGCGATCGACCCGCTGGCGTCGACGTCGCGCATCATGGACCCGCGGTACCTGGGTGCCGACCACTACGAGACGGCCACGCGCGTCAAGCAGATCCTCCAGAAGAACAAGGAACTGCAGGAGATCATCGCCATCCTCGGTGTCGACGAGCTCTCCGAAGAGGACAAGATCACGGTCGAGCGCGCTCGTCGTATCCAGCAGTTCCTCTCGCAGAACACCTACATGGCGAAGAAGTTCACGGGTGTCGAGGGATCCACGGTGCCGCTCAAGGACACCATCGAGTCCTTCCGTGCCATCGCCGACGGCGAGTTCGACCACGTTGCGACCCAGGCGTTCTTCAACGTCGGTGGCATCAACGACGTGGAAGAGAAGTGGGCTCAGATCCAGAAGGAGAACCGCTGACATGGCGGGTCTCAGCGTGAGCGTCGTCTCGGCCGACCGTGAGGTCTGGTCGGGCGACACCACCATGGTCGTCGCACGGACGACAGAGGGCCAGATCGGCATCCTCGCCGGACACGAGCCGATGCTCGCGATCCTGGCGCAGGGTCAGGTCCGCATCACGCGGGCCGATGGGTCGACCGTCGCGGTCGACGCCGAGGACGGCTTCCTGTCGGTCGAGCACGACACGGTGACGATCGTCGCGCGGCAGGCCGCGCTGGCGTCCTGACCGGACTGACCGTCCTGCTCCCGCCTTCGGAGACGAAGCGGGAGGGCGGGGACACGAGCCGCACGCTCGATCTGCGTGCGCTCTCGTTCCCGGAACTGGCCGATGAGCGGGCCGCGGTGATGACCGCGGCCCGCTTCGTCAGTTCCGAGGAGTCCTCGGCCAGGACGGCGCTCAAACTCGGTCCGAAGTCGATCGCCGAGCGGCTCCGGAACCTGGAGCTCGACACCTCGGGCATCATGCCCGCGATCGAGCGGTACACCGGGGTCCTGTACGACCCGTTGGGCGCGCAGGACGCGGATGTGGCGACCCGTGCGTGGTGGGCGGAGCACGTGATCGTGCAGTCCGCGATGTTCGGGCCGATCGGTGCCGGTGACCCGATCCCGGCGTACCGGCTCTCGCACGACTCCCGGCTCGGGTCGATCCGGTTGGCAGCGCACTGGCCCGCGGTGTCGACCCGCTCCCTGCTGACCCGTGCGGACGGCCTGGTGCTCGACCTGCGGTCCGAGGGGTACCGGCAGCTCGGGCCCGTGTCCGGGGCGGTGGCACCACGGGTGGTGAGCGTCGACGGCTCCGGCCGTCGTCGTGCACTGAACCACTGGAACAAGACCGCGAAGGGCCGCCTGGTGGCGCTGCTCGCCCGCACCGGCGCGCGCATCGGCAGCATGGACGACCTGGTGAGTTGGGCGGCCGCGAACGGCGTGGTCGTCGAGCGCAACGAGGGCAGCTGGGACCTGGTCGCTGAGAGCCTGGAGCCGGTCGCGGCCTGAGCGGGTGCTGGGTCGGCCCGTCCTCCACAGGCGTGAGCGGGGTCGCTCCGGTCCACAGATGGTCGGGGCGCCCCTGCCTGGAGGCCCGCGGCACGTTTCGATGGCGTGCATGATCCCTCTCACGGCACAGTCCGGTCCCGGCTCCGCAGTCCGTTTCCCTCGCGAGATCGCCGCGGCGGTCACCCTCCCCGCTGCAGCGGCCGCGCTGGTCGCGCCCGGCCGCGCCGTCCTGTCGACGGCCGCTGCGACGGCCGTGGTGACGGCGTGCGGCGCACTCGCGCCCCGGATGGCCCTGGTGCCGTTCATCGCGGCGCAGGGCACGCCGGATCCCCGTTCGATCCGGGTGTTCGACCCCTTCGCGGATCCGACTCCGCCCGCGCTCCATGGTTTCGGCCCGGCTCCCGATCGGGCCCGCGTGCGGGTTGCCGGCGACCGGTGCGCCGAAGCGTGGCGGGTGTGGCGGGCGCAGGACGGCCCGTTCGACGGATCGTCGGGCGCTGCCGGTGCCCTGTCGCTCGGTGCCTGGTGCGCGTGGGCGCTCGGGTCGTGGGCCCGGGCGGAGACGCGTGCGCGGTACGCTCTCGAGACCCGCGCGGACGACCCGCTCGCCGGCCTCGTCCTGCGCTCGGTCGTCGCGGGCAGCGGGCCGTCGTGGGAGCGTCGATGACGTGGGGTCGACCGGATCGTCTACGGTGGTGGGGACCACGCTGGGAGGGCTCCGGTTGCGCGACGACGACATCGAGGACACCGTCATCCGGCGACCCCGACGATCGCTGGGCGACCGGACGGCGGACGCCATCGACGACACCGTCATCCGCGGCGCAGCTCCCGTCGTCCCCGGTCCCGACTCCGACCCCGATCCAGACCCCGGGTCCGACGACGGGGTCCTCGGTGACACGGTCATCCGGCCCGCGCCCGGGGCACCCGGTCAGCCACCGCCAGCCGTGGTCGACGTCGATCCGGAGGACACCGTCGTCCGGGTGCCGGCGCGACCCGGCGCCGGAGCGAGCCCGTTCGTGGGTGCTGCACCGGGCCTCCCGTCCGTCCCGGCGGTACCCGCCGCCCCCACGGCACGCGTGCCCTCGATCCGCATCGGCGACCGCACCTTCCGGCTCGACCACCCCGTGGTCATCGGCAGACGGCCGTCGCTGCCGCGGGTCACCCGTGGCCCGCAGCCCGAACTCGTGACCGTGCGGTCGGCGTACGGCCAGGTGTCGTCGTCCCACGTCCGGATGCACGCCGAGGGCGAAGCCGTCGTCGTGCAGGACCTCCGGTCCACGAACGGCACCGTCGTCCGCCCGGCCGGCGCGCCCGCGTACCGCATGGCATCGGGTGCGTCGATCGTCGCGCTGACGGGTACGGTAGTCGAGATCGGTGACGGCAACGCCATCGAGGTCCTCTCGCCGTACCTCCGGGTCGCACCGACGGCAGAGGGGCTGCCTCCGGTTCCCCCGTGGCCCTCCGATCAGACAGCACACGGCACGCCCCGACCCACCAGAGAGCGATCCTGACACGTGACCGAACTCGGCCGAGCAGCCACTGCGCACGCCATCGACGTCCCCGGTGCCGACGGCGCCACCCTGACGCTCTCGTGGGGAGCCGCGACCGACGTCGGTCGACGGCGTGACCACAACGAGGACAGCTACATCGTGGGCGCGCCGTTCTTCGTCGTCGCCGACGGCATGGGCGGGCACCTCGCCGGCGACCGCGCCAGCGACGCGGTCGTGCGTCGGCTCGAACAGGTGACGGCCGAGCCGTTCACCACGCGCCAGGGCATCCAGCGTGCACTGCTCCTCGCGACCGCCGACATCGAGCGTGCGGCCGGTGGCAACGCCATCGGCGCGGGCACCACGGTCACCGGTATCGCACTCGTGGCGTCGCTCGGGCAGCCCGCGGCGCTCGTGTTCAACGTCGGCGACTCCCGCACCTACCGCATCGAGGACGGCGTGCTCCGCCGCGTCACCGTCGACCACTCGGTGGTGCAGGAGATGGTGGACGCCGGCCTGCTGCGTGCCGAGGACGCCGAACAGCACCCGGACAGCAACGTCATCACGCGAGCGGTCGGCTTCGGCGAACCGCCGGCGCCGGACTGGTGGACCCTGCCCCTGCGGGCCGGTGACCGCTACATCGTCTGCTCCGACGGGCTGACCAAGGAACTCGGCGACGCAGGCATCGCACGCATCGCGGCACGTGAGCCGGGCGCGCAGGACCTTGCGGAGCGCCTGGTCGGCGACGCCGTCGTGGCAGGCGGCCGTGACAACGTCACCGTCGTGGTGCTGCAGGTCGATGCCGCGCCGGACGACGGCGACCTCGAGGACACGCTGCCGCGGCACTAGCTGGCCCCCGAACTGGGGGAACACGTCGAGCTGTGGGGGATCGGCGTGCGGAATGTCGGTCACCCACGCTTCGTACAATGACATGGCCACGTCGAGAGAGCTGGCCGCTCGGCCGGGGGAGGAGAGGACGATGGCGAGACGCCTGCCGTCCCACCCGCCCGTGATCGGCGGTTTCAGTCCCGTGCACGTCCTCGGGTCCGGTGGCTTCGCCGACGTCTTCCTGTACGAGCAGGACATGCCCCGACGACAGGTCGCGGTGAAGGTGCTGCTGGACGAGGTCGTCGACGACCGCGTCCGCCAGATGTTCCAGGCCGAGGCCAACCTGATGGCCCGGCTCAGCACGCACCCGTCGATCCTCACCGTCTTCCAGGCAAGCGTCGCCGCTGACGGACGTCCCTACCTGGTCATGGAGCTCTGCTCCTCGTCCCTCAGCGAGCGCTACCGTCGCGAACCGATCCCCGTGTCCGAGGTGCTGTCGATCGGCATCCGCATTGGTTCGGCGCTCGAGACCGCACACCGTGAGGGCGTGCTGCACCGCGACATCAAGCCGTCGAACATCCTGCTGACGGCCTACGGCAACCCCGTGCTCTCCGACTTCGGCATCGCCGCGACGATCGGGGGCACCGACCCGGACGAGCCGATCGGCATGTCGATCCCGTGGTCCGCGCCCGAGGTCCTGATCGACGAGTCGCGCGGCACCATCCAGTCGGAGGTGTACTCGCTCGCGGCGACCGTGTACTCGCTCCTCGCCGGGCGCAGCCCGTTCGAGGTCCGCGGCGGCAAGAACGGTGCGAACGACCTGATGCACCGGATCGACAAGGGCGGCGTGAAGCCCACCGGTCGCACCGACGTGCCGCCCTCGCTCGAGCGCCTGCTCGCGACGGCGCTGTCCCGGAAGCCGCAGGGACGTCCCGCGACGGTGATCGAACTCGTGCGTGGGTTCCAGCAGGTCGAGGCCGAGCTCGGCATCCCGCAGACGTCCGCCGACGTTGCTGTCGAGGCCTGGGCGATCTCGACGCCGACCCCGCACGGTGACCGCACCGTGATCCGTGAGCTGCAGCCACCCACCCGGGTCGGCGGGCGTCGTCGCACCCGCCGCGCGGTGCAGGGCGGGGTCGTGGCCGGCGGTTCGCACAGCGTCGGCACCGTGCACCGCACGGGGTCCGTGACCCGTGCCCGGCGCCGGACCCGTTCGACCCTGGTGTGGGCGACGTCCCTCGCCGTCGTCGTGGTCGCCGCCCTCGCGATCGCCACGGTCGTGGTCGTCGGTCGGCTCGGCGCCGGGGCCATCCCGGTCGTGGACGAGGTCCGTGCCGAGCCGTCGCCGCAGTCCGTGTCCTTCAGCTGGACCGACCCGGGGCTGCGCAGCGGCGACACGTACGTCATCTCGTCCGACGGGTCCTCGAGTCAGCAGACCGGCACGACGTTCGTCGTCTCCGGCGAGCGGGGTGACGAGGAGTGCATCGCCGTCGCCGTGAACCGTGACGGCAAGACGGGCGCGGCGAGCGCGCAGAAGTGCGCGACGATCGGGAGCGCCGGGTGATCCGGGCACTCCTCGCCAAGCACCGCTCCGCCGCCGTGACCACCGGTGCCTCGGTGCTCGTCGCCGCCGTCGTCGCGACCACCGCCATCGTCTCCACCGGGTACCACACACAACGTGTCGACCTCGGCGACGGCACCGTGTGGGTGCCGTCGGCCGAGTACGGCGCGGTCGGCCGGGCGAACACCGGCATCCTGCAGTTGAACACCGCGGTCGAGACGGCCAGCGACGACCTGTCCGTGCTCCAGCGCGGCTCCACCGTCTACAGCGTCGACGAGACCAAGGGCACGGTCGCCCGGGTCGACGTCGCCGACGCCACCGTGGGTGACGCGATCACGCTGCCGGCGGGGACGCCGCAGGTCTTCTTCGCGGGCGACACCGCGGTCATCGGCAACGCGGACACAGGCGAGCTCTGGGCGACCCCCGCGAGCGACCTCGCCGAGTTCGACGCGTCGGCCAAGGCAGACCTGACCCTGGGCGCCGACACCGTCTTCGACGCCTCCGACGGCCACGTCGCGGTCTACTCCGCGAAGACCGGGACGGCGTCGTTGGTCGACGTCGGCGCGACCCTCACCGTCGCCGAACGGTGGAAGGTCGACATGGACCGGGGCGACGACTTCCAGGTCGCCACGTTCGACCGGCACCTTGCCGTGCTCGACCGCACGAGCGGTGCCCTGTCGGTCGACGGCCGCACGGTCGAGCTCGGCGACCGGGTCGGGTCGTCGCCGGCCCTCCAACGGTCCTCCGACAGCACCGCCCAGGTCACGGTCGCGGGCACGGCGGGCCTGGTCCGCGTCAGCGCCTCCGGCACCGTGGACGCCACCGCACTCCAGGTGTCCGGACGAGCCGCGCGGCCCTACGTCGACGGCTCCTGCACGTACGCGGCCTGGGCAGGCGGACAGGCGATCGACACGTGTGACGGCAGCGCGTTGCAGCGGCTGGCGAGCACCGGCGGCACGAGCGAACTGCAGATCCTGCACAACGGCGCCACCGTCGTCGCCAACGACCCGACGAGCGGCCGTTCCTGGGCCATCGACCGGAGCGGTCAGCTCATCGACAACTGGGCCGACCTGATCAAGCAGGACGACGACCAGCAGCAGGAGCAGGTCTCCGACGACGACCCCGAGGTCGACAAGGACCAGAAGCCGCCGGTTGCGGTGGACGACGAACTGGGCGCTCGTCCGGGACGCACCACGAGCCTCCCGGTCCTGCTCAACGACTACGACCCGAACGGTGACCCGATCATCGTGAGTGAGGTCGGCACCATCTCGAAGTCCGCCGGTCGCGTCGCGATCGTCGGCGACGGTCAACGTCTGCAGGTCACGCTGTCGTCGCGCGCCACCGGGACCGTGACGTTCCCGTACACGATCACCGACGGCAACGGGGGATCGGACACCGCGACCGTCCGGATCAGCGTGCGCCCCGACAGCGAGAACGAGGCCCCGCGACAGGTCCGCGACACTTCGGCCGACGTCGTCCAGAACGGGCACGTCGTCTCGAACGTCCTCGGCGACTGGGTCGACCCGGACGGCGATCCGGTGTACCTGGAGTCGGCGACCGCGTCGGACGGCGACCGGGTGTCCACCACGCCGGACGGCCTGCTCGACTTCCGGAACGACAGCGGCCGCACCGGTGAGCGGTCGGTGCAGCTGGTCGTGAGCGACGGACGCGCCGACGGACGGGGAGCCGTGACGGTACGGGTCGCCAAGCAGGGCACCGTCCCGCTGCGCGCCGATCCGTTCCCCGTGTCCGGCTACGCCGGCAAGGCCTTCACGGTCGAGCCGCTCGACCACGTGCGCGGTGGCAACGGCACCGTGACGCTGACGAGCGTGTCGTCGGCGTCCGGGCTCACGGTCACCCCGAGCTACGACGCAGGGACCTTCCGGGTGCAGGGGGAGCGGGCGGGCGACCACCAGCTCGAGTACACGGTGACGGACGGCGTGAAGACCTCGAGCGGCATCGTCCGGGTGACCGTCCTCGCGCCGCCGGACGCCTCGACGGCGCCGATCACCACGCCGAAGACGGTGTTCGTCAACACGCTGTCCACGAAGGACACGGACGTCACCGCGACCGACATCGACCCGGCGGGTGGTGTGCTGCTCGTGACGGCGCTGGACGGGCCCGCACGGGGCAGCGGTGTGCAGGCGAGCATCCTCGACCAGCACACGGTCCGCGTCACGCTCACGGCGCCGCTCGACGGTCCGGTGTCGTTCGGGTACACGGAGACGAACGGCCTGGCGTCGTCCCCGGGCACGATCACCGTCGTCGAGATCCCGAAGCCCGACCGCATCCAGCCCCCGGTCGCCCAGCCGGACACCGCCACCGTGCGCGTCGGAGACGTCGCGAACATCGACGTGCTCGGCAACGACACCCAGCCCGAGGGCGAGCCGTTGACGCTCCAGCCCGAGCTGGTGCAGAACGTGCCGGGCGACGGCGGCCTGCTGTTCGCCTCCGGCGACCACCTGCGCTACCTCGCCCCGAAGACGCCGGGCAACCACACCGCCGTCTACCGCGTCGCCGGGCCGGACGGCCAGTACGCCGACGCCGCGGTGTCGATCTCGGTGCGCGAGCGCGACGCCGCCACGAACAACCCGCCGGTCCCGCAGACCGTCACCGCGCGCGTCGTCGCCGGGTCGTCGGTGCGGGTCAGCGTGCCGCTGAACGGGATCGACCCGGACGGCGACTCCGTCCAGCTGGTCGGCGTGGGGTCCAACCCCGACAAGGGATCGGTCACCGACGTGGCCTCGGACGCCCTCACCTACGAGGCGGGCGACTACTCGGCCGGCACCGACGAGTTCACCTACACCGTCGTCGACGCCCTCGGTGCCCGCGCCACCGGCACCGTGCGGGTCGGCATCGCACCCCGTGCCGAACAGGCCTCGAACCCGGTGGCCGAGGCCGACCACGTCACGATCCGCCCCGGCGGGTCGGTGACGGTGCGCGTCCTGCAGAACGACTCCGACCCAGAAGGTGGGCAGCTGACCGTATCGCAGGCCGAGCCGACCGCCGAGGACGTCACCGCGAAGGTCCTCCAGAAGCAGCAGATCCGCGTCACGCCCCCGAAGTCGGCGACGAGCGGTGACTTCGCGGTGCTCTACACGGTCGCGAACAGCAGCGGGGGATCGAGCACGGCCTTCCTCACGGTGACCGTCGACCCCGACGCCCAGCCGCTCCGGCCCGAGGTCGACGACACGACCCTCGACCTGCAGGACATCCTGCACCGGCAGAGCGTGACGGTCGACGTGCTCGACAACGTCTTCTTCGCCGAGGGCACCGCTGCCGACCTCCGGGTCGGGGTCGTCCCCGGTTACGGTGACACGGCGACGCCGACCGACGACGGCCGCATCACCGTCCGGTTGACCGACGACTCGCAGGTGATCCCGTTCTCGGTCGCCCGGACCGATCACCCGGACATCGTCTCCTACGGCTTCATCAACGTGCCGGGCTTCGACGACGCCCTGCCCCAGATCAACCGCAGCGCCGGTGCGGTCACGGTGAAGAGCGAGGCGACCGTCCGCATCCCGCTGCAGGACTTCGTCGTGACGGCGAACGGCGAGACCGCGAAGATCACCGACCGCGGCACGGTCAAGGCCACCCACGCCAACGGGCAGAGCCTGGTGGTGGACTCGTCGACGCTGCAGTTCACGTCAGCGAAGCTCTACTACGGCAAGGCGTCGATCTCGTTCGAGGTCACCGACGGGTCGTCCGCGAACGGCGGCAAGGGCCGCGTCGCCACGCTCGTGCTCCCGATCACGGTCACGCCCCGGTCGAACCAGCCGCCGGCGTTCACGGGGTCCTCGCTCGAGATGCAGCCGGGGGAGACGCGCAAGATCGACCTGACGAAGCTGACCGACTACCCGTACCCGCGGGACCTGCCGGAACTCCGGTACTCGATCGTCGGCCGGCCCGCTGCCGGCACGACCGCGTCGATCGCGAAGCAGCAGCTCACGATCGCGGTCGCCGACACCGCGAGGAAGAACACCACCGCGTCGATCGGGATCGGTGTCGCGGACGACGCCAACAGCGGTCGCGCCGGCACCGTCACGGTGGGCGTCGTCGCCTCCACCCGTCCCGTGGTCCAGCCAGGCGCCGACCGCTCGGTGACCAAGCGTGGAGCGACCACAACCATCGACGTGCTCACGAACGACCGGCCGACCAACCCGTTCCCGGGAGAGCGGCTGCGCGTCGTGAACATCCGGGGTCTGTCCGGCGGGCTGCCGAGCGGCGTCACCGTGACGCCGAGCGGTGACCGCACGCGCTTGCAGGTCTCGGTCGCGGACGCCGCGAAGCCCGGCGACGCCCACCTGCAGTACCAGGTGGCGGACGCGACGAACGACCCCGACCGGTACGTCTGGGGCGACGTCACCATCTCGGTGCAGGACGTCCCGGACGCTCCTGGAGCGCCCACCCGCACCGGCTCCTACGACGGCGGTCAGGTCACGCTCACCTGGTCGACACCGCAGGGGAACAACTCGCCGATCACGGGCTACCGCGTCGTCGGGACCAACGGCGTCTCGAAGAACTGCGGGACCGCGACGGTGTGCACGATCACCGGACTCGATCCGAAGGCGTCGTACCGGTTCCAGGTCGTCGCGACCAACGCGATCGGTGACTCGAAGCCCTCGGCCCGCTCGGGTCCGATGAGTGCGGACTTCGTGCCGGCACCGCCGAAGGGCATCACGGTCACGCCCAGCAAGGCGACGCCGAACCAGCTCGACGTCAAGTGGGGCAAGGTGTCCGCGCCCAACAACGGCAGCGCGGTCGACGACTACATCGTCACGATCGAGGGCCCCGGCCTGTCGACGACGCGGCACACCGGCACCGCCACCAGCACCTCGTTCACCGGCGCCCAGGGTGCAGCCCAGTACAAGGTCACCGTGTCCGCTCGCAACGCTGCCGACCGCAACGGCACCGTCGTGCAGTGGAACTCCGCGTCCGCCACCGGCAGCGCCGTCGGGACACCGGGCGTCCCGACGCTGAACGCGTCGCGCGACGTGTCGCCCGGGCGGACGAACGTGTCGCTCAGTGCGGCCGAGAGCGACTGGGCCGGGGGTGGCCGAACGCTCACGATCGTGCGGTACCCGCCCGCGGCGAACATCCCGAACGGTTGCTCGACCACCGGCTCGGACAAGCGTTGGGACGGCGGCAGCGCCAACGACACGCTGAACTCGAACGGCAACTTCCAGTACGTCGCGCTCGCCGACAACGGTCTGTTCTGCACGCCGAGCCGTGCGGCGTCCGTGCAGGGGTTCTCCGCTCCGGGGACGGCGTCGGCCGACATCGGCGTCGAGCGGTTCAGCGAGGACGACGGCACGTTCGCGATCCGCATCCGGAACCCACGAGCCCAGCCGAGCCCCAACGGATCGATCGACCACTACGCCTACTCGGTCAACGGCGGCGGCCTCGTGTCCTTCGGCGGGAACGGCGCCTGGGTCACCGGTGCCGCGTTCGGCGCGACGGTGAGCGTGACCGTGGTGGCCTGTGCGGACGGCACGTCCAACTTCTGCGGGGACGGCTCCACGGTGGGCGGGCTGCGCCCGGTGCAGACCCGCGCTACGCTGCCGGATTCCGTGACGGCGGGGACGCAACTGACGGTGACTGCTCCGCCGCAGAACGCCGGGCTCCAGCCGACCGGCTACCGCGTCGTCTTCTGCGCCTCTCGGTACTACCAGCTCTGCGGAGAGGGCACGGTCTACGCGCCGGACGCCCTGCCGACGGTCGAGGACGCACCGCTCTCGCGCTACGTGTACGTCGCGGCGATCGTCGACGGCCACGAGGACCCGAACCCGCCGAGCGCGTCGATCGATGCGGCACCGGAACCGGAGCAGCCAGCTCCCGAGCAGCCCGCCCCGGAACCCGCTCCCGGCGGCTGACGCCCGCCCGACCTGCCCAGACCCGCCCTCCGCCGCACCTCTCCCCACGACCGAAGGACCACCCCGCATGAGCATGACCCCGGAGCAGGCCACCTGGTTCGCCGACGTCGCAGGCCGCATCGTGACCAACGTCGAGCAGGTGCTCCTCGGGAAGACGTTCGTGATCCGCCTCGCGGTCACGGCGATGCTCAGCGAGGGGCACCTGCTCCTCGAGGACGTCCCCGGAACGGGCAAGACGAGCCTCGCCCGGGCGATGGCGCAGAGCGTGCAGGGCACCACGAACCGCATCCAGTTCACCCCTGATCTGCTACCGGGCGACATCACCGGCATCAGCGTCTACGACCAGCGGACGCAGGAGTTCGACTTCCACCGCGGGCCGGTCTTCGCGAACATCGTGCTCGCCGACGAGATCAACCGTGCGAGCCCGAAGACCCAGTCCGCGCTGCTCGAGGCGATGGAGGAGTCCGCGATCACGGTCGACGGCGTCAGCCATCGTCTCGCCGCGCCCTTCATGGTCATCGCGACCCAGAACCCGATCGAGCAGGCCGGCACCTACCGCCTGCCCGAGGCGCAGCTCGACCGCTTCCTCATGAAGACCTCCATCGGCTACCCCGACCACGCCGCGACGGTGAAGATCCTCGAGACCTCGTCCGCACCGTCGGCTTCGGTCCCGCTGGCGAGCGTCGTGCCCGCCGCGACCATCACCGAGATGGCCGCGCTGGCGCGCACGGTGCACGTCGATGCCGTGATCGCCGACTACGTCGCCCGCCTGGTGGACGCGACCCGCTCCGCGAGCGAGGTCCGGCTCGGCGTGAGCGTCCGTGGGGCGATGGGCCTGATCCGCGCTTCCCGTGTCCTCGCGGCGCTGAGCGGCCGGCACTACGTCACGCCGGACGACGTGAAAGCGCTGGCCGTCCCGGTCCTCGCGCACCGCCTGGTGCTCGACGCCGAGGCCGAGTTCGACGGCGTCAGCGCGCCGAGCGTCATCGCGCAGCTCCTGGTGGAGACCTCGCCGCCCGCCGACCGGGTCACGACGTGACGGACCGCCGGCCCGTCTCCACGCGCTCGCGCCGTCCGTCCTCGACGCGGTCGCGTCGTGGCACGACGGCGTACGAGCGCACGGGGACGGTCACCGGCATGACCAACGTCCGGACGCGCATCGTCGGTGACCGTGAGGGCGTGGCAGCTGATGCGGTCATCGGGATCGTCCGGCTCTGGGCAACGGCCTGGAGGCTCGTCCTGCGTCTCTGGAGCGAGGTCTCGTCCGTCGTCACCGGGCTCGGGTGGACGGTCGCCGCCCTGACGCTCGTCGCGTTCGTGACCGGCTACCGGTTCGGGCTGCGGGAGATCGTCGTCGTCGGGTTCGCCGGCGCCGTGCTCGCGGTGGTCGCCGCGATGGCGTTGATCGGCCGGTCGCGGCTGGCGATCCGGATGCGGCTGCCGCAGCACCGTGTGGCGGTCGGCGACGACGCCGGCGTGGTCATCACGGCCGAGAACCCCACGCGTCTGCCGTCGGTGCCGACCACCGTCGAGGTGCCGGTCGGATCCGGCCTGGTCGACGTCGCGATCCCGGCCATCGGGCCGCACGGTACCTTCGAGCGGCAGGTCCCGGTCCCGACGCTCCGCCGCGGGGTGCTCGACGTCGGTCCGGTGACGGGTGTCCGCGCCGACCCGGTGGGACTCGTCCGCCGCGAGCTCGTCTGGACCGCCCGCGAGCAGGTCATCGTGCACCCGCGCACGATCGCGATCCCGTCGACGAGCACCGGCCTGGTGCGCGACCTCGAGGGGCAGGCGACGACGGACCTGTCGCCCGCGGACATCGCCTTCCACGCCATCCGCGAGTACATGCCCGGCGACGACCCGCGCACCATCCACTGGAAGTCGACGGCCAAGTCCGGCGCGCTCATGGTCCGGCAGTTCGAGGACACCCGTCGCTCGCACCTCGTCGTCGCGCTCGGCATCGCCCGAGGTGAGTTCGCCGACGACGAGGAGTTCGAGCTCGCGGTGAGCGCGGCCGCGTCCCTCGGCGCGCGGGCGATCCGCGACGGCCGTGAGGTCTCGGTCGTGGTGTCCCAGCGCACGCCCGAGTTCGCGAAGCGTGCCGTGTACGCCGTGCGGACGCTCCCCACTGTGACGCCGACGCGCCTGCTCGACGACTTCGCCTCGGTCGGCCTCGCTGACGCGTGCCTGCCGATCGCCGAGGTCTCCCGGATCGTCGGGAGCGACACCGAGGGCATCTCCGTCGCGTTCCTCGTGGTGGGGTCGACCGTCGGCCTGCCCGCGCTCCGACTCGCCGCCACGCGGTTCCCCGTCGGGGTGGAGGTCGTCGCGGTGATCTGCGAGCCCGAGGCCCAGCCGCGGTTCCTGCGCGTCGCGGGTCTGACGGTGATGACCATCGGCTACCTGGACGACCTCCGGCACGCCCTGCACCGATCGGCGTCGGCAGCATGAGCGGCGCTCCCGTGACCGCCCCGGCCCCCGCCGTGGACCGGGCGAGGCGCTCGACGCGGCGTTCCGACCGTCGCGACGCACGGCGGCTCGTGCCGTTCCGGCTCGCCGGCGGCACGCTGGCGGTCTGGCTGTTGCTGGCCGTCGCGAGCACGTCCTGGTGGCCGGTGTACCGGGACGGCGCGATGATCACGGCCGCCGTCACGGCGATCGTCGTCGGGACGGTCGTCGCGCTCCTCGGCACCCTGTTCCGGCTGCCGACCGCCGTCGTGGCGATCGCGAGCGTCGCCGCCTTCACACTCACCGGCGTCCCCGCCGCCGTGCCGAGTCAGGCCAACGGCCTGCTGCCCACCGGACGCGGACTCCTCGACCTCTTCGCCGGCGTCGCCCTCGGCTGGAAGCAGCTGGTGACCATCAGCCTGCCGGTGGGCTCCTACGAGGCGCTCCTCGTGCCGTACTCCGTGACGCTGCTCGTGGCCACGGTGACGGCCGTGAGCGTGGCGACCCGCGCCTCCAGGCAGGAACTCGCGAGCATCCCGGCACTGGTGCTCTTCGCGGTGGGCGTCGTCGTCGGGCCGAGCCGGCTCGACACGTCGATCCTGACCGCGGTCGTCCTGGTCGGCCTCGCCCTCGTCTGGGCGCTGACCGTGCGGCACGCGCGTCGCGCGGTCGCGGTGGCGACCACCATCGGTGCACGCGTGCCGGTGGCGCGGTCGATCGTCCGTCCCGCCCTGGTGGGAACCGGCACCATCGTGGCGGCGGCGGTCGTGGCGACCGGACTCGGACTCGTCGCACCTCCGTCGGGTGAGCGCACCGTCGCACGCACGGACGTCGTGAAGCCGTTCGACCCGCGCGACTACGTCAGTCCGCTCAGCGGGTTCCGCGCGTACGAGGAGTCCACCGCCTCGGACGCGACCCAGCTCCGGGTGACCGGCCTGCCCGAGGGCGGGTTCGTCCGCATCGCGACGCTCGACACCTACGACGGCGTCGTCTACCGCGTGGGCGGGGCAGACGGCTCGGCCGGCTCGGGCACCTTCGAACGTGTGCCGACCGCGGTCGACGTCCGTGGCGTCCGGGGCACCACGGTCGACGTCGGTGTGACGGTCGACGGGTACCGCGGTGTGTGGCTGCCGACGGTCGGTGACCTGGAGCGCGTGGAGTTCACCGGGCAGGACGCCGACGACGAGCGCGGCGCCTTCTTCTACAACGGATCGACCGGCACCGGCGCCGTGGTCGGCGGAGTGGGGGACGGCACGTCCTACGACCTGACGGCGGTGCTGCCCGACCAGCCGACGGAACGGCAGCTGGCCACCGCGCGCCCGGGGAGCGCCGCCGTGCCCACCGCACGGGACGTCCCCGACGCCGTGCGCGACACCGTGGAGTCCACGACGAAGGACGTGTCGGCACCCGGTGCGAAGCTCCTCGCCGCGGTGCAGTCCCTGCAGCGGAACGGGTACGTCAGCCACGGTGTGGGCGACGAACGGATGAGTCGGTCCGGCCACGGCGCGGACCGTGTCCAGGAGCTCCTCACCGCACCCCTGATGATCGGGGACCAGGAGCAGTACGCCGCGGCGGCTGCGCTGATGGCGGACGAGATCGGGTTCCCCGCACGGGTCGTGATGGGCTTCACGGCCGGGGGAGACTCGGGCCGCGACGGCGCCGCAGTGCGTGGCGGGACGACGACCTTCCGTGGGTCCGACGTCACGGCCCGCATCGAGGTGGACACGGCGCAGTGGGGATGGGTGATGCTCAATCCCAACCCCGAGGTGCGCGAGATCCCGAACGAGCAGCAGCAGACCCCGCAGCCGGTCACCCGACCGGAGACGGTCGTGCCGCCGCCCCCGGTCGACCAGCAGGACCAGGACCAGCAGGCGCCGCCCGAGAGCGACCGGAACACGCCGCCGGTGCAGCCGCTCTGGCTCCAGATCCTGCTCGCGGTGCTGCCCTGGGCCCTCGGGACCCTCGGTGTGGTCGCGCTCGTCCTGCTGCCGTTCGCCGTGATCGTGCTGCTGAAGCGGCTGCGGCGCCGACGACGGCGGAACGCCACCACACCCCGCGGTCGCATCGTCGGCGCCTGGGACGAGTACCGTGACGCACTGCTCGACCGCGGGCACGACGTGCGGCGGTCCGCCACCCGACGCGAAGCCGTGGTCGGTGCACCGGGCGACGGCGGCGCCGGACTCGCCGCGCTGGCCGACCGTGCGGTGTTCGGTCCGAGCGATGCCGACCAGACCACCGCAGACCGCATGTGGTCGGCGACCGACGACGCGATCGGTTCGCTCCGGAGGGGGCGGACCCGGCGGGAGCGGTTCCGCACCGCCGTCTCGCTCCGGTCACTGCGGGGAACGGGACGCCGTCCGTCGGCACGGTCCCGTCGGACGACCGACGGCCAGGCTGCGTCGGGGCACGGCGACTACGATGTCCAGAGGCCGGACGCGCGTCGTGGACGGCCGAGTGAGGACAGAGGCACCACGTGATCAGATGCGAACACTGCGGATCGATGCTCCCGGACGGAGCGATCTTCTGCGGTGAGTGCGGACGCGCGGTCACCGCCGCGGCGAACCGTCGCCCGGTCGCGCCGACCCCCGTCGAACAGGCACCGCCGCCACCGTTGCAACAACCCGACGCCCACGGCCGACGGTCCGACCCGGCCTCCGACGCCTGGTTGCCCGAAGCCACGCTGGATCCCGCCACGCGTGCCTGGCTCACCGGTGCCGACCGTCGTGGGACCGAACCGCCGGCACCCGTGCCGGTGCAGCGGCCCGACGACTTCGCCCCGCGCCAGGCCCCCTCCCACGTGCACGGTGCCGGGTCCGGGCTCGAGGACTGGTCGGGTGCACCGAGCCAGTCCGAGTCCGAGCCTCCCCTCGATCCCGACGCGTACCCGTCCGGACCCCTCGATGCCGACGACCCCGAACGCACGCGGATCGCGCCGGCTCCCGGTCGCCCCGAGACGCCCGAGGACCCGATCCGCGATGCTGCGTCGTCGGTCCCGGACCAGGCGGCGCGACAGCCCGTCGAGCCCCAGCCCGTCGAGCCCCAGTCCGTCGAGCCGCAGCCCGCTGCCGAGCCCTCCGTGCCGGTGTGGGCACCGCCAGCTCCCACCGCACCCCCGGCGGCACCCGCTGGTCCGTCCTGGTGGGTGGGCCGCGGTACCGCGGCTGCCGAGGCGCCGGCCGACCCGGTCGTCCCGCCGATGCCGGGAGCACCCGCCGAACCTGCTTCCGAGCCGGACACCGAGCAGGACACCGAGCAGCACACCGCTGCTCCTGCGTCAGACGAAGAGCTCGCCCGGCAGGCCCAGGAAACACACGAGGGCAGCAACGCCTCCGGGACGGAGCCCGACGAGCTGGTCGTGGCCGCGTCGGAGAAGAGCGCCACCGAGGACCAGCCGGCCGTCGTGTCGCCCCCGCAGCCCGGGGACACCGCCGTGGTCGAGCCGCTGATCGACCGTCGACCGCCCCGTCCGGCCCCGCTCGTCACCCCGGGCATGCACGAGACGACCATCTGCCACGTCTGCGGCAACCGGCTCGAGCCCGATGACATCTTCTGCGGCGAGTGCGGAGCCGTCCGTCCGGCGGTCACCGCGGCCTTCACCGGCCCGGTCATGCCGCTGCCGATGACCCGACCCGACTGGGCAGCCGAGGAGTCCGACGGCACGCAGGCCCCCGACGCGGGCAACGAGCCGGACGAACCGGACGGGTCTGACCCGGGTCCGGCTGAGCCCGCGGGTTCGACCGGGTCCGATGCGCGCGCCGCAGGCGACGAGCCGCACCACGGGATCCCGATGGACGACGAGTCCCTGCGCGCCGAGGTCGAGCAGTCCGATGTCGGCCGACGCCCCCGCGGGGCGCACGCTGCCCCGGTGATCGAGCCCGATCCGCCGACCGGGACGTCCGCCGTGCCGCGCACGCCGATCCCGCCGGTGCCCGGTTCCGCCACCGTCCCCTCCTCGGTGCCGTCCGCCACCACCACGGGCGCGCCCGCTGCTGCACCGCTGCCCCCGATCCCGGGAGCGACCGGACCCGCGCTGCCGCTCCCGCCCGTCGACCGGTCGGAGTCGCACGCGGTGGCCGATGCGCTCGACGACCCCGACGAGGACGTCGACGAGACCCGCATCGTCGCGAAGACCCCGACCCGGGCGCCGTTCGTGCTGCACTTCAGCACGGGCGAGCGGCTCGGGGTGCACGGCACGGGCCTGCTCGGCCGACTGCCGCGACCGCAGCCGGGGGAGCGGTACGACGACCTGCTGACCGTGCACGACCCGGGCAAGTCCGTGTCGAAGACGCACCTCGAGCTCGGCCGCGACGGCGACGACCTGTGGGTCTCCGACCGGTTCTCCGGCAACGGCACGGTCGTGCGGCACATCGACGGATCGATCCGCCGCTGCGAGCCCGGCCGGCGGTACCGCGTCGAACGCGGTGCACGCGTCGACATCGGTGAGCAGTTCTTCCTGGTGCAGTAGGCGACTTCTCCACAGATCGGGTCCCGGGCCGGCGCTGAGCCACTCGTTCCTGGTGCGATGGGGTCATGTCCCGGTTCGCCGCTCGTTGCGTGGTCGTGGGGGCCGCGGTCGCGCTCGTCGTGGCCGGGGTCATCGCACCGATCAGCGGCGCGGGGCAGGGTGTCCTGCTCGGCGCGGGTGCGTGCTGCGCCCTGGTCGACGTGGTGCTGCACCGTTCGGCGTCGCCGGACCCCGGGACCCCTCCGGTCGCGTTCGTCGCGCCGCCCGGGCCCGACCAGCCCGCCGAGCTCGAACCGCTCGGTGTGCCGGAGGCGCCGACCGGAACGGTCCCCGAGGACGGCGACGGCACGCCGGCGATCGTCCTCGGGCACTGTCCGGGCGGCCGCGTGCTCCGGGTCGACGCCGCGTCCCACCTCGTGGTCGTCGGTGCCGGAGCACTCGCCGTCGCGGTGTTCCGCGGGCTCGCCGAGCAGCTCCGAGCCGCTGCCGTCCACACCGACGAGGACCTGCGCTGGGCCGCTGCTCCCGAGGTCCTCGACGCCGTGGGGATCGGCAGCGCCGATCAAGCCCGGAGCACCCGGTCAGCGAGCACCCTGTCAGTGCACGCGCTGCCGTCGGGGACCTCGGTCGCGGTGCGGATGGGCGCCGACGGCCGACCCCACGGCTCCGTGGTGCTCGTGGCCGGACTCGGATCGGCGCCCCGTCAGCGGGACGTCACCGTCGAGGTCTCGCGGTACGGCTGTTCCGTCCGTCGACCCGACGACCACACGGTCGACCGGGTGTCCCCGGCGCTGCCGGTCCTCGTACCCGACACCGTGAGCGCCGATCGATGACCAGCGCCGAGCGGCGATCAGCGCAACCCGGCGCCGACCCGCACCGCGCCGACGGGAACACCACCGCCGAGCACCCGCTCACCGGTCGCCTCGAGCACCTCGGCCACCCCGTCCGATGCGACGAGCCCGTTCCGCTCCAGCAGCGCCAGGGCCGCCAGGGTGCCGGCCCGCTGCGAGCCGTCGAGCACCTTCACGGCCACGGCGGCGCCTCCGGGCAAGCCCATGACCATGACGCCCTCGGCCCCGAGCTTCGCCAGCACCTGCAGGCGCTCGATGGTGACCGTGTTCGCGCGTCCGACGCCGTCGATCGCCCACGGGTGCGCCAGGACGGCATCGGTCAGCGCAGCGGAGTCGTCGTCGGCCCGCGCCACGACACCGGCGAACCCGCGTGCCAGCCCCGTCAGGGTGAGCGGGAAGACAGGGGCGCCGCAGCCGTCCGTGCCGACGAGGTCGACGGTCTCGTGCGTGTACTCCTCGACGACGGAACGCACCCGCTGCTGCAACGGGTGCTCGATGTCCAGGTACGTGGCTTCGTCCCAGCCGTTCACCCGGCAGGCCGCGAGCATGCCGGCGTGCTTGCCGGAGCAGTTCATCGCCAGGCGGCGGGGGCCGTCCATCGTCCGAGCGGCCCCGCGGTCGAAGGGCATGTCGGGCGGGCAGCCGAGGTCGGCTTCGACGTGGTCGAAGGACTCGAGCATGTGCAGGGCGAGCGCCTGGTGCGCCGCGGTGCCGGCGTGGCTCGCGGTGGTGAGGACGAGTTCCTCGTCGGAGAACAGCGCACCTGCACGGCGGACCGCCAGGGCCTGGAACGGCTTCATGGTGGAACGTGGGTAGATGCTCGCCGTCACGTCACCCACGGAGTCGATCACCGCGCCGGTCGCGTCGACGACGACGCCGGCGCCGACGTGCCGGCTCTCGTCGAACCCTGAGCGTTCGAGCACCGCCAGCTCGACGGAACCGTCGGCGGTGAGAGGATGGCGATCACTGCGGACTTCGGGGCTCACCGTCATGCCGCCATGCTAGCCAAGGCGAAGGGGCGCACCCGTGCACGACCACTCCTACGAGGTCTCCGTCAGCTGGACCGGTGACCGCGGGACCGGCACCTCCGGGTACCGCGACTACGGCCGCGAGCACGTGGTCTCCGCGACCGGCAAGCCCGACGTCCCCGGCTCCGCCGACCCGACGTTCCGCGGGGACCGTGACCGCTGGAACCCCGAGGAGATGGTGGTCGCGGCGCTGGCCCAGTGCCACATGCTCAGCTACCTGCACGTCGCGGTGACGAAGGGCTTCACCGTCGTCGACTACCAGGACACCGCGACCGCGTCGCTCCGCCTGAACCGCGACGGTTCGGGTGAACTGACCGAGGCGACCCTGCACCCGGTCGTCACGATCCTCGAAGCCGACCGGGTCGCGGACGCCGAAGCAGCACACGTCACCGCCAACGAGCTCTGCTTCATCGCGCGGTCCGTGGCGTTCCCGGTGCACCACGAGCCGCAGCTGGTCGTCCGACCTGCGTCATTGGCAGGGGACTCTTCGGCAGGTGGGGCAGACTAGGTCCTCGTGAAGCGTCTCCGCCTGCTCCCGATCGCCATCGTCCCCGCCGTCGTGCTGGGACTCGCCGCCTGCTCCGGCTCCGGTTCGAACGGGTCCTCGGCCTCGCCGACCCCCTCGGCCAGCGCCACGGCCTCGGCGATCACCTCCTGCCCGGACCCGGGCAAGTCGTCCGATGCCATCAAGGCGACCGGGTCGTTCGGTGGACCGAAGGCCCCGACCGTGAAGTTCTCGTCCGGCCTGTCCGCGAAGACGCCGCAGGCCACCCGCCTCGTGAAGGGCAAGGGCGCGGCGCTCGACGAGGGCGACTACGCGCAGGTCTCCTACAGCGTGTACGAGGCATCGGACGCCAAGAAGCTCGGCACCGTCGGCTTCGACGAGGGCAACCCGCAGGTGCTCTCCGTCGGCGGATCGGGCTTCGGCGCGCTCCTCGCCTGCTCGAAGGTGGGCGACCGGGTCGCCGCGGTCGGACAGTCCTCCGCACTCGGCTTCAACACCGGCGGCGAGATCGTTGTGGTCGCCGACGTCGTCGCACAGACCCCGACCAAGGCGACCGGCACCCCGCAGGACCAGGACCCGGGCCTGCCCACGGTCAAGGACAAGGCCTCGGGCGAGCCGGAGATCACGGTCCCCGACGGTGTGAAGGCGCCCACGAAGACCACGGTCGAGGTGCTCAAGCAGGGCGACGGCACCGAGATCGCCGACGGCGACACCGCCCTCGTGCAGTACAAGGGCGTCGTGTACGACACCGGCAAGGAGTTCGACTCCTCGTGGTCGAAGGGTGTCCCCACCACCTTCACCGTGTCGGAGAGCGCGCTCATCAAGGGCTTCGTCACCGGGCTCGTCGGGCAGAAGGTCGGCTCACAGGTCCTGATCGTCGCCACGCCGGAGGACGCCTACGGTGCGAACCCGCAGGAGGGCTCGGGCATCCCGAAGAACGCCACGCTCGTCTTCGTGGTCGACATCCTCGCCAAGGGCTGACCGTGACGGACGGCCGCCTCGGCAGCACCGGTCCGGATCGTCGGCGGATCGTCGTCCTCGGCAGCACCGGCTCGATCGGCACCCAGGCGCTCGACGTCGTCGCTCGCAACCCCGACCGGTTCGAGGTCGTCGGGCTCACCGCCGGCAGCAACCGCGAACTCGTCGCCGAGCAAGCCGCCCGGTTCGGGGTCCGCGACACGGCGTTCGGCGCGGCCGACTCGGAGCAGCTCGTCCGGAGCGTCGAGGCCGACGTCGTCCTGAACGGCATCACCGGCTCGGTCGGCCTCGGCCCGACGCTTGCGGCGCTCGAGAGCGGTGCCACGCTCGCCCTGGCGAACAAGGAGAGCCTGATCGTCGGCGGCTCCCTCGTGCAGCAGGCCGCAGCGCCCGGGCAGATCGTGCCCGTGGACAGCGAGCACTCCGCCATCGCGCAGGCGCTGCGCTCCGGCTCCGACGCCGAGGTGCAGCGGCTCGTCCTCACGGCGAGCGGCGGTCCGTTCCGTGGGCGCACCCGCGAGCAGCTCCGCGACGTCACCCCCGCCCAGGCCCTGGCGCACCCGACCTGGGACATGGGTCTCGTCGTCACGACGAACTCCGCGACGCTGGTCAACAAGGGGCTCGAGGTCATCGAGGCACACCTGCTCTTCGACGTGCCGTACGACCGCATCGACGTCACCGTGCACGCGCAGTCGATCGTGCACTCGATGGTCGAGTTCGTCGACGGCTCCACCATCGCCCAGGCGTCGCCGCCGAACATGCGTCTGCCGATCGCGCTCGGCCTGGCCTGGCCGGACCGGGTGCGCGGCGTCGGTGTGCCGCTCGACTGGACGACCGCGAGCACGTGGACGTTCGAGCCGCTCGACGGGGACGCCTTCGGCGCCGTCGCCCTCGCGAAGCGCGTCGGCGAGCTGGGCGGGACGTTCCCGGCCGTGTTCAACGCCGCGAACGAGCAGGCCGTCGCCGCGTTCCACGCCGGCGCGATCGGTTTCCTCGACATCGTCGACACGGTCGAGCGCGTCGTCGAGGAGCACACCGCGGGTGAGTCGTCACTCGACGGCGTGCTCGCCGCGGAGCAGTGGGCGCGCACCGCTGCGGACCGCGCGCTGACCCGCTGACGCGAGTCGCGCCTCCCGGTCGACGCAGCGGCGGCAGACCGCGGACGGCGATGGACGGGAGGCCCGGATCACCTCTCAGACGGCGCTCGGCTCCGTCATGGAATCAGTCCCGTACTCTTTCCCGGTGACCGTCGAATCCGTCCTGCTCTTCGTCCTCGGCGTGGTCGTCTTCATCATCGGCCTGCTGGTCTCGATCGGACTCCACGAGCTGGGGCACCTGTCCTTCGCGAAGCTCTTCAACGTCAAAGTGACGCAGTACTCGCTGGGCTTCGGCAAGGCGATGTGGTCGTTCAAGCGGGGTGAGACCGAGTACGGGATCCGTCCGATCCTGCTCGGTGGGTACATCTCGATGGTCGGCATGCTCAAGCCGCGGGCGTCGGGCCGGGCCGACGCGATCACGAACACCGGCATGTACGGCGCGTTCGTGCAGGACGCCCGCCAGGCCAGCGCCGAGCAGATCGCGGACTCCGGTGGCGACGACTCCCGTGCCTTCTACCGCCTGACGCCGTGGAAGCGGATCATCGTGATGGTCGCGGGTCCGGCCATGAACCTGGTGATCGGCATCGTGCTCTTCGGTGTGCTGCTGTGCGGGTTCGGGGCGCCGACGACGACCTTCACGTCGAGCGTCGGGTGCGTGCTGCCGAACAGCCAGACGACCGAGTGCTCGCCGGGCGACGCGGTGTCCCCGGCGAAGCAGGCGGGCATCGAGTCCGGCGACGTGGTGCTCTCGGTGAACGGTGAGCAGGACCCCACGATCACCCGTGTCTCCGAGGTCTTCCAGGAGTCCGCCGGTGAGCAGGTCACCGTGGTCGTCGAGCGCGACGGCGCCCGCAAGACCCTCGAGATCACCCCGACGACCGCCACCCGCGACGTCTACGACGCCGAGGGCAAGCTCGTCAAGAACGACGACGGCACCACGAAGACCCAGCGCGTCGGCGTGGTCGGTGTCAGCATCGGGCAGTCCCTGGTGCGGCAGTCCCCAGCCGAGGTGCTGCCCGCGACCGGCGCCCAGATCGCGGCGTCGGCGCACCTGATCATCGACCTGCCGCAGCGCCTGGTCGCGGTGTGGAACGCCGCGTTCGGTGCCCAGGAGCGGTCGCAGGACAGCCCCGTGTCGGTGGTGGGCGTGGGCCGTGCGATCGGCGAGGTCTCGTCGATGAGCGGTGTCCCCGTGGTCGACAAGGCGTACACGATCCTCGGGCTGCTGGCCTCGCTCAACATCGGCCTGTTCGTGCTGAACATGGTCCCGCTGCTGCCGCTCGACGGCGGACACATCGCGGGTGCGCTCTGGGAAGCGATCAAGCGGCGGTCGTTCAAGCTCGTCGGCAAGGCGGATCCGGGGCCCATCGACCTGGCGAAGACGATGCCGCTGACGATGGTCGTCGTGGTGCTGTTGGCGGGCATGAGCGCGCTGCTCATCTACGCCGACATCGTGCGGCCGGTGAACCTGTTCGGGTAGTCGCTCCGGCGTTACGATCAGCGGATGACCACAGCCGCCCCGAACCCTCCCGAGGTTCGCACCGTCGAGCGCCAGGGCCTCGACGTCATCGCCGAGTCCGATCGGAAGGGCACCCCACGGGGACTGTTCTGGCCGTGGTTCGCGGCGAACATCTCCGTCCTCGGCCTCGCCTACGGGTCGTTCGTCCTCGATTTCGGGATCTCGCTGGCCCAGGCGACGATCGTCTCGGTCGTCGGGGTCGCCTTCTCGTTCCTGCTGTGCGGCATCGTCGCGATCGCCGGCAAGCGCGGGTCGGCGCCGACGATGGTCCTCAGCCGCGCGGCCTTCGGGGTCCGCGGGAACCGACTGCCCTCGTTCCTCAGCTGGGTGCTGACCGTCGGGTGGGAGACCTCGCTCGCCGCGGCGGCCGTGCTCGCCACCTCGACGGTGTTCACCGAACTCGGGTGGGACGGCGGCGTGCTGACGAAGGTCGTCGCCCTCGTCGTGGTCGCGGCCCTCATCGTCGGCGCCGGGATCGCCGGGTTCGACGTCATCATGCGTCTGCAGGCCGTCATCACCGTCGTCACGGCCGTGCTCACCGTCGTCTACATCGTGCTCGCTGCGCCGACGATCGACTTCGCGACGTTGGGTGCTCTGCCGTCGGGCAGCGCCCAGAGCGTGACCGGGGCCCTCGTCCTGGTGATGACCGGCTTCGGACTCGGTTGGGTGAACGCCGCGGCTGACTACTCCCGGTACCTGCCCCGTTCGGCCTCGACCCGTGGCGTCGTCGGGTGGACCACGTTCAGCGGCGCCCTCGCGCCGGCGATCCTCGTGGTGATCGGTGTCATGCTCGCCGGGTCGTCGCCGGACCTGCAGGCAGCGATCGCGAACGACCCGATCGGCGCCCTGACGACGATCCTGCCGGTGTGGTTCCTGATCCCGTTCGCGATCGTCGCGATCCTGGGGCTCGTCGGCGGCGCGGTGCTCGACATCTACTCGTCCGGACTGGCGCTCCTGAGCGTCGGCGTGAAGATCCCGCGTCCGGTCGCCGCCGGGGTCGACGGCCTGTTCATGGTCGCCGGCGCCGTGTACATCGCGTTCTTCGCCTCGAGTTTCGTCGCGCCGTTCCAGGCCTTCCTCATCACCCTCGGCGTGCCGATCGCCGCCTGGGCCGGCATCTTCGTCGCTGACGTCGTCCTGCGACGCCGCGCGTACGCGGAGGCCGAACTCGACGACCGTCACGGACGCTACGGCGACGTCCGGTGGCTGCCGATCGTGCTCGTCGTGCTCGGCACCGCGCTCGGCTGGGGTCTGGTCACGAACACCCTCGGCGTGCCGTCCTGGCTCAACTGGCAGGGCTACCTGCTCGAGCCGTTCGGCCTCGGCGGACGCAAGGGGCCGTGGGCCTACGCGAACCTCGGCGTCCTCGTCGCCCTGCTCGTCGGGTTCCTCGGCACGCTGCTGTTCGCGCGCGGGTCGATCCGCCACCAGGAAGCGCTCGGCACGCCGGACGACCTGCGATGAGCGCGGAGATCCCCGACGACGCCTGGCTCGTCGTCATCGACATGCAGCAGGTCTTCACGGGCGAGAACCCGTGGGCCGCCCCGCGGTACGACCATGCCGGCGCCGGCATCGAGCGGCTCCTGCCGCGGTTCACGGGCCGCACGGTCTTCACCCGCTTCGTGGCGCCGGCGCAGCCCGAGGGGGCGTGGGTGCCGTACTACCGCGACTGGCCCTTCGCACTGGTCCCGGACGCCGACCCCCTCTACGCGCTCACCGAGCCCTTCGCGTCAGCTGCCGCGGACCGGAACGACCCCGTCGTGACGGAACCGACCTTCGGCAAGTGGGGGACGAGCCTCCAGGCGGTCGTCGGCGACCACCCGCACCTGGTGCTCACGGGGGTGTCGACCGACTGCTGCGTGTTGTCGACCGCGCTGGCGGCGGCCGACGCCGGTGCGACGGTGACCGTCGTGGCCGACGCCTGCGCCGGCGGGACCGACGCGGACCACGACCGTGCGCTCGCGGTGATGCGGCTCTACGCCCCGCTCATCACGGTCGTCGACTCGGTCAGGGAGCTCTGAACAGACGCACGGGGACCGGACCCAGCACGGTCAGATCGAGCGCGTAGAGTGCTCACGTGCCCGCAGTCAACCTCGGTATGCCCAAGTCCCCCGAAACCCTCGCTCCGCGTCGCAAGTCGCGGCAGATCCGGGTCGGCAAGGTGCTCGTGGGTGGCGACGCCCCGGTGTCCGTGCAGTCGATGACCACGACGCAGACCACCAACATCAACGCGACGCTGCAGCAGATCGCCGAACTCACGGCGTCGGGCTGCGACATCGTCCGGGTCGCCGTGCCCACGCAGGACGATGCCGACGCGCTGGCGATCATCGCGAAGAAGTCGCAGATCCCCGTGATCGCCGACATCCACTTCCAGCCGAAGTACGTCTTCCAGGCGATCGACGCCGGCTGTGCTGCCGTCCGGGTCAACCCGGGCAACATCCGCAAGTTCGACGACCAGGTCGGCGCGATCGCCAAGGCCGCCAAGGACGCCGGCGTCTCCCTCCGGATCGGCGTGAACGCGGGATCGCTCGAGCCGAGCCTGCTGCAGAAGTACGGCAAGGCCACCCCCGAGGCGCTCGTCGAGTCCGCGGTGTGGGAAGCCTCCCTGTTCGAGGAGCACGACTTCCACGACTTCAAGATCTCGGTCAAGCACAACGACCCGATCGTGATGGTCAAGGCCTACCGGCAGCTCGCCGCCGCCGGCGACTGGCCGCTGCACCTCGGCGTGACCGAGGCCGGCCCGGAGTTCCAGGGCACGATCAAGAGCGCCACCGCGTTCGGCATCCTGCTGGCCGAGGGCATCGGTGACACCATCCGCGTGTCGCTCTCCGCCCCGCCAGCGCAGGAGGTCAAGGTCGGCCTGCAGATCCTCCAGTCGCTCAACCTGCGCGAGCGGAAGCTCGAGATCGTCTCCTGCCCGAGCTGCGGTCGCGCGCAGGTCGATGTCTACCAGCTCGCGAACGACGTCACGAAGGGGCTCGAGGGCATGACCGTCCCGCTCCGTGTCGCCGTGATGGGCTGCGTCGTGAACGGACCCGGTGAGGCGCGCGAGGCTGACCTGGGCGTGGCCTCGGGCAACGGCAAGGGGCAGATCTTCGTCAAGGGCCAGGTCGTCAAGACCGTGCCAGAGGCCGAGATCGTGCAGACCCTGATCAACGAGGCGAACCGCATCGCGGACGAGATGGGGCCGGCCGCCGCCACCGGTACGCCCCAGGTGATCATGGCGCCGTAGGCGCGACCACCCTCCGGACCGGAGGCCCGGTGCCAGCTGGCACCGGGCCTCCGGTCCGTCGTGGTGGGGTGCCGGCGCTGGTACCGCACGGTGCGGACTCCGCGCTTCCGTGCCGGGTTGATCGCTCCCTGGAGCCTGCGGCCGCGCACGGAGCAGCTGGTCCGCACGAGCGAGTGAGCCTCGCACCGTGCCGCCCGCGTCGCTCGAGCCCGGCGCGGGGCGCGGGGCGGGGGACCCCGCAGGGAGCCCGCGCGGTCGGTCCGCCGCCACTAGGCTTGCCCCGTGGTCACACGGCTTTCGCATCTGTTCCTCCGTACGCTCCGCGACGACCCCTCCGACGCCGAGGTGACGAGCCACAAGCTGCTCGTCCGCGCCGGCTACGTCCGGCGCCAGTCCCCGGGGATCTTCGCCTGGCTGCCGCTCGGACTCCGGGTGCGCGCCAAGATCGAGGCGATCATCCGCGACGAGATGATCGCTGCCGGTGCGCAGGAGGTCCTGCTCCCGGCGCTGCTGCCGCGCGAACCGTACGAGGCGACGAACCGCTGGACCGAGTACGGCGACGGCATGTTCCGCCTGCAGGACCGCAAGGGCTCCGACTACCTGCTCGCACCCACGCACGAGGAGATGTTCGCCCTCCTGGTGAAGGACCTGTACTCGTCCTACAAGGACCTGCCGGTCACGCTGTTCCAGATCCAGGACAAGTACCGCGACGAGGCCCGCCCCCGCGCCGGCCTCCTGCGCGGCCGCGAGTTCACGATGAAGGACGCGTACTCGTTCGACCTCACCGACGAGGGCCTCGAGCGCAGCTACCAGGTCATGCGCGACGCGTACGAGAAGATCTTCGCCCGCCTCGGCCTCGACTACGTCATCGTCAAGGCCGACGCCGGTGCGATGGGCGGCTCCAAGTCCGAGGAGTTCCTGCACCCCATCGGCGTCGGCGAGGACACCTTCGTCCGCAGCGCAGGCGGCTACGCGGCCAACGTCGAGGCGTACGTCACCCCCGTCCCCGAGTCGCTGCCGATCGAGGGCCAGCCCGAGCCCGTGCTGCTGCCGGCGTCGGACACCCCGACGATCGACACGCTCGTCGCCCACGCGAACCAGGTCGCGCCCCGCGAGGGCGCCCCGTGGACCGCGGCCGACACGCTGAAGAACGTCGTCCTCGCGCTCACCCACCTCGACGGCACACGCGAGGTCGTGGTCGTCGGCCTGCCCGGCGACCGCGACGTCGACCTGAAGCGCGCAGAAGTGTCCTTCGCCCCGGCCGAGGTCGAGGCCGCCGGCGACGATGACTTCAAGAAGCACCGGGGCCTGGTGAAGGGCTACATCGGACCGCAGGTCCTCGGTGCCGACAGCGCCACTGGCCTCCGCTACTTCGTCGACCCGCGCGTGGTCGACGGCACGAGCTGGATCACCGGCGCCAACGAGCGCGGCGTGCACGTCTCCGGCCTCGTCGCCGGCCGTGACTTCGTGGCCGACGGTGTCGTCGAGGTCTCCGACGTCCGGGCCGGTGACCCGTCCCCGGACGGCTCCGGTCCGCTCGAGACCGCGCGCGGCATGGAGATCGGGCACGTCTTCCAGCTCGGTCGCAAGTACGCCGAGGCGCTCGGTCTCAAGGTGCAGGACGAGAACGGCAAGCTCGCGACGGTCACGATGGGCTCGTACGGCATCGGCGTGACCCGCATCCTCGCGATCCTGGCCGAGTCCCACAACGACGAGAAGGGCCTGGTCTGGCCGAAGAACGTCGCGCCGTTCGACGTGCACATCGTCGCCACGGGCCGTGACCAGGTCGCCTACGATCTGGCGGCCTCGGTCGTCGCCGAGCTCGAGGGCGAGCGGTTCGACGTGCTGTACGACGACCGCCCGAAGGTCTCGCCCGGCGTGAAGCTCCGCGATGCCGAACTGCTCGGCATGCCGATCGTCGTCGTCGCCGGCCGCGGCGCCGCCGAGGGCGTCGTCGAGCTGTGGGATCGCGCGACCGGCGACCGCCGCGACGTGCCGGTGGCCGACCTGCTCGACGCGGTCCGCGCGATCTAGACGCGACCCCTGACGGACTGGAGGCCCGTGGCGACGCCGCCACGGGCCTCCAGTCCGTCTCGTGGTTCTGGGGTAGGCTTGTGGCCGACTTCTGCGCAGTTCCACCCCGCAGGAGCGACTCATCTGAATACGGAGGCACCTCGGTGAAGATCGATCTCGCAGTCCTGCGACTCATGGAGCGCGAGCGGGAGATCCCGTTCGACGAGCTCGTCCAGATCATCGAATCTGCCATCCTGACCGCGTACCAGAAGCACGCCGACGAGAACGGCGAGCCGGCCCACGCGCAGTCGCGTGTGGAGCTCGACCGGAAGTCGGGCGAGGTCAGCGTCTACGTCCCCGAGCTCGACGACGAGGGCACCGTCATCGGCGAAGCCGTCGACCAGCCGAGCGACTTCGGACGCATCGCGGCCTTCGCGGCGAAGCAGGTCATCAACCAGCGTCTGCGCGACATCGGCGACGACAAGATCCTCGGCGAGTTCCGCGGCAAGGAAGGCGACATCGTCGCGGGCGTGGTCCAGCAGGGCCCGAACCCGAAGATGGTGCACGTCGACCTCGGCACGATCGAGGCGATCCTGCCGCCCGAAGAGCAGGTGCCGGGGGAGTCGTACACGCACGGCTCCCGCATCCGCGTGTACGTGACGAGCGTCGCCCGGGGCAACAAGGGCCCGCAGATCACCGTGTCGCGCACACACCCGGGCCTGGTCCGGAAGCTCTTCGCGCTGGAGGTCCCGGAGATCGCGTCCGGTGTCGTCGAGATCACCTCGCTCGCCCGCGAGGCCGGTCACCGCACGAAGATCGCCGTCAAGGCGAACGAGCCGGGCGTGAACGCGAAGGGTGCCTGCATCGGCGAGCTCGGCGCACGTGTCCGGTCCGTCACGAACGAGCTCGGTGCCGAGAAGATCGACATCGTCGACTACTCGTCCGACCTGGCGTCGTTCGTCGCGAGCGCCCTGTCGCCGGCGAAGGTGACGAGTGCGTTCGTGCTCGACGCCTCGACGAAGGCCGTCCGCGCGCTCGTGCCGGACTACCAGCTGTCGCTCGCGATCGGCAAGGAGGGGCAGAACGCCCGCCTGGCCGCGAAGCTCACCGGTGCCCGCATTGACATCCAGCCGGACTCCATCCTGGACGGCGAGGACTAGGACGATTTCGCTCCCGGCGCGCCCTGCGAGGGCGCGCCGGATCGCGCACGTCCGAGGCAAGGAGTAGAGTGGTTCCCGTCAGAACGTGCATCGGCAGTCGCCGTCGCGCTTCCCGATCCTCCCTCCTCCGAGTCGTCGCCCTGAGCGACGGTCGTGTCGTGGCGGATCCGAAGGCAGTCATGCCGGGCCGGGGAGCATGGCTCACACCGACCGTCGATGCCTACGATCTGGCCGTCAAGCGCAGGGCTTTCCGCCGTGCGCTCCGGTTGGATCGCGATCCCGACACGTCCGCGGTGCTCGACCACATCATCGGTCTCCCACAGGAACCGACCGAGCGCCCGGACATGACAGAACAGGCTGAACGGCTTATGGACAACTGATGAGCGGCTCGAAATGAGACCCGTCATCCATTGAGTCCTGCCCCTTCACGGGGTGGGGCCCGTGAAGGAGAACAGTGGCTAAACCACGCGTACACGAGATCGCAAGCGAACTCGGCGTCGACAGCAAGACCGCACTCGAGAAGCTCAAGGAGCTCGGCGAGTTCGTCCGGGGTGCCAGCTCGAGCATCGAGCCCCCCGTGGCACGGAAGCTCCGTGCCGCCCTCCAGGCAGACGGCGCCCCCGCGGCGAAGCCCGCCGCCTCGGCCTCCGCGCCGAGCGCACCCGCCAAGGCCAGCGCGCCGAAGTCGAGTGCACCCAAGCCCGGCGGCCCCCGTCCGGGTCCGGCTCGTCCGGCACCGGCTCCCGAGCCCGAGGCCCCGGCAGCACCCGCTGCCGACGTGCCCGCACCGGCCGCACCGAAGTCCGTCGCGCAGCGACAGGCCGAGGCAGAGGCCGCGCAGAAGGCCCGCGCCGAGAAGCAGGCCGCTGAGAAGCAGGCCGCCGAGCAGGCAGGCGGGTCGACCGACGCGTCGCCGAAGTCCGACGCCGTGAAGCCGGGCACCAGCCCGAAGGCTCCCGCGGCCGCCGGTCCGAAGCCGGGTGGCCCGAAGCCCGGTGCACGTCCGGGCAACAACCCGTACTCGTCGAACCAGGGCATGGGCTCGCGCCCGCCGCGCCCCGGCAACAACCCGTACTCGTCCAACCAGGGCATGGGCCAGCGCCCGGCCGCCGGCGCAGCTGGTGGCGGTGGCATCCCGCGTCCGCAGCCCCCGCGTCCGGGCACGCCCCGTCCGGGTGCTCCGCGTCCGGGTGGTCCCGGTCAGGGCAACCGTCCCAACGGCTTCGGGCAGCGCCCGGGCCAGGGTGGTGGCCGTGGCGGCCCCGGTGCCCGTCCGGGTGCCGGCGGCGGTGCCGGTGGCGGCTTCCCGCGTCCGGCCTTCAGCGGCCCGCGTCCCGCCGGTGGCGGTGGCCGTGGTCGTGGCCCCGGTGGTGGTACCGCCGGTGCGTTCGGTCGCGGTGGCGGCAAGAGCCGTGCCCGCAAGTCGAAGCGGACGAAGCGCGCCGAGTACGAGATGCGTCAGGCCCCGTCGCTCGGCGGTGTGCAGGTCCCTCGCGGCGACGGCAACACGGTCGTCCGACTCCGTCGTGGTGCGAGCATCTCGGACTTCGCGGACAAGATCGACGCCATGCCCGGCAACCTCGTGACGGTGCTGTTCCACCTCGGTGAGATGGCGACCGCGACCGAGTCGCTGGACGAGGCCACGTTCGAGGTCCTCGGCGACGAGCTGGGCTACAAGATCCAGATCGTCTCCCCCGAGGACGAGGACAAGGAGCTCCTCGAGGGCTTCGACATCGACCTCGACGCAGAACTCGAGGACGAAGACGACGACGTGCTGCAGCAGCGGCCGCCGGTGGTCACCGTCATGGGTCACGTCGACCACGGCAAGACCCGCCTCCTCGACGCGATCCGCAACTCGAAGGTCGTCGAGGGCGAGGCCGGTGGCATCACCCAGCACATCGGTGCGTACCAGATCGTCGCGCAGCACGAGGGCATCGACCGCCCGATCACCTTCATCGACACCCCGGGTCACGAGGCCTTCACGGCCATGCGTGCCCGTGGTGCCCAGGTGACGGACATCGCGATCCTCGTGGTCGCGGCGGACGACGGCATCATGCCCCAGACCATCGAGGCGTTGAACCACGCGCAGTCGGCCGGTGTGCCGATCGTCGTCGCGGTCAACAAGATCGACAAGGAAGGCGCGAACCCCGCCAAGGTCCGCCAGCAGCTCACCGAGTACAACCTGGTGGCCGAGGAGTACGGCGGCGACGTCATGTTCGTCGACGTGTCGGCGCGGCAGAACATCGGCATCCAGGAGCTCCTGGACGCCGTGCTGCTCACCGCGGACGCCGGTCTCGACCTGCGTGCGAACCCCGACAAGGACGCCCGTGGTGTCGCGATCGAGGCCCGGCTCGACAAGGGTCGCGGTGCAGTCGCCACGGTCCTCATCCAGTCCGGCACGCTCCACGTCGGTGACGCCATCGTGGCGGGCACGGCCTACGGCCGAGTCCGTGCGATGACGGACGAGAACGGGGTCGCGGTCAAGGCCGCGACGCCGAGCCGCCCGGTCCAGGTGCAGGGTCTGTCCTCGGTGCCCCGCGCCGGCGACACCTTCCTCGTCACCGAAGAGGACCGCACGGCGCGTCAGATCGCCGAGAAGCGTGAGGCCGCCGAGCGCAACGCCCTGCTGGCGAAGTCGCGCAAGCGCATCTCGCTCGAGGACTTCACCCGTGCGCTCGAAGAGGGCAAGGTCGAGTCGCTCAACCTCATCATCAAGGGTGACGTCTCCGGTGCCGTCGAGGCGCTCGAGCAGTCGCTCCTGGACATCGAGGTCGACGACAGCGTCCAGCTCCGCATCCTGCACCGCGGTGTCGGTGCGATCACGGAGTCGGACATCGACCTCGCCACGATCGACAACGCCATCGTCATCGGCTTCAACGTCCGTCCGGACGTCAAGGCCCGTGAGCGTGCGGCGCGCGAAGGCATCGACGTGCGCTTCTACTCGGTGATCTACAACGCACTCGACGACATCGAGCAGTCCCTCAAGGGCATGCTCAAGCCCGAGTACGAAGAGGTCCAGTCGGGCGTCGCCGAGATCCGCGAGGTGTTCCGTTCCTCGAAGTTCGGCAACATCGCGGGTGTCATCGTCCGCTCCGGCACGATCACGCGCAACGCCAAGGCGCGCGTCATCCGCGAGGGTGTGGTGATCGCCGATGGCCTGGCCATCGAGTCGCTGCGTCGCTTCAAGGACGACGTGACCGAGGTCCGCACGGACTTCGAAGCCGGTATCGGTCTGGGCAAGTTCAACGACATCCAGATCGGCGACGAGGTCGAGACGACCGAACTCGTCGAGAAGCCGCGCGACTGATCGCGTGACTCCTCTGGGCCCCGGCCTCCCCGTGCGGGAGGCCGGGGCCCGACCCCTTTCCCACGCAGGACCACCGGCGGGAAGCGTCCCGCCACTGCCTCAGGAGGCACCCAATGGCCGATCCGCAGCGCGCACGCAAGATGGCGGACCGCATCAAGGAAGTCGTCGCTCGTCGACTCGACAAGGGTCTGCGGGACCCGCGACTCGGGTTCGTCACGATCACCGACGTCCGTGTGACCGGTGACCTGCAGCACGCGTCGATCTTCTACACCGTGTACGGCACCGACGAGGAGCGGGCGGACTCCGCCGCGGCGCTCAAGGCGGCGACCGGCATGCTCCGGTCCGAGGTCGGCAAGAACATCACCGCCCGGCTCACGCCGTCGCTCGAGTTCATCGCCGACGCACTGCCGGAGACCTCGGCGCACATGGAGGACCTGCTCGTGCAGGCCCAGGTGCGCGACGAGCAGGTCCGAGCCGCGTCGGTCGGCGCGACGTACGCCGGCGACGCCGACCCGTACAAGCGCGACGAGGACGAGAACGACGAAGCCGAGGACGACGGCTCCGCCGAAGCCCGTTCCTAGACCCCGGGCAGCTGGTAGCCGCTCGCGTCGTCGCCGACGGCCAGTCCGTCACGCAGCAGCGACGCGAGCGCCCGGTCGCGCTGGTCGGCGTCCGGCCACACCGGCTCGATCTCGGACCGGCTGACCGGCACGTCGCTGGCGCGCAGCTCGGCCATGATCAGGCCGCGCACCTGGCGGTCACTGCCGGCGAACTTCGCCTGCCGCGGAGCCCGCGGCCCGTCGTGCTCCGGGTACCCGGCCGCACGCCAGGCGCAGCGGTCCGCGATCGGGCACGCATCGCAGGCGGGGGAGCGGGACACGCACACGAGCGCGCCGAGCTCCATCACGGCGGCGTTCGTGGCGGCTGCGTCGTCGCGGTCCGCCGGCAGTACGGACTCCATCAGCGGGAGGTCCTGCTTCGCCTTCGCCGGCCCGGGTTCGCCCTGGCCGAGGACCGCACGTGCGAGCACGCGGCGCACGTTGACGTCCACCACCGGGTGCCGGTCGCCGTACGCGAAGACCGCGACAGCCCGCGCGGTGTAGTCACCGATGCCCGGCAGCGCGAGCAGGGCGTCGACGTCGCGCGGCACGACGTTGCCGTGCTCGGTCGCGATCACGGTCGCTGCCGCGTGCAGCGCGAGCGCGCGTCTCGGGTAGCCGAGCCGGTCCCAGGCACGCACCGCCTCGGACGGGGGCGAGTCCGCGAGGTCGCGAGGCGTCGGCCACCGGGTGAGCCACGCCTCCAGACGGGGGACCACGCGCGCGACCTGCGTCTGCTGCAGCATGATCTCGCTGACGAGCGTCCCCCACGCGGGGAAGCCGGGGCGGCGCCACGGCAGGTCCCGCGCCTGCTGCCGGAACCATGCGATCAGCGGGGTCGCGATGTCGGGCCGTTCCGGCGTGGCCGGCTCCTGCACACCGCGTCGCGCGGTCGGGTTGTCCACATCCGGTCTGGAGGCCCGACTCGCGTTCACCTCGACAGCCTACGGTGGACGCATGGCACGCTGGGCACCCGAAGAGACCGACACGATGGCTGCGATCGCTGCAGAGGCGATCGCGCAGGTCGGCACGAACCGCACCGTCATCGGCGTCGACGGGCAGGACGGCACCGACCTCGAGCGGGTCGCGGCCGCGCTCGTCACCGGTTTCGAGCAGCACGGGGTCTCCGCGATGGCGGCCGCCGCACCGTCCGCCGACCAGGACACGCTGCGGTCCGACCTGGTGACGCCCTTCCGCACGACCGGGGCCGGTGACGGTGTCCTGATCGTGCACGGACGGGGTGTCCTGGCCCCCGGGGTGCGTACCCTGTGGCGCTGGTCGCTGTGGGTGGAGCAGGAGTCCGGCCGGCTCGAGCGCCGTGCCGACGTGAAGATCGCGGCCTCCGCGGTGCTCGACGTCACCGATCCCGAGCACCCCCGTCGCGAGTGGAACGACGCCTGCTGACCGGCGCTGGTAATCTCGCCTGGTGCTCGAAACCGCGCCGGACGGCATCCTCCTCGTCGACAAACCACAGGGGATCTCCAGCCACCGGGTGGTCTCCATCGCCCGTCGGCGCCTCGGCCTGAAGAAGGTCGGCCATGCCGGCACGCTCGACCCCATGGCCACCGGGCTGCTGCTGCTCGGCGTCGGGCCGTCCACGCGGTTGCTGACGCACCTGGTGGGCCTCGACAAGACCTACACGGCGACCATCCGGCTCGGCGTCTCGACGGATTCCGACGACGCCGACGGCACGCCGACGGCCGCTGTCGGTGTGGCCGGTGCCGACGTCTCGGACCACGCCGTCGAGACCGCCGTCGCAGCACAGCGGGGCGTGATCGACCAGGTCCCCTCCACGGTCAGTGCGATCAAGGTCGACGGGCGCCGTGCGTACGACCTGGCGCGCAAGGGCGAGGCGGTGGAGCTGAAGTCCCGCACGGTGACCGTCTCGCAGTTCGACGTCACGACGCGGAACGAGCGGACCGTCCCCGTCGACGGCACCGACGTCGCCGTGGTGGACCTGGACGTCGTCGTGACCTGCTCGTCGGGCACCTACGTCCGCGCGCTCGCCCGTGACGTCGGCGCGGCCCTCGGCACCGGGGCGCACCTCGTCGCCCTCCGTCGGACCCGCGTCGGACCGTTTGACGTGCACGACGCCATCGACCTCGAGGACGACACCGTCGACGTCCGCGCGGCGCTCGCGCGTCCGGCGGACGTCGCCCGGCGACTCTTCTCGTCCGTGACCCTCGACGCAGCCTCGGCGAAGGACCTCACCGACGGCAAGCGCGTGGCGGCCGAGCACCCCGACTCGGATGGTCCGGTCGCCGCGGTCGCCGCGTCCGACGACCGGCTGGTCGGCCTCGTCTCCGTCCGCCGCGGACTGCTCCGCGTCATCACGAACTTCCCGACGCCCGGGGCGTCGTCCTCCTCGCAGACCGGAGCGCGCGCGTGATCGAGTGGTTCATGTGGGTGCAGCTGGTGCTCGCCGTGGTGGTGGGTCTCTTCGCGGTCGTCGTGGGGTTCATCGGGTGGAAGCCGAACGACTACACCGTCGGCGCCCTCGTGCTCATCGAGCTGCTGCTCCTGGTGCAGGGCGTCATCTCGATCGTGCTCCCGGCGACGGGCAGTCCGCCCGACGGCAACGCGCTCGAGTTCGGCGTGTACGCCGTCTCGGTGCTGCTCGTCCCACCGGCCGCGGTCGTGTGGGCACTGATCGACCGCACGAAGTGGAGCACCGTGGTGCTCGGTGCCGGGGCCTTCACCGTCGCGGTGATGGTCTACCGGATGTACCAGATCTGGTTCGCGCTGAACTGACGCCGGAGGTCATGCGCGCGGCCGCGCGTCGGTAGAATCGGTGCAATGGCGACCAGATCCTCACTCGCGACCGGCATCGGCCGCGTCCTCATCGCCGTGTACGGCATCCTCGCGCTGGCGGCGACCGGTCGCAGCGTCGTGCAGATCATCGAGAAGTTCTCGTTCGCGCCGTTCGCCTACACGCTCAGTGCCGTCGCTGCCGTCGTCTACATCGTCGCCATGATCGCCCTCATCGTGCCCGGCCGGTTCTGGTACCGGGTTGCCTGCGTCACGATCGTGTTCGAGATGACCGGCGTGCTCGTCATCGGCACGCTGTCGCTGTTCGACCGCCAGCTGTTCCCGGACGACACCATCTGGTCGTACTACGGGTTGGGCTACGCCTTCGCGCCGCTCGTGCTGCCGATCGCCGGGCTCTGGTGGCTCCGCAAGCACCACCGCACCGCGGGCACCGAGCCGTCGGCGCCGGCTGCGTCCTCCACCACCGCCCCGGCGAGCGAGTAGGAGCCACCGTGCAGTTCTACGAGGACACCGCCGACGTGGCGGACGGGTTCGGGCCGAGCGCCGTCACCATCGGCAAGTTCGACGGCGTGCACGTCGGGCACCGAGCCGTCATCGCGCACCTCGAGCGCGCCGCCCGCGAGCACGACCTCGTGGCGACCGTCGTCACGTTCGACCGCCACCCGCTCAACGTCATCGACCCGCCGCACGTCCCGCCGGCCCTGACGAGCACCGCGCAGCGCCGCGAACTGCTCGAGGACGCCGGGGTCGACGCGACCCTGCTGCTCCGCTTCGACGAGGAACTGCAGTCGAAGTCGCCCGAGGCGTTCGTGTCCGAGATCCTCGTCGACACGCTGCACGCCCGGCTCGTCTTCGTCGGCAGCGACTTCCGCTTCGGTGCGAAGGGCGCCGGTGACGTCGCGCTGCTGCGTGCCCTCGGGGAGCAGCACGGCTTCACCGTCGAGCTCATCGATGACGTGGACCTCATCGACGACGTCCGACCCGACGGTGAGCGACGGGTGTCCTCCACCTGGATCCGTGAGCTCCTGGGCGAGGGCCGCGTGGCCGAGGCCGCTCGACTCCTCGGGCGGGAACACGCCGTGCGGAGCGTCGTGGTGCACGGCAACCAACGCGGCCGGGCGATGGGCTACCCCACCGCGAACCTCGATCCGGCGTGCGAGGGCTTCGTCCCCGCCGACGGCGTCTACGCTGCCCGGGTGCTGCACGACGGCACGGTCTACCCGGCAGCGGTGTCGGTCGGCAACAATCCGACGTTCGAGGGCGTCCCGGCGAAGCAGATCGAGGCGCACCTGCTCGACGTCGACATCGACCTGTACGGCGATCGGATCTCGGTGCTCTTCGTGTCGTACGTGCGCGGCATGGTGAAGTTCTCGTCGATGGACGAGCTCGCCGCACAGATGCGGCAGGACGACCTCGACATCCGGCTGCTGCTCGGACTGCCCGCGCCGGTCTGACCTGCCGAGCTCGCCGACTCGGTTCCCCTGCTGGTTCCCCCGTACGACGACGCCCCCGTGACCGATCGGGCACGGGGGCGTCGTTCGTGGTGCGAGGCTCAGCCGCCCAGGGCGTCGAGCCAGATCTTGCGGGCGTCGAGGGCTTCCTGCGCGTCCTTGATCTTCCGGGCGTCGCCGGTGGCCTGCGCCGCGGCGAGTTCGGACTGGAGCTTGCCGATCGCGTCTTCGAGCTGGCTCGCGAGGCCGTTCTGACGGGCCTTGCGCTCCGGGTTCGATTCCTTCCAGTGCGCGTCCTCGAGCCCACGGACGTGGTCCTCGACGGCACGCAGCCGGTCCTCGACCCGACGGACGTCCCCGCGGGGGACCTTGCCGATCTCGTCCCATCGGCGCTGGATGCCGGTGAGGGCCTTGCGCGCGGCGACCCGGTCGGTCGCCTGCAGGAGCGGCTCAGCCTCGGTCAGCAGGGCCTGCTTCGCCTCGAGGTTGGCGGAGAACTCTTCGTTCTCGGCTGCGCTCTCGGCGTGGCGCTGCTCGAACAGCACGTCTCCGGCGGCCTTGAAGCGCGCCCAGAGTGCGTCGTCGTGACGCTTGCCGGCACGCCCGGCGTTCTTCCAGTCGTCGAGCAGCTGGCGGTAGTCCGGGATCGCATCGGAACCGCGGGGCGCGAGGGCCTCGGCCTGCGCCACGAGCTCCTGCTTGCGGGTCCGGGCGTCACGGTGCTGTGCGTCCAGCTCGGAGTAGAAGGCACGACGGTGCTGGTCGACGGTGGACCGCGCCGCGCGGAACCGCTTCCACAGGTCGTTCGCCTCGTTCTTGGGGATCCGCGGTCCGTCGTGCTGGTGCTGCTGCCAGCGCGCGAACACGTCGTCGAGCTGCGCCGTGATCTGCTTCCACTGCGCGCGTGCGGGGTCCACCGCGGCGAGTGCCTCGGCTTCCTCCACCAGGGCGGTGCGGTGCGCCAGAGCGTCCTGCAGGGCCTGCTGCGCCTGCTCCGCCTGCTCCTTGGTGAGCGAGCCGAGCTGCTCGGCGAGTGCGCCCACGCGGGTCTCGAGTGACTTGATGTCACCCACCACCCGCGCGTCGGCGACCAGCGCGGTCAGGTGCTCGACCGTCCGGGCGACGTCGTTCGCCGACGCGCCGCGCTGGACGCGCTGCTCGGCGATCTTCACCTGCCCCTCGAGGTCGGCGTACTTCCGTGCGAAGTAGGCGAGGGCTTCTTCAGGGGTTGCGTCCGGGTACTCACCGACAGCACGTTCGGTCTCTTCGTACCGGACGTACACGGTCCCGTTCTCGTCGACCCGCCCCCAGGTCGTTGCTTCGTCAGATCCCACAGGTCTCGCCTCGATCGTGGTCGTGCATCGCCGACGTCACCGTCGGCACGGTCAGGTCGTCAGCCTATTGCACGGACGGGCTCCGCCGCCCGACCGGTGCGACGGGTTGTGGACTACTCCTGCTCCGCGATGGTCGCGTCGGTGATCTTCGTCGCCACCTCCGGCTCACCGGTGCCGTCGCTGCCGGGGGACGCGATGCCCTTCGAGGCGACCTTCGACTCGAGCTCGGACAGACCGCTCGTGACCTTGCCGACAACCGTGTAGCCCCCCGTGGAGCCGTCGAGTGTGGTGTCCCCGTAGACGATGAAGAACTGCGTCGACTGCGAGTACGGGGAGTCCGACCGCGCGATCGCGATCGTGCCCTTCTCGTAGACGCCGTCCTCCGGCACGTTCTCCAGCGGGCCGTACTCGAAGCCGGCGTCGCCGGTGCCGTCGCCGTTCGCGGAGCCGCACTGCAGGAACTTCAGCCCGTCGCTGTCGGCGAGCCGGTGGCACGTGGTGCCGTTGTAGAACTGCTCACGGATCAGCGAGATCTCGACGCTCGTGGCCTGCGGCGCCTTCGCACCGTCCAGCTCGATGCCGAGGTCGATGCTCTTGTTGAGCGTGAGGGTGCCGGTCCAGGTCGTGCCCTTCGCGATCGACTTGCTCGGCACGTCGCCGGTGTTGCCTGCCGTGGCGCTGGCCGACGGCGTGGCCGACGACGACGTGGAAGCGGTCGGGGACGGGGCGTCCGAGCCCCGCGACCCGGCGAAGGCGAGCTGCGATCCGGTGGCGAGGGCCGCGACGAGGACGAGGGCACCGGCGCCGATCAGGTTGTCCCGCACGCGGCGGCGTCGCTGCCGCTCGTGGAGGCCCTGGCGGGCCTGGTAGAGGCGGAGGCGCTCGCGCGCCTCGCGGTTGTCACGCGCTGGGTTCTTCGGTGCCACGGTGCTGGTCTGCCCTCTCGTCGCAGTGTGCAACGAGCGTAGCCGAACGGTCACCACCACCTGGCGGGAGGCGCGGCCTGCGTCGGTGGACCGGCCTACGATTGCAGGATGGCAGCGGATCGTTCGGGAATGCACGCGCCCACCACGGGTGGCCGCGCCGGTCTCGCGCAGGGTTCCGTCCCGCTCGCCGTCCGGATGCGCCCCACCAGCCTCGACGAGGTCGCCGGTCAGCAGCACCTGCTCGGCCGGGGTTCGCCCCTGGTGCAGCTCGCCACCGGCACGCGTGAGAACCCCGGCGGGGTCTCCGTGATCCTGTGGGGCCCACCCGGCACCGGCAAGACCACGCTGGCACAGGCCATCGCCCGGCAGTCCGGTCGTGAGTTCGTCGAGCTCTCCGCCGTGACCGCCGGCGTGAAGGACGTGCGCGAGGTCATGGAGAAGGCCCTGACCCACCGTGACCTGTACGGGTCGACCACGGTGCTGTTCCTCGACGAGATCCACCGGTTCAGCAAGGCCCAGCAGGACGCGCTGCTGCCCGGGGTCGAGAACGGGTGGGTGATCCTGATCGCGGCCACCACCGAGAACCCGTCGTTCTCGGTCATCTCGCCGCTGCTGTCCCGTTCGCTGCTCCTGACGCTCAAACCGCTCACCGACCCCGACCTCGGCATGCTCGTCGACCGCGCGGTGGAGGACCCCCGCGGGCTCGGCGGTGCCGTCGTCCTCGGAGACGAAGCGCGCAGCGCGATCATCCGGCTCGCGTCCGGCGACGCCCGACGTGCGCTCACCGCGCTCGAGGCCGCGGCGGCGTCGGCCACCGCCGCGCAGGACGAGGACGACGAGACCGTGCCCGTCGTCGACGCCGACACCGTCGCGGCCGCGGTCGACCGGGCCCTGCTGCGCTACGACCGCCAGGGTGACGAGCACTACGACGTCATCAGTGCGTTCATCAAGTCCGTGCGGGGGAGCGACGTCGACGCCGCCCTGCACTACCTCGCCCGGATGATCGAGGCGGGCGAGGACTCCCGGTTCATCGCGCGGCGCATCATCATCTCCGCGTCCGAGGACATCGGCATGGCCGACCCGCAGGCGCTGCCCATCGCGGTCGCCGCGGCCCAGGCCGTGCAGCTCATCGGGATGCCCGAGGGACGGATCCCGCTGGCCGAGGCCGTCGTGTACCTGGCGACGGCGCCGAAGTCGAACGCCGCCTACAACGGCGTGAACCAGGCGATGGCCGACGTCAAGGCGGGGCGCATGGGCACGGTCCCGATGCACCTGCGCGACGCGCACTACGCCGGGGCGAAGCGCCTCGGGCACGGCAAGGGGTACGTCTACTCGCACGACGCCGAGCACGGGGTCGCCGAGCAGCAGTACCTGCCCGACGCCCTCGAGGGCACCGAGTACTACACGCCGACGGCGAACGGCTACGAGCGCGAGGTCGGACCCCGGCTCGAACGACTCCGGAAGATCACACGCGGACACTAGTGGCGGTGCTTCTGCGCTCGCCCCGATGCTGCTAGCATTGGCGGGCCTACGTCCTGGTCTTCGAGCACGGCTGCGTCGATGACAGAGTGCCACTCCGGTGGTACGGGGGCAGAGGTTCGGACTGTAGCCGTCCGATCCCACAGGCTCATCCCTCTGGATCCCGTCGTCGGGGCCACCGGCACTCGCGTGCCCGGCCTCCGGTGAGTATTCAGTTCGAACAGAGAAAAGGACCCTGTGTCTACCAAGTCACGTACCCGCAGCAAGACCCGCCTGTCGCGCGCACTCGGCATCCCGCTGACGCCGAAGGCTGCCCGTTACCTCGAGAAGCGCCCCTACGGGCCCGGTGAGCACGGCCGTACGCGCCGTCGTGCGGACAGCGACTACGCCGTCCGTCTCCGTGAGAAGCAGCGTCTGCGCGCCCAGTACGGCATCCGCGAGAAGCAGCTCCGCATCGTCTTCGAAGAGGCCCGCAAGACGAAGGGTCTGACCGGTGAGAACCTGGTCGAGCTCCTCGAGCAGCGCCTCGACGCCCTCGTGGTCCGTGCCGGCTTCGCCCGCACCACCGCGCAGGCCCGTCAGCTGATCGTGCACCGCCACATCCTGGTCGACGGCAAGCTCGTCGACCGTCCCTCCTTCCGCGTCAAGGAGGGCCAGCTGATCCACGTCAAGGCGAAGTCCGAGTCGATGGAGCCCTTCCAGGTCGCCGCTGCCGGTGGCCACCAGGAAGTCCTCCCGAAGGTCCCGGGCTACCTCGAGGTCGAGATCGAGAAGCTCCAGGCCCGCCTCGTGCGTCGCCCGAAGCGCGCCGAGGTCCCCGTGACCTGTGAAGTGCAGCTCGTCGTCGAGTACTACGCAGCTCGCTGATCCACTGATCACACCCGAACGGCGGGTCGTCCTCTCGAGGGCGACCCGCCGTTCGGCGTTCCGGCACCGGCGACTAAGCTTGTCGGGGCATGCACCGCCCGGGTGCACAGAGGGAGAGGCACCGTGAAGCAGCTGTACTTCGTCGCCGTCGGCATCGTCATCGGGTTCGCCGTCGCACACCGGGTCGCCCAGACCTCCGGTGGTGCCCGGCTCTTCGCCGAGGTGAACGCCAAGACGAAGGCCTTCACGGGTGCCGTCGCGGACGGCTACCGGTCGCGCGAGGCCGAGCTCCGTACCGACGTCTGAGCGCTCCGACCGAGCAGCCACGACCCTCCTCCACCCACGACCTGAACCCAGGAAGCACCATGCAGACCGCAGAGATCCGCCGCCGTTGGCTCCAGTACTTCGGTGACCGCGGCCACACCGTCGTCCCGTCCGCTTCCCTCGTCTCGGACGACCCGTCGCTCCTCTTCACGGTCGCCGGCATGGTGCCGTTCATCCCGTACCTGACCGGTCTCATCCCGGCGCCGTTCCCGCGGGCGACGAGCGTGCAGAAGTGCATCCGTACGAACGACATCGAAGAGGTCGGCAAGACCCCGCGCCACGGCACGTTCTTCCAGATGAACGGCAACTTCTCGTTCGGCGACTACTTCAAGGAGCAGGCGATCCAGTTCGCCTGGGAGTTCCTGACCAAGCCCGAGACCGAGGGCGGACTCGGCTTCTCGCCCGATGACCTCTGGGTCACCGTCTACGAAGAGGACGACGAGGCGATCGGCTTCTGGAAGCAGCACTCCTCGCTGCCCGACGAACGGATCCAGCGCCTCGGCAAGGACACCAACTACTGGTCGACCGGACAGCCCGGCCCCGCGGGTCCCTGCTCGGAGATCTTCTTCGACCGTGGCCCCGAGTACGGCATCGACGGCGGCCCGGCGACAGACGACGACCGCTACGTCGAGATCTGGAACCTCGTCTTCATGCAGTACCAGATCGCCGACGTGCGGTCGAAGTACGACTTCGAGATCACCGGCGAGCTGCCGAACAAGAACATCGACACCGGCATGGGGCTCGAGCGCGTCGCCTTCATCAAGCAGGGCGTCGACAACATGTACGAGATCGACCAGGTACGCCCGGTGCTCGACCGCGCGGCCGAGATCTCCGGCCGACGCTACGGCGCCGTGCACGAGGACGACGTGCGGATGCGCGTCATCGCCGACCACGTCCGTTCCTCGCTGATGCTCATCGCCGACGGCGTGAGCCCGTCGAACGAGGGCCGCGGGTACATCCTGCGTCGTCTGCTCCGTCGCACCGTCCGCGCGATGCGCCTGCTCGGTGTCGAGGCGCCCACGTTCCCCGAGCTCTTCCCGGCGTCCCGCGACGCCATGCGCGACGCCTACCCCGAGGTGGCGTCCGACTACGACCGGATCTCCCGCATCGCCTACGCGGAAGAAGAGACCTTCCTCCGGACCCTGGCGCAGGGCACGACGATCCTCGACGTCGCCGTCGAACGTGCGAAGCAGGACGGCGCCCCGTCCATCGGCGGCGACACGGCGTTCCTGCTGCACGACACCTTCGGGTTCCCCATCGACCTGACGATGGAGATGGCCGAGGAAGCCGGGGTCCACGTCGACCGCACGGCGTTCGAGACCCTGATGTCCGAGCAGCGTGCCCGGGCGAAGGCCGACGCGAAGAGCAAGAAGACCGCGATCGCCGACCTGAGCGTCTACAGCGCGTTCCGGGCCGAGGGCGAGACCACGTTCCTCGGCTACGACACCCTCGAGGCCGAGACGCGCGTGCTCGGCATCATCGTCGGCGGTGTGAGCGTCGACCGTGCGGTCGCTGGTGACATCGCCGAGGTCATCCTCGGCGAGACCTCCCTGTACGCCGAGTCGGGCGGCCAGGACGCCGACCAGGGGGCGATCGTCGGCAACGGGTTCGACCTCGAGGTCCTCGACGTCCAGCGACCGGTCTCCGGACTGTGGAGCCACACCGTGCAGGTCCGCTCCGGCGAGGTCGGTGTCGGCGACGCCGCGAGCACCGTCGTCGACGCGGAGTACCGCCGCGGTGCGACCCAGGCGCACTCCGCGACGCACCTGGTCAACGCGGCACTCCGCGACATACTCGGACCGGAGGCGCTGCAGGCCGGGTCGTACAACAAGTCCGGCTACATGCGCCTCGACTTCTCGTGGTCGCAGCCGGTCTCGCTCGAGACGCGGTCCGAGATCGAGGAGGTCGTGAACACCGCGATCCGCACCGACCTCGAGGTCTCCACGCGCATCCTGCCCATCGACGAGGCGAAGGCCCTCGGGGCGCAGGCCCTGTTCGGCGAGAAGTACGGCGCCGAGGTCCGCATGGTCGACATCGGCGGCCCGTGGTCCCGCGAGCTCTGCGGTGGCACACACGTCGCCTCGAGCGCGCAGATCGGGCTCGTCAACCTGGTGGGGGAGTCGAGCGTCGGTTCGACGAACCGCCGCGTCGAGGCACTGGTCGGGCTCGAGGGGTTCCGCGACCTCGCGGTCGAGCGCACGATCGTGTCGCAGCTCTCCAGCGCGCTCAAGGCTCCCCGTGCCGACCTGCCGGCCCGCGTGCAGAACCTGATGGAGGACCTCCGGTCCGCCCAGAAGAAGCTCGCCGAGTACGAGTCGGCGAACCTGCAGCAGCGCGTGCCCGCCATCGCCCGCAACGCCACGACCGTCGGCGCCACCACCGTGGTCGCCGAGACGGTCGACGGCCTGCAGTCCGGCGACGACCTGCGCTCGCTCGCCACCGGCGTGCGGGGCCAGCTCGGTGACGGCGCGGCCGTCGTCGTGCTCGGGGCCGTCGTGGGCGGCAAGCCGATCGTGATCGTCGCGACCAACGACGCCGCCCGTGCTGCGGGCGTGCAGGCGGGCCCCCTCGCGAAGGAGGCCGCCGGCGTGCTCGGTGGTGGCGGCGGCGGCAAGCCGGACCTGGCGCAGGGCGGCGGGACCGACGCCGCAGCGCTCCCCGCGGCGCTGCGGTCCGTGACCGCACGGCTCGCGGGCTGACGGTGGGCATCCGGTCCGGGCGGCGGCTCGGCGTCGACGTCGGACGCGCCCGGATCGGGGTCGCCGTGTGCGACCGCGACGGCCTGCTGGCGACGCCGGTCGAGACCGTCCGTCGTGACGACTCGAAGGACCTCCGGCGCATCCTCGAGCTCGCGGACGAGTACGACGTGCTCGAGGTCGTCGTCGGACTGCCGCTGTCGATGTCTGGTGGGGACACGGCGTCGACCGAGGACGCCCGCGTCTTCGCCGCCCGGATCGCGGCGCGTCGACCGGTGCGCCTGGTCGACGAACGGTTGTCGACCGTGACCGCCCAGCGAGGGCTGCACCAGGCCGGCAAGAACACGAAGAAGTCCCGCGCCGTGATCGACCAAGCAGCCGCTGTTATCATTCTGCAACACGCGCTCGACCACGAGCGCAGTGCCGGTGCCCCTCCGGGCACCACGCTTCCCTGACAGGGCTGCCCGGTACCGCACATGGGTGCTCTCGTCGTCAGCTGCGAGGACGACGGTGCCCAGGTGGAGTTCCCGACCGAGAGACCGAGGACGTTGGCAGACGATCTGGACTGGAACGCGATCATCGCGCCCGGCAACGACGCCGAGCGGCGGAAGGCGACTTCCGACCGCACGACAGGCACCGATGACCGCGACGACGCTGGTCGGGTGACCCCACCGCCGGTGCCTCCGATGTCCCGACGCGAAGCCCGCGCCCTCGAGTCCGAGCGAGCCCGCGTCGCAGCCACCGACGAGGCGTCGGCCGTCGAACGGACCACCGCCGCGCCGGCGGTCGCCCGCGACGAACGCCCGGCGTCCCCCGCAGACGCACCGATCGCAACCCGCCCGGAAGACCTCCACCCCGAGGTCGCCGCACTGCTGACCGGCGAGCTGCCGACCGAGTCCGCGGCGACCGCCGCGGCCGGCGGCTCCGGCGCGGACGGGACGGACGACGCTGACGCGACCGGCGGCGGTGGTGCCGCGGGAGGCGGCGGACGCGGGGGACGAGGCGGCGGAGGACGCGCCTCCAGGCCGCCCCGGGAGCCACGGCCGAAGCGCCGACGCGGACCGCTCGTCGCGGGGCTCGTCATCGTCGCGGTCGTGCTCGCTGCCGGGGTCGGGGCGTACACCTTCGCCGCACCCAAGATCCAGCAGCTCGTCGCGGCGATCAGCGGCGCGCAGGAGCCCGACGACTACACCGGCGACGGCACCTCGAAGGTGACCATCACCATCAAGCAGGGCGACATCGGCGAGAACGTCGCCGCGACGCTGCAGCGCAGCGGCGTCGTCAAGGACTCGAAGGTGTTCTACAAGCTCCTGCTGGCCTCGCCGGACGTGCAGTTCCAGCCCGGCTCGTACGCCCTGAAGAAGCAGATGAGTTCGAAGTCCGCGCTCGCGGCCCTGCAGGACAAGGACAACCGGGTCCAGGCGTCGATCGTCATCCCGGAGGGCACCGCACTCGCCGACATCAAGGCCGGGATGGTCTCGAAGGCCGGCCTGACCGAGAAGCAGGTCGACGCGGCCGCGAAGGACCTGTCCGCGTACGACCTGCCGTCCGGTGTCACGACGCTCGAGGGCTGGCTCTTCCCCGCGACCTACCCGATCAACCCGGGCTGGACCGCAGAGCAGTACTTCGGGTCGATGGTCGACACCATGAAGGAGCACCTGGCCGCCGCCGGCGTCAAGGAGGCCGACCAGGAGCGCACGATCGTCTTCGCGTCGCTGGTGCAGAAGGAAGCCGGTCTCGCGGCCGACTACCCCAAGGTCGCGCGCGTGTTCCAGAACCGCCTCGACCAGGGCATGAAGCTGCAGTCCGACGCCACGGTCGCCTACGGCACGGGCAACACGCACACCGTGACGACCACGGACGCCGAGCGAGCGGACGCGTCGAACGAGTACAACACCTACGTGCACGAGGGGCTGCCGCCGGCACCGATCTCCAACCCGGGTGACATCGCGATCAAGGCGGTCACGGCTCCGGCCACCGGCAAGTGGCTGTACTTCGTGACGGTCGACCTGGAGTCGGGCAAGACGGTCTTCTCGGACACCTACGACCAGCACCTGGTGGCGGTCGAGCAGTTCCGGTCCTGGCTGCGGGCGCACCCCGACTACCAGTAGGCGACGACGTCGCACGGACGAACGCTGTGGGAGGATTGCGGCATGCTTCGTTGGTTGACTGCTGGTGAGTCCCACGGACCCGAACTGATCGCCATGCTCGAGGGCCTGCCCGCGGGCGTCCCGGTGTCGTTCGAGTCCATCCGTGCCGATCTCGCGCGCCGCAAGCTCGGCTACGGCCGTGGCTCGCGGATGAAGTTCGAGCAGGACGAGCTGCACGTGTCCGGCGGTGTCCGGCACGGCTACTCGCTCGGCAGCCCGATCGCGATCCGCATCGGCAACACCGAGTGGCCGAAGTGGGTCGAGGTCATGAACCCCGAGCCCATCGAGTCCACCGAGATGTCCCGCGGTCGGAGCGCCCCGCTCACCCGACCGCGACCGGGGCACGCCGACCTGGTCGGCATGCAGAAGTACGGCTTCGACGAAGCGCGCCCGATCCTGGAGCGTGCGAGCGCCCGCGAGACCGCCGCACGCGTGGCGCTCGGCGCCGTCGCCAAGTCGTTCCTGGCCGAACTCGGCATCCGCTCGGTGGCGCACACGCTGCAGGTCGGGACCGTCCGGGTCCCCGACGGAACGGACCTGCCGCTGCCCGACGACGTCGACCGCCTCGACGAGGACCAGCTGCGGTGCTTCGACGCCGAGACCTCCGCACGCATGGTCACCGAGGTCGAGGCCGCGAAGAAGGACGGCGACACCCTCGGCGGCGTCGTCGAGGTGCTGTTCTACGGCGTCCCGCCGGGCCTCGGCTCGCACGTCCACTGGGACCGCCGGCTCGACGCTCGCCTCGCCGCGGCGATCATGGGGATCCAGGCCATCAAGGGGGTCGAGGTCGGTGACGGCTTCGCGACCGCCGGACGCCGGGGCTCCGCCGCGCACGACGAGCTGTACCGCGAGGACGGCGAGATCTACCGCACGAGCGACCGCGCCGGCGGGACCGAGGGCGGGATATCCACGGGCACCGTGCTGCGGGTCCGCGCCGGGATGAAGCCGATCGCGACCATCCCGCACGCCCTGCACACGGTGGACGTCGTCTCCGGCGAGGACGCCTCGGCGCACCACCAGCGCTCGGACGTCTGCGCCGTACCGGCTGCGGGTGTCGTGGCCGAGGCGATGGTGGCCCTGGTGCTCGCCGACGCGGTGCTCGAGAAGTTCGGCGGCGACAACGTCAACGAGACGAAGCGCAACCTCGACGCCTACCTCGCGGCGATCCCGGAGACCCTGCGCACGCGCCGGACCGAGCCGTCGGCGACGTCGACCGACCTGTGAGCACCGACGTCCGACGCGCCGACGCGCCCGTGGTCGTCATCGGCCCGATGGGCGCCGGCAAGTCGAGCGTCGGCAAGCGGGTGGCGAAGGCCCTCGGCGTCCCGTTCACGGACACCGACCGGGTCATCGTGCGCGAGCACGGGCCGATCCCCGGGATCTTCGCCGACCGCGGTGAGCCGGCGTTCCGTGCGCTCGAGGCCCAGGCGGTCCGAGCAGCGCTGGCCACCGGCGGCGTGATCGCCGTGGGCGGGGGAGCCGTCACCCACGCGGACACCCGGCAGGCCCTGGGCGGGGCGCGCATCGTCCTGCTCACCGTCTCGCCCGAAGCCGTCGCCGACCGGATCGCCGGGTCCGACCGGCCACTGTTGGCGAACGGCGGGATCGACGCCTGGCAGACGATCATGGACGAGCGGGCGGCGACCTACGCGGAACTCGCGCACGTCGTGGTCGACACGTCGCGCCGGCCGATGTCCCGCGTGGTCGACGAGGTCGTCACGTGGCTGCGCAGCGATGCCGGCACCAGCGAGCGCGGCGGCACCACCGAGCGCGGCGGCACCACCGAGCGCGGCGGCACCGCCGCGCCCGGCAGCACCACCGCGCCCGGCAGCACCACCGCGCCCGGCAGCACGACCACCAGCACCGAAGGAGCACCGTGACCGAGTCGACCCTGCCCGCCGGGACCACCGAGATCCGGGTCGGCGGTGACGACGGCTACACGGTGGCCGTCGGCACGGGCCTGCTCGGTGCCCTGCCCGCGATCCTGGGCCCGCGTGTCGCCAAGGTCCTCATCGTGCACTCGCCGACGCTCGGTGCCCGGGCGAACGAGCTCCGTGCGCTGCTGGTCGAGGCCGGGCTCGAGGCCCTGATCGCCGAGGTCCCCGACGCCGAGGGCGCCAAGCGCGTCGAGGTCGCGGCGTTCTGCTGGCAGATCATGGGGCAGGCCGACTTCACCCGCACCGACGCGGTCATCGGCCTCGGTGGCGGTGCCGTCACCGACCTGGCCGGCTTCGTCGCCGCGACCTGGCTGCGCGGTGTGCCGTACGTGGCCGTCCCGACGAGCGTGCTCGGCATGGTGGACGCCAGCGTCGGCGGGAAGACGGGCATCAACACGAACGAGGGCAAGAACCTGGTCGGCGCCTTCTTCGCCCCCCGCGCCGTCGTCGTGGACCTCGACCTCGCCCGGACGCTGCCCCGCAACGAGATCCTGACCGGGTTCGCGGAGATCGTGAAGGCCGGGTTCATCGCCGTGCCCGAGATCCTGGACATCGTCGAGGCGGACGTCGACCGGGTCACCGACCCGACGACGCCGGAGTTCCGCCGGGTCGTCGAGCTCGCCATCGCGCTCAAGGCCGAGGTCGTCTCGGACGACTTCACGGAGCAGGGCCGACGCGAGATCCTGAACTACGGGCACACCCTCGGGCACGCGATCGAGCACGCCGAGCGGTACCAGTGGCGCCACGGGGCGGCGGTGTCGGTCGGCATGGTGTTCGCCGCCGAACTCGCCCGACTCACCGGGCACCTGGACGACGCCACGGTCGACCGGCACCGGGCAATCCTCGAGTCGCTCGACCTGCCGACCTCGTACGGTGTCGGACGGTGGCAGGGGCTGCTCGCCACGATGCGTCGCGACAAGAAGGCGCGTGCCGGCATGCTGCGGTTCATCATCCTGGACGGCGTCGGCAAGCCCGTCGTGCTCGAGGGCCCTGAGGACCACCTGCTCTTCACCGCCTACCAGGAGGTCGGCGTCTGACCCGACGGGTCAGCGCAGGACCCGCCTGGTCCGGCGCCACCACCACTTCACGCGCATCGACAGGGTGACGACGCCCGTCCGTTCGGACTCGAGCCATTCGTCGACCGTCGCGCCCTCCGACCACGCGTCGACTGCGGCGTCGTCTTCGGGTGTGCCGTCGATCTTGCAGGCCGGCCGGTCCGGCAGCGGTGCGAACAGGTGCATCAGGGATCCTCCATCCTGGGGTCGGAGCGGACGTGTCGACGCAGGGCGCGACGTGCGAGGTCCTGGTCGGACTTCGACGCCCACCGTACGGTCATGAGCCGTTCGAGGACAGCTCTTGAAATGTTGTGTTCCGCCTGGGAGCGATCGGCCCGCGGCGCCCAGGTGAGTCGCCTCCGGGCCTGGTCGCGGTCCGCGGCGCGGCGGTTCTGGAACGCCCCGAACCAGCTGACCACGGCCGCCACGATCGCCGCCCCTGCGGCGATGCACGCCGCGACCAGTGCTGTCTCCATGCCGGCAGCGTGGCGCAGGGAACGCGCCCGGTGGCCGGGCGCCGGCCGACCTGTGGAGGCCGCACCGCGCCTCCAGGCTGTGGAGGAACAGGAGGACGACGCGACGCAGCCGGCCGGGAGCGGGGCCACAGCACCGGGGAGCAGACTGGCGGGCGTGCCCACCCCACCCCGACTGAGCGACCTCTCCGGCCCGCGCGACGCCGACACCGGCACCCTGCGCTCCCGTGGTCGGCGCTTCACCGAACTCCTCTCGATCGCCCGCCGCCACCACCTGGTGCCGTTCCGTCGTCTCGACTTCTCGCACGACCCGGCCACCGCGGTGCTGCGTCGCGACCAGGCCGAGCACCTGCGCCGGGCGCTCGAGGAAGCCGGTGGCGGGTTCGTGAAGATGGGCCAGCTGCTCTCCACCCGAGACGACCTGTTGCCCGAGGAGTGGACCGAGGGACTCGCACACCTGCAGCGGAACGTCACGGCGGCACCGGCGGACGAGGTCCGTGCGCTCCTCGAGCGGGAGCTCGGCGCCCCGGTCGACCAGGTCTTCGCGACCTTCGACCCGGTGCCCGTCGCAGCGGCGTCCATCGCGCAGGTGCACCGCGCCCGGCTGCCCGACGGCACCGCGGTCGCCGTCAAGGTGCAGCGGCCGGGGATCGACGCCGCGGTGCGCCGCGACGTGGACATCGCACTGCGGGTCGTCCGGTTCATGGCCCGGTGGTCGACCGAGGCGCGACAGGTCGGCGTGCAGGACATCGCGGGCCAGTACGCGGACGACCTGATCAGGCAGGTCGACTTCGTCTCCGAGCTCCGCAACCTCACGGCGCTGCGAGCGGCCCAGGCCCGCAGCGCGCGACCGGACGAGGTCCGGTTCCCGGATCCCTACCCGGACCTGTCGGGCCGGCGCGTGCTCGTGATGGAGTTCCTGGAGGGCGACACGCTCAGCGCGATCCGCGCCGAGCGTTCCGAGCGTGACCTCGACGCGCCGATGCGCGCGATCCTCCGCGCGTTCCTGCGCCAGGTCGTCTTCGACGGCCTGTACCACGCGGACCTGCACCCGGGGAACGTCCTGGTGCTGCCCGACGGGCGGCCCGCGTTGATCGACTTCGGATCGGTCGGGAGGCTCGACCCGGGTCTCCGGGACACGGTCCAGGACCTGTTGGCCGCCTACCTGCAGGACGACACGTCGCGGATCGCCGATGCGGTCCTGCGGATGGCACCCGTGCGCGATGCGCACGACGAGCCCGACTTCCGTCGGGACATCGCCCGCTTCGTCGCGGACGAGCTCGGCCCTGGTGCGCGCATCGGTGTCGACACCGTGGACGACGCGGTCGAGGTCTTCGGGCGGTACCGGCTGAAGCCGCCGCCGGACTTCGTCGCCGCGGCCCGCGCCCTGGCCATCTTCGAGGGCACGCTCCGGACGCTCGCGCCGTCGTTCGACCTGCTCGAGGAGTCCCGCGGACTGGCCCGGGAGCAGATCACCGACCAGCTCCGGCCGGGCAAGCTCCGGGACCTCGCGGCGAAGGAACTGCTCGGCGTCGTGTCCGCTGCCCGTCGGCTGCCCCGACGGGTGGACCGCATCGGCGAGGCGATCGAGACCGGCCGGTTCACCGTGAACATCCGGCTCTTCGCGGACAGCCGCGACCGGCAGCTCGTGTCCGGCATGATCCGGCGCATCCTGCTCGTGCTGCTCGGTGCGGGGGCGGGGATCCTGGCGATCGTCTACCTGTCGTTGCCGGCGCGACCGACGGCGGCCCTGTCCACCGGGGTGGCGGGCGGGTTGCTCGGGGGAGCGGCGGTGGTGCTGCTCGCCTGGGCAGCGATCGACGCCTGGCTCGCTCGACGGCGGCGCTGACCGCGAGCCGGACGCTCGCCCGGGACCGATGCGTCCGGCACGCACGAGCACCGCTCCGGCCGCCGGGCGGGCGTCCGCTACACTCGTCCGGGGCCGTCCGCGGCCCGAGGACACTTCACAACACGACCGAACGGGACACCGACGACTCATGGCCAGTACCACAGACATCAAGAACGGCGCCGTTCTCATCATCGACGGCCAGCTGTGGTCGGTCGTCGAGTTCCAGCACGTCAAGCCGGGCAAGGGCGGCGCGTTCGTCCGCACGAAGCTCAAGAACGTCGTCTCCGGCAAGGTCGTCGACCGCACGTTCAACGCCGGCGCGAAGATCGACACCGCGACCGTCGACCGTCGTGACTACCAGTTCCTCTACGAGGACGGCGACTCCTACGTGTTCATGGACACCGACACGTACGACCAGATCCCGGTCTCCGCGACCGTGGTCGGCGACGCCAAGAACTACCTGCTCGAGTCCGCGATGGTCACCATCGCGATGAACGAGGGCAACCCGCTGTACGTCGAGCTCCCGACGTCGATCGTCACCGAGGTCGAGACCGAGCCCGGCCTGCAGGGCGACCGTTCCTCCGGCGGCACCAAGGACGCGACCATCATCGCGACCGGCCACCGCATCCAGGTCCCGCTGTACCTGGAGAGCGGAACCCTGGTGAAGATCGACACGCGCGACGGCAGCTTCCTCGGCCGCGTCAACTCCTAGGTGCTGACCGTATGAGTGCTCGTTCGAAAGCCCGCAAGCGCGCCCTCGACATGCTGTACGTGGCCGAGGTGCGCGACCTGCCGATCGCGGACGTGCTCGCCACCGAGACGGTCCGGCACCTGGACCAGCCGGAGCGTGCCTCGAGCTGGGACTACGCGCGCCAGATCGTCACCGGTGTCGACGAAGCTCGTCACGAGATCGACTCCGTCATCGTCGACCACGCCCAGGGCTGGTCGATCGCCCGGATGCCGGTCCTCGACCGCTGCATCCTGCGGATGGCTGTCTGGGAGCTCCGGTTCAACCCGGAGGTCCCCGACGCCGTCGCCATCGCCGAGGCGGTCGAGCTCGCGCAGTCGCTGTCCACCGAGGACTCCGCGGGCTTCGTCAACGGCGTGCTCGGGGCCGTCGCTGGTGGTCGCGCACCGTCCGGTCGGACGGTCGCAGGAGACCAGGAGTCCCGGTAGGGTTGACCACGTCAGCATCCTTTAATGCCGTCCAGTGAGGCGGGGAAGGGGGTCGACGTGGGAACCAGAACGGTCCTGCAACAGCCCGACATCACGCGTGCCCTGACACGCATCGCGCACGAGATCCTCGAAGCCAACCACGGGGGCTCGGACCTCGTGCTCCTCGGCATCCCGACCCGCGGCGCCGTCCTGGCGGAACGCCTCGGCCGGATCCTGGCCGGCATCGAGCCGGAGTGGTCCTCCGCAGCCGGCGGCATCGGGACGGAGCGTGTCGGCACGCTCGACGTGACCATGCACCGCGACGACCTCGGCCACGGCATCGGCCGCGCGCCGCACCGGACGGTGATCCCCGCCGGCGGCATCGACGGCAAGGTCGTCGTGCTCGTCGACGACGTGCTGTACTCCGGTCGCACGGTCCGCGCCGCGCTCGACGCGCTGCAGGGCATCGGCCGGCCGCGTGCCGTCCGGCTCGCCGTGCTCGTCGACCGCGGCCACCGCGAGCTGCCGATCCGCGCGGACCACGTGGGCAAGAACCTGCCGACCGCGTCCGACGAGCGGGTCACCCTGCACCTGGCCGAGACCGACGGCGACGACACCGTGTTCATCGAGCAGGGGGTGGCGTGATGCGGCACCTGCTCTCCACCGCCGACCTGTCCCGCGACCAGGCCGTGCACATCCTCGACGTCGCGGAGGAGATGGCTGAGGTCAACACGCGCGAGGTCCGGAAGCTCCCGGCCCTGCGCGGCAAGACCGTGGTGAACCTGTTCTTCGAGGACTCCACGCGCACGCGCATCTCGTTCGAGGCCGCAGCGAAGCGCCTGTCCGCCGACGTCCTGAACTTCGCCGCGAAGGGCTCGAGCGTCTCGAAGGGCGAATCCCTGAAGGACACCGTGCAGACCCTGGGCGCGATGGGCATCGACGGCATCGTCATGCGCCACGGTGCATCGGGCGCCCCGCGGGTGCTCGCCGATGCCGACTGGATCGACGTGCCGGTGGTCAACGCCGGTGACGGCACCCACGAACACCCGACGCAGGCACTGCTCGACGCCTTCACCATGCGTCGCCGCCTGCACGGTGCCGGTTCGCGCGGCCAGGGCCTCGACGGCGTGCGCGTCCTGATCATCGGCGACGTGCTGCACAGCCGGGTCGCCCGGTCGAACGCGTGGCTGCTCCGCACCCTCGGGGCGAGCGTGACCTTCGCCGCGCCGCCGACGCTGCTGCCCGCCACCCCGACCCCGTTCGGCGCCGCGGTGCACCACGACCTCGACACCGCCCTGGCCGAGGACCCGGACGTCGTCATGACGCTCCGCATCCAGCAGGAACGCATGAACGACGCCTTCTTCCCGAACCCGCGCGAGTACACGCGGCACTGGGGCCTGACGGCGGCCCGCTTCGGGCGACTGTCCGAGCGCACGCTGATCATGCACCCCGGTCCGATGAACCGCGGGCTCGAGATCGCCGGCGTCGCCGCCGACGACCCCCGTTCGACCGTCGTCGAGCAGGTCGAGAACGGCGTCTCGGTCCGGATGGCCGTCCTCTACCTCGCCCTGACGGGCAGTGCCGGCACCGGCACCGACGCGAAGGAGTCCGCCGCATGACCGCTCACCTGATCCGTGGCGCGCAGCTGGTCGACGGCTCGCGCGCCGACATCCGAACGGAGGGTGGGCGCATCACCGCGGTCGGGTCCGGTCTCGACACGGCCGGCGCCACGACCGTGGACGCGGACGGCCTCATCGCCCTGCCCGGCCTCGTGGACCTCCACACGCACCTGCGTGAGCCCGGTCACGAGGAGTCCGAGACCGTCCTCACCGGCTCGCGTGCCGCGGCTGCCGGCGGGTTCACCGCCGTGAACGCCATGGCGAACTCGAGTCCCGTCGCCGACACCGCCGGGGTCGTCGAGCAGGTCCAAGCGCTCGGTGACGACGCCGGCTACGTCACGGTCCGCCCGATCGGTGCCGTGTCGCAGGGGCTGCAGGGCACCCACCTGTCCGAGATCGGTGCGATGGCAACGTCGCGGGCGAAGGTCCGGGTGTTCTCGGACGACGGCTCGTGCGTCGCCGACCCGCTGCTCATGCGCCGCGCACTCGAGTACATCAAGGGCTTCGGCGGGGTGCTCGCGCAGCACGCCCAGGAGCCCCGGTTGACCATCGGCGCGCAGATGAACGAGGGCCGGCTGTCCTCGGAGCTCGGCCTCGCCGGCTGGCCCGCCGTCGCGGAAGAGGCGATCATCGCCCGCGACGTCCTGCTCGCCGACCACGTCGGGGCACGCCTGCACGTCTGCCACGTCTCGACGGCCGGCAGCGTCGAGGTGATCCGGTGGGCGAAGTCCCGTGGCATCGACGTCACGGCCGAGGTCACCCCGCACCACCTCGTGCTCACCGAGGACCTCATCGCCGGCAACGACGGTGCGCCCGGCTACGACGCCCGCTACAAGGTGAACCCGCCGCTCCGCGCCCGCGAGGACGTCGAGGCACTCCGTGCGGCCCTGGCCGACGGCACCATCGACATCGTCGCGACCGACCACGCACCGCACACCGCCGAGGCGAAGTGCTGCGAGTGGCCCGCCGCCGCGAACGGCATGGTCGGCCTCGAATCCGCGCTGAGCGTCGTGCAGGCGGCCGTGGTCGACGACGGCCGGCTCGACTGGGCCGACGTCGCCCGGGTGCTGTCCGAGGCGCCGGCGCGGATCGGTCAGGTCGAGGGGCACGGGCAGCGCATCGCCGAGGGAGCACCCGCCGAGATCACGCTCTACGACCCGTCGGCCAGCCGTGCGTTCGCGGTCACCGACCTCGCCGGGCAGTCGCAGAACTCGCCGTACCTCGGCATGACCCTGCCGGGCCGGGTCGTCGCGACCTTCCACCAGGGGTACGCGACGGTGCTCGACGGCCGGGTCGTCGACGCGGACACGATCGCGGCGCACGCCGCGGCGCTCCGGACGGGGGCGCGCGCATGAGCGGCGACGCCCAGCGGTGGCTCCTCGGCGCGGTGATCCTGCTCGCGGTCGCCGCCCTGTTCGTGGCGATGGCGCGCACCTGGCGGACGCGGACCAGGAAGCAGGCGGAAGCCGTGCCTCCGGTCCGGGTGCCGGCCGACCTCGCACCGGCGGTCGGGTCGTGGGACGGGTTCACCGTCGCGACGACCCGCGCTGACCAGCCGTTGGAACGCATCACCGCAGGCGGCCTCGGGTTCCGCGGCCGTGGCGGGGTGACGGTCCACGCGACCGGCGTGGTGATGCGCCTCGCCGGTACCGACGACCGCTGGATCGCGCGTGACGCGGTCCGCGGCGCCGACCGCTCCACGTGGGCGATCGACCGAGTGGTCGAACCCGGGGGACTGGTCCGTCTGCGATGGACGGCGACCGGCGCCGCAGGTGCGACGGACCTGGACACCTACTTCCGGTTCCCGGAGGGCGACGCAGCCGCGCTGCACGCCCTGCAGGGACTGACCGAGACCGGGCCGCAGGCAACTGCGGCCGATGCTCCGCGAACCGCGGGCGAAGGGAAGAAAGCATGACACGCGAACGGGCCGTCCTGGTCCTCGAAGACGGCACCCGGTACGACGGCTGGGCCTACGGCGCCCGTGGGCGCACGCTCGGCGAGGTGGTCTTCGCGACCGGCATGACCGGCTACCAGGAGACGCTGACCGACCCCTCCTACGCCGGACAGATCGTGGTGCAGACCGCGCCGCACATCGGGAACACCGGGGTGAACGACGAGGACCCCGAGTCCCGTCGGATCTGGGTCGCCGGGTACGTGGTGCGCGACCCCAGCCGCGTGGTGTCGAACCACCGCGCGAACGCCACGCTCGACGACCACCTGGTGCGCGACGGCATCGTCGGCATCTCCGGCATCGACACCCGCGCACTCACCCGTCGCATCCGTGACGCCGGCGCCATGAAGGGCGGCGTCTTCAGCGGTGCGGACGCGGCGCTGCCGGCGCCCGAGCAGGAGCAGCTCGTGCGTGACCAGGCCGGCATGGCCGGGGCGAGCTTCTCGTCGGTCGTGTCCACCCCGGAGACCTACGTCGTCCCGGCCGTCGGCGAGCAGATCGGCACCCTGGCCGTGCTCGACCTCGGCGTGAAGGCCTCGACCACCCGGTACCTCGCCGCCCGCGGCTTCGAGGTGCACGTGGTGCCGCAGGACATCTCCGCGCCGGAGCTGGAAGCCCTCGCACCGGACGCGCTCTTCTACTCGAACGGCCCCGGCGACCCCGCCGCGTCGGACGCGCAGGTGGAACTGCTGCAGGACAGCCTGCGCACCGGCCGGCCGTTCTTCGGCATCTGCTTCGGCAACCAGTTGCTCGGCCGCGCCCTCGGCTTCGGCACCTACAAGCTGCCCTTCGGTCACCGCGGGATCAACCAGCCGGTGCTCGACACGACCACGGGCAAGGTCGAGATCACGAGCCAGAACCACGGCTTCGCGGTCGACGCGCCCCTCGGCGAGGTGCTCGAGTCGCCGGCCGGGTTCGGTCGGGTCGAGGTCTCGCACTACTCGCTGAACGACAACGTGGTCGAGGGCCTCCGCGCGCTCGACGTGCCGGCGTTCAGCGTGCAGTACCACCCCGAGGCCGCCGCCGGACCGCACGACAGCATGTACCTCTTCGACCGGTTCGCGGACATGGTGCGTGAGCGTCGCGACGGGGAGCCGCTCGACGCGGCCACCGCCGATGCCACGACCCCCGCAGCAGACATCACCAAGGAAGCGAACTGATGCCCAAGCGCGCAGACATCAACTCCGTCCTCGTCATCGGGTCCGGCCCGATCGTCATCGGTCAGGCCGCCGAGTTCGACTACTCCGGCACCCAGGCGTGCCGCGTCCTCCGGGCCGAGGGCGTCCGGGTCATCCTGGTCAACCCGAACCCGGCGACGATCATGACCGACCCCGACTTCGCCGACGCGACCTACATCGAGCCGATCACGAACGCGTCGCTCGAGGAGATCATCCGCATCGAGAAGCCGGACGCCGTCCTGCCGACCCTCGGCGGTCAGACGGCCCTGAACGCGGCCATCGCGCTCGACGAGGCCGGCATCCTGGCCAAGTACGGCGTCGAGCTCATCGGTGCCAAGGTCGAGGCGATCCAGCGCGGCGAGGACCGCCAGCTCTTCAAGGAGCTCGTGCTCGAGTCCGGTGCCGACGTCGCCCGCAGCCACATCGCGCACACCCTGGAGGAGGCGAAGGAGTTCGCGAAGGACCTCGGGTACCCGCTGGTCGTCCGCCCGTCCTTCACCATGGGCGGCCTCGGCTCGGGCTTCGCCTACGACGAGGCCGAACTCGTCCGCTTCGTCGGCGACGGGCTGCAGTCCAGCCCGACGACCGAGGTCCTGCTCGAGGAGTCCATCCTCGGCTGGAAGGAGTACGAGCTCGAGCTGATGCGCGACAACTACGACAACACCGTCGTCATCTGCTCCATCGAGAACGTCGACCCGGTCGGCGTCCACACCGGTGACTCGATCACGGTCGCGCCCGCGCTGACCCTGACCGACCGCGAGTACCAGAACATGCGGAACGTCGGCATCGACATCATCCGTCGCGTCGGCGTCGACACCGGTGGCTGCAACATCCAGTTCGCCGTCGACCCGTCCAACGGCCGCGTCATCGTCATCGAGATGAACCCCCGCGTGTCCCGCTCGTCGGCCCTCGCCTCGAAGGCCACGGGCTTCCCGATCGCCAAGATCGCCGCGAAGCTCGCCATCGGCTACCGGCTCGACGAGATCGAGAACGACATCACGAAGGTCACCCCGGCGAGCTTCGAGCCGACGCTCGACTACGTGGTCGTGAAGACCCCGCGGTTCGCGTTCGAGAAGTTCCCGGCCGCCGACGCCACGCTCACCACGACGATGAAGAGCGTCGGCGAGGCGATGGCCATCGGCCGGAACTACGCCACGGCACTGCAGAAGTCGCTGCGCTCGCTGGAGAAGCGCGGATCGAGCTTCCACTGGGACACCCCGGCGGCCGAGCTCGACAAGGACGCCCTGCTGGCGAAGTCGTCGATCCCGACCGACGGCCGCATCGTCACGGTCCAGCAGGCCCTCGTCGCGGGTGCCACCGCGGACGAGGTCTTCGAGGCCACCAAGATCGACCCCTGGTTCATCGACCAGATCGTGCTCATCAACGAGGTCGCGGACGAGGTCCGGGCCGCCGGGACGCTCGACGCCGACACGATGCGCTGGGCGAAGGAGCACGGCTTCAGCGACTCCCAGATCGCGAGCCTGCGCGGCTCCACCGAGGCCGAGGTCCGGGCGACCCGCCACGAGCAGGGCATCCGGCCCGTCTTCAAGACGGTCGACACCTGCGCGGGTGAGTTCCCCGCCCTGACGCCGTACCACTACTCGTCGTACGACACCGAGACCGAGATCACGCCGAGCGACCGCAAGAAGGTCGTCATCCTCGGTTCCGGCCCGAACCGCATCGGACAGGGCGTCGAGTTCGACTACTCCTGCGTGCACGCGTCGTTCGCGCTGAGCGCGGCCGGGTTCGAGACGATCATGATCAACTGCAACCCCGAGACCGTGTCGACCGACTACGACACCTCGGACCGCCTGTACTTCGAACCGCTGACCGCCGAGGACGTCCTCGAGGTCATCGAGGCCGAGGCCGCGTCCGGCGAGCTCGTCGGCGTCGTCGTGCAGCTCGGCGGCCAGACCGCCCTGGGCCTGGCGAAGCCGCTCGAGGCTGCGGGCATCCCGATCCTCGGCACCAGCCCGACCGCGATCGACTCGGCCGAGGAGCGCGGGCAGTTCTCCGCCATCCTCGACGCCGCCGGTCTGCTCGCACCACGGAACGGCACGGCCCACGACCTGACGAGCGCGACCACGGTGGCCGAGGAGATCGGGTACCCCGTCCTCGTCCGCCCGTCGTTCGTGCTCGGCGGCCGCGGCATGGAGATCCTCTACGACTCCCCGTCGCTCGCGGACTACTTCGACCGGATGGCCGACCAGGCCATCATCGGCCCGGAGCTCCCGCTCCTGGTCGACCGGTTCCTCGACGACGCCGTGGAGATCGACGTCGACGCGCTCTTCGACGGCGAGCGGCTCTACATCGGCGGCATCATGGAGCACCTCGAGGAGGCCGGCATCCACTCCGGCGACTCGGCCTGCACCCTGCCCCCGGTCGGCCTCGGCCGCGCGGAGATCCAGGGCGTCGTCGACGCGACCGAGAAGATCGCCCGCGGCATCGGCGTGCAGGGCCTGCTCAACGTCCAGTTCGCCATCGGCGCCGGCGTGCTCTACGTCCTCGAGGCGAACCCGCGCGCCAGCCGCACGGTGCCCTTCGTCTCGAAGGCGCTCGGCATCCCGCTGGCCAAGGCCGCGTCCCGCATCATGACCGGCACCACGGTCGCCGAGCTCGTCGCCGAGGGCATGCTGCCCGAGCGTGACGGGGCGTTCGTGCCCGCGCAGTCCCCGGTCGCCGTCAAGGAAGCCGTGCTGCCCTTCCGTCGCTTCCGCACCCGCGAGGGCCAGGTCGTCGACTCGGTGCTCAGCCCCGAGATGCGTTCCACCGGCGAGGTCATGGGCATCGACCGCGACTTCCCGCGGGCGTTCCTCAAGTCGCAGGACGCCGCGTACGGCGGCCTGCCGACCAGCGGCACGGTCTTCGTGAGCGTCGCCGACACCGACAAGCGCGCGATCGTGCTGCCGGTGCACCGTCTGCAGCAGCTCGGCTTCACGATCATCGCGACCGAGGGCACGGCGGAGATCCTCCGCCGCAACGGCATCGAGGTCGGGATCGTCGGCAAGTACAGCCAGGGCGGCGAGAGCGTCGTCGACCTGCTCGCGACGGGCGAGGTCGACATCGTCATCAACACGCCGTCGGGTGCCGCCGGTCGTGCCGACGGGTACGAGATCCGCGCGGCCACGGTGGCGGCGGACAAGCCGCTGTTCACGACGATCGCACAGATCGGTGCGGCCGTCGCGGCGATCGAGACGATCGGCTCGCCGCTCAACGTCCGCAGCCTGCAGGACTACGCGCTCGAGCGCGCGACCTGGTGACGGCTGCCAGCGTGGGTACGACCCGGTCGGGAGGCCCGGCCTCCTTCGGCGTCCGCCTCGCGGCAGCCATGGGGGAGCGTTCACCGCTCTGCGTCGGGATCGACCCCCACGCCGCCACCCTGGCGGCGTGGGGGCTCGCCCGCGACGAGCAGGGCCTGACGGCGTTCGGCGCGACCCTGGTCGACGCGGCCGCCGGCCGCGCGGCGATCGTGAAGCCGCAGGTCGCCTTCTTCGAGGCGGCGGGGGTGGCGGGCTACCGTGCGCTCGACGCGACGATCCGCCGGGCACGCGATGCGGGCCTCCTGGTCGTCGCCGACGTGAAGCGGGGCGACATCGGGACCACCGGTGACGACTACGCGCTGGCGTGGCTGGAGCGCGACGGACCGTTCGCGGCCGACGCGATGACGGTGTCGCCGTACCTCGGGTACGGCTCGCTCCGGGGCACGATCGACGTCGCGCGCCGGAACGGTGCCGGGGTCTTCGTGCTCGCGGCGACGAGCAACCCCGAGGCCCGGGTGCTGCAGACCGCGGTGCTCGCCGAGGGACCGCGTACCGGCCGGACGGTCGCGGCCGGTATCGTCTTGGACGTGGCAGACGACAACCGGTCCGTGGGTGATCAGGCCCTCGGCGACGTCGGGCTCGTGCTCGGCGCGACCCTTCACCTCGACGACTTCGGCATCGATGCGGACGCGATCGGCACCGCGCCGGTCCTCGCACCGGGCTTCGGTGCCCAGGGCGCCCGCATCGAGGACCTCCGTGCGCTGTACGGAGCGCGTGCCGAGCAGGTGCTAGTGAGCGAGTCGCGCGGCCTGCTGACCGACGGTCCGGACGGCGTCGCGGCGCTCGTCGCCGACCGCGCCGACCGCATCCGCACCGCACTGGCGGCGGCAGCGTGACCGACGACCACGAGGGCCTGCCCGCCCACCGCACCCCGCCAGAGGTCGACCGCGTCGCCGCGGCGAAGGCCGCCGTCGCCGCGCGACGCGCCCGGGCCGCAGTGAAGGCCGCGATCGCGTCGGGGGAGCGCTCCGCGCTCGACGTCGCCCGTGCCGCGTGGGACGACTCGCTGGTCGAGACGACCTCGGCGGAACGCTCGCTGCGGGTCCGTGACCTGCTGGTGAGCCTGCCTGGCATCGGCCCCGCGCGAGCGGAGGCGATCATGGGTTCCCTGCGGATCGCACCGTCGAAGCGTCTCGGTGGCCTGGGGACCCGGCAGCGCGCAGCCCTGGCCGACTGGCTCGCCGCCCGCGGTCGCAAGCGTGGTGCCTCGAAGCTCGTCGTGCTCGCCGGACCCACCGCGGTCGGCAAGGGCACGGTCAGCGCGCACATCCGACAGCACTACCCGGACGTCAACCTCAGCGTCTCCGCCACCACCCGGACGCCGCGCCCCGGCGAGGTCGACGGCGTGCACTACTACTTCGTGGACGACGACGAGTTCGACCGCATGATCCGCGACCGCGAGCTGCTCGAGTGGGCGACCGTCCACAACTCGTACCGCTACGGCACCCCGCGCCCGCCGATCGACCGTGCGCTCGACGCGGGCGAGAAGGTCATGCTCGAGATCGACCTGCAGGGCGCCCGGCAGGTCCGCGACGCCATGCCCGAGGCGGTGCTCGTGTTCCTGTTGCCCCCGACGTGGGAGGAACTGGTGCGCCGGCTCATCGGCCGCGGGACCGAATCCGCCGAGGAACAGGCCCGTCGCCTCGAGACCGCGAAGGTCGAGCTGGCCGCCCAGGACGAGTTCGACGTGCGGATCGTGAACTCCGATGTCGGCACCGCGGCACGTGAGGTCGTAGACTTGTTCTCTGCGCCCTGACGGGTGCACTGACTTCGAGGAGACACCATGGCCAACCCCCAGGGCATCATCGACCCGCCCATCGACGACCTGCTCAGCAAGGTCGAGTCGAAGTACGCGCTCGTCATCTTCGCGTCGAAGCGCGCCCGCCAGATCAACGACTACTACGCCGACCTGCACGAGGGCTCGCTCTTCGACAACGTCGGACCGCTGGTCGACTCGACGATCGACGACAAGCCGCTGTCCGTCGCGCTCCACGAGATCAACGAGGACAAGCTCACCGTCACCAAGCAGCAGCAGCCCACCGACTGATCCCGGTGACTGCAGCTGCTCTCCGCCTCTTCACGTCCGAGTCGGTGACCGAGGGGCACCCTGACAAGATCTGCGACCAGATCTCGGACAGCATCCTCGACGCACTGCTGACGGTCGACCCGAACGCGCGCGTCGCCGTCGAGACGATGGTGACCACCGGGCTCGTGCACGTTGCCGGCGAGGTCACGACCTCCGGCTACGTCGAGATCCCCAAGCTCGTCCGTGACATCATCACCGGGATCGGCTACAACTCGTCGGACGTCTCGTTCGACGGCGCCACCTGTGGTGTCGAGGTCTCGATCGGCGCCCAGTCGCCCGACATCGCGCAGGGTGTGGACGAGTCGCTCGACTCCCGCACCGGTGCGGTCGACCCGCTGGACCGTCAGGGTGCCGGCGACCAGGGCATCATGTTCGGCTTCGCGACGAACGAGACCCCCGAGTACATGCCGGTCGCGATCTGGCTGGCGCACCGCCTGGCCGAGCGCCTCGCCGCGGTCCGCAAGTCGGGCGAGCTGTCGTTCCTGCGTCCGGACGGCAAGACCCAGGTCACCATCGGGTACGACGGCGTCGTGCCGAAGACCGTCGAGACCGTCGTGCTCTCCACGCAGCACTCGCCGAGCGTCACGCTCGACGAACTCACCGCGGCGATCACCGAGCACGTGATCCGTCCGGTCCTCGACTTGGTCGACCTCGACTCGTCGCACGTCGACGTCATCGTGAACCCGACCGGTCGCTTCGAGATCGGTGGCCCCCAGGGCGACGCCGGGCTCACCGGCCGCAAGGTCATCGTCGACACCTACGGCGGGGCCTCCCGTCACGGCGGGGGTGCGTTCAGCGGCAAGGACCCGTCGAAGGTCGACCGTTCGGCGGCGTACGCGCTGCGTTGGGTCGCCAAGAACGCGGTCGCCGCAGGGCTGGCCGACCGGCTCGAGGTGCAGGTCGCCTACGCGATCGGCCGTGCGAAGCCCGTCGGGCTCTACGTCGAGACGTTCGGCACCGGACACGTGGACGACGCCACGATCGAAGCAGCCATCCGCCAGGTGTTCGACCTGCGTCCGGCCGCGATCATCCGCGACCTCGACCTGCTCCGACCGATCTACGCGCAGACCGCGACCTACGGCCACTTCGGCCGTGAGCTCCCCGGGTTCACGTGGGAGCGGCTCGACCGCGTCGAGGAACTCCGCGCCGCCGCAGGACTCGTCGCCGCGACCGTCTGAAGCACCGCGTGACCACCGTCGCGCGCGTCGTCCTCGACTCGCCGCTCCCGCAGTTGGACCGTCTGTTCGACTACCGGGTGCCGGCCGAGCTCGAGGACGACTGCGTCGCGGGGGTCCGCGTCAAGGTGCCGCTGCGCACCGGAGCCCGGATGTCGGACGGGTACGTGGTCGAGATCGTCAGCGAGGGTGAGTACCCGGGCGAGCTCAGCCAGGTCGAGGCGGTCCTGTCCCCGGTGCCCGTCCTGGCGCCGGAGATCTGGACCCTCGCGCGCGCCGTCGCCGACCGGGCCGCGGGTGTCGCCTCCGACGTGCTGCGCCTCGCCGTGCCGCCGCGGCAGGTGCGCGCCGAGAAGGCCTGGCTCGCCCGGGACACCGCGTGGTCGCCCCCGCCGGTGATCGCCCCGCCCGTCACCGGCTACGCCGACGGCGTCCTGGAGGCCGTGGTGACGGAGCACGGACGCGCCGCGGTCGCCGCCGTGCCCCAGCCCGTGGCGTTGGGTGACGCGGACGCACCGGTCTGGGTGCCGGGGTGGGCCGCGACGCTCGCGCAGGCCGCCGCGCACACGCTGGCGGCCGAGCAGTCCGCGGTGATCGCCGTGCCGGACTTCCGCGACGTCGTCGACCTCGAGCGTGCCCTGCTCGCCGTGCTGCCACCGGAGCGGGTGGTGCGGTTCGACGCCAAGCAGACGAACGGGCAGCGGGCGAAGGCACTGCTGCAGGCCCGCACGCACCCGGTGGTCGCGATCGGCAACCGTACGGCGATGTACGCGCCGGCGACCGAGCTCGGGCTGATCGCGATGTGGGACGACGGCGACGCCTCGTTCATCGAGCAGCGGGCGCCCTACGTCCACACGCGCGACGTCGCCCTGGTGCGGGCCGCCCAGTCGGGTGCCGCCCTGCTGTTCGTCTCGCACGCGCGCAGCACCGACGTGCAGCGCCTGGTGGAGCTGCACTGGCTGCAGGACGTCGTGCCCTACCGCGTGAAGACCCCGAAGGTCATCCCCACCGTGCAGCAGACCGGGGCCGAGGGGTTCGCCGCACAGGCTCGCATCCCGAGTTCCGCCTGGCGTGCCGCGCGCGAGGCGAGCCAGCACGGAGCCGTCCTGGTGCAGGTCGCGAGCCCGGGCTTCGGCACGGGGCTGGTCTGCGCCGAGTGCGGCGAACGCGCGCACTGCCGCGTCTGCGGTGGGCCGCTCGGGAGCCCGCACCGTGGCGCCACGCCGCAGTGCCGGTTCTGCGGCGCACTGGCCGTCGGGTTCCGCTGCCCGACGTGCGGCAACGGCACCGTCAAGCCGGTCGGCCAGGGGGCCCAGCGCACAGCGGAGGAACTCGGGCGGGCGTTCCCCGGTACCCGGATCATCGTCGCCGACGGCTCACGCCCGCTCGACGAGGTCCCCGCCCGCCCGTCCGTCGTCGTCGCCACCCGCGGGGCCGAGCCGTCGGTGCCCGGCGGCTACGCATGCGTGCTGCTGCTCGACGGCGAGAAGATGCTCGCCCGCGAGGGGCTCCGCGTGCAGGAGGACGTCCTGCGCTTCTGGACGAACGCGGCGGCGAAATCAGCCCCCGGTGCCGAGGTGTACCTGGTCGGGATCGGCGGCCGGCTGGCGTCGGCGATGGCCCTCTGGCGACTCGACGGACCCGCGCACGACGAGCTGACCGACCGCCGCGAACTCCACTTCCCACCGGCCGTCCGGGTGGCGACGATGACCGGCACCGACGAAGCCGTCACGGCGGCGGTCGAAGCGCTCGGCGACGCCGTCGTCGGTCCGGTGCTCGGCCCGGTCCCGGTCGAGGACGACGCCCTGCCCGGCACGGTCCGGGCGATCGTGCGGTTCCCGTACGCGCACGGGGCCGAGGTCGCCGCGACGCTCAAGGCCGAGGTGATCCGGCGCTCGTCGACCCGGCGGGTGCTCAAGGGCGGGAACCGCCGACGGGCGGCTCCGACGCTGCGGGTGCGGTTGGACGACGCCGAACCGTTCTCCGAGGTCTGACCCGGGCAGGCCTGCCCGGGCCCGACCGCTGCACGACGAAGCACGACACCGCCGACGTCGTCGGACGTCGGCGGTGTCGTTCGGGGTCCGCCGCGCTGCCGCGACGGGCCGATGTGGACCGGTCAGGCGTTGGCGGGCCGGCGACGCTCGCGCGGCAGCACCACGCCGAGGGCGACCATGCCGATGGCGAGCACCAGGTGCAGCCAGTTGTCGGCGTTGTTCAGCGGCACGAAGTTCGCGCCCGAGCTGTGGCCGGCGGTGAACAGGCCGTAGATCCACAGCACGAAGTAGACGATCCCGCCGATCACCAGGTACATCCGCGAGCCGGAGGCACGGTTGGCGGCGAGCAGTCCGACGACGCCGAACAGCAGGTGCACGATGTTGTGGAGCACGGACACCTGGAAGATGCCGAGCAGCATGCCCATCGACTCGTGTCCGGCCCCGGCCAGGTCACCGGTCGTGATGCCGGGGATGAACCCGGCGATCCCGACGAGCAGGAACACGATGCCGACGACGAGGGCGGCCTTCTGGACGGACGAACCGGCGTAGCGGTTGGTGGCGGTGGTGACGTCGCTCATGGGAGTTCCTTTCCTGATGTGATGGAGACGGTACGCAGGTGCTGCCCTGCTGTCTCCAAGGTGAGCCGGAACGCGCACCAGGTCGGTGTCGACCGGGCAAGGCGCACCGGCTCGCCCGTGGGAGGATCGAACCCATGCGTCTCGTCGTCGCCGGCAGCCCCGCTGCGGCCGTCCCCACCCTCCGCCGTCTGGCGGCGTCCGACCACGAGATCGCCGCGGTCCTGACGCGGCCGGCGACGCCCCAGGGCCGGAAGCGTGTCCTGACGCCCACCCCGGTGGCTGTCGTCGCCGAGGAGCTCGGGCTGCCGGTCATCGAGGCCTCGCGCGTCGACGACGCGGTCACCGCCCGGATCGCGGACCTCGATGTCGACCTCGGCGTGATCGTCGCCTACGGCGCACTGCTCCGCCGCCCGGCCCTCGACGCCCCGCGGCACGGGTGGATCAACCTGCACTTCTCCGACCTGCCGGCGTACCGCGGCGCCGCTCCGGTGCAGCGCGCCGTGATGGCGGGTGACACCCGCACCGCCGCGACGGTGTTCCAGCTGGTCGAGGCGCTCGACGCCGGCCCGGTCTACGCAGCCCTGCCCTTCGAGATCGACCCCGAGGCGACCTCGGGCGAGGTCCTCGGCGCGATGGCCGATGTCGGCGCCGACGTGGTGGCGGACGTCGTCGACGGCATCGCCGCCGGCACGGCCGTCGCGACCGAGCAGTCCGGCGAGCCAACGGTCGCCCCGAAGCTCACGATCGACGACGGCCGCATCGACTTCGCAGCGCCGGCCACCGCCGTGCACGCGCGGCTGCGCGGGGTCACGCCCGAGCCCGGCGCGTTCGCCCACCTGGGCGAGACCCGCGTGAAGCTGCTCCGCAGCACCCGCCTGTCGGGAGGCACGGGGGACCCCGCCCCGCAGCTCGCGCCCGGCGCCCTCGCACTCCACGGCGGTCGGCTGCTGGTCGGGACCGCCGACACCCCGCTGGTGCTGCTCGAGGTGCAGCCCGCGGGCAAGAAGGCGATGGACGCCGCCGCCTGGGCCCGTGGCCTCGGTGCACTGGACGGGAAGGTCCTCGCATGAGCCAGCCGACGAAGCACCAGGGGGCCCGCCGCGGCCCCCGTCCGGCGAACGCCCGTCGCGTCGCCTTCGACGTCCTCCGCGCCGTGCAGGTCGACGACGCCTACGCGAACCTGCTGCTGCCGACGCGCATCCGCCGCGCCGGCCTCTCCGCCCGCGACGCCGGGTTCGCGACCGAGCTCACCTACGGGTCGATCCGGATGCTCGGTCGCTACGACGTCGTCATCGCCCTCGCGTCCGGCCGTCGAGCGGAGAACATCGAGGCCGACGTGCTCGACGTCCTGCGCCTCGGCGCGCACCAGCTGCTCGCGATGCGGACCCCGACGCACGCCGCCGTCGACGCCACGGTCGAGCTCGCCCGCGAGGTCGGAGCCCGCCGCGCGACCGGGTTCGTGAACGCCGTGATGCGCAAGATCGCCGCCCGCACCGATCAGGAGTGGGATGCGCTGATCACCGAGGGCCGCGCCGGGGACGCCCTGCTCGCCACCCGCTGGTCGCACCCGGTCTGGGTCGTCTCGGCGCTCCGCGACGCCCTGGCCGCCGAACGCTCCCGCGACGAGCTCGCCGCCCTGCTCGCTGCCGACAACGCCGCACCCAGGGTGCAGCTCGCGGCCCTGCCCGGACTCGCCACCGACGAGGACATCGCCACCGCGACCGCCCGCACCGCCCCGGACGACGACACCGACGCCGCGTTCGCCGACGCGACCGGTGCGGACGACGTGCCCGCGGCCCTGGTGCCCGCCGACGACGAACCGGAGGCCGACGGCGCAACCGGGACCGTGCCTCCCGTCCGGGCCGGCGAGCCCGTCGTGGAGGCGGACGCCGCACCGGTGTCGCCCGTCGGCATCCGCGGCATCAGCGGCGACCCGGCGCGCGTGCCGGGCGTCGCCGCGGGACGCCTGCGCGTCCAGGACGAGGGCTCGCAGCTCGCGGCGCTGGCGCTGAGCCGCTCATCGGCCGTGCGCGCGGGGGAGCGGTGGCTCGACATGTGCGCCGGCCCCGGCGGGAAGGCGGCGCTCCTCGCCGCCGAGGCACAGCAGGGTGGGGCGACCCTGGTCGCCAACGAACTCGTGCCGGCGCGTGCCGGCCTCGTGCGGAACGCGCTCGAGGTGTTCGGCGACCACGTGCGGGTCGTCGAGGGCGACGCCCGTCGGTACGGACGCGACGGCACCGGGATGACCTTCGACCGCATCCTGCTCGACGCACCGTGCACCGGGCTCGGCGCGCTGCGTCGCCGACCGGAGGCACGCTGGCGGAAGCTCCCCGAGGACGTCGAGGAGCTCGCCGGGCTGCAGACCGAACTGCTCGACGCCGCCGTCCGGGTGCTCGCACCGGGCGGGACGTTGGCGTACGTGACCTGCTCGCCGCACCTGGCCGAGACCCGGGGGCAGGTCGACGCGCTCATGCGGCGGCACGGCGACCTGCTCGAACAGCTCGACACCGCGTCGGTCGTCCGGGGCGTCGCCGCTCGCGACCCCCGGGTGGCGGACGGCGACACCGTGCAGCTCTGGCCGCACCGCGTGGGGACGGACGCGATGTTCATCGCGCTGTTCCGTCGCGTCGACTGAGGAGGTTGCCCCACTGGAACGCTTCTGATATGTTGGTTCCACAAGACCGGTTCCGCCTGCGAAAGCAGGTCCAGGGCCGGTCCTCTTCGTGTGGGGGTGCGTTGAGCGAGGTCAAGGCGTTCCGGTCGACCACACAACAGGTCGCGTTGCTCGAGGCCCGCGGGATGGACGTCGGGGACCACGACGTCGCGGTCGAACTGCTGCGGCGGGTCAGCTACTACCGCCTCAGCGGGTACTGGTACTCGTTCCGTCAGCTGCGGTCCGGGCGCCGGAGCGACGACTTCGCGGCGGGCACGCGCCTGGCTGACGTGGTCTCCCTGTCCGACTTCGACGCCCGCCTCCGGACCACGGTCTTCGACGCGATCGCGCCGATCGAACTCGCCGTCCGAGCCGCACTCGGCCATGAACTGGGGCGGCTCGATCCGTGTGCCCACCTGGAACCGGCGCTGCTCGGCGTGCTCGCCCGGTCGGGTGACCAGTACGCCGACTGGCGCCGTCGCCACGACCGTGAGGTCGGGCGGTCCCGAGAGGACTTCGTGGAGCACCACCCGCTCGCGTACGGCGGGACCCTGCCCGTGTGGGCCGCCGTCGAGCTCATGGACTGGGGGAGTCTGAGCCGGCTCTTCGGGTTCGCCCCGCCGATGGTGCAGACCGAGGTCGCCGGAGCGTTCGGGCTGAGGCCGCCGCAATTCTCCTCGTGGCTCCGTGCGCTGAACGTCGTCCGCAACGCCTGTGCCCACCACGGGCGGTTGTTCAACCGGGTGTACCCGAAACGCCCCCGCCTGCCGCGCGGAGGGACGCACGACGGACTCGACCTCGCCGCCCACGCGATGAACCGGACCTACGGCCAGCTGACGCTGGTGCAGTACCTCCGCCAAGCCAGCGGCATCGGGCCATCCCGGCTGCTCGCCGGAACGCTGGCCGCCTACCCGCCGATCGCGCTGGTCCCCTTCGAACAGACGGGGGCGCCAGCGGACTGGAACGCGACGTCGCTGTGGGCATGACCGCGGGCCTCCAGCGGCACGCCGGTAGGCTTGCCCGGTGACGATCCGCATCTCGCCGAGCATCCTGTCCGCCGACTTCGCGAACCTCGAGCGCGAACTCCAGCGCATCGAGACCGCCGACCTGGTGCACGTCGACGTGATGGACAACCACTTCGTCCCGAACCTGACGCTCGGGCTGCCGATCGTGCAGCGCCTGCAGCAGGTGTCGCCGGTGCCGCTCGACGTGCACCTGATGGTCACCGACGCCGACCGCAACGCGCCGAAGTACGCCGAGACCGGTGCCTCGAGCGTCACGTTCCACTTCGAGGCAGCCGACGACCCGGTGGCGACCGCTGCCGCGATCCGGTCGAACGGTGCCCGCGCCGCCGTCGCCGTGAAGCCCGGCACCCCGATCACGCAGGTGCTGCACCACCTCGACGCCTACGACATGATCCTGCTGATGACCGTCGAGCCCGGGTTCGGCGGTCAGTCCTTCATGCCGTCCGTGATGCCGAAGCTCGCCGACGCCCGCGCCGCGGTCGACGCCTCGGGCCTCGACGTCTGGCTCGAGGTGGACGGCGGGATCGCGGTCGACACCGTGCCCGAAGCCGTGCGGAGCGGTGCCGACACGCTGGTCGCGGGCTCCGCCGTGTACGGCGGCGAGCCCGCCGCGCGCATCGCCGACCTGCGCGAAGCCGCCGCTCGAGCACGCTCGTGACCGGGGGAGCGCGGGACGGCACCGGCACCACCGAGGCGACCACCGCCTCCCGTCCGGACGGTGCGTCGGGAGCGTCAGCGGAGACCGGTAGCCTGGACCCCGTGAAGACGTTCGACGACCTGTTCCAGGAGCTCACCGAGAAGGCGCGCACGCGCCCCGAGGGTTCCGGCACCGTCGCTGAACTGGACGCCGGCGTGCACCAGATCGGCAAGAAGATCGTGGAGGAAGCCGCCGAGGTCTGGATGGCGGCCGAGTACGAGGGCGACGAGCGCACCTCGGAGGAGATCTCGCAGCTGATCTACCACCTCCAGGTGCTCATGGTCGCCAAGGGGCTCACCCCGGCGGACGTCTGGCGACATCTCTGATCCGCTGATCAGCCGCCGACACCCCTCCCAGAAAGCAGACTCCCTGATGCTCCGCATCGCCGTGCCCAACAAGGGCTCCCTGTCCGAGACCGCGTCCGACATGCTGCGAGAGGCCGGGTACGCCGGCCGCCGCGATCCGAAGGCGCTGCACCTGCTCGACGAGCGCAACGGCGTCGAGTTCTTCTTCCTCCGCCCCCGGGACATCGCCACGTACGTGGGGTCCGGCGCGCTCGACGTCGGCATCACCGGCCGTGACCTGCTGCTCGACTCCGGGTCCGAGGCCCACGAGGTCGACGCGCTCGGCTTCGCCGACTCCACCTTCCGGTTCGCTGGCACGCCCGGTCGGTTCGCTTCGCTGCAGGACCTCGACGGCGTCCGGGTCGCGACGAGCTACCCCGGCCTGGTCGGTGCGTTCCTCGCCGAGCACGGGGTCAGCTCCACGCTCGTGAAGCTCGACGGCGCGGTCGAGAGCGCCGTGCGGCTCGGGGTCGCCGACGCCGTGGCCGACGTCGTGTCGACGGGGAGCACACTCCGGCAGGCGGGCCTCGAGATCTTCGGCCCGGTGATCCTCGAGTCGACCGCGGTGCTCGTCAGCACCGACGAGACCATCCCCGGTATCGACGTGCTCCGCCGACGCCTGCAGGGCGTGCTCGTCGCCCGTGGCTACGTGATGCTCGACTACGACGTCCCCACGGCGCTGCTCGAGCAGGCGACGGCGGTGGCGTCCGGCATCGAGTCGCCCACGGTCTCACCGCTGCACGATCGCGACTGGGCGGCGGTCCGCGTGATGATCCCGCGCGACGACGCGAACCTCATCATGGACGCGCTCTACGACCTCGGCGCCCGGGCGATCCTCGTCAGCCCGATCCACGCCGCACGCCTGTGACCGCCGGGGGCGTGTCGGTCCGGGTCATCCCGTGCCTCGACGTCAAGGGCGGGCGCGTCGTCAAGGGCGTCAACTTCCTGGACCTCCAGGACGCCGGTGACCCCGTCGAGCTCGCGGCCCGGTACTACGAGCAGGGTGCTGACGAGCTGACCTTCCTCGACGTCGGTGCCACGGTCGAGAACCGGGCGACGATGTACGACACCGTGACCCGGACCGCCGAGCAGGTCTTCATCCCGCTCACCGTCGGCGGCGGGGTGCGCAGCGTCGACGACGTCTCGCGGCTGCAGCAGTGCGGCGCCGACAAGATCGGCGTGAACAGCGCAGCGATCGCCCGGCACGAGCTCATCGGCGAGATCGCCGACCGGTTCGGTGCCCAGGCCGTCGTGCTGTCGCTCGACGTCAAGCGGTCCGACCGGATGCCGTCGGGCTTCGTGGTCACCACCCACGGCGGGCGGACCGAGTCCGACCTCGACGCCATCGCGTGGGCACGCGAGGCCGTCGAGCGAGGCGCCGGGGAACTGCTCGTCAACTCCATCGACGCCGACGGCACGAAGAACGGGTTCGACCTCGAACTCGTGGCCGCGGTACGCGCCGTCTCGTCCGTCCCGGTGATCGCCTCGGGAGGCGCGGGGCGTGTCGAGCACTTCGCCCCCGCCGTCGACGCGGGTGCGGATGCAGTCCTCGCCGCCAGCGTCTTCCACCGTGGCGAGATGACCGTGGGGGACGTCAAGGCCGCGCTCCGCGCGACCGGCCACGCCGTCCGCTGATCCGCCGCCGTAGGCTAGGAGCCTCATGACCGACAGCACCAGCACCGACACCGAGGCGGTCCTCGACCGCGCACGCTTCGGTGCGGACGGCCTGCTCCCCGCCATCGTGCAGGAGGAATCGTCGAAGGACGTCCTCATGCTCGGCTACATGGACCGGGAAGCCCTCCGCCGCACCCTCACCGAAGGCCGTGTGACCTTCTGGTCGCGGTCGCGGAACGAGTACTGGCGGAAGGGCGACACGTCGGGCCACGCCCAGTACGTCCGGGGCGCTGCGCTGGACTGCGACGACGACACGCTCCTCGTCACCGTGCAGCAGGTCGGGGCGGCGTGCCACACCGGTGCGCACCGGTGCTTCGACGTGGACCCGCTCGCGCCCGTGACCATGTCCGCCCCGGCGGACACGGCCGTGGAGCCGACCCGATGACCACCGCGACGATCTCCGAGACCCCGCACACGACGTCCCGACCCGAGTTCGACGGCCTGCTCGGCGACCACCGCGTCCTGCCGGTCGTCCGCGCGCTGTACGGCGACAGCGAGACGCCGGTCGGCGTCTACCGCAAGCTCGCCGACGGCCGCCCCGGGTCATTCCTGCTCGAGTCCGCCGGTCAGGGCGGCCTGTGGTCCCGCTGGTCGTTCGTCGGCGTGCGGAGCTTCGGCGTCCTGACGCAGGACGGCGACCGCGCGGCGTGGATCGACACCGGCATCGACGCCGAGCGCGCCGTCGGGTCGCTCGATGGTGCCCCGCTCGAGGTCCTCGCGCGGCTGCACGAGCGCTGGGCCACGCCCCGCGTGCCCGGCTCGCCGCCGCTCGTCGGCGGCACCGTCGGCTTCATCGGTTGGGAGGCCGTGCGGCAGCTCGAGCACCTGCCGAACGTGCCGCCGGCCGACTTCGACGTGCCCGGCCAGGCGTTGTCGTTCGTCTCCGAACTCGCCGCGCTCGACCACCGCACCGGTCTCGTGCTGCTCGTCGCGAGCGTCCTGAACGACGGCACCGACGACGCTGACACCCTCTGGGCGGACGCGCAGCAGCGCCTCGACCGCATGCAGGGCGACCTGGTCCAGCCGAGCGTCGCGACCGTCGCCGAGGCCTTCGAGATCGCGGAGCCGACCCCGACGCACCGCACGAGCCCGGCCGACTACATGGCGGCCGTCGAGCGTTCGAAGGGCTTCATCCGCGACGGTGACGTGTTCCAGGTCGTCGTCTCGCAGCGGTTCGACCACGAGGTCACGGCCGACCCGCTCGACGTCTACCGGGTGCTCCGGACGCTGAACCCGAGCCCGTACATGTACTTCCTCGCCCTCGCGGACACCGCCGACGAGCGGTTCTGGATCGTCGGCGCCTCGCCCGAGGCCCTGGTGAAGGTGCAGGGCGACCGGGCCATCACACACCCGATCGCGGGATCCCGCCCGCGCGGTGCGACGCCCGAAGCGGACGTCCACCTCGGCGAGGACCTGCTCGGCGACCCGAAGGAGCGCGCCGAGCACCTGATGCTCGTCGACCTCGCCCGCAACGACCTGCAGAAGGTGTGCGAGCCGGGCACCGTCAGCGTCACCGAGTTCATGACCGTCGAGCGGTTCAGCCACATCATGCACCTGGTGTCGAGCGTCGAGGGGCGGGTGCGTCCCGACGCCTCGGCGATCGACGTGTTCCGGGCGACGTTCCCGGCCGGCACGCTCTCGGGCGCGCCAAAGCCGCGTGCGCTCGAGATCATCGACGAGCTCGAGCCGGCGAAGCGCGGTGCGTACGCCGGTGTCGTCGGGTACTTCGACTTCGCCGGTGACGCCGACCTGGCGATCGCGATCCGTACCGCCCTGATCAAGGACGGCGTCGCCCGCGTGCAGGCCGGTGCCGGACTCGTCGCGGACTCCGACCCGGAGACCGAGCACGTCGAGGCGGTCAACAAGGCCGCCGCCCCGTTGCGTGCCGTCGCCACGGCCAACCGGATGCGCGAGGTCCGCTCGTGAAGCGCTCGCGTCCGATCGTGGTCGTCGCCGGGCTCCTGGTCGCTGGCGTCGTCATGCTCGCCTGGACCCAGACCTGGTTCACCGTGCGCCTGCACGCGGGCGCTGCCGTCACCTCGACGGTCTCGGCCGACGGCGCTGCGGTCGTGCCGCAGTACACCGCGCTGGCGATCGCGAGCCTCGCGCTCTTCCTGGCGATGACCATCGCCGGACGGGTGCTGCGCATCGTGCTCGCCGCCGTCGAGATCCTGCTCGGCCTCGGCGTGGTCGTCAGTGGGATCACCACACTCCGTGACCCGATCGCCGCTGCACGCGGGGCCGTCGGCGAGGTCGCTGGGGTCAGCGACCTCGGCGCCGTCCGCGGCGTCGTGTCGAGCGTCTCCGTGAGCCCGTGGCCCGCCGTCGGGATCGCGGGCGGCGTGCTCGCCGTGCTGCTCGGCGTGGTCGTCATCGTGGTCCAGCGCGCCTGGCCCGGCCCGAGCCGGAAGTACGGCGCCGCGACCGCCGGAGCCGCCGCGGCGGCACGCGCAGCAGCACCTGTCCAGCGCGACGCGGTCGTCGACTGGGACGACCTGAGCGCGGGCGTGGACCCGACCACCGCCGACGGCGCGGGCGCGGGGGTGCCGAGTGACGACGCGGTAGGATCGACAGGGCGTCGCTCGACCGACGACGCCGGAGCAGAACGAGGAGCACCGTGAGCAACACTGAGCCCGCAGAACTCGGCGAAGGCCACTCGCCGGCCGCCTGGACCGCCGTCGTGATCATGCTGATCGGATTCGCGGCAGGCACGCTGTTCTTCTGGTTCGACCAGCCGTGGGGCGTCTGGGCCTCCGCTGGCGTCGTCCTCATCGGCCTCATCGTCGGTGGCGTGATGAAGAAGGCCGGCTACGGCGTCGACGGTCCGAAGTTCGTCCCCAAGCACCACGGCGAGTAGGGGCCTCCCGATGCCGAACGTGCTCGAGACCCTCGTCGCGGGCGCGCTCGAGGACGCCGCCGCCCGTCGTGTCGACCGTCCGTACTCGGACGTCGAACGCGACGTCGACCGGGTGGCGTCGCCGCTCGACGCCCTCGCGTTCCTCAGCCCGGGCGACCGGGTGAAGATCATCGCCGAGGTCAAGCGAGCCAGCCCGTCCCGCGGGTCGATGGCCGCGATCGCCGATCCTGCAGCCCTGGCCGCCGACTACGAGCGTGGCGGGGCCTCGACGATCAGCGTCCTGACCGAGGGGCGCAAGTTCCTCGGCAGCCTCGCCGACCTCGAAGCCGTGAAGGCTCGTGTCGGGGTGCCCGTGCTCCGCAAGGACTTCATCGCCGACCCGTACCAGGTGATCGAGGCCCGGGCGTCCGGAGCCGACGTCGTGCTGCTCATCGTGGCGGCGCTCGAGCAGGCCCGCCTGGTCGAGCTGCACACCCTGGCCGAAGAACTCGGCATGCGCGTGCTGGTCGAGGCGCACTCCGGTGACGAGGTCACGCGTGGCCTCGACGCCGGCGCCCGCATCCTCGGCGTCAACGCGCGGGACCTCACCGACTTCTCGCTGGACCGCGACCTGTTCGGGTCGCTCGCCGACCGCATCCCCGACGGGGTCGTGCGCGTCGCCGAGTCGGCGGTCTCCGGTCCGGCCGACGTCGCCCACTACCGAGCAGCGGGTGCCGACGTCGTCCTGGTCGGCGAAGCGCTCGTGACGGGGGACGACCCCGCCGCGACCCTGGCGTCGTTCGTCGACGCCGCCGACCGGGCCTGACCGGCTCCGCCCACGCATCGAGGCCGCCGACCGCGGCCGCACGTTCCACCCGTCCGACGCGGCTGACCGGCCGCGTCGGACTCGTCCCGGGAGACACATCGTGACCTCACTCCGCGACCTGCACGGCCCCTACTTCGGCGACTTCGGCGGTCGCTTCGTCCCCGAGTCGCTCGTCCTCGCGCTCGACGAGCTCGAGGCCGCCTTCCGTCAGGCCTGGGCGGACCCGGCGTTCCGGGCGGAGCTCGACGAGCTGCAGCGCGACTACACCGGGCGCCCATCGATCATCACCGAGGTGCCGCGGTTCGCGAAGCACGCCGGTGGTGCCCGGGTCATCCTGAAGCGCGAGGACCTGAACCACACCGGGTCCCACAAGATCAACAACGTCCTCGGCCAGGCGCTCGTCGCCCGTCGGCTCGGCAAGACCCGCCTGATCGCCGAGACGGGTGCCGGCCAGCACGGCGTCGCCACCGCGACCGCTGCCGCTTTGTTCGGCATGGAGTGCGTCGTCTACATGGGCGCCGTGGACACCGAGCGACAGGCCCTCAACGTGGCCCGGATGCGCCTGCTCGGCGCCGAGGTGATCCCTGTCGAGACCGGTTCGCGCACCCTGAAGGACGCCATCAACGACGCCCTGCGCGACTGGGTCGCCAACGTCGAGTCGACGCACTACCTGCTCGGCACGGTCGCCGGTCCGCACCCGTTTCCCGAGATGGTGCGCGAGTTCCACAAGGTCATCGGCGAGGAGGCACGCCAGCAGGTCCTCGACCGCGTCGGGCGCCTGCCGGACGCCGTTGCGGCGTGTGTCGGTGGTGGTTCGAACGCGATGGGCATCTTCGAGGCGTTCCTCGACGACGAGTCCGTCGCACTGCACGGCTTCGAGGCCGGCGGCGACGGCGTCGAGACCGGCCGGCACGCGGCGAGCATCACGCTCGGTCGCGAGGGCGTGCTGCAGGGTGCGAAGTCGTACCTGATGCAGGACGAGGACGGCCAGACGATCGAGAGCCACAGCATCTCCGCCGGACTCGACTACCCGAGCGTCGGACCGGAGCACGCGTACCTTGCGTCGATCGGCCGTGCGGAGTACCAGCCGATCACCGACACCGAGGCGATGGAGGCCTTCCGCCTGCTAAGCCAGACCGAGGGCATCATTCCGGCGATCGAGTCCTCCCACGCCCTCGCCGGTGCCATCAAGCTCGGCAAGGAGCTCGGCCCCGAGGGCGTCGTGCTCGTGAACCTGTCCGGCCGGGGTGACAAGGACGTCGCGTCCGCCAGTCGCTACTTCGGCATCCTCGACGAGAACGCGGTGCAGCTGTGACCACGAACCGGAGCGTCGCGACGACGATCGACACCGCCAACGCCGAGCGCGCCGGAGCCGTCGTCGGCTACCTGCCCGCCGGGTACCCGAATCTGCAGACCAGCGTCGACGCCGCCGTCGCCCTCGCCGAGAACGGCGTGGACGTCATCGAGTTCGGCTTGCCGTACTCCGACCCGGTGATGGACGGCCCCGTGATCCAGCGGGCGGCCGAGGAGAGCCTGGCGAACGGCTTCCGGGTGGCACAGGTCTTCGACGCCGTGCAGCAGATCACCGAGCGGGCCGACGTGCCGGTCCTCGTCATGACGTACTGGAACCCGGTGCTGCGCTACGGCGTGGACCGCTTCGCCGACGACCTCGTCGCCGCCGGTGCCGCCGGCCTCATCACGCCCGACCTCATCCCCGACGAGGCCTCCGCGTGGACCGAGGCCTCCGAGCGGACCGGGCTCGACCGGGTCTTCCTCGCCGCGCCGTCGTCCTCCGACGAGCGCATGCGCCAGGCGGTCGAGGCCAGCCGTGGGTTCGTGTACGCGGTCTCGACGATGGGTGTGACCGGTGCGCGGGTCGGCGTCGACGTCGCCGCACGCACCGTGGTGTCGCGACTGCGCGACGCCGGGGTCGAGCGCACGTGCGTCGGCCTCGGGATCTCGACGGCCGAGCAGGTCGGCGAGGTGCTCGAGTACGCCGACGGTGCCATCGTCGGGTCCGCGTTCGTCCGCGCGCTGGCCGACCTCGGTGTGCAGGGTGTCGCCGACCGTGCCGCCGACCTCGCCACCGGCGCCCGCCGCCGCTAGTCCAGTTCCTGTCCGGCCCGTGAGCCGCGCTACAGTGAGCGAGGCCGACGCCACGTCGACCGCGCCCCGTCAGTTCCGAAAGGCGACAGCACCTCCATGCCCCTCCTGAGCATCCCGAGCCCGAGCACCGCCTGGCAGTACTTCGACCTGACCGCCTGGCTGCGCGACGCGTTCGGCTGGTCGCTGCCCCTCGACTTCCGCATCCACGCGTACGCGATCTGCATCCTGATCGGGATCGTGGCCGCGGTCGTCCTGGCGAACCGACGGCTCAACGCCCGTGGCGTCGAGCGCTGGATCATCATCGACATCGCGATCTGGGCCGTGCCCGCCGGCATCATCGGCGGTCGCCTCTTCCACGTGTTCACCCACGTGTCCGACTACTTCGGCCCCGGCATCGACCCGCTGTCCTTCCTGTACATCTGGGAGGGCGGGCTCGCCATCTTCGGGGCGCTCATCCTCGGTTCGGTGGGCGCGTGGATCGGCTGCCGCCAGGTGGGCCTGCGGTTCACGTCGTTCATCGACGCCGTGGTGCCGGGCGTCCTGCTCGCGCAGGCCTTCGGCCGCCTGGGCAACTACTTCAACCAGGAGCTCTTCGGCATGCCGACGAGCCTGCCCTGGGGCCTCGAGATCGACTCGAGCAACGCCGCGTTCCCGAAGGGCCTGCCCGAGGGCACGCTGTTCCACCCGACGTTCCTGTACGAGATCATCTGGAACGTCCTCGGCGTCGTCGTCATCCTCTTCCTGGCGCGCAAGTTCACGCTGCAGTGGGGCAAGGTCCTCGGTCTGTACCTGATCTGGTACGGCGCCGGACGCTCGGTGCTCGAGTCCATCCGCGTCGACACGAGCGAGACCTTCTCCGGCGTCCGCACCAACGTGTGGGTCGCCCTCGCCGCGGTCGTCATCGGCATCCTGATCTTCGTGGTGCAGAGCCGTCGGCACACCGGCAAGGAGCCGAGCCCGTACCTGCCGGGTCGCGGGCCCCGTCCGGCCTCCGTTGTAGACTCCGAGGACACCTTCTCGGAGCACGATGACGACGCAGCAGACGGCGTCACGAGCGACGAACCGGTCCGACCACTCGCTGATCCCGTGGTGGGAGCACCCGCTCCCGACGACCACCGGTCACGTGCAGCACCACCACCAGCAGCAGCACCAGACGGTCTCCGCCACAAGCGGGGCCCAGCAACCTCGCCGGCCGACAGGGCAACTCACTGACGGCGGGCACGGGCACCAGTCCCGCCCGCTCGGGCGGAACGCACCACCGGGCCACCGCTGTCCCTGTTCCACTTCCTCGTGAGGACGGTTCCCCATGGCGCTCCAGCCAACCCAGCCCTCGGCACCGACGAGCCTCGTGCCGCCGCACCGCCGCTTCTCCGCGATCCCGGACGCCACGGGCATGTACGACCCGGCGAACGAGAAGGACGCCTGCGGCCTCGCGATGGTCGCGACCCTGCGCGGCACGCCCGGTCACGACATCGTCGACGCGGCGCTCGGTGCGCTCCGGAACCTCGAGCACCGCGGTGCCGTGGGCTCCGACGCGGGTACCGGTGACGGCGCGGGCATCCTGTGCCAGGTGCCCGACGAGTTCCTCCGGGCCGTCGTGCCCTTCGAGCTGCCGGCAGCGGGGGAGTACGCCGTCGGTACCGCCTACCTGCCCCTGGACGACGACGCGCGCCACGCGGTGAAGGGTGCCGTGGAGCGGCTCGCCCGCGAAGAGGGCCTGAAGGTCCTCGGGTGGCGCGAGGTCCCGGTGCGTCCGGAGGTCCTCGGCACGCTGGCCCGTGCCGCGATGCCGGCGTTCGAGCAGCTGTTCGTCGCCTCCATCCGGCACGACGTGCACGGTGCCTCGTGGAGCGGCATCGCGCTGGACCGCCAGGCCTTCCGGCTCCGCAAGCGCGCCGAGCACGACAACGACCTGTACTTCATGTCGCTGTCGAGCCGCACCATGGTCTACAAGGGCATGGTCACGACGCTCCAGCTCGAGCCGTTCTACCCGGACCTCAGCGACGAGCGCTTCGCTTCGAAGCTCGCGATCGTGCACTCGCGGTACTCCACCAACACGTTCCCGTCGTGGCCGCTCGCGCAGCCGTTCCGGACGATCGCCCACAACGGCGAGATCAACACGGTGCGCGGCAACCGCAACTGGATGCGCGCGCGCCAGTCGCAGCTCGAGAGTGAACTGCTCGGCGACATGGCGCCGCTGCTGCCCATCGTGAGCCCGGGGGCGAGCGACTCGGCCTCGTTCGACGAGGTCCTCGAGCTGCTGACCCTGACCGGCCGGACCCTGCCGCACGCCGTGTCGATGATGGTGCCCGAGGCGTGGGAGAACCAGGTCGGGATGGATCCGGACCTCCGCGCGTTCTACGAGTACCACTCGATGCTCATGGAGCCGTGGGACGGCCCCGCCGCGATCACCTTCACCGACGGCTCGCTCGTCGGCGCCACCCTCGACCGCAACGGCCTGCGCCCCGGACGCTTCCTGGTCACGGACGACGGCCTCATCGTCATGGGCTCCGAGACGGGCGTCATCGACGTGCCGGCCGCCAAGGTCGTGCGCAAGGGCCGCCTGCGTCCGGGCCGGATGTTCCTGGTGGACACCGAGGCCGGGCGCATCATCGAGGACGACGAGGTCAAGCGCGAGCTCGCCGCCTCGGGGCCGTGGGGAGACTGGCTCGAAGCCGGCCGCATCAACCTCAACGACCTGCCGGAGCGCGAGCACATTGTGCACACCCCGGCCTCGGTCACCCGACGGCAGCGCGCGTTCGGGTACACCGAGGAAGAGGTCCGGATCCTGCTGCGCCCGATGGCGGCAGCGGGGGCCGAACCCCTCGGTGCGATGGGTTCGGACACCCCGATCGCCGTGCTGTCGGAGCGTCCGCGGCTGCTGTTCGACTACTTCACGCAGCAGTTCGCGCAGGTGACCAACCCGCCGCTCGACTCGATCCGCGAGCAGGTCATCACCTCGATGGGGATGGGGCTCGGTCCGGAGCGCAACCTGCTCTCCGCCGGCCCCGAGCACGCGAAGCAGATCACGCTCGACTTCCCGGTGATCGACAACGACCAGCTCGCCAAGGTCCAGCACTTCGAGACCGAGTCGGGTCGCCACCTGACCGTCACGATCAAGGGCCTGTACCGCGTCGACGCCGGCAAGAAGGCGATGCAGAAGCGCATCGCCGCCGTGTGCGACGAGGTCGACGCCGCGATCGAGTCCGGCAAGCAGTTCATCGTGCTGTCCGACCGCGACGGCAACTCCGAGCAGGCACCGGTGCCGAGCCTCCTGCTCCTCGCCGCGGTCCACCACCACCTGATCCGCACCGAGCAGCGGATGAAGGTCGGGCTCATCGTCGAGGCCGGCAACGTGCGCGAGGTCCACCACGTGGCGACCCTCATCGGGTACGGCGCCTCGGCGATCAACCCGTACCTGGCGATGGAGACCTGCGAGAACCTGGTCCGAGCCGGCATGATCCCCGGGATCACACCGGAGCAGGCCGTCAAGAACGTCATCAAGGCGCTGGGCAAGGGCGTCCTGAAGATCATGTCGAAGATGGGCATCTCCACGGTGTCCAGCTACGCGGGCGCACAGGCGTTCGAGGCGGTCGGGCTCAGCCAGGAGTTCGTCGACAGGTACTTCACGGGCACCTCGTCGATCCTGGGTGGCGTCGACATCGACGTCATCGCCAAGGAGAACGCCGAGCGGCACGCCCAGGCGTACCCGCAGGACGGCGCGGTGCTCTCCCACGAGCGGCTGCAGATCGGTGGCGAGTACCAGTGGCGCCGGCAAGGCCCGCCGCACCTGTTCAACCCGGACACGGTGTTCCGCCTGCAGCACGCCACCCGTGCTCGCCGGTACGACATCTTCCGCGAGTACTCGAGCGCCGTGGACGACCAGTCCGAGCAGCTCATGACGCTCCGCGGGCTGTTCCGGTTCAAGCAGGGCGCTCGGAAGCCCATCGCGCTCGACGAGGTCGAGTCGATCGAGTCGATCGTCAAGCGGTTCAACACCGGTGCGATGTCGTACGGGTCCATCTCGAAGGAGGCCCACGAGACGCTCGCCATCGCGATGAACCGACTCGGTGGCCGATCGAACACGGGCGAGGGTGGCGAGGACGTCGACCGGTTGCTCGACCCCGAGCGTCGCAGCGCGATCAAGCAGGTCGCCTCCGGCCGCTTCGGCGTGACGAGCATGTACCTGACGCACGCCACCGACATCCAGCTCAAGATGGCGCAGGGCGCGAAGCCCGGCGAGGGCGGGCAGCTGCCCCCGGCGAAGGTCTACCCGTGGGTGGCCCGCACCCGGCACGCCACCGCGGGCGTCGGGCTCATCTCGCCGCCGCCGCACCACGACATCTACTCCATCGAGGACCTCAAGCAGCTGATCTTCGACGTCAAGCGCGCCAACCCGGCCGCGCGCGTCCACGTGAAGCTCGTGAGCCAGTCCGGCATCGGTGCGGTCGCGGCCGGCGTGACGAAGGCCCTGGCCGACGTCGTGCTCGTGTCCGGCCACGACGGCGGCACCGGCGCGAGCCCGCTGAACTCGCTCAAGCACGCCGGCACGCCGTGGGAGATCGGCCTGGCCGAGACCCAGCAGACGCTCATGCTGAACGGCATGCGCGACCGCGTCGTCGTGCAGGTGGACGGGCAGATGAAGACCGGGCGCGACGTCGTCGTGGCCGCGTTGCTCGGGGCCGAGGAGTACGGCTTCGCCACCGCACCACTCGTGGTCGAGGGCTGCATCCTGATGCGCGTCTGCCACCTGGACACCTGCCCGGTCGGCGTCGCCACGCAGAACCCCGAGCTCCGCAAACGGTTCTCCGGCAAGCCCGAGTTCGTCGTCAACTTCTTCGAGTTCATCGCGCAAGAGGTCCGCGAGCTCCTCGCCGAGCTCGGCTTCCGCAGCCTCGACGAGGCGATCGGGCAGACCGACGTGCTCGACGTCGACCGTGCCGTCGAGCACTGGAAGGCCTCCGGGCTCGACCTCGCGCCGGTGCTCAAGGGACCGCGCTTCGACGACGCCGAACCGCGCCGCCACCACCGCGAGCAGGACCACGAGCTGGACCAGCACTTCGACGTGCAGCTCATCCAGCAGACCGCGGACGTGCTCGACCACGGCGGTTCGATCGCGCTCGACCTGCCCATCCGCAACACCGAGCGTGCCGTCGGCACCATGCTCGGCCACCAGGTGACCCTGCGACACGGCGAGCACGGTCTGCCGAACGGTTCGATCGACGTGACGCTGCGCGGTTCCGCCGGGCAGTCGCTCGGCGCGTTCCTGCCGGCGGGCATCACGCTGCGGCTCATCGGCGACAGCAACGACTACGTCGGCAAGGGGCTCTCCGGCGGCCAGATCGTCGTCCGTCCCGACGCCGGTTCGGGCTTCGACCCCGCCGAGAACGTCATCGCCGGCAACGTCATCGGGTACGGCGCCACCCAGGGCAGCATGTTCATCCGCGGCATCGTGGGTGAACGGTTCCTGGTGCGGAACTCCGGTGCCACAGCCGTCGTCGAGGGCGTGGGCGACCACGCGCTCGAGTACATGACGGGCGGGCTCGCGCTCATCCTCGGCGAGACCGGCCGGAACCTCGGTGCCGGTATGTCCGGTGGGACGGCGTACGTCCGTGGGCTCCGCGAGGAGCACGTGAACACCGACGCCCTGATGTCGGGCGAACTCCGGCTCGAGGCGCTCGACAGCGCCGACGTCGAGATCGTCACCGACCTGCTCACCCGGCACGCCGACGAGACGGGGTCGACGCTCGCGTCCGACCTGCTGGCGTCCGGAGACCTGAGCGACTTCGTCAAGGTGCTGCCGCGCGACTACGCGGCGGTGCTCGAGACACGCAGACAGGCCGTCGACGAGGGGCTCGACCCCGACGGTGACATCGTTTGGAACAGGATCATGGAGGTGACCGGTGGCTGACCCCAAGGGATTCCTGAAGGTCCAGGAACGCGAACTGCCGCCCCGGCGACCCGTGCCCGTGCGGCTCATGGACTGGAAAGAGGTCTACGAGCAGCAGGAGTCCGGTGTCCTGAAGCGCCAGGCCGGCCGCTGCATGGACTGCGGCGTGCCGTTCTGCCACCAGGGCTGCCCGCTCGGCAACCTGATCCCGGAGTGGAACGACCTGACCTGGCGCGGTGAGGGCCGGCAGGCGATCGAGCGCCTGCACGAGACGAACAACTTCCCGGAGTTCACGGGTCGGCTCTGCCCGGCACCGTGCGAGTCGTCGTGCGTGCTCGGCATCAACCAGCCCCCGGTGACGATCAAGCAGGTCGAGGTCTCGATCATCGACCAGGCGTTCCAGAACGGCTGGGTCACCCCGCACCCGCCGGAGCGCCTGACGGGCAAGACCGTCGCCGTCGTGGGCTCCGGCCCCGCCGGCCTCGCCGCCGCGCAGCAGCTCACGCGTGCCGGCCACACGGTCGCCGTCTACGAGCGGGACGACCGCATCGGCGGCCTGCTCCGCTACGGCATCCCGGACTTCAAGATGGAGAAGCGCCAGATCGACGCGCGCCTCGCCCAGATGCAGGCCGAGGGCACCCGGTTCCGTGCCGGGGTCGAGATCGGCAAGGACATCACCTGGGACGACCTGAAGTCGCGCTACGACGCGGTCGTCGTCGCCACCGGTGCCACGGTGCCGCGCGACCTCCCGATCCCCGGGCGCGACCTCGAGGGCGTGCACTTCGCCATGGACTACCTGGTCCAGCAGAACAAGGCGAACGCGGGCACGACGGTCGACAACCAGATCACGGCCGAGGGCAAGCACGTCGTCGTCATCGGCGGTGGCGACACCGGCGCGGACTGCATCGGCACCGCCCACCGCCAGGGCGCGTTGAGCGTGACGAACCTGGCGATCGGCAAGCAGCCGCCGCTCGAGCGTCCGTCCGACCAGCCGTGGCCGATGTTCCCGACCGTGTTCGAGATCACGAGCGCCCACGAAGAGGGCGGCGAGCGGCACTTCCTCGCCTCCACCGTCGAGTTCCTGTCGAACGACGCCGGCGAGGTCCGTGCGCTGCGGGTCGCCGAGACCGAGTACCTCGACGGCCGACGGGTCCCGAAGGCGGGCAGCGAGCGGGAGATCCCGGCCGACCTCGTCCTCATCGCGATGGGCTTCACCGGCCCCGAGTCGGACACGATCGAGCCGCAGCTCGGTCTGCCGACGACGGTCTCCGGGGCGCTCGACCGCCGTGCCGACTACGCGACCAACGAGGCCGGGGTGTTCGTCGCCGGCGACGCGGGTCGTGGGCAGTCGCTCATCGTCTGGGCGATCGCCGAGGGCCGTGCCGCGGCCGCACAGGTCGACGAGTACCTCGAGGGCTCCACGATCCTGCCGGCACCGGTCAAGGCGACCGACCGGGCGATCTCCGTCTGATGTCGGACGCGCACCAGATGTCGGACCGCCGCCGGACGGCGGACCGTCTCCACCAGATGCTCACGCTCCCGTGAGCGTGAGGCCACCAGCACTCGGTAGGGTGCTGGTGGCCTCGATCCGTTCCGCGCGGCCCCACAGCGCGGAAACCCAAGCTCCATCCACCACCACGAAGGAATCCATTGAGACGCGCAAAGATCGTTTCGACGCTCGGACCGGCAACGTCGGACTACGAGACCGTCAAGGAGATCATCGAAGCGGGCGTCGACGTCGCCCGCCTCAACCTCAGCCACGGTGACTACAGCGTCCACGAGGCCAACTACGTCAACGTCCGTCGTGCCGCCGAAGAACTCGGCAAGCCCGTCGCGATCCTCGTCGACCTGCAGGGTCCGAAGATCCGTCTGGCACGCTTCGCCGACGGCCCGCACGACCTGGCGGTCGGTGACGTCTTCACCATCACGACCGAGGACGTCCCGGGCTCGAAGGAGATCTGCGGCACGACGTTCAAGGGCCTGCCGCAGGACGTCAAGCCCGGCGACCCGCTGCTCATCGACGACGGCCGTGTCCGCCTCCGTGTCCTCGACACCGACGGCGTGCGGGTCCGCACCGAGGTCGTCGTCCCCGGCACGGTGTCCAACAACAAGGGCATCAACCTGCCCGGTGTCGCCGTCAACGTCCCCGCGCTGAGCGAGAAGGACGAGGCCGACCTGCGCTGGGCGATCCGCCAGGGCGCCGACCTCATCGCGCTGTCGTTCGTGCGCAACGCGAGCGACGTCGTGCGTGCCCACGAGATCATGGACGAAGAGGGCAAGCGCCTGCCGGTCATCGCCAAGGTCGAGAAGCCCCAGGCCGTCGACGCCCTCGAGGAGATCATCGACGCCTTCGACAGCATCATGGTCGCCCGCGGTGACCTCGGCGTCGAGCTCCCGCTCGAGGCCGTCCCGATCGTGCAGAAGCGCGCCGTCGAGCTGTCCCGCCGCATGGCCAAGCCGGTCATCGTCGCGACGCAGATGCTCGAGTCGATGATCTCGTCGCCGATCCCCACCCGCGCGGAGACCTCCGACGTCGCCAACGCCGTCCTCGACGGTGCGGACGCGGTCATGCTGTCCGGTGAGACGAGCGTCGGTGAGTACCCGGTGCAGACCGTCCGCACCATGGCCCGCATCGTCGAGTCCACCGAGGACCACGGTCTCGAGCGCATCGCGCCACTCGGCACCAAGCCGCGCACCCTCGGCGGTGCGATCACCCTCGCCGCCGTCGAGATCGCCGAGTTCACCGAGGCGTCGTACCTCTGCGTCTTCACCGAGTCCGGTGACTCGGCCCGCCGCATGTCGCGTCTGCGCCACGGTCTGCCGATCATCGCCTTCACCCCGAACGAGGCCACGCGCCGCCGGATGGCCCTCACCTGGGGAGTCCGTTCGTTCCTGGTGGAGCGGAAGACCCACACCGACGAGCTCTTCTCGCAGGTGGACGACGTCCTCCTCGAGAACGGCCTGGCCGCTCCCGGCGACCGCGTCATCGTGACGGCCGGGTCCCCTCCCGGCATCGAGGGCTCGACGAACGACCTGCGCGTGCACCGGGTGGGCGACGCCCACGCCGAGGCCGCCCCGGCCTACGTCCGGGACTGATCCGAGGGATCCGTCGCCACCAGGGCGCGGACTGGAGGCCCGGCGCGAGCAGCGTCGACCGCCCCCGGTCCGCGCCCTGCCGCGTCTCCACGGCCCTGGTGGTGACCGGACGTCGGCCGCAGGCGGCAGGATGGTCGCTGTGAGCCTCCGATCCGACACCCCGGCGTCGCGCGCCGACGTTCGCCGCTGGCGTCGCTACCTGGCCGACGAACGTGCCGAAGCGGCCGTGTACCGCAACCTCGCTGCCCGCCGTTCCGGCGAGGAACGCGAGATCCTCGCCGCGCTGGCCGAGGCCGAAGGGCGGCACGCCGACCACTGGCTCGACCTGCTCGGCGACGACGTCGGACGACCGGAGCGGGGGAGTCTGCGCACCCGGGTGCTCGCCGTGCTGGCCAAGCGGTTCGGGTCGGTCTTCGTCCTCGCGCTCATGCAGCGCGCCGAGGACCGCTCGCCGTACGCCGACGACTCGGACGCGACCGCGCGGATGGCCGCCGACGAGCGGATCCACGGCGAGGTCGTGCGCGGGCTCGCGAACCGCGGCCGGATGCGGCTCTCCGGCACGTTCCGGGCGGCGGTGTTCGGCGCGAACGACGGCCTGGTGTCGAACCTGGCGCTCATCATCGGCATCAGTGCCTCCGGGGCCGACCGGCACTTCGTGCTGCTGAGCGGCATCGCCGGCCTGCTCGCCGGCGCGTTGTCGATGGGGGCGGGGGAGTACGTCTCCGTCCGGTCGCAGCGCGAACTGCTCGAGGCGTCCGCGCCGCATCCCGAGGCCGGCAGGGCGGTGTCGGACCTCGACGTCGACGCGAACGAGCTCGCGCTGGTCTACCGGGCGCGCGGGATGTCCGAGGCGGAGGCAACCGAGCACGCCGCGCAGGTGCTGTCCGGCATCGGTGAGCGGCGGCCGGCGACGGGTCCGACCGCGGTCGCGGACGACCACGAGGCGGTCGGCACCGGGCTGAGCGCCGCGGTGTCGAGCTTCTGCTTCTTCGCCTCGGGCGCGGTCATCCCGGTGCTGCCGTTCCTGTTCGGCATGCAGGGGTGGCCGGCGATCGCCGTGGCCGGCGGGCTGGTGGGCATCGCCCTGCTCGGCACCGGTGCCGTCGTCGGCGTGCTGAGCGGAGCGTCCCCCGGCAAGCGGGCCTTCCGGCAGCTCGCCATCGGGTTCGGTGCGGCGATCGTCACCTACGCACTCGGGCTGCTCTTCGGCACCGGTTCGGCCTAGCGGCGGACGGCGGCGCGCGGCGGCTACCGGCGGACGGCGGCGCGCGGCGGCAGGAGGAGCAGGGCCGCGGCCCCGACGAAGATGAGCGCGATGCCGGCGAAGACCATGAAGACGGTCAGCGCGAGTCCGGGCGCGACGAGCACGACGATGCCACCGATGATCGACAGCACGCCACTGACGACCGTCGGGACGCGTGACGATCCCGGGTGTCCGACGAAGCCGCCGACGATCGCGGCGACCCCCTCGATCAGGAAGCCGACCCCGGCGAGCACGGCGTAGACGACGAGCGGGATCGCCGGGTCGAGCAGCGTCACGAGCCCCGCGACCGCGACCAGGCCGCCGACGATGCCGGACGTCCACCGCCACACCGGGCGGGTACCGTGGCCCCGCACCGCGGCGAAGACGCGCAGTGCCCCGGCCACGACGAGGTACACGCCGAACAGCAGCGCCACGAGCACGAGCGACGGGCGGGGCCAGACGATCGCCACGATGCCCAGTGCGATGGCGACGACGGCGGTGACGACGACGAACACCCGGAACGTCCTGACGGCACGAGAATCCACGAGCGCTCCTCCCTGTTCGCCGGCGCTGGTGTCCAGCACGCTACCCGTCGGAGCCGCGGGCCGTGCAACGACCTGCAACCCCCGCGGTCGTACGGTGCGGAGCAGGCGCGCGACCCGTGCGCCCCGACAGCGTCGTCGAAAGGGCACCACCATGACCATCGCACCCTCGCCCACCAGCTACGCCGCACCCGGCGAACCCGGCTCCCTGGTCGAGTACCGATCCCGGTACGACCACTTCATCGGCGGTGAGTACGTGCCGTCCGCCAGCGGGCAGTACTTCGAGAACCCGACGCCCGTCACGGGCAAGGTCTTCACCGAGGTCGCACGCGGTGACTCCACGGACGTCGACCGCGCCGTCGCCGCCGCCTGGAAGGCGTTCCCGGCCTGGGGCCGGACGAGCGCGGCCGAACGTGCCGTCATCCTCAACAGGATCGCGGACCGCATGGAGGAGCACCTCGAGATGCTCGCCGTCGCCGAGACGTGGGAGAACGGCAAGCCGATCCGCGAGACCCTCGGCGCCGACATCCCGCTCGCGATCGACCACTTCCGGTACTTCGCCGGGGCGATCCGTGCGCAGGAGGGCTCCGCCGGCGAGATCGACCACGACACCGTGGCCTACCACTTCCACGAACCGCTCGGCGTCGTCGGGCAGATCATCCCCTGGAACTTCCCGATCCTGATGGCCGTGTGGAAGCTCGCACCGGCCCTCGCCGCCGGCAACTGCGTCGTGCTGAAGCCCGCCGAGCAGACCCCGGCGTCCATCCACGTGCTCGTCGAGCTCATCCGCGACCTGCTTCCCGCCGGGGTGCTCAACGTCGTCAACGGCTTCGGCATCGAGGTCGGCGCACCGCTCGCGCAGCACCCCGACATCCGGAAGATCGCCTTCACGGGGGAGACCACCACCGGGCGGCTGATCATGCAGTACGCGTCGCAGAGCCTCATCCCGGTGACGCTCGAGCTCGGCGGCAAGAGCCCGAACGTGTTCTTCCCCGACGTGGCGGCCGAGAAGGACTCCTTCTACGACAAGGCGCTCGAGGGCTTCACCTTCTTCAACCTCAATCAGGGCGAGGTCTGCACGTGTCCGTCCCGGGCACTCGTGGCGAAGGAGATCTACGACGGGTTCGTCGCCGACGGCCTGGAACGCGTGCGTGCCGTCAAGCAGGGACACCCGCTCGACCTGTCGACGATGATCGGCGCCCAGGCGTCCAACGACCAGCTCGAGAAGATCCTGAGCTACATCGACATCGGCAAGCAGGAGGGCGCGAAGCTCCTGACCGGTGGCGAGCGCGCCGACCTGGGCGGCGAACTCTCCGGCGGCTACTACGTCACGCCGACGGTGTTCGAGGGCGACAACTCGATGCGGATCTTCCAGGAGGAGATCTTCGGGCCCGTGCTCGCCCTGACGTCCTTCAGCGGCTACGACGACGCGATCGCCACGGCCAACGACACCCTGTACGGGCTCGGCGCCGGGGTGTGGAGCCGAGACGTCACGACCCTGTACCGCGCCGGACGTGACATCCAGGCCGGGCGCGTGTGGTCGAACACGTACCACCAGTACCCGGCGGGTGCGGCCTTCGGCGGCTACAAGCAGTCCGGCATCGGGCGCGAGAACCACAAGATGATGCTCGACCACTACCAGCAGACGAAGAACCTGCTCGTCTCCTACGCCGATGGACCGATGGGCTTCTTCTGATGCCCGACACCGCACGCGTCGCGGTGACGCCGGCGGCGGAGGAGCTGCTGCGCACCCTCACCGCCCGGCACGGCCCGCTGATGTTCCACCAGTCCGGCGGCTGCTGCGACGGCTCGAGCCCGATGTGCTACCCCGTCGGCATGTTCCGGACCGGCCCGGGGGACGTCCTGCTCGGCGCGTTGCAGGTCGACGGCCTCGAGCCGGTCGAGGTGTACATGTCGGTGTCGCAGTTCGAGTACTGGAAGTACACGCACCTGACGATCGACGTGGTCGACGGTCGGGGCGGCGGGTTCTCGGTCGAGGTCCCCGCGGGCAAACGGTTCCTCACCCGGTCGCGGATGTTCGACGACGCCGAGCTCGCCGATCTCGGCCTGGTCCCGCGGGTGGCCCGGACGTAGGCTGACCGTACGCGTCGCGACGGAGCGGCGGGTGGGGTCGATCGGAGGACGCATGCGCGCACCCGGTCGGCTCCGCCCGCTCGTCGCCGCGTCGTGGCAGCGGTCCGCCCGGGTCGACCCCGACGCCACCCCGGTCCTCGCCCTCGACGACGACGAACTCGACGCCGTACGACACGACGGCCCGCTCTCCACCCTGCTGCCGGTGGTCCGTCGGCTGCTGCTCGACGACTCCCGCTCGGCCGGCTGCGTCGTCGCCGTCGCGGACGCCGCGGGTCGTCTCGTCTGGGTCGACGGCGCCCGCTCCACGCGTCGTGCCGCCGAGGACATGGGCTTCGTCCCCGGAGCCGACTGGTCGGAGGACCGCGTCGGCACCAGCGCGCCCGGCACGGCACTGCGTCTGGACCGTCCGGTGCAGATCCGGTCCGACGAGCACTACGCGAACGCCGTCGAGCCGTTCTCGTGCACGGCCGTCCCGGTGCACGACGCGAGCGGTGCCACGGTGGGGGTGCTCGACCTGACGGGCGACGACCGCGCCGTCGAGCGGCACACGCTGCCGCTGCTCGCCGCCACGGTCGCCGCCGCCGAGGCCCGGCTGGCCCTGGCCGCGGTCCGTCCACGCGCGCGGACACCCCGCGTGCCGCCGGCCCGACTGACCGTGCTCGGGACCGACACCGCCGTGCTCCGGATCGCCGACCGCCGGGTCGAGCTGTCCGCCCGGCACTCCGAGCTGCTCGTCGTGCTCGCCGCGCACCCCGACGGCCTCGCGGCGACCGACCTCGCCGCGGCCGTCTACGGTGACCCGGGCTCGGTCGTCACCCTGCGCGCCGAGGTCGTCCGGCTCCGGCGGGTCCTCGCGCAGCACGCGCCGGACGTGACCGTGACGTCGCGGCCGTACCGGCTGACCGGGGTCCGGACCGACGTCGACGGCGTGCTGTCCGCGCTCGAACGCGGGGCGCGCCTCCAGGCCGTCGACCGGTACGCCGGACCGGTCCTGCCGAGCTCCGCCGCACCGGGCGTGGACGCGGTCCGTGACCTGGTGCGGCTGCGGTTCCGCGAGTCGGTCGTCGCCGACGGCGGCGTCGACGCCCTGCTCGCGTGGGCGCGCACCCCGGACGGTGCGACCGACGCGCTCGTGCTGCGCGCGCTGCTCGCGGTGCTGCCGCGGCGGTCGCCGCGACGAGCCGGTCTCGTGACGGCGATCGAGGCGCTCGAGGGCTCCTGAGACGGTCGACGACGGGCCGGGAGGCACGGGTCGGGCTGGTAGTGTTGGCCTCCTCGCGAGTGTGGTGGAATCGGCAGACACGGGGCACTCAAAATGCTCTGCCTCACGGCGTGCGGGTTCAAGTCCCGCCACTCGTACCAACGATCGATCCGTCGTTCGATCTGCGTGGTCTGGGATGCGGCACTTCCGTCGTCTAGTAGGCTTTCGTCCGTGAGTGACACAGAAGCAACAGCACCAGCACCCCGTCGCGTCGTCGTCGCCGAGGACGAGTCGCTCATCCGCCTCGACATCGTGGAGATCCTCCGCGACAACGGCTTCGACGTGGTCGGTGAAGCCGGTGACGGTGAGACCGCCGTGCAGCTCGCGACCGACCTCCGCCCCGACCTCGTCGTGATGGACGTCAAGATGCCCCAGCTCGACGGCATCTCCGCAGCCGAGAAGCTGTCCAAGAACCACATCGCGCCCGTCGTCCTGCTGACCGCGTTCAGCCAGAAGGACCTCGTCGAGCGTGCAACTGAGGCCGGCGCGCTGGCCTACGTGGTCAAGCCCTTCACCCCGAACGACCTGCTCCCCGCGATCGAGATCGCCCTGTCGCGGTACCAGCAGATCATCACGCTCGAGGCCGAGGTCGCGGACCTCGTCGAGCGCTTCGAGACCCGCAAGCTCGTCGACCGGGCCAAGGGCCTGCTGAACGAGAAGATGGGCCTCACCGAGCCCGAGGCGTTCCGCTGGATCCAGAAGGCCTCGATGGACCGCCGCCTGACCATGCACGACGTCGCGAAGGCGATCATCGAGCAGCTCAGCGCCAAGAAGTAGTCCAGCGCACCACCGTCGCTCACGGAACGCCGCCGCCCCACCCGGGTCCGGCGGCGTTCCTGCGTCCGGGGGCGGGGCGTGTGCCGCGACCACCTGGCAGGCTGGAGCCATGGACGACGTGGTGATCCGGGCCTCCCGACCTGACGACATGCCGGCGGTGGCAGACCTGCGGTGGCGGTGGAGCGTCGACGAGGGCGGCGCGCAGCCGGCGGCGAGCGTGGAGGCCTACCGCGATGCGATGACGGCCTTCGCGGCCGACCACGCGGAGTCGCACCGGTGCGTCGTCGCGGAGCGGGACGGCGTCGTGCTCGGGATGGCCTGGCTCGGGCTCGTCGCGCGACCGCCACTGCCGGACCGGCCGGGGCACCGACTGACCGCCGACGTGCAGACGGTCTACGTGCACCCGGAGCTGCGAGGCTCCGGCGTCGCCGGACGGCTCGTCACGGCCCTGCTGGAGCTCGCCGACGAACTCGGCGTGGAGCGGACGTCGGTGCACTCGAGCGTGGACGGCGAGCGGCTCTACCGGCGGCTCGGGTTCGGCGACGCCCGCCTGTTGCTGCAGCGGCCGCCGGAGGACTGAGGGGTCGGTCCGTCGGTCAGCGACGCTCGCGGATCATGTTCGTGATCCGCACCGTGGAGCACCGGCGACCCTGGTCGTCGGTCAGGACGATCTCGTGGGTGGTGAGCGTGCCGCCCAGGTGGATGGCGGTGCACGTGCCCGTGACGATGCCGCTCGTCGCGCTGCGGGAGTGCGAGGCGCTGAGCTCGATGCCGACGGCGTAGCGGCCGGGCCCGGCGTGCACGTTCGCGGCCATCGACCCGAGGCTCTCCGCCAGGACGACGTAGGCGCCGCCGTGCAGCAGGCCGACCGGCTGGCGGTTGCCCTCGACGGGGATCGAACCGACCGCCCGCTCAGCCGAGAGCTCGGTGATGACCATGCCCATCTTCTCGGCCAGCTCGCCCATGCCGCGTTCGTCGAGGCGGGGATCGATCGTGGTCGATGTGGTGTCGTCGGTCACGGTCTGCGTCGACCTTCCGTGTCAGCGGGCGTCGGTAGGCTGTCCGGGTGTCGGACTCCGCAAAGCCTACCCTCATGGTCATCGACGGCCACTCGCTCGCCTTCCGGGCCTTCTACGCCCTGCCGGTCGACAGCTTCGTGAACCGCGAGGGGCAGCACACCAACGCGATCCACGGCTTCATCTCGATGCTGCTGATGCTGCTGCAGCGCGAGAAGCCCACCCACCTGGCGGTGGCGTTCGACATCTCCCGGTTCTCGTTCCGCACGCGGGAGTACGCCGAGTACAAGGGCACCCGCTCCGAGACCCCGGCCGAGTTCAAGGGACAGATCCCGCTCCTGCAGCAGGCGCTCGAGGCGATGGGCATCACCACCGTCACGAAAGAGGACTACGAGGCCGACGACATCCTCGCGACCCTCTCCAAGCAGGGTGCCGACCAGGGCTTCACGGTCTACGTGGTCTCCGGTGACCGCGACTCGATCCAGCTCGTCAACGACGACGTCACGCTGCTCTACCCGTCCGTCCGCGGTGTCTCCGAACTCACCCGCTACGACCGCGACAAGGTCTACGAGCGCTACGGCATCGAGCCCCACCAGTACCCGGACATCGCCGCCCTCGTCGGCGAGACCAGCGACAACCTGATCGGCATCGACAAGGTCGGCGAGAAGACCGCGGTCAAGTGGGTGACCCAGTACGGGTCGCTCGACGGCGTCCTCGAGCACGCCGACGAGATCAAGGGCGTGGTCGGCAACAACCTGCGCGAGCAGCGGGACCGGGCGATCCGGAACCGCCGGCTCAACCGCCTGGTCACCGACGTCGAGCTGCCCGTCGGTCCCGCCGACGTCGCGCTCCGCCCGGTCGACGAGACCGCGGTGCGCGAGCTCTTCGCCAAGCTGCAGTTCCGCACGCTGCTCGACCGCGTCTTCAAGGTGGCCGGGTCGGGCGACCCCGCCGAGCCGGCGGCCGAGGGCACCGTCGATGAAGGCGCGCCGACCCCGCCACCGGTCAAGACCCTGATCGACGAAGAGCTCGGCTACTGGCTCGAGCGCCGCAACGCGACCGAGGCGGCGAACGGCTACGGCGTCGCGGTCGAGGTCATCGACGGACGCCTCAGCGCCATCGGCATCGCGACCCACGACGACGCCGTACTGGTGCCGGGCGGCAGCGGTGCGAAGGACTACGAGCAGCTCTCGGCCTGGTTCGCCTCCGACGCCCCGAAGCACTTCCACGACGCCAAGGCCGCCATCAAGGCGCTCGGCACCGCCGGCTTCGTCGTGAACGGCATCGCCGGCGACGCCCGGATCATGGGGTGGCTCGCGCAGCCCGGCAAGCAGGGGCAGCCGCTGTCCGACCTCGTCTACCAGGAGCTCGGCGAGGAACTGCCGACGGCTGATCCCAACCAGCTGGTCCCCGAGACCGACCCGGTCAACGTCGGGGTGCACGCGTGGTTCGTGCTCCGCGTCACCACGGCCCTGCGCGCCCGGATCGACGCGTCGTCGCTGCAGGTCCTCGACGACATCGAGCTGCCGCTCGTGTCGGTGCTGGCCGGCATGGAGACCATCGGTGTCGGCATCGACCGACCGGTGCTCACCGGCCTGTCGAAGGAACTCGGGGAGCGCGCCGCCGAACTCGCCCAGCAGGCCTTCGCCGAGATCGGGCACGAGGTCAACCTCGGGTCGCCGAAGCAGCTGCAGGAGGTCCTGTTCACCGAGCTCGCGATGCCGAAGACCCGCAAGACGAAGACCGGGTTCTCGACCGACGCCGCGAGCCTGGCCGACCTGCAGGAACAGCACCCGCACCCGTTCCTCGGGCTCCTGCTGCAGCACCGCGACGCCACGAAGCTCCGGCAGATCGTCGACACCCTCGATGCCGCCGTGGTCGACGGGCGCATCCACACCCGCTACGAGCAGACCGGTACGAGCACCGGCCGGGTCTCGTCGACCGACCCGAACCTGCAGAACATCCCCGTGAAGACGGCCGTCGGTCGCCGGATCCGGTCGGCGTTCGCGGTCGCCGAGCCGTACACGACGCTCGTGACCGCCGACTACTCACAGATCGAGATGCGGATCATGGCGCACCTCTCCGGCGATCCGGGGCTCATCCAGGCCTTCAACGAGGGCGAGGACCTGCACCGCTTCGTCGGTGCCCGGGTCTTCGGGGTCGACCCGTCCGAGGTCTCCAACGAGATGCGCACCAAGGTCAAGGCGATGTCCTACGGCCTGGCGTACGGGTTGAGTGCCTTCGGCCTGTCCAAGCAGCTGCGCATCGAGCAGTCCGAGGCCCGCACCCTGATGACCGAGTACTTCGCCCGCTTCGGTGCGGTGCGCGACTACCTGCGCAACGTCGTCGAGCAGGCGCGCGAGGACGGCTACACCGAGACGATCTTCGGACGCCGCCGCCCGTTCCCCGACCTGAAGAGCCCGAACCGGGTCCTGCGCGAGAACGCCGAGCGGGCCGCGTTGAACGCCCCGATCCAGGGTTCGGCCGCCGACATCATCAAGATCGCGATGCTCGGGGTCGCCGACGACCTGCGCGAGGGCGAGCTGCAGTCGCACCTGCTGCTCCAGGTGCACGACGAGCTCATCCTCGAGGTCGCGCCGGGTGAGCAGGAGCGTGTCGAGGAGATCCTCCGCACCCGGATGGGCAGCGCCGCCGAGCTGAGCGTCCCGCTCGACGTCTCGGTCGGCGTGGGGCCGAACTGGGAGAGCGCCGCCCACTGACCCGGGCGGCTCGGGAGTCCTGCCGACCCGCGGGTCGGTAGGGTCGGGGCATGAGCGAAGAGCGTCCTGTCCGCCAGCCGTCCGCCGTCGACCGCGTCGCCGAGGACTGGGTCACCACCCTCGTCGACCTCGACCCGACGACCGCCACGTACATCGGCGTCCCGGGACGCACGGGGGAGTACGGCGACACCTCGCCCGCCGGTGCCGCCGCGATGGCCGAGGCCGCGCGCGGTGCGAAGCGGGCACTCGACGCCGCTCCCGCCGTCGACGCCGTGGACCAGGTGACGAAGGCCGACCTCGGCGCCGAACTGGACCTCGTGCGGGAGTCGTACGAGCGCAAGCTGCACCTCCGTGACCTCAACGTCATCGCGAGTCCGGCGCAGTCGGTCCGCGAGATCATCGACCTGATGCCGACCGCCACCGAGGGGGACTGGCAGGACATCGCGAGCCGACTGCACGCGCTGCCGGACGCGCTCGAGGGCATCCGCGAGACCCTGCTCGAGGGCACCCGCGAAGACGTCACCCCGGCCAAGCGCCAGGTCGCCCTGGTCGCCGAGCAGGCAGCGAGGAACGGCGCCGAGGACGGCTTCTTCGCCCGCCTCGCCGAGGGTGCCGCGTTCGACGACGGTTCGCCGGTGCCGGACACGCTCCGCGCCGAGCTCACCCGTGGTGCCCAGGTCGCCTCGGCCGCCTACCGGTCGCTCGGGCAGTTCCTGGAGCACGAGCTGCTGCCGCTCGCCACCCCCGTCGACGCCGTCGGTCGCGAGGCCTACGAGTTGCACTCGCGCCGGTTCCTCGGTGCGGTGGTCGACCTCGACGAGACGTACGAGTGGGGCCTCGAGGAACTCGCGCGCATGCGGGACGAGCAGGAGCGCATCGCCGACCGCATCGAGTCCGGCGCGAGCGTCGCCCGGGCGATCGAGGTGCTCGACACCGACCCGTCCCGGATCCTGCACGGAACCGACGCGCTGCAGCGGTGGATGCAGGAGACCAGCGATGCGTCGATCGCCGCGATGGCCGGTACCTACTTCGACATCCCGGACCCGATCCGTCGCCTGGAGTGCCGGATCGCCCCCACGCAAGAGGGAGGCATCTACTACAGCGGCCCCTCCGACGACTTCTCCCGTGCCGGCCGGATGTGGTGGTCGGTGCCCCAGGGCGTCACCGAGTTCGGCACCTGGCGCGAGAAGACGACGGTCTACCACGAGGGCGTCCCCGGACACCACCTCCAGATCAGTCAGGGCGTCTACAACCGCGGCGAGCTGAACACCTGGCGCCGGCAGCTGTCCGGGTCCTCCGGGCACGTCGAGGGCTGGGCGCTGTACGCCGAGCGGCTGATGGAGCAGCTCGGGTTCCTCGACGACGACGGCGACCGGCTCGGCATGCTCGACGGGCAGCGGATGCGTGCGGCCCGCGTCGTGCTCGACATCGGCGTGCACCTGCAGAAGACGAACCCCGACGGCGGCGGCTGGACGTGGGAGTACGCGCTCGACTTCATGGGGCAGAACGTGAACATGGACCCGGCGTTCGTCCGGTTCGAGGTCGCGCGGTACTTCGGGTGGCCGGGGCAGGCACCCTCGTACAAGGTGGGTCAGCGCGTCTGGGAGTCCATCCGCGACGAGGTCGCTGCGCGCGAGGGAGCGGACTTCGACCTGAAGGCGTTCCACCACCGTGCGCTGTCGCTCGGCAGCATCGGCCTCGACACCCTCCGGACCGCCCTGGTCGGGTGACGCGCCGTCGACACGCCCGGTTGTGGGGCCTCCGCCGGTGCGGTTAGACTTGCGCGGCGCAATCCGCGCCACTCAATCAATCGCCACGGCGGTGCACCACGGGGGCCGAGTCCCCGCACCCCATGGCCCGACTCATGTCCGTTCGGAGCAATCTCTACATGACAACCACTACGACCAAGGCTCCTAAGCAGGTCGCCATCAACGACATCGGTTCGGCTGATGACTTCCTGGCCGAGGTCGAGAAGACCCTGAAGTTCTTCAACGACGGTGATCTCATCTCCGGCACCGTCGTGAAGATCGACCGCGACGAGGTTCTCCTCGACGTCGGTTACAAGACCGAGGGCGTCATCCCCTCGCGCGAGCTCTCGATCAAGCACGACGTCGACCCCAACGAGGTCGTCGAGGTCGGCGACGAGGTCGAGGCCCTGGTTCTCCAGAAGGAGGACAAGGAAGGCCGCCTCATCCTGTCGAAGAAGCGCGCGCAGTACGAGCGTGCGTGGGGCGACGTCGAGAAGATCAAGGAGTCCGACGGCGTCGTGACCGGGACGGTCATCGAGGTCGTCAAGGGCGGTCTCATCGTCGACATCGGCCTCCGTGGCTTCCTCCCCGCTTCGCTCATCGAGCTCCGTCGTGTCCGCGACCTCACGCCGTACCTCGGCCAGGAGATCGAGGCCAAGATCCTCGAGCTCGACAAGAACCGCAACAACGTGGTCCTGTCGCGCCGTGCGCTCCTCGAGCAGACGCAGTCCGAGTCCCGGACGACGTTCCTCAACAACCTCCACAAGGGCCAGGTCCGCAAGGGCATCGTGTCCTCGATCGTCAACTTCGGTGCGTTCGTGGACCTCGGCGGCGTCGACGGTCTCGTCCACGTCTCCGAGCTCAGCTGGAAGCACATCGAGCACGCCAGCGAGGTCGTCGAGGTCGGTCAGGAAGTCACCGTCGAGATCCTCGAGGTCGACCTGGACCGCGAGCGCGTGTCGCTCTCGCTCAAGGCGACGCAGGAGGACCCGTGGCAGGTCTTCGCCCGCACCCACGCGATCGGTCAGATCGCACCGGGCAAGGTCACGAAGCTCGTCCCGTTCGGTGCCTTCGTCCGCGTTGCCGACGGCATCGAGGGCCTCGTGCACATCTCGGAGCTCTCGAACAAGCACGTCGAGCTCGCCGAGCAGGTCGTCTCGGTCAACGACGAGGTCTTCGTGAAGATCATCGACATCGACCTCGACCGTCGCCGCATCTCGCTCAGCCTCAAGCAGGCGAACGAGGGCGTCGACCCGGAGAGCGACGAGTTCGACCCGGCGCTCTACGGCATGCCGACCGAGTACGACGACAAGGGTGACTACAAGTACCCCGAGGGCTTCGACCCGGAGACCAACGAGTGGCTCGAGGGCTACGACACGCAGCGCACCGAGTGGGAGGGCCAGTACGCGGCCGCCCAGGCGCGTTGGGAAGCCCACAAGGCGCAGGTCGCGAAGACCATCGCCGACGAGGCGCAGGGTGGCTTCGACCTCCCGGCCTCGGCTTCCTCGTCGTCGTCGACCTCGTCGTTCGCCGGCGAGACCGGTGGCGCGAGCCCCCTGGCCGACGACGCGTCGCTCGCGGCACTCCGCGAGAAGCTCAGCTCGACCAACAACTGATCGAGCGGTTCGTCCCGACCGGAAGCCCGGCACCCCTGACAGGGTGCCGGGCTTCCGGCGTTTCCGGATGCACGGGTCGTTACCCTGTTGCCGTGCACATCATCGGACTCACGGGCGGCATCGCCGCGGGCAAGTCGACCGTTTCCCGGCGATGGGCGGAGCACGGGGCCGTCGTCGTCGATGCAGACCGACTGGCGCGGGACGCCGTGGCACCGGGCAGCCCGGGCCTGGAGCAGGTCGCCGAGCGGTTCGGTCCGTCGGTGATCGCCGCAGACGGTTCCCTCGACCGGCCGGCGCTCGGGTCGATCGTGTTCGCGGACCCCGCGGCCCGGAAGGACCTCGAAGCCATCACGCATCCGGAGGTCTGGCGGCTCGCGCAGCAGGCGTTCGACGTCGCCGAGGACGCCGACCCCGACGCCGTGGTGGTCTACGACGTGCCCTTGCTCGCCGAGGCCCGCGGCTCGCGTCCGCTCCGGTTCGACGCCGTGGTGGTGGTCGACGCCCCCGCGGCGCAGCGCATCGAACGGCTCGTCGCGCACCGCGGGATGCCCCGCGACGAGGCCGAGCGTCGCGTCGCCGCCCAGGCGAGCGATGCCGTTCGTCTCGCCCTCGCCGACCACGTGGTCGACGCCACCGGGACGCTCGAGCAGACGATCCGCTCCGCTGACGAGGTGTGGGCGCGGATCACTCCGTGAACCACCGCCTGCTCCTGGTCATCGCCGCCATCGTCCTCGTGGCGATCGGGGCCGCGTCGCTCGTCGCCGCGAACGTCCTCGGTGCCCAGCGTGTGGCGGACAACGGCCGGGTCGCGGTGCACGAGCGGCCGTCGGGCGACGAACACGGGCCCATGGGGGAGTTCCACCGGTTCCGGCTCGGCACGGTGAACGGCGAGCGGCTCACCCCGAACCGCGACGACTTCGCCGCACGCACCTCGGCCGACGGTCCGCTCCTGTTGTTCCTGCCGGCGACCCGGTCCCGTCCCGCGGAGTACCAGCGGTTCCTCGGGGCCGCCCTGGCGGACGGCTACCACGTGCTCGGCCTCGACTACTGGAACCTCGGCCGCACCCTGTCCGGCACGTGTGAGGCCGACGCACGCTGCTACGGCATGGTGCAGCGGAACCGCTTCGACGGCACGCGGCCCTCGGAGTTCAGTGCGGTCAGTCCCGCCGGGTCGATCGTGTCGCGGTTCCGGGACGCGGTCGCGTACCTCGACGACCACGACCCCGACGGCGGATGGGGTCGGTTCGTCCAGGGCGACGACCGGATCGTCTGGGACGACATCGTGGTCGCCGGGCACTCGCAGGGCGGCGGAGAGGCGGCGTACATCGCGCACATCCGCAGTGTCCACGGCGCGCTGATGTTCTCCTCGCCCGTCGAGTCGCGCGGGCCGGCACACGCAGCGTGGATGGACCGCCCGGGCCGGACACCGGTGGACCGGATGTACGCCATCGACGACGTCCGGGACACCTTCGGCCCCCGCATCACCGGTTCGTGGGACGTCCTCGGCCTGAGTGGCGTGTCCGGGCCGTTCGAGACGGACACCGAGCCGCCACTCGCCGGCGCCGACCCGCACGCGATCCTCACCGACCTCGGTGGCGAGGGCAAGGCGCACTCCCTGATCATCAAGGACTCGACACCGCTCACCCGTGACGGCGAGCCTCGGATGCTCCCGCTGTGGCAGTGGATGCTGCACCGGTTCTCCACAGATCCCGCTGTTCCCTCCGACCGCTCATAGGGTCGCGCAATAGCCTTCCTGCGTGCAGCCCGTTCGCGATGAACCCGACCTGCGCTCGCTCATCCGGGCCCGTGCGGCCGACGGGAGCGAGCGCCACTTTCTCGAGGACGCTCGCTCCGAGCGTGTCCTCACGTACCGCGCGCTCGACGACGCGGTGACCGCCTGGTCGCGGACCTTCGACGCGATCGGCATCGCCCCGTCGGGTGCCGTCCTGGTCGACGTGGGCGACCCGCTCGCGTTCGCGGTCGTGCACCTGAGTGCCGTCGCCTCCGGACGCCGGGCGATCCCCGTCGACACCGGCCAGCCGGCCAGCGAGCCCGGCCGGCTCGCCGACCTGATCGGCGGCGCGTCCATCGTCGTGTCCGACCGTGCGGTGGACGCGACCGTCCCCGGGGCGCCGGCCAGCGGGATCGACCCCACCACGTTCCTCCCGACCGCCGTCCGCGACGGCGACCTGCCCGCCGACAGCCCGCACGCGCCTGGCCAGGGGTCCGTCGTGCTGTTCACCTCCGGGTCGACCGGCACGCCGAAGGGCGTCGAGCTGCCCGAGACGCAGCTGCTGTTCGTCGCCCGGGCCGTCGCGCGGCACAACCGGCTCGTGCCGGACGACCGCGGGTTCAACTCCTTGCCGCTGTTCCACGTCAACGCCGAGGTGGTGGGACTGCTCGCGACGCTCGTCGCCGGCGCGACCCTCGTGCTCGACCGGCGCTTCCGCCGCACCGGGTTCTGGGACCTGCTCGCGGAACGACGGATCACCTGGCTCAACGCCGTCCCGGCGGTCCTGGCCGTCCTGACGAAGACCGGGCCGCTCGAGTTCCCGCCGGGCCTGCGGTTCGTGCGCAGTGCGTCGGCGCCGCTGCCCGATCCCGTGCGCGCCGCCCTCGGCGACGTGCCGCTCGTCGTGAGCTGGGGCATGACCGAGGGCGCCTCGCAGATCACGGCGACCCCGCTCGACGGACCGGCCCGGCCCGGCACCGTCGGGGTGCCGGTCGGGTGCGAGGTGCAGGTCCGCGGCGAGGACGGGGCGCTCCTGCCTCCCGATGAGATCGGCGCGCTCTGGGTGCGTGGCGAGGGGATCGTCCGCGGGTACCTCGGGGGTCGTGCGTCCGAGCGGTTCGACGCCGACGGCTGGCTCCACACCGGTGACGTCGGTTCCGTGAGCGCCGACGGCTGGGTGTCCCTGGCCGGGCGCTCCGACGACGTCATCAACCGCGGCGGCGAGAAGGTCTACCCGTCCGAGGTCGAGGACGTCCTGCTCGGTGACCCGCGCGTGCTCGAGGCGGTCGTCGTCGGCCGCCCCGACGACGTGCTCGGTGCCGTGCCGATCGCCTACGTGATCCCGCAGCCCGACGAACCGACCGACCACGCAGCCCTCGTCGCCGAGCTCGTGGCCCGGGCCGAGGCACACCTGACCCGGTTCCGTCGACCGGTCGAGGTCATCGTCGTGCCCGACCTGCCGCGTGCACCCACCGGCAAGGTGCAGCGCGCCAAGGTCCGGACCATGGCCCGACCCTCGTGAACGGACCATCACGCGTGTCGCCGGCATCGAACGGCGACGAGCCGGGGGTGCAGACGCCGTCGCGCACGGCCGAGGGCAAGCCGCGGCACCTGTACGAGGTCGACGTGCTCCGCATCCTCACGTTCGCGTGCGTGATCGGGGTGCACACCACGAGCCACACCGCCGCCACCGACGACGTCGGGCTGAACGCGCTGCTCGCCCTGCTGCACTTCACCCGGCTGGTCTTCTTCTCGCTGACCGCGTTCGTGCTCGTGTACAGCTACACCTTGCGCCCGAGGCCGATGGCGCAGTTCTGGCCGAAGCGGTTCCTGCTCGTGGGCGTGCCGTACCTGGCGTGGTCGTTCGTCTACGTCGCGGCGGCGTGGCTGCTGAGCCCGACCCGCCGCGGCGACGTCCCGGACCTGGTGCGCACCGCGGCCGAGGGCATCGTCACCGGCACCTCGTGGTACCACCTGTACTTCCTGCTCGTGACGATGCAGGTGTACCTGCTCCTGCCGGTGATCGTCTGGCTCGTGCGCCGGACCCGCGGGCACCACGTGACCGTGCTGGTCGTGGCCTTCCTCGTCCAGCTGGTGGTGTTCGCCGGGTACAAGTACTTCCCGGCGAGCGACGCGTGGATGCAGGGGTACCAGAAGCAGTTCTTCTTCTCGTACGTCTTCTTCATCGTCTCGGGGGCGATCGCCGCCGACCACGCCGACGCCTTCCTGCGGTTCATCCGGGTCCACCGGCGTCCGGTCCTGTGGGGGTCCGCCGGCGTCGGGGGGCTGACCCTCGTCGTGTGGGCGCTCCAGGTGGGCCTCGGGCAGTCCCTCTACGCCGCGGGGACGCCGCTGCAGCCGATCCAGGTGGTCTGGAGCACCGCGGTGTTCGTCGGGTTCCTGGCGATCGGCGCCGCATGGGCAGACCGACGGCGCCCCGGGAGCCGGACCGCCCGGTTCGTCGACTACGCCTCCGACCGCTCGTTCGGCATCTTCCTGAGCCACCCGTTCGTCATCTGGATCCTGCTCTACGGCGACAGCTGGCTCGAGGCCGTCGTGCCACGGCCGTGGCTCACCCTCGTCACCTACGTGCTCGTGCTGGTGCTGTCCGTCGCGGTGACCGAGCTGTTCCGGTGGACGCCCCTCAGCGTGCCGCTGACCGGGCGGCCGTCGTTGTCCTCTCGGGCGTCGCGCGCGGCGCGGGCGCGTCGTTCCGCAGGCGCGGCGGTGCCGCAGCGGTCGCCGGAACCGGTGGAGCCGGACGACGCCCTCGTCGGCGAGACCGACGACGTCGGGCGGCGCGCCACGCGCTGAGCGCCCGCTCACGCCAGCCGCGCGGTGCGGTGGACGCGTGGCACGGCGGCCGGGAGGGCCCGACCCGCGCCTCCCGGCCGTCGCGCGCGGACCACCAGGGCCGGCGCACGTTCCGCACGTTGCCCGTCAGGCCGGGCGCTGCTCGGCCTTCGGGACGCCGATCTCGAGCACGCCGTCGGTGGAGGTCAGCCGCTGGGGCTTCATGAACCACGCGACGACGGCCGCGGCTCCGAGCAGGACACAGGAGAGCGCGAAGGGAACCTGCCAGCCCGAGGCGTCGATGAGCAGCCCGAAGACGATGGGCGAGACGACACCGGCGATGCCGAACCCGGTGTTCATGAAGCCGGAGGCCGTGCCGGACCACTGCGGCGCGACGTCCATCGGGATCGCCCAGAGGTTGGCGTTGCAGAGTTCGAGGAAGAAGAACGACAGCGCCAGCGAGATCGTCGCGACGAGCAGCCCCTGCCCGATCACGAGCGGGACGAGGCAGAGGAGCGAGCCGCCGAGTCCGATCACCAGGATGATCCGGCGGGCGTTCCGGGTGTTCCCGCCGCGGTGGATGATGCGGTCGCTGAGCATCCCGCCGACCGTGTCCCCGACGACACCGGCCAGCAGGATGAGGGTGGTGAACAGGGCGAAGTCGCCGATCTCCAGGCCGTAGGTGGAGCTGAGGAACGTCGGGAGCCACGTGAGGAACACCCAGAGGGTCCAGCCGTACCCGAAGTCGACGAAGGTGACCGGCAGGATCTGCTTCGCCATCTGCCGCCACGGCACCGGGGGACGGGTCGCGCGCGTCTCGACCGGCGGGAGCTCGGCGAGCTCGACCTGCGTGATGCCCTTCGCGGACTCGGGCTCGTCGCGGAACCAGACGAACCAGACGACCGCCCACGCCAGGGACAGCACCGCGGTGGCGAAGAACGCCCAGCGCCAACTCCCCGTCGCGCCGATCACCCACGCGACGATGAGCGGCGCCAGGGCGTTGCCGAGCCGGGCGGCCGAGTGGACCACGCCCTGGGCGAAGCCGTTCCGGTCGCGGGGGATCCACCGGCTCATCGCCTGCGTGGCGGTCGGGAACGCCGCGGCCTCGCTCAGCCCGAGCAGTGCCCGTGCGGCGAAGAGGGTCCAGAAGCCGACGGCGAACCCGGTCCAGAGCGTCGCGACGCCCCAGATCACCGTGATGACGAAGAGCGCACGGCGCGGGCCGAACTTCTCGCTGATCGTGCCGCCGAACACCTGCAGCAGGGCGTACGGCAACGAGAACGCGGAGACGATGAGGCCGGCGGTCGCCTCGTTGAACCCGAACTCCTCGGTGATGTGCGGCAGCGCGGTCGAGATGTTCGTCCGGTCGATGTACGAGATCGCGTACATGCAGCAGAGCAGGACGAGCACGCGCCCGCGGATGCGTCCGCGGAACGGGGTGCCCTTGATCGGTGCGGCCGGGGTCGCCGTGGTCATGAGGCCTCTTCGGGGGAGTGGGAAGGAGTCGGGTGACTGAACGGATCGGACGGTATGCCCGGCCACTATCAGTCGACTTGGAGCCTGCTTGCAGCGGACAATACGCCGAGGGCGAGCAGGGGTCCTCGGTGTCAGGGGTGCCGACTACCGTTGTCCCCATGGGTGTTGCGATCGAACCGACCCGAGCGGTGCGTCCGTTCGAGGTCATCAGCGAGTACTCGCCGAGTGGCGACCAGCCCGCGGCCATCGCGGAACTCGCCGGGCGGATCAACGCCGGTGAGACCGACGTCGTGCTGCTGGGTGCGACCGGTACCGGCAAGTCGGCGACGACCGCGTGGCTCATCGAGCAGGTCCAGCGGCCGACGCTCGTGCTCGCGCACAACAAGACCCTCGCGGCGCAGCTCGCCAACGAGTTCCGCGGCCTGATGCCGAACAACGCGGTCGAGTACTTCGTCTCGTACTACGACTACTACCAGCCCGAGGCGTACGTCCCGCAGACGGACACCTTCATCGAGAAGGACTCCTCGGTCAACGCCGAGGTCGAACGGCTCCGGCACTCCACGACGAACTCGCTGCTCAGCCGTCGTGACACCGTGGTGGTGTCCACCGTCTCCTGCATCTACGGCCTCGGCACCCCCGAGCAGTACATGAACGCATCGGTCGCGCTCCACGTGGGTCAGACGATCTCGCGCGACCAGCTCGTCCGGAAGTTCGTCGCCATGCAGTACCAGCGCAACGACGTGGACTTCGCCCGGGGCACGTTCCGGGTGCGTGGCGACACCATCGAGATCATCCCGATGTACGAAGAGCACGCGATCCGCATCGAGATGTTCGGTGACGAGATCGAAGCGCTCTCCTCGCTGCACCCCCTCACCGGCAACGTCATCGACGACCTGCCCGCCGTGTCGATCTTCCCGGCCTCGCACTACGTCGCGGACACCGACGTGATGCACCGCGCGATCGCCTCCATCAAGGAAGAGCTCGCGGAACGGCTCGCCGAGCTCGAGGGCCAGGGCAAGCTGCTCGAGGCCCAGCGCCTCCGGATGCGCACCACGTTCGACATCGAGATGATGGAGCAGATCGGGTTCTGCTCGGGCATCGAGAACTACTCGCGGCACATGGACGGCCGTGGTCCGGGCGAAGCGCCGCACTGCCTCATCGACTACTTCCCCGACGACTTCCTCATCGTCATCGACGAGTCGCACGTCACCGTGCCGCAGATCGGCGCGATGTACGAGGGCGACGCCTCGCGCAAGCGCACCCTCGTCGAGCACGGGTTCCGCCTGCCGAGCGCGATGGACAACCGCCCCCTGAAGTGGGAGGAGTTCCTCGAGCGCGTCGGGCAGAAGGTCTACCTGTCGGCCACCCCCGGGCGCTACGAGCTCGGGGTCACCGACAGCGTCGTCGAGCAGATCATCCGCCCGACCGGCCTGATCGACCCAGAGATCGTGGTCAAGCCGAGCGACGGCCAGATCGACGACCTGCTCGAGGAGATCAAGCAGCGGGTCGAGAAGGACGAACGCGTCCTCGTCACCACGCTGACCAAGCGCATGGCGGAGGAACTCACCGACTTCCTCGGGAACGCCGGCGTGCGCGTCCGGTACCTGCACTCCGACGTCGACACCCTGAAGCGCGTCGAACTGTTGACCGAGCTGCGGCAGGGCGTCTACGACGTGCTCGTCGGCATCAACCTGCTGCGCGAGGGCCTCGACCTGCCCGAGGTGTCGCTCGTCGCGATCCTCGACGCCGACAAGGAAGGCTTCCTCCGGTCGTCGACGTCGCTCATCCAGACGATCGGTCGCGCTGCCCGCAACGTGTCGGGCCAGGTGCTGATGTACGCCGACAAGATGACCGACTCCATGAAGATCGCGATCGAGGAGACCGATCGCCGTCGCGAGAAGCAGGTCGCCTACAACCTGGAGCGCGGCATCGACCCCCAGCCGCTGCGCAAGAAGATCGCGGACATCACCGAGGTCCTGCAGCGCGAGAACGACGACACGAAGGCGCTCCTGCAGGGTCGCCCCGGCACCGACGGCCGTCGGTCGCCCACGCCGAACCTCAAGCGCGGCGGCATCGCGGGCGAGGGCGCGACGCAGCTCGGTGCCATCATCGCCGACCTGAACGACCAGATGCTGCAGGCTGCGGCCGAGCTGAAGTTCGAGCTCGCGGCGCGACTGCGCGACGAGGTGCAGGACCTGAAGAAGGCCCTGCGCCAGATGGAGTCGGCCGGGCATGTCAGCTGACGGCGCCCGTACGGTCGTCGTCACCGGTGCGAGCGCCGGGCTCGGCTACCACGCCGCCGAGCAGCTCGCCGCGGCGGGGCACCGTGTGGTGCTGGCGACGCGCGACCGCGGTCGGGCGGACGCCGCCGAGCGCAGCATCCGGCGGCACGTCGACGGCGCCTCGCTCGCGCACGTCCACCTCGACCTCGCCGACCTCGACTCGGTCAGTGCCGCTGCCGACGAACTCGCCGCGCTGGAGCCCGACGGCGTCGACGCGGTCGTGAACAACGCCGGGGTCGTCGGGGCGTCGACGCGGGGGAGCACGGCACAGGGCACCGAGCTGCAGATCGGCACGAACCACCTCGGGCACTTCGCGTGGACCGCCCTGGTCCTGCCCCTGCTCGAACGACGAGCCGGCCGGGTCGTGCACCTCGGGTCGATCGCCCATCGGTTCGCCCAGCTCGACGCGACCGATCCGCTCGGCGTCGGTCGGTACTCGAGCCACCGCCAGTACGCAAGGAGCAAGCTCGCGGTGATGCTGTTCGGCTTCGAGCTCGCCGGGCGACTGGCCGACTCGGGGTCGTCCGTGTCGAGCGTCGTCGCGCACCCCGGCCTGTCGCTCGACCGCCTGTCACCGGCACGCCCGGAGGTCAGCCCGGCACGACCCGAGCCCGAGTGGATCCGCCCGGCGCAGCGCATCGTGGCCCAGGGCAAGGACCTCGGTGCCCAGCCGCTCGTGCACGCGGCCGTCGGTGCGGACGTGCGTTCGGGGGAGTACTGGGGTCCGGCGGGCTGGATGCAGCTCCGTGGCCCGGCCGCCGTGGTCGCGGCGGAACCACGGGCGCACGACCGGACGGTCGCAGCGCAGCTCTGGGCAGCGAGCGAGCGTGCATCCGGTGTCGCGTTCGCTCTCGACGCACTCGTCTGACCCTCCATCCCGGCCGAATGTCGGTCCCGCTTCGTAGAATCGACGACGATGACCATCACCTCTGCCCCCGGTACCTCGACGTCGGGCCGGAACGCCTTCGGCGAGCCCGCTGACCTCCACCTCCCCGGCGGGACCGCACCGCACAGCACCTCCACGCTCAGCGTGCGCGGCGCGCGCGTGCACAACCTCCGCGACGTCGACCTCGAGATCCCGCGCGACTCACTCGTCGTGTTCACCGGCCTCTCCGGTTCGGGCAAGTCCTCGCTGGCGTTCGACACGATCTTCGCCGAGGGGCAGCGCCGGTACGTCGAGTCGCTGTCCGCCTACGCGCGCCAGTTCCTCGGCCAGGTCGACCGCCCCGACGTCGACTTCATCGAGGGGCTGTCGCCGGCGGTCTCGATCGACCAGAAGTCGACCAACCGCAACCCTCGGTCGACGGTCGGCACGATCACCGAGGTCTACGACTACATGCGTCTGCTCTGGGCGCGCATCGGGGTCCCCCACTGCCCGACGTGCGGCGAGGTGATCAGCAAGCAGACCGTGCAGCAGATCGCCGACCAGCTCATGCAGTTCGAGACCGGCACCCGGTTCCAGGTCCTCGCGCCCGTCATCTCCAAGAAGAAGGGCGAGTTCGTCGACCTCTTCCAGGAGCTCGCGGCGTCCGGGTACGCCCGCGCGATCGTGGACGGCGAGCGAATCCAGCTCAGCGACCCGCCCAAGCTCAAGAAGCAGGTCAAGCATGACATCTCGGTCATCGTCGACCGCCTGGTGGCGAGCGACGACATCCTCGGGCGACTCACCGACTCGCTCGAGACCGCCCTGCGCCTGACCGACGGCACGGTCGGCATCGACCTGGTGGACCACGAGGGGCCCGGCGCGGTCCGGACCTACTCCGAGAACCTCTCGTGCCCGAACAACCACCCGCTCGCGCTCACCGAGATCGAGCCGCGCACGTTCTCGTTCAACGCGCCGTTCGGTGCCTGCCCCGAGTGCTCCGGCCTCGGCACGCGCATGTCGGTCGACCCCGACCTGGTGCTCGGCGACCCCGAGGCCTCGTTGCGTGCCGGCGTCCTGCTGCCCTGGACCGGTACCAGCGGGCTGTACTCCTACTTCGAGAAGCTGCTCGGCGGCCTCGGCAAGGAGCTCGGCTTCTCGCTCGACACCCCGTGGAACCAGCTCGACCCCGCGGTGCAGGCGTCGATCCTGACCGGCAAGGACTTCCAGGTGTCGGTCTCCTGGCGCAACCGGTTCGGCCGCGAGATGCGGTACACGAGCGGGTTCGAGGGCGTCATGCCCTACATCGAGCGCAAGTTCGCCGAGGCCGAGTCGGACTCGCAGCGGCAGCGCTTCCAGGGCTACCTGCGCGAGGTCCCGTGCCCGGTGTGCGAGGGCACCCGCCTCAAGCCCGAGGTGCTCGCGGTGACGGTCAACGACCGCAGCATCGCGGACGTCACCGACATGTCGCTCGACAACGCGTACTCGTTCATGGACGAGCTGACGCTGACCGACCGTGAAGCGCACATCGCTGCCGCGGTCCTCCGCGAGATCCGCGCACGCCTCGAGTTCCTGCTCGAGGTGGGCCTGAACTACCTCACGCTCGCGCGTGGTGCCGGTGGTCTGTCCGGCGGCGAGGCGCAGCGCATCCGCCTGGCGACGCAGATCGGCTCCGGGCTGACCGGTGTGCTCTACGTGCTCGACGAGCCGAGCATCGGCCTGCACCAGCGCGACAACCGTCGACTCATCGACACCCTGGTCAAGCTCAAGGACCTCGGCAACACGCTGATCGTCGTCGAGCACGACGAGGACACGATCCGCACGGCCGACTGGGTCGTCGACATCGGCCCCGGCGCCGGCGTGAACGGCGGAAACGTCGTGCACTCCGGCTCGTACGAGGGCATCATCGAGAACCGCGAGTCGATCACCGGTGACTACCTCGCCGGCCGACGCGCGATCGAGGTGCCGGCCGAGCGCCGCAAGGTCAACCTGAAGCGCGCCATCACCGTGCAGGGTGCCCGTGCGAACAACCTCAAGTCGATCGACGCGGACTTCCCCCTCGGTGTGTTCACCGCGGTGACGGGCGTGAGCGGGTCCGGCAAGTCGACGCTGGTGAACGACATCCTGTACAAGGTGCTCGCCAACCAGCTCAACGGCGCACGGCACATCGCGGGCAAGCACACCCGGGTGAAGGGCCTCGACCAGCTCGACAAGGTCGTGCACGTCGACCAGGCACCGATCGGCCGCACGCCGCGCTCGAACCCGGCGACCTACACGGGCGTGTTCGACCGCATCCGTCAGCTCTTCGCCGAGACGCAAGAGGCCAAGACCCGCGGCTACCAGCCCGGCCGCTTCAGCTTCAACGTCAAGGGCGGCCGCTGCGAGAACTGCGCGGGCGACGGCACCATCAAGATCGAGATGAACTTCCTGCCCGACGTCTACGTCGCGTGCGAGGTCTGCGGTGGTGCGCGCTACAACCGCGAGACGCTCCAGGTCCACTACAAGGGCAAGAACATCTCCGAGGTCCTCGACATGCCGATCAGCGAGGCGGCCGAGTTCTTCGAGCCGATCTCGGCGATCCACCGGTACATGGCGACCCTCGTCGACGTGGGCCTCGGCTACGTGCGACTGGGCCAGAGCGCGACCACGCTCTCCGGCGGCGAGGCGCAGCGCGTCAAGCTCGCCACCGAGCTGCAGCGTCGCTCCAACGGCCGCACGGTCTACGTGCTCGACGAGCCGACCACCGGTCTGCACTTCGAGGACGTCCGCAAGCTGCTCCTCGTGCTGCAGAGCCTGGTCGACAAGGGCAACACGGTCATCACGATCGAGCACAACCTCGACGTCATCAAGTCCGCCGACTGGCTGATCGACATGGGTCCCGAGGGCGGCTCCGGCGGCGGCACGGTGCTGGCGACGGGTACCCCGGAGCACGTGGCGACCGTGCCGGAGAGCCACACGGGTGTCTTCCTGCGCGAGATCTTCGACGCGCAGGACGCCCGGGTGGGCAAGCAGCAGGCGGTCGGCGCACGCCAGGCCACCCAGAAGCAGCAGGGCGGCAAGCAGCAGGGCACGACCAAGCAGGCGAGCAAGCAGAAGGCGGGTGCTCGGTAGGTGGCGGACACCGTCCCGTGGCGTCCGAAGGCGGGGGAGATCCCGACCGACCCGGGCGTCTACCGCTGGCGTGACGAAGCCGGTCGGGTGCTCTACGTCGGCAAGGCGAAGAACCTCCGCGCCCGGCTGAGCAACTACTTCGCGCCGCTCCCGACGCTGCACGAGCGCACGCGGCGCATGGTCCTGACGGCGCGCAGCGTCGAGTGGACGACGGTCGGCTCCGAGATCGAGGCGCTCCAGCTGGAGTACACCTGGATCAAGGAGTTCGACCCGCCGTTCAACGTCAAGTTCCGCGACGACAAGTCGTACCCGTACATGGCGGTCACCCTGGGTGACGAAGCGCCGCGGGTGATGGTCACGCGCAACCGCAAGATCAAGGGCGCGAAGTACTTCGGTCCGTACCCGAAGATCTGGGCGGTGCACGACACCATCGACCTGATGATCAAGGTGTTCCCGATCCGCACGTGTTCGGACTCGTCGTACAAGAAGGCGATGCAGACGGGCCGGCCGTGCTTCCCGGGGCAGATCGGCAAGTGCGGTGGGCCGTGCTCGCAGAAGGTCACGATCGAGGAGCACCGTGCGCTCGTCGAGGAGTTCGTGCGCTTCATGAACTCCTACGACCGTCGGGTCATCACCGAGCTCCGGCAGCGCATGGGTGCCTCGGCCGACGCGATGCAGTACGAGCAGGCCGCGAAGTACCGCGACCAGGTCGAAGCGCTCGAGGCCGTGCTCGAGAAGTCCGCCGTGGTGCTCCGCGACTCGGTCGACCTCGACCTGTTCGGCATCGCGGAGGACGAGCTCGCCGCGGCCGTGCAGCTGTTCTCCGTCCGTGGTGGCCGCATCCGTGGTGTCCGCGGCTGGGTGGTCGACAAGGAGCTCGACATCGCCACCGGCGACCTCGTCGAGCAGATCGTGCAGGGTGTCTACGTCACGGACGAGCCCCCGCGCGAGGTCGTGGTCCCCGAACTGCCGGAGGACGCCGACGCGCTCCAGGAGTGGCTCAGCGGGCGCCGGAACGGCCGTGGGACGAAGCTCAGCACCGCGCAGCGCGGCGATCGTGCCGGGCTCGCCCGGACGGCCGCGCAGAACGCCGGGCAGGCGCTCATGCTCTACAAGACCAAGCGCTCCGCCGACTACACGACGCGGGCTGCGGCCCTGGCCGACATCCAGGACGCCCTCGGCATGACCGAGGCGCCGCTCCGCATGGAGTGCTACGACATCTCGCACCTGCAGGGCACGAACGTCGTCGCGTCGATGGTGGTGTTCGAGGACGGTCTGCCGCGCAAGGACCAGTACCGCCGGTACTCGATCGCCGAGACCACCGACGACACCGACAGCATGTACCAGGTGCTCTCGCGGCGTCTGGCACGGCTGGACGAGGACGCCGAGCTGCCGGACGTCCCCGACGTCACGACCGACGAGGTCGTCGAGGGGTCGAAGCCGACGAAGCGGTTCGCGTACCGCCCGCAGCTGCTCATCGTCGACGGCGGCCAGCCCCAGGTGCAAGCCGCGAAGCGCGCGATGGACGAAGCCGGCGTGCACGACATCGCCCTGGTCGGCATCGCCAAGCGGCTCGAGGAGCTCTGGCTCCCCGACGACGACTTCCCGGTCATCCTGCCCCGCAACTCCGAGGCGCTCTTCCTCATCCAGCGCATCCGCGACGAGGCGCACCGGTTCGCGATCACCCACCAGCGCAGCAAGCGGAAGCGCGACGTCCGCTCGCGGCTGTCCGAAATCCCCGGTCTCGGCCCGAGCCGCGTCAACGCCCTGCTGAAGCACTTCGGCTCGGTCGCCCGGCTGCGCGAGGCCACGGCCGAGGACATCGGCGAGGTGAACGGGATCGGCCCGGCGACCGCTGCCGCGGTGGTCTCGAAGCTGGCCCAGACGCCGACGAGTGCACCCGCCACGAGCGCGTCGAGCGCCCCCGAACCGGACCCCGACGCGATCGCCGACACCGGGACCGGGGCTGGGACCGGAACCGGAACCGATCCCGGAGGCCCGGTGCGGGTCCCCGAGGTGACCGACGACGGTCCGCAGCGACCGTCGTGACGAACCCCGCGCCTCCCGGCCGCCACCGGGCGGTAGCCTGGTCCGGCAGCCGAGACCTCCCCGGGCGACGCGCCCGGGCCGCCACGACGGAGCCCACTCCCAGATGACCGACAGCGCCACCGCGACCACCCACGCGTCGCAGCACGACATCCTCATCGTCACCGGCATGTCCGGGGCCGGGCGGTCCACCGTCGGTAAGGCCCTCGAAGACCTGGGCTGGTACGTCGTCGACAACCTGCCCACGCAGATGCTGGCCCCGCTGACCGAGCTGGCCGACCGCGCGGGGGAGAAGATCCCGAAGATCGCCACGGTGGTCGACGTCCGCGGCGGGCGGTTCTTCACCGACCCCGAGCACGCGGTCGAGCAGGTCCGCTCGAGCACCTCCGCGCGGGTCCGGGTGCTGTTCCTCGAGGCCACCGACGCCGTGCTGGTCCGGCGCTTCGAGCAGGTTCGTCGACCCCACCCGCTCCAGGGCGAGGACACCCTGCTCGACGGCATCGCCCGCGAACGGGCGCGTCTCGCCGGCCTCCGCGAGGCGTCCGACGTGGTGATCGACACCTCCGACCTCAACATCCACCAGCTCGCGAACACCGTCATCGAGCACTTCGCCGACGAGCACTTCGTGGGCGTACAGGTCACGCTGATGAGCTTCGGCTTCAAGTACGGACTCCCCGCCGACGCCGACATGGTGGCCGACGTGCGGTTCCTCCCGAACCCCTACTGGGTGCCGGAACTGCGGCCGCACACCGGGCTCGACCAGCCGGTCTCGGACTACGTGCTGGCCCAGGCCGGGGCCCGTCCGTTCGTCGATCGCTACGCCTCCGTCCTCGAGCCGGTGTTCGAGGGGTACCAGCGCGAGAACAAAAGACACGCTACGATCGCCATCGGCTGTACCGGCGGGAAGCACCGCTCGGTCGCCATCGTCGCCGAGTTGGCGAACCTCCTCCGCGGGATGCCTGGCGTCGCCGTGCGTGTGAAGAACCGAGATCTCGGCCGGGAGTGACCGTCCCTCCGGCCGCTCCCACGCCCGTGCCGCCGGATCTGCGGGAACCACTGAACGAACGTTAGGAATGATGCTGTGCCGTTGACTGCCGAGGTCAAGGACGAACTGGCCAGGGTCGCCGTGAACCGCAACACGGTCCGCGCCGCCGAACTGGCCACGATCCTCCGGTTCGCTGGTGGTCTGCACGTCATCTCGGGCCGCATCGCGGTCGAGGTCGAGCTCGACACCCGGATCATCGTGCACCGGGTCCGCAAGGACCTCGCCGAGCTCTACGGCGTGCGCAGTGAGGCGTCGGTGGGCTCGTCCGCGTCCGCCCGCCGCGGGACCCGCTACCTGGTCCGCGTGCTCGAGGCGGGGGAGACCCTCGCCCGCCAGACCGGCCTGATGGACGCCCGTCGTCGCCCCGTCCGCGGGCTGCCGAACCGCCTCACCACGGGCAACCGTGACGACCTCGCCGCCATCTGGCGCGGTGCGTTCCTCGCCTCCGGCACCCTGACCGACCCGGGTCGGGCCGCAGCGCTCGAGGTCACGTGCCCGGGCAACGAGGCCGCGATGGCCCTCGTCGGTGCCGCGTCGCGTCTCGGGGTGGCCGCCAAGGGCCGCGAGGTCCGCGGGGTGCACCGCGTCGTCATCCGCGACGGCGAGGCCATCGGCCAGATGCTGACCGTCATGGGCGCCGCGCGCACCACCGCCGACTGGGAGGAGATGCGCCAGCGTCGCGAGGTCCGTGCGACCGCGAACCGCCTGGTCAACTTCGACGACGCGAACCTGCGCCGTTCCGCGCAGGCCGCCGTGGCTGCCTGCGCCCGCGTCGAGCGTGCGCTCGAGATCCTCGGCGACGAGGTCCCCGACCACCTGCAGTACGCCGGCACGCTCCGCCTGCAGCACCGCGACGCCTCGCTCGACGAGCTCGGCCAGCACGCGGACCCGCCGATGACCAAGGACGCCATCGCCGGCCGCATCCGTCGCCTGCTGGCGATGGCCGACAAGCGGGCCTCCGACCTCGGCATCCCGGGTACCGAAGCGAGCGTTCCCGAGGAGCTCGAAGGGGCCTGAGAGCGGTCTGTCGATCCTGCGGACGGGAGGCGCGGTGCCAGCTGGTACCGCGCCTCCCGTCCGTTTGCCGGCCCGTTCTCGGGCCCGTTCCCGGCCTGGTCGGCGACCGTCCGGACGGACCGTCATCCCGCTCGGGCACGCAGTGTCCGACTGCTAGGGTCGTTACGGCGACGTTACGGGGCGTATCGTCCACCACACGCGGGCCCGCCAGGGTGCGCGACTCCCGAAAGCAGCGCCCCCTGGGCGCTCCACACTCACCAGGAGATCCATTGACCGTCAAGATCGGTATCAACGGCTTCGGCCGCATCGGCCGTAACTTCTTCCGGGCCGCCCTCGCGAAGGGCTCCGACCTCGAGATCGTGGCGGTGAACGACCTCACCGACAACGCGTCACTCGCCAACCTGCTGAAGTTCGACTCCATCACGGGCAAGCTGCCCGCGACCGTCGAGCTCGACGGCGACAACATCGTCGTCGACGGCAAGGCCATCAAGGTCCTTGCCGAGCGCGACCCCGCCAACCTGCCCTGGGGCGAGCTGGGCGTCGACATCGTCATCGAGTCGACCGGTTTCTTCACCAAGGCCGCCGATGCGCAGAAGCACATCGACGCCGGTGCCAAGAAGGTCATCATCTCCGCGCCGGCCTCGGGTGACGACGTCACCATCGTGCTTGGCGTGAACGAGGGGCAGTACGACCCCGCGAACCACCACATCATCTCGAACGCGTCCTGCACCACGAACAGCCTCGCGCCGCTCGCCAAGGTGTTCCACGACAAGTTCGGCATCGAGCGTGGCCTCATGACCACGGTCCACGCCTACACCGCGGACCAGAACCTGCAGGACGGCCCGCACAAGGACCCCCGTCGTGCACGTGCCGCAGCGCTGAACATCGTGCCGACCTCGACCGGTGCCGCGAAGGCCATCGGCCTCGTGCTCCCCGAGCTCGCCGGCAAGCTGGACGGCTTCGCCCTGCGCGTCCCGGTCCCCACCGGCTCGATCACCGACCTCACGCTCGAGACCAAGTCCGAGGTCACGGTCGACGAGATCAACGCCGCCTACAAGGAGGCCGCGGAAGGCCCCCTCAAGGGCATCCTGCTCTACAGCGAGGACCCGCTGGTGTCGACCGACATCACCACGGACCCGCACTCCTCGATCTACGACTCCGGCCTGACCAAGGTCATCGGCGGCCTCGTGAAGATCACCTCGTGGTACGACAACGAGTGGGGCTACTCGAACCGCCTCGTCGACCTCACCGAGTACGTCGGCGAGCGTCTGTAACACATGGCCCTCCGCACCCTCGAGGACCTCGGCGACCTCGCCGGCAAGCGCGTCATCGTCCGTTGTGACCTGAACGTCCCGCTCAAGGACGGCACCATCACGGACGACGGCCGCGTGCGGGCGTCGCTCGGCACCCTGAACACGCTGGTGAACGCCGGGGCCCGCGTCATCGTGGTCTCGCACCTCGGGCGCCCGGATGGTTCGCCCGCCCCGGAGTACTCGCTCGCCCCCGTGGCGCAGCGGCTCTCCGAGCTGCTCGGCAAGGAGGTCACGTTCGTCGGCGGGACCGTCGGTGACGAAGCGACCGCGGCCGCCGAGGCCCTCGGGGACGGCGACGTCCTGCTGCTCGAGAACCTCCGGTTCAACCCGGAGGAGACCTCGAAGGACGCAGACGAGCGCCGTGCCTTCGCGGAGCGGATCGCCGCCCTCGGGGACGCCTTCGTCTCCGACGGCTTCGGCGTCGTGCACCGCAAGCAGGCCTCGGTCTACGAGCTCGCGTCCGCGCTGCCCAGTGCGGCCGGCTCCCTCATCGAGACCGAGCTCCGCGTGCTCGAGCGCCTGACGAAGGACCCGGAGCGCCCCTACACGGTGGTGCTCGGCGGTTCGAAGGTCAGCGACAAGCTCGGCGTGATCGACCACATCCTGCCGAAGGTCGACACGCTCTGCATCGGTGGCGGCATGCTCTTCACGTTCCTCGCGGCGCAGGGCCACGGGGTCGCGAAGTCGCTGCTCGAGGCCGACCAGCTCGACGTCGTCCGCGAGTACCTCTCGCGGGCGAAGGAGCTCGGTGTCACCATCGACCTGCCGACCGACGTCGTGGTGGCCTCCGGCTTCGCGGCCGACGCCGACCACGAGACCGTGGCGGCGGACGCCATCGAGTCCTCGTCGTTCGGCACGGACGGCATCGGCCTCGACATCGGCCCGGAGACCGCAGCCCGGTTCGCCTCGGCCGTCTCGGGTTCGAAGACCGTCTTCTGGAACGGCCCGATGGGCGTGTTCGAGTTCCCGGCCTTCGCCGCCGGCACGAAGACGGTCGCGCAGGCCCTGACCGAGGTCGACGGCCTCGGTGTGGTCGGCGGTGGCGACTCCGCCGCGGCCGTCCGGTCGCTCGGCTTCTCGGACGACCAGTTCGGGCACATCTCGACCGGTGGCGGTGCGAGCCTCGAGTTCCTCGAGGGCAAGTCGCTCCCCGGTCTCGAAGCACTGGGGTGGACCGCATGACCCGGACGCCGCTCATCGCGGGCAACTGGAAGATGAACCTGGACCACCTCCAGGCCATCGCCACCGTGCAGAAGCTCGCGTGGACGCTCAAGGACGCCCGGCACGACTTCGACGACGTCGAGGTCGCGGTGTTCCCGCCGTTCACCGACCTGCGGAGCGTGCAGACGCTCATCTCGGCCGACAAGCTGCCGATCCACTTCGGTGCGCAGGACCTGTCCCAGTTCGATTCCGGCGCCTACACCGGTGACGTCTCCGGCGCGTTCCTCGCTGCACTCGACGCCCAGTACGTCATCGTCGGCCACTCCGAGCGGCGCACGCTGCACGGTGAGACCGACGAGGTCGTCGCGGCGAAGACCGCAGCGGCCGTCAAGCACGGTCTCGTGCCCGTGGTCTGCGTCGGCGAGACCGGCGAGCAGCGCGAGGAGCGCGGCGCCGGTGTCGTCCCGGTCGAGCAGCTCCGCGTCGTGCTCGACGCGGTCGAGGCCGCCGACATCGTCGTGGCGTACGAGCCGGTCTGGGCCATCGGCTCCGGCCAGGCGGCCACGGCCGAGCAGGCGCAGGACGAGTGCGCGGCCATCCGTCGTGGCATCGCTGCAGCCTGGGGTGACCAGGCTGCGGCCGACACCCGCGTGCTCTACGGCGGCTCCGTCAAGTCGGGTAACATCGCGGGGTTCCTCCGCGAGCCCGACATCGACGGTGCGCTCGTCGGTGGCGCTTCGCTCGACGTGCAGGAGTTCGCGGCCATCGCCCGGTTCCGGCAGCACGTCGGACTGTAGTCCACAGGCATCGTCGCGGGCAGTCGTCCGCACCACTCCCGTCCAGGTACCGGCCGTGCTCCGCGCGGCCGGTACACTGGTACGGCTGACTGACACGAAAGGTACGTCGTGGCGATACTCTCCGTCGTGCTGCAGGTCCTGCTCGCAATCACGAGCCTCCTGCTCACGCTCCTCATCCTGCTGCACAAGGGCCGCGGTGGTGGCCTCTCCGACATGTTCGGCGGTGGGGTCACGAGCAACCTCGGTGCGTCCGGTGTGGCCGAGCGCAACCTCAACCGCATCACGGTGATCCTCGGTCTGGTCTGGATCGTCTCCATCATCGTGCTCGGTCTCATCAACAAGTTCACGGCGGGGGTCTGATCCATGGCAAGCGGAGGCAGTGCAATCCGAGGGTCCCGCGTCGGCGCGGGACCGATGGGCGAACAGGACCGCGGGGTCCAGGCAGAGCGGGTGGCGATCTCGTACTGGGACGCCCTCGGCAACGAGGTCGTGCGGTACTTCGCCGCGAACCTGCCCGACGAAGAGATCCCCGAGACGGTGGACTCGCCGTCGAGTGGTCTGCCGGCCGGTCGCGACAAGGAGAACCCGCCCGTGGTCTCCAAGACGGAGCCCTACAAGACCCACCTCGCGTACGTGAAGGAACGCCGCACCGAGGAAGAGGCAGCGCAGCTCCTCGAGGACGCGCTCCAGCAGCTCCGAGAGCGTCGCGGCACCATGGCGAAGAAGAGCTAGCGCACGCACGCTGACGAAGGCCCCTGCACCGATGGTGCAGGGGCCTTCGTGTGTCCGGGGCGCGGGCGGCTCGCTCGCCGAGCGGTCACGACATGCCGCGTGCGGTGCGTCGAGGTGGCGCGAACCGTCGTCCGGCATCCGCGTAGCCGACAGTTCGTGACCACTCGGCGTTGCTTCGGCGGGGAGTCGTGTCGGGCGCGGCGCGCGGTGAGCGCCACCACAAACGGACGGGAGGCCCGGTGCCAGCTGGCACCGGGCCTCCCGTCCGTCAGGAACGCGCGTCTAGTACGTCGACGCGATGAGGTTCTCGGGGACGTCGCGCGCGGCATCCTGGTCCACGAAGAAGACCGTGCGCTTGCGACCCTGCACGCCACCGACGGGGACGTCTTCGATCGACGCACCGGCGAGGGCCAGCCCGAGGACCGAGGCCTTCTCGGCGCCGGAGAGGATCACCCAGACGCGCTGCGAGGCGTTGATCACGGGGAAGGTGACGGTCAGACGCTGCGGCGGCGGCTTGGGGGAGTCGTCGACCGACACGACGGCACGGTCGGTGACCGTGAGCTGCGGGAACTCCGGGAAGAGCGAGGCGGTGTGTCCGTCGGGACCGACGCCGAGCAGCGTGATGTCGAAGCGCGGAGCGACGGCGCCCTCGTACGCGGCGTCCTGCAGCTCGCGCTCGTACTGCAGCGCAGCCTGCTCGATGTCGATGCCGGCGTCGGACGCGGGCATCGGGTGGATGTTCGACTCCGGGATGTCGACGTGGTCGAAGAAGTCGGTCTGCGTCCCCGTGGTGTTGCGGTCGGCGTCACCGGCCGGCACCCAGCGCTCGTCGACCCACCACACGTGGACCTTCGACCAGTCGACGCTCTCACGAGCCGGCGACTGGCCGATCGCGGCGAGGACGAGGGACGACACCGAGCCACCGCTGATCGCGATGTCGGCACGCTCCTGCTCGTCGAGCACGTCGATGATCTTGGTGATGAAGCGTGCGGCGACCGAAGCGCCGAGGGCCTGCTTGTCCGGGTGCACGAGCACCCGCCGTTCGTTGGTCACGTGACTCCCGTGTTCGTGGCGGCCGACCGGTCGTCCGACCGCCTTCGGTCCGGTCGGGCCGCCTGCACCAGACAGGCGGCCCGACCGTGTGGGGTGTGGATCAGCGGGCGATGGTCTCGCGCAGCTGGGGCACCCCGTGCTTGACGACGTCTCCGAAGAGGACGTCCGGGTCGAGTCTACGGAGTTCCTCGGCCAGGCAGTCGCGCAGGTTGCGGCGTGGCAGCGACAGGTCGTGCGTCGGCTGCCCGGGCATCGAGAGCGTGGCGACGTCCACCAGGGAACGCTCGAGCTCGATGGTGCCGGACTCGCGGACGAGCTGCACACCGTGGATGCCGCTCGACCCCGTCGCGCGCGGCGACGTGACGACGGACACCGGCACCCGGAGCTGCAGCTGGAGCCAGGCGGCGAGGAGGATCGTCGACGGGCTGTCAGACGCTCCGGAGACCTCGACTGCGGTGATCGGCTCGTACGGCGGCTGGTCGAGCGCCGCGGCGAGCTGGTTCCGCCACAGGGTCAGACGGGTCCACGCGAAGTCGGTGTCACCCGGCACGTAGGACGCGCCGAGCGCCTCGATCGCGTCGTTCGGGTCCTTCTGCGCGGCCGCGTCCGTGATCCGTCGCTGCGCGATGCGGCCGAGGGCTGACGCCGCGGGCTGCTCGGGAGCGGTCTGCGGCCACCATGCGACGACGGGTGCGTCCGGCAGCAGGAGGCCGGTGACCAGGCTCTCCTCGTCGGTCGCGGTCTCGCCGTACGCACGGAGGACGATGACCTCGCTCGCACCCGCGTCGCTGCCGACGCGGATCTGCGCGTCGAGGCGGCCGGGGGACTTCGTGTCACCGCTGTTCTTCGAGACGATGATCACGCGCATCGGGTGCTCGCGGGACGCCTCGTTCGCCGCCTCGATCGCCTCTTCCTCGTGGCCGAGGGCCGTCGAGATGATGAGGGTCAGCACGCGGCCGAGGGCGACGGCGCCGCCCTCTTCGCGGATGCGGACGAGCTTCTTCTGGATCTTCGACACCGTGGTGTCGGGCATGTCGATCTTCACGGACGCCTCCAGGTCCGACCGTCGCGGGCGAGCAGGGCGTCGGCGGATGCCGGGCCCCACGTGCCGGGACGGTACTGCTCGGGCTGGCCCTGCGTGGCCCAGAACTCCTCGATGGGGTCGAGGATCTTCCAGGACAGCTCGACCTCCTGGTGCCGCGGGAACAGCGGCGGGTCACCGAGGAGCACGTCGAGGATGAGTCGCTCGTACGCCTCGGGGGATGCTTCGGTGAACGCATGGCCGTAGCCGAAGTCCATCGTCACGTCGCGCACCTGGGTGCCGACGCCGGGGACCTTCGAGCCGAAGCGGAGCGTGACGCCCTCGTCCGGCTGGACACGGATGACGAGCGCGTTCTGGCCGAGCGGGGACTGCGTGTTGCCGTAGACGTCCTCGGGGACGCGCTTGAACACGATCGCGATCTCGGTCACACGACGGCCGAGACGCTTGCCGGCGCGCAGGTAGAACGGGACGCCCTGCCAGCGACGTGTGGCGATGTCGAGCTTGATCGCCGCGTAGGTCTCGGTACCGGACTCCGGGTTCATCCCGGCCTCCTCGAGGAAGCCGAGCACCTTCTCGCCGCCCTGCCAGCCACCGTCGTACTGCCCGCGGGCAGTGGCGGTCGACAGGTCTTCCGGCAGGCGCACGGCGGAGAGCACCTTCTCCTTCTCGGCGCGCAGGTCAGCGGCCTTGAACGAGACGGGCTCCTCCATCGCGGTGAGGGCGAGGAGCTGCAGGAGGTGGTTCTGGATGACGTCGCGCGCCGCACCGATGCCGTCGTAGTACGCGGCGCGTCCGGCGACGCCGATGTCCTCGGCCATCGTGATCTGGACGTGGTCGACGTAGTTCGAGTTCCAGATGGGTTCGTACATCTGGTTCGCGAACCGGAGCGTCAGCAGGTTCTGGACGGTCTCCTTGCCGAGGTAGTGGTCGATGCGGAACACGTCGTCGGGGGCGAAGACGCTCTCGACGATCGCGTTGAGTTCGCGCGCGGTGCGGAGGTCGGAGCCGAAGGGCTTCTCGACGACCACGCGGCTCCAGGAGCCCTCGCGCTTCTCGGTCAGCCCGGACAGCTTCAGCTGCTCGGTGACGACCGGGAACATCTTCGGCGGGATGGACAGGTAGAACGCGTGGTTGCCCAGCGTCCCGCGCTCGGCGTCGAGGTCGTCGACGGTGCGCTTGAGCTCGCGGAACGCCTCGGGGTCGTCGAACGAGCCCTGGACGAAGCGGATGCCTTGTTCGAGCTGACGCCAGACGCCCTCGTCGAACGGGGTGCGCGAGTGCTCCTTCACGGCGTCGTGCACGAGCTGGGAGAAGTCTTGGTCCTCCCAGTCGCGACGGGCGAACCCGACGAGCGCGAACCCCGGGGGCAGGAGCCCCCGGTTGGCCAGGTCGTAGACCGCGGGCATCAGCTTCTTGCGTGACAGGTCGCCCGTCACGCCGAAGATGATGAGCGTGCTCGGTCCCGCGATCCGGTTCAGTCGACGATCCGTCGGCAGCCGGAGCGGGTTGTGCTCCGGAGTGATTGCCACCGGTGACATGAGTCGGTGAACTCCTTACGAGTCAGTGGGAGACGGCGGACGTGATCGCCGCGGTGGCGGCGTGGACGTCCGACGTCGTGAGGGTGAGGACCGGCCGGCCGTGCTCGGCGAGGACACTCGCGTCGCCGGCTGCCTGGGCCCGGAGGAGCTGCCCGAACGTGAACGGCCGACCCGGGATCGCCAGGTCCTCCGTCTCGTCGGCCACGATCTGGAGGAACACTCCCGTGGCGGGGCCGCCCTTGTGGTACTGGCCGGTCGAGTGCAGGAACCGCGGACCGTACCCGAACGTGACGGGACGCTCCGTGCGCGCCGCGATCGCGTCGCGCAGCGACTCGAGGCCGCTGTTCGTGGTGCGGTCGACGTACGCCTGCACCGACACGTAGCCGGTCGGGTCGAGGGCGGACAGGAGGCCCGCCACGGCTTCCGCGAGCGTCGCACCGACCGCCAGTCCGGGCGTCGCGCGGACGGCGATGCCGCCCTCGGAGAACGCCGGTGCAGCCGGAGCGGGCCGGTCGTCGAGCAGCGCACGGGTCGCGACCTTGGCGGCCTCGACGTCGGGCTGGTCGAAGGGGTTGATGCCGAGCAGGCGACCAGCGACCGCGACGGCGTACTCCCAGACGAGGATCTGGCCACCGAGCGTGCCGGTGATCTCGACCTCGCCCTCGGTCACGTGACGCTCGTCCTCGCGCGATCCGACCAGGCGGATCACCTGGACGTCGGGCAGGCCGGCGGAGACCTCGGGGGAGTCCGCGTGCAGGACGACGGGCAGCAGGCCGCGGCCGTCCTTGCCGGTCGACTCGGCGATCAGCTGTTCGACCCAGTCGCCGAAGCCGACGATGTGCGTGCCGTCGGGCACGATGGCGATCTTGTCGCGCAGCGGCTCGGTGCCGGCGAGGACCGCACCGAGCACGAGCCCGGGGTTCTCGTCCAGGTCGACCGAGAGCAGCGCGGAGATCGCGTCGGCCTCGTCGAGGAGCTCGGCGATGTCCGCTCCCGCGAGCCCGGACGGCACGAGGCCGAAGGCGGTGAGCGCGGAGTAGCGGCCGCCGACCGTGGGGTCGGCGGTGAAGACGCGGTAGCCGGCGTCGACCGCAGCGGCCTCGAGCGCGGAGCCCGGGTCGGTGACGACGACGATGCGGCGGGCCGGGTCGATGCCGGCGTCGCGGAAGGCCTGCTCGTAGACACGACGCTGCGAATCGGTCTCGAGCGTCGAGCCGGACTTCGACGAGACCACGAGCACGGTGCGCTCGAGGTCGGTCGTCACGGCGGCGCGGACCTGTGCGGGGTCGGTCGAGTCGAGGACCGTGAGGGGCACTCCGGCGGTGCGCGTGATGACCTCGGGTGCGAGGGACGAGCCGCCCATGCCGGCGAGGACGACGCGGTCGACCCCTTCGGCACGGAGCGACTCGCGCAGCGCGGTCACCTCGGCGACGAGCGGGCGGGAGACCGAGACGGCCTCCACCCAGCCGAGGCGCTTCGACGCCTCGGCCTCGGCGGCGGTTCCCCACAGATCGGCGTCCTGGGCGGTGATGCCCGAGGCCACCAGGTCAGCGACGAGCCGCGGGACCACGTGTTCGATGGCCCGCGCGGCATCGCCGCTGGCTGCGATGGAAACCGTCACTACTTGGCGCCCTCGAGCGCGTTCTTGACGGTGTCGACGAGCTCGCCCCAGGAGACGTTGAACTTGTCCACGCCCTCCTTCTCGAGCAGCGCGACGACGTCGTCGTAGTCGACGCCCTGCGCGGCGAGCTGGTCGAGGACCTGCTGCGCCTGGTCGAACGTGCCGGCGATCGCGTCGCCGTGGATCTCACCGTGGTCGAACGTGGCGTCGAGCGTCTTGCCCGGCATCGTGTTCACGGTGTTCGGGGCGGCGAGCTCGGTCACGTAGAGCGTGTCGGGGAGCGACGGGTCCTTGACACCGGTCGAGGCCCAGAGCGGACGCTGCGTGTTGGCACCGGACTCGAGCAGGCCGAGGGCGCGCTCCGAGGCGAACGCCTCGGTCCAGACCTGGTACGCGAGCTGCGCGTTGGCGATGCCGGCCTTCGACTTGAGGGCCTTGGCCTCGTCGGTGCCGACGGCGTCCAGGCGCTTGTCGATCTCGGAGTCGACGCGCGACACGAAGAAGGACGCGACGGAGTGGATCTTGGAGAGGTCGTGGCCGGCGGCCTTGGCCTTCTCGAGCCCACCGAGGTAGGCGTCGATGACGGCGCGGTAGCGCTCGAGCGAGAAGATCAGGGTGACGTTGACGGAGATGCCGGCGCCGATGACCTCGGTGATCGCCTCGAGACCCTCGAGCGTCGCCGGGATCTTGATGAGGACGTTCTCCTTGCCGACCTTGTCGAACAGGAACTTCGCCTGCTCGATGGTCTTGGCGGTGTCGTGCGCGAGGCCCGGCTCGACCTCGATCGAGACGCGGCCGTCGAAGCCCTTGGTCTCGTCGTAGATCGGCTTGAAGACGTCGGAGGCGTTCGCGACGTCCTGCGTGGTGATCTCGAAGATCGCGTCGGTGACGTCGGTGCCCGCAGCGGCGAGCTCCTTGACCTGCGAGTCGTAGCGCTCGCCCTTGGCGAGGGCCGACGCGAAGATCGTCGGGTTCGTCGTCACGCCGACGACGTTCTTCTGCTCGATGAGCTCGGTGAGCTTGCCGGTCTCGAGGAGCTCGCGGGAGAGGTCGTCGAGCCAGATGCTCACGCCGACCGCGGAGAGGGCGGCGGTGGGGGTGTTCTCAGCCATGTGTTTCTCTTCTTCTTTCATCGACGGGTCCGTGAGGACCGTGAGTCGGGGTCTGGGGGACGTGAGGCCCGGGGCGGAACCGCGCCGGGCCTCCCGGAAGAAGGGCCGGATCCGGAAACCGGACCCGGCCCTCGCAGGTCAGGAAGCCGCGATCGATTCCTTCGCGGCGGCCACGACGTGCTCCGTCGTGAAGCCGAACTCCTTGAAGAGCGTCTGGTAGTCGGCCGAGGCACCGAAGTGCTCGATCGAGACGCTGCGGCCCTTGTCGCCGACGATGTCGCGCCAGCTCATGGCGATGCCGGCCTCGACCGACACGCGAGCGGTGACGTCCTTCGGGAGCACCTGGTCCTGGTAGTTCTCGGACTGGGCGCGGAACCACTCGATCGACGGGGCGCTCACGACGCGGGCGTTGATGCCCTCGGCCTTGAGCTGTTCGCGAGCCTCGACCGCGATCTGGACCTCGGAACCGGTCGCGATGAGGATGACGTCCGGGGTGCCGTTGGGCGCCTCGGCCAGGATGTACGCACCCTTGGCGACGTTCTTCGCCGAGGCGAAGACCTCACCGGAGGCGTCACCCTCGCCACGCTCGAACACGGGGAGGTTCTGGCGGCTCAGCGCGATGCCGGCCGGGCGGTCGGTGTGCTTGAGCATCTCGAGCCACGCGTAGGCGACCTCGTTGGCGTCGGCCGGGCGGACGACGTCGAGCCCCGGGATCGCACGGAGCGACGAGACCTGCTCGATCGGCTGGTGCGTCGGGCCGTCCTCGCCGAGGGCGATCGAGTCGTGGGTCCAGACGTAGATCGCCGGCGCCTGCATGAGCGCGGCGAGACGGACCGCCGGACGCATGTAGTCGCTGAAGATGAGGAACGTGCCACCGAAGGGGCGGGTGTTCCCGTGCAGGACGATGCCGTTGAGGATCGAACCCATGGCGTGCTCGCGGATGCCGAAGTGCAGCACGCGGCCGTACGGGTCGGTGCTCCACGTCGACGTCGAGGCCTCGGCCGGACCGAAGGACTTGGCGCCCTCGATCGTGGTGAGGTTCGACTCGGCGAGGTCGGCCGAACCGCCCCAGAACTCGGGCATCAGCGGCGCGATGGCGTTGATGACCTTGCCGGAAGCGGCACGGGTCGAGACGGCCTTGTCGGTCGGGAAGACCGGGAGCGCTGCTTCGAGGCCCTCCGGGAGTTCCTTCGACTGGACACGGTCGAACAGCGCCTTCTTGTCGGCGTTGGCGGCGGCCCACGCGTCGAAGGTCTTCTGCCACTCGGCGTGCTCGGCCTGGCCCTTGGCGACGGCACCGCGGGTGTACTCGAGGACCTCGGGGGCCACCTCGAAGGTCTTGTCGGTGTCGAAGCCGAGGACCTCCTTGAGGCCCTTGATCTCGTCGGCGCCGAGCGCCGAACCGTGGATCTTGCCCGAGTTCTGCTTGGTCGGCGACGGCCAGCCGATGATCGTCTTGAGGACGATGAGCGACGGCTTGTCGGTGACCTGCTTGGCGGCCTCGATCGCGGCGTGGAGCTCCTCGACGTCCTCGGAGTACTCGCCGGTCTTCTTCCAGTCGACGATCTGGACGTGCCATCCGAGCGCCTCGTAGCGCTCGGGGACGCTCTCCGAGAACGCGATGTCGGTGTTGTCCTCGATCGAGATCTGGTTCGAGTCGTAGAAGGCGATGAGGTTGCCGAGCTGCTGGCGACCCGCGAGCGAGCCTGCCTCGTTGGTCACGCCCTCCTGCATGTCACCGTCACCGGCGATCACGTAGGTGAAGTGGTCGAACGGCGACTGACCGGCCGGGGTCTCCGGGTCGAACAGGCCGCGCTCGAAGCGCTGGGCGTAGGCGAAGCCGACCGAGGACGCGAGGCCCTGGCCGAGCGGGCCCGTGGTGATCTCGACACCGTCGGTGTGGCCGTACTCCGGGTGACCCGGGGTCTTCGAGCCCCACTTGCGCAGGTGCTGCAGGTCCTCGAGCTCGAGCCCGTAGCCGTGCAGGTAGAACTGCACGTACTGGAGGATCGAGGCGTGACCGGCGGAGAGGATGAAGCGGTCGCGGCCGATCCAGGTGGCGTCGCTGGGGTCGCGACGCATCACCTTCTGGAAGAGCAGGTGGGCGAGCGGAGCGAGGCTCATCGCGGTGCCGGGGTGACCGTTGCCGGCGGCCTCGACCGAGTCGGCGGCGAGAACGCGGGCCGTGTCGACGGCCTTCCGGTCGATGGCGTCCCAGGTGAATTCAGCCACTTGGATGTTGACCCTTCTTGATGCGACATGTGCGAGGGCTCGTGCCATCGCACGGACATGTGGCCATCCCGGGGCCGAGTCGTGTCGCCGTCTGACGGCGGCCGACCGGCTCATCGCGGCCGACGTCATCGGGGCGCGCACTGCGGGAGGGCGTGTCCAGCATAGTGACCCGGTACTCAGAAGGGGTTCAGGTGACCCCCGATGTTCACACCGGGGTGGCCGCCGACGGTCGATCCGGGCGTGTCGAGCGCGTCCGGATCACGCCGGGATGTCGGAGCGGGGCACCGTCGCGGCGCTTCCATCCCGTAAACTGGTCGGGACCCGTGGACATTCCGGGTCAGCGCATGCCCGGACGCCGTCGCAGTCGTCCACCGAGTGTGCGAGCTGATGCGAACAGACTGAGGTTCTCTTGCCGACTGCCACCGTGACCCGGCCCGACACCGATCGACCCCGATCGCCGCTGTCCCGCAAGGTCCGTGCGTACGTCTCGTTGACGAAGCCGCGCGTGATGGAGCTGCTGCTCGTCACCACGGCGCCGACGATGTTCCTCGCCGAACGCGGCGTCCCCGACCTGTGGCTCGTCTTCTGGACGATGCTGGGCGGAGCGATGTCGGCCGGTTCGGCGTCGGCCTTCAACTGCTACATCGACCGGGACATCGACCGGCTGATGAAGCGGACCAGCACCCGCCCGCTCGTCACCGGGGAGCTGTCCGACCGCGAGGCGCTCGTGTTCTCGTGGGTGCTCGGCATCCTGTCGACCGCGGTGCTCGGGTTCCTGGTGAACTGGCTGGCCGCCGCGCTGAGCGTCATCGCGATCCTGATCTACGTGTTCGTCTACACGCTGTGGCTCAAGCGCCGCACCCCGCAGAACATCGTCTGGGGCGGCTCGGCCGGCTGCATGCCGGTGCTCATCGGCTGGGCGGGCGTCACCGGGTCGCTGACCTGGACCCCGGTCATCCTGTTCATGGTGATCTTCCTCTGGACGCCGCCGCACTACTGGCCGCTGTCGATGAAGTACCGCGACGACTACGACGCGGCCGACGTGCCGATGCTCGCCGTGGTCCGTGGCCGCACCGTCGTCGGCCTGCAGGTCGTGCTCTACGCCTGGGCGACGCTCGTCTGCTCACTGCTGCTCATCCCGGTCGGGCACATGGGTCCGCTCTACACGGTCGTCGCGCTGGCGGGCGGCATCTGGTTCGTCGTCGAGTCGCACCGCCTGTACTCGCGGGCCATCCAGCACGTCGAGCACGTGCAGCCGATGCGGGTCTTCCACAGCTCGATCACGTACCTGACGCTGCTCTTCATCGCCGTGGGCATCGACCCGCTGCTGCCGCAGGTCTTCACCTTCTAGGCGGTCGAGCGGGGCACCCGCGCGCGCTCGGCCCGCAGGACGCCGTCGCGCCCACGCGACGCCGTCGTGTCCAGTCGACGCCGCGTCGTGTTTGCACGACGCCGCGCGTCCGCCGAGACGCCGCCGGATCCGGCGGCTTCTCGTGCACCCGGAGGCGTGTCCGCAGGGCACCGGCGTCCCGTGCTCGGCACGAGGCGGACGGGAGGCACGGTGCGGGCCCGCCACGGGCCTCCCGTCCGGCGCGCGGGGAGCGTCGGCCACGGGGCGGACGCGAGTGGTTGCTGACCGCGCGTGGTGCGCCCGCTGACGATGCCCACCGGGAACGCGACACCCCACGAGTCGAACGACTCGTGGGGTGTCGGAGAACGGGTGTCGAGCGCGCGACGCGCCCGGGCGTCAGGCGTCGAGTGGTTCCCGGACGGCGTCTCGGCCGGCCGAGGCCCGCGTCGACAGCACCACGGCGGTCACCGCGCCGACGAGCAGCCCGGCGAGCACCATGTGCGTGCCGACGAGTCCGACGGGCAGGCCCGTGCGCGCCTGCGTGAGGCCGACCGCGATCTGCAGGAACTCGACGACGAGCAGCAGCAGCGGCCACTTGCTCGGTCGGCGCAGGCGGACGGCTCCGATGACGAGCACCAGGGTCAGGGCGAAGAGGGCGTACGCGGGCCAGGCGTGCACGTGCTCCATGACCGCCGGGTCGAATCCGGTGCGGTGCAGACGCCCACCGTCGACCGCGGCGTCGGCTCCGGCGTGCGGGCCGCTGCCGGTGGTCAGGATGCCGACGAGCACGGTCACGACCACGGCGGCGACGGTGCCGCGGACGACACCCGTGTACCAGCCGGGGACGAGCCGCTGGGCGGTGCGCGGGCCGTGCGTCGTCCGGTAGACCAGCGCAGCGGTCACCGAGGTGAGCGCGGCGGAGACGACGAAGTGCAGCCCGACCACGAAGGGGTTCAGGTTCGTCCAGACGCTCATGCCGCCGATGACGGCCTGCACGGGGATCGCGACGCCCTGAGCGAACGCGAGCCAGAAGAGTTCGGGGCGCGTGCGGAGCATCCGGACGACCGCGAGGAACATCGCGACGGCCACGATCACGAGCACGAAGGTGAGCAGGCGGTTGCCGAACTCGATGATGCCGTGGATGCCCATCTCCGGCGTGGAGACCAGCGAATCCGCCGTGCACTTGGGCCAGGTGGGGCATCCGAGGCCCGAGGCGGTGAGGCGCACCAGCCCTCCGGTGCCGATCAGCACGACCTCGACCACGAAGGACGCCCAGGCCAGCGCCACGACGCGACGGTCGACCACGCGGGGGAGCGACCACCACCGTCCGGTCCGGAGATCCTGCTCGACGGGGGATCCGACGCGTGTCACGAGGGTGGTGCCTTCCTGTTGTTCCGTGCAGTGAACCTGTAGGATTCGAGGGTTCAGCAGCAGTCAAGTCTAGGCAGGCGCCGGCTCCGAATGGGCCGAGATCGCCGATCACTCCACGGACTGCGTGGAACCATTGTCGTTGCGAGGGAGCAGCACCGGGTCCGCATGTCAGCGGTCCGCGGTGGAATGGCGTCCAGACGCCACGGGTTGACACCTGTAACGCTGTCCCGCGAGAAGGAAACGAGGAGACCATGTCCGACGTGCTCATCGACCGTCCCGAGCTCGAAGGGCTCGGCCAATACGAGTTCGGCTGGTCCGACTCCGACTCGGCAGGGTCCTCCGCCCGTCGTGGGATCTCGGAAGAGGTCGTCACCGACATCTCGAACCTCAAGGACGAGCCCGAGTGGATGCTGAAGAACCGCCTCAAGGGGCTGTCGCTCTTCGGTCGCAAGCCGATGCCGACGTGGGGCGCCGACCTGACGGGCATCGACTTCGACAACATCAAGTACTTCGTGCGCTCCACGGAGAAGCAGGCGCAGTCGTGGGAAGACCTCCCCGAGGACATCCGTGCGACCTACGAGAAGCTCGGCATCCCCGAGGCCGAACGCCAGCGCCTCGTCGCCGGTGTCGCCGCGCAGTACGAGTCCGAGGTCGTCTACCACCAGATCCGCGAGGACCTGGAGCAGCAGGGCGTCATCTTCATGGACACCGACACGGCGCTCCGTGAGCACCCGGAGCTGTTCGAGGAGTACTTCGGCACCGTGATCCCGGCGGGCGACAACAAGTTCGCCGCGCTGAACACGGCCGTCTGGTCCGGTGGCTCGTTCGTCTACGTCCCGAAGGGCGTCCACGTCGAGATCCCGCTGCAGGCGTACTTCCGGATCAACACCGAGAACATGGGCCAGTTCGAGCGGACGCTGATCATCGCGGACGAGGACTCGTACGTCCACTACATCGAGGGCTGCACCGCCCCGATCTACAAGTCCGACTCGCTGCACTCGGCCGTCGTCGAGATCATCGTCAAGAAGAACGCCCGCGTTCGGTACACGACGATCCAGAACTGGTCGAACAACGTCTACAACCTCGTCACCAAGCGTGCGATCGCACACGAGGGCGCGACGATGGAGTGGATCGACGGCAACATCGGGTCCAAGGTCACGATGAAGTACCCGTCGATCTACCTCGCCGGTGAGCACGCCAAGGGCGAGACGCTCTCCGTCGCCTTCGCGGGCCCGGGTCAGCACCAGGACGCCGGCGCGAAGATGATCCACATGGCGCCGTACACGACGTCGTCGATCGTGTCGAAGTCGATCGCCCGTGGTGGCGGTCGTGCGGGTTACCGCGGTGAGGTCCGGGTCGACCCGGCCGCACACCACGCCGCCAACACCGTGCGCTGCGACGCCCTGCTGGTCGACACGATCAGCCGGAGCGACACCTACCCGGCGATCGACATCCGTGTCGACGACGTGCAGCTGGGACACGAGGCGACGGTCTCGCGTGTCAGCGAGGAGCAGCTCTTCTACCTCATGTCCCGCGGCATGGCCGAGGACGAGGCGATGGCGATGATCGTCCGTGGCTTCATCGAGCCGATCGCCCGCGAGCTCCCGATGGAGTACGCACTCGAACTCAACAAGCTCATCGAGATGAGCATGGAAGGATCCGTCGGCTAGATGTCCAGCACCACCCCTCCCCACATCGACCAGCCGATCGAGCCCGCTGCCGCAGCGCAGGGTGGCACCCAGCACGGCGCCGGAGCCCACTCCGACGGCGGCTGGGACGCCCCCGACAAGAAGGTGCCGGTCCAGACCCGCTCCGAGCGGTTCCAGTCCGGCGACGTCGAGGCGTTCCCGAAGGTCACCGGCCGAGAGGTCAACTGGAAGTTCGCACCGCTCGCCAAGCTCCAGCCGCTGCTGGACGGCGGACTCGACGGATCCGCCTACCCGTACCTCGCCCGACAGTCCGAGGGTGCCGACGTCGAATGGGGCCGCAGCGACGACCCCCGCGTCGGCTCCGCTGGGCTGCCCGAGGACCGCGCCTCGGCCGCGGCCTGGAGCGCGCGCGACGCCGTGCTGGCGATCACGATCAAGGCCACCGAGGCACACGAGTTCATCACCGTGACCCGCTCCGACTTCGGGTCGCAGCCCCGCGCCGCACACACGGTCATCACGGCCGAGCCGAACGCGCAGGGCATCGTCGTGCTCGACAACCGCGGCAGCGCCCTGCTCAGCGAGAACGTCGAGATCGTCGCGCAGCAGAATTCGCGACTGACCGTCGTCAGCCTGCAGGACTGGGACGACGACGCCGTCCACGTCGCGACGCACTTCGCCGAGGTCGGCCGCGACGCGTTCCTGAAGCACGTCGTGGTCTCGCTCGGCGGCGACGTCATCCGGGTCAACCCCTCGACCCACCTGGGTGCGCAGGGCGCCGACACGGAGATGTACGGCGTGTACTTCGCCGACGCCGGCCAGTACATCGAGCAGCAGGTCTACGTGAACCACGACGCGCCCAACACGCGCGGTCGGGTCAACTACAAGGGCGCGTTGCAGGGCCAGGGCGCGCACACCGTCTGGATCGGTGACGTCCTGATCGGCCGCGCCGGCGACGGCACCGACTCGTACGAGCAGAACCGCAACCTCGTGCTGACGGACGGCACCCGTGCCGACAGCATCCCGAACCTCGAGATCGAGACGGGCAACATCGAGGGTGCCGGGCACGCGAGTGCGACCGGTCGCTTCGACGACGAGCAGCTGTTCTACCTGCAGTCCCGCGGCGTCCCGGAAGAAGAAGCCCGGCGTCTCGTCGTGCTCGGCTTCCTGGTCGAGGTCATCCAGAAGATCGGTGCGCCCGAGCTCGAGGAACGCCTCATCGCCGCGGTCGAGCAGGAGCTGGCCGAGGGCCGTTCGGTCATCGCCGCACCGGCCGAGGCGGGCGACGCACAGGCTGCCGCCCCGCGGGCCGATGGCGCGGAGGCCACCGCCTGATGGCCGAGAAGGTCTGCGCCGAAGCCGACATCGCGGTGGACAGCCCGATGCGGGTGGTCGTCGACGGTACGGCGGTCGCGATCGTGAAGGACTCGTCCGGCACGGTCCACGCCATCGGCGACACCTGCACGCACGGCGACATCTCGCTGGCCGAGGGCTTCGTCGAGGGTGACTCGCTGGAGTGCTGGGCCCACGGGTCCCGCTTCTCGCTGACCACCGGCAAGCCGCAGAACTTCCCGGCCTACGAGCCCGTCCCGGTCTTCCGGGTCGAGGTCCGCGACGGCGACGTCTACGTCGACGTGCAGGACGTCGTCCCGGTCGACTGAGCACACCAACACTTCCCGCGGCTGACGCCGCACACAGCTGCAACCGAAGGAACGCAATGTCCACTCTGGAAATCCGTGACCTCAAGGTCTCGATCGACACCGACCAGGGCACCAAGGAGATCCTGAAGGGTGTCGACCTCACCATCAACGAGGGCGAGATCCACGCGATCATGGGGCCGAACGGCTCCGGCAAGTCCACCCTGGCGTACACGATCGCCGGGCACCCCCGGTACAACGTCGTCGGAGGCACGATCACCCTCGACGGCGAGGACGTCCTCGCGATGAGCGTCGACGAGCGCGCCCGTGCCGGCATGTTCCTGGCGATGCAGTACCCGGTCGAGATCCCGGGCGTGACGGTGTCGAACTTCCTGCGCACCGCCAAGACGGCGATCGACGGTGAGGCTCCGGCACTCCGTGGCTGGATCAAGGAACTCCGTCAGTCGATGGCCGACCTGAAGATGGACTCGTCGTTCGCCGAGCGCAACGTCAACGAGGGCTTCTCCGGTGGCGAGAAGAAGCGCCACGAGATCATGCAGCTCGAGCTCCTCAAGCCGAAGTTCGCCGTCCTCGACGAGACCGACTCCGGCCTCGACGTCGACGCGCTGAAGATCGTCTCCGAGGGTGTCAACCGCGCCAAGGCCGCGACCGGCCTCGGTGTGCTGCTCATCACGCACTACACGCGCATCCTCCGCTACATCAAGCCGGACTTCGTGCACGTGTTCGTCGCCGGCAAGGTCGCGGAGCAGGGCGGCCCGGAGCTCGCCGACCGCCTCGAGAACGAGGGCTACGACCGCTACGTGCAGGCCGCTGCCGCCGAGGCGCAGGCCTGATGATCGCCGCACTCGCTCCCGACAAGTTCGACGAGGTCGTCGAGGGCCTGAAGGAGGTCCAGGACCCGGAGCTCGGCGTGAACATCGTCGACCTCGGTCTGATCTACGACCTCGCCTGGGACGACGATGCCAACGCGCTCGTCATCAGCATGACGCTCACCAGCGCGGGCTGCCCCCTGACCGACGTCATCGAGGGGGACACCGCGAACGCCCTCGACGGCATCGTGGACGCCTTCCGGATCAACTGGGTCTGGATGCCGCCGTGGGGTCCGGAACGGATCACCGACGACGGACGCGAGATGATGCGCGCCCTCGGGTTCGCGATCTAGTCACGACCCCCTGACGGACGGGAGGTCCGGTGCCAGCTGGCACCGGACCTCCCGTCCGTCTGTGCGCACGCCACGCGCGGGGCGCGCCGCCGATCGGTCGGGACCGCCCGCCCACGTTCGCGGAGTGGTCGCGTTCTGTCGGCTGGCCGCGGTCCAGGCGACAGAACGCGACCACCCGGCGTTCGGGTGACGGGGAGTCGTGACCGACCGGCGGGTCGCGCACGGGGCGTGCCCCGCGATCTCGGCGAACCGCCCGAACCACCCGAACCGCACCGAGGGCCGGCCCGCACCGGACGCAGAACGGCCCCGCACCGATCGGGTGCGGGGCCGTTCTCGTGCGCGGCGTCAGCGGCGGCCGACGGCCTTCCACGCGAGCGGCAGGATGCCGGCCGCGATGAATGCCTTGGCGATGCCACCGATGACGAACGGGTACAGGCCGGCGGCGAGCACCGACTGGACGTCGTTCGGGGCGCCGAGCTGGCCGAGCGCCACCGCCAGGTACGGCAGGCCGGTCACGAACGGGATGGCGCTCGCGAGCAGCATCGCCACCGCGGCGCGACCGACGTGGCGGTCCCAGTTGCGGCGCGCGAGCCAGCCGACGAGCCCGGCGGCCGGGATGAAGCCGATGACGTACCCGAAGCTCGGCAGGGCCAGGGCCTGCAGGCCGCCCTGCATGTCGGCGAAGAACGGGGCACCCGCGAGTCCGGCGACGGCGTACACGAGCAGCGAGAGCATGCCGCGACGTGCGCCGAGCGTCGCGCCGACGAGCACGACGGCGAGCGTCTGCCCGGTGATCGGGACCGGCCACATCGGGACCTCGAGCTGCGCCATCGCGGCGGTGAACAGGGCTCCGCCGGCGACGAGGGCGGCGTCGGTGGCCAGCCCGTGCGTGCGCAGACGGTCGGCGAGGACTGCGCGGGGAGCGAACCCGGTGGCGTTCGTCATGGATTCTCCTAGAATGGACTGCTGGTTCCGTTCGGAACCATCGGTCCCGTCAGCGTAGCGGTGCACCTCACGCACACACCGTTGTGCAAACCCACCAACTGATTGGACGTCCACTGTGCTTGCCGTGCACGAACTCGAGATCCGCGTCGGAGCTCGTCTCCTCATGGAGGACGTGTCCTTCCGTGTCGAGAAGGGCGACAAGATCGGACTCGTCGGCCGCAACGGCGCGGGGAAGACGACGATGACCAAGGCCCTCGCGGGCGAGACGCAGCCCACCGGCGGCAAGATCGAGCGCGGCGGCGAGATCGGCTACCTGCCCCAGGACCCCCGCTCTGGCGACCCGGAGGAGACGGCGCGGAAGCGCATCCTCGACGCCCGTGGACTCGGTGAGCTCGTGGAGGGCATCCGGCTTGCGACCCTCGACATGGCGAGTGACGACGCGGCCGTTGCCGAGAAGGCGATGCGCCGCTACAGCCGCCTCGACGACCAGTTCAACGCGCTCGGTGGCTACGCAGCCGAGGCCGAGGCGGCCTCCATCGCCTCGAACCTCAAGCTTCCGGACCGCATCCTCGACCAGCAGCTCAAGACGCTCTCGGGCGGTCAGCGGCGGCGCATCGAGCTCGCCCGGATCCTGTTCTCGGACGCCGAGACGATGATCCTCGACGAGCCGACCAACCACCTCGACGCCGATTCCGTCGTGTGGCTCCGCGAGCACCTGAAGACCTACCCCGGTGGCGTCATCATCATCTCCCACGACGTCGAGCTCGTCGACGAGGTCGTGAACCGCGTCTTCTACCTGGACGCCAACCGCCAGACCATCGACATCTACAACATGGGCTGGAAGCTCTACCAGCGGCAACGCGTCGCCGACGAGGAGCGCCGCCGCAAGGAGCGCGCAGGCGCCGAGAAGAAGGCCGCCACGCTCAAGGACCAGGCCGCCCGGTTCGGCGCCAAGGCGTCGAAGGCCGCGGCAGCCCACCAGATGGTCGCGCGTGCCGACAAGCTGCTCGCCGGCCTCGAGGACGAGCGCGTCGCCGACCGGGTCGCGAAGATCCGCTTCCCCACCCCGGCCCCGTGCGGCCGCACGCCGCTGATGGCCGAGGGCCTGTCGAAGTCCTACGGGTCGCTCGAGATCTTCGCGGGTGTCGACCTGGCGATCGACCGCGGTTCGCGCGTCGTCATCCTCGGCTTCAACGGTGCGGGCAAGACGACGCTGCTGCGGATCCTGGCGGGCGCCGACCAGCCCGACACCGGCGAGATCCAGCCCGGCCACGGCCTGCGCATCGGCTACTACGCGCAGGAGCACGAGAACATCGACGTCAACCGCACCGTGATCGAGAACATGGTGTCGGCGTCGACCGACCTCAACGAGACCGAGGCCCGTCGCGTGCTCGGGTCGTTCCTGTTCACCGGCGACGACGGCTACAAGAAGGCCGGCGTCCTGTCCGGTGGCGAGAAGACACGTCTGTCGCTCGCGATGATCGTGGTCTCCGGCGCGAACGTCCTGCTGCTCGACGAGCCGACGAACAACCTGGACCCGGCGTCGCGCGAGGAGATCCTCAACGCCCTGGCCGGCTTCGAGGGTGCGGTCGTCCTGGTGTCCCACGACGCCGGAGCGGTCGAGGCGCTCAATCCCGAGCGGGTGCTGCTGCTGCCGGACGGCACCGAGGACCACTGGAACAAGGACTACGCGGAGCTCATCGAGCTCGCCTAGTTGCCGCGCGTGCGGTCGGGCGAGGCCCGTCCGCACGGCGCGGCGTTCGCGGTCCGGTCCGGTGCGTGTTGCGTGTTGCGTGCTGGGTGCGCGCTTGTGGGGCGGCACGGTGCGCGGAAGCGCGCACGGGGCCGCGAGGTGGGCACGGTACGGCCTGGAGGCGCGGCACCGGTCGTGCGCCGTGCCTCCCGTCCGCACGGTGCCGCGTCCGCAGTCCGCTGCGGCGCTGCTTGCTGGGTGCCCGCTTGTGGCGCGGCACGGTGCGCCGAAGCGCGCACGGGTCGCGAGGTGCGCACGGCGCACTGGCGACGCGCACAGGCGCACGCGCAGGCGCACGCGTCAGCGACGTGACGCGATGAGCTCGTCCTCGATCTCGGCGTCGGTCTTCGGCTTCGCGTTCTTGCGACGCTCGCGCTCGAGGGCGCGCTCGCGCTCCTCCGGGTCGTCCTGGTTGAGGTTCCGGTACTCCTGCACCATCACGTACGCCAAGAAGCCGAAGCCCCCGGCGGCGAACAGGAACCATTGGATGAAGTAGCTGAGGTGCAGCCCCGTGTCGGCATTGGGACGCTCCCAGCCGAGCGGGCGGGCTTCGGTCGGGGCGGGGGACTCCGAGGCGAGCTGCCCGTAGGCGCCCGTCCAGATCGGGTCGTCGACCTTGTCCGCCACGTCGGCGAGGGTCACCGACTGCACCTGGTCGGTGTCCTTCGGGTCGGAGCGGCCGGGGATACGCGGTTCGCTCTGCTGCAGGCGGACGATCGCGGTCACCTCGCCGGACGGGGGAGCCGGCACGTGGTCGGGGGCGTCCTGTGCGTTGCCGGTCGGCACCCACCCGCGGTCGACGATGAAGGCGCGGCCCTCGGACGTGACCAGGGGCGTCAGGACCTCGAACCCGGGCTGCCCGTTGTGCACGCGGTTGCGCACGAGCAGCTGCGAGTCGACGTCGTAGCGACCGGTCACGGAGACCCGGAGCCACTCCTGCTCGTCCTGCCAGCTCGAGGCCTTCGGCAGCGCCCGGTCGACGGGGACGGGAGTGTGGTCGTAGTTCTGCGCGACCTGCTCGTTCTGCCGGACGGCCTCGTTGCGGCGGTCCCACTGCCACATGCCGAACAACGCGCAGACGATGGCGAAGGCGACCGCGATCGCGAAGTAGCCGAGCCAGCGGCGACTCCGGACGAAGCGCCAGCCGACGAAGGGTTCGTCGGGGTCGTGCTGCTGCGCCGGAGCGCCCGAACCCGCGGATGCGCGCTGCAGCTTCGCGGCGTGCTTGCGGCCGTACCGGGACTGCGGGTCGAAGCCGTCGGTCATCGCGAGGTGCCGGTGGAGCGCACCCCGACGTCGTTCTTCGGCGCAGCGGTCGACTCGCGCTCGTCGTCGAGGTGATCGACGTCCTCGTGCATCCCGGTGACGCGCACCGGGAACGAGCGGGAGCGGAGGTAGTCGGCGAGGAAGTCACGGTGTTCTTCGCACGCGGCCCAGATCTTCACGCGGTCGATCGCGTGGATCCGGGGATTGCGCCAGTTCACACGCCACCCGGCCGTCGACACGCACCCGGCTCGCGAGCACACCGGGGTGGATCCGGGCTCGGTCTGCAGGTCGAACGTCGCACCCATCAGCGGGGTCCCCACATCTTCGATCGGTCGCCGTTGCGCTGCCACTCGTCCTGCGCGTGCTGCGCCTGCTGGCGGAGGCGGTCCTGCTCGTCGCGGTAGGCCTGGGCCCGGGCGTCCTCCTGCTGTTCGCGGAGTCGCGGGTCGACGGCGTCGTAGAGCTCGATGGACCCGGCGGGGGAGATCATGTCGCTCTCGGTCCGGCTGCCCGCGTTCGCGATGACGACCGCGACCCAGGGGATCACCGCGGCCAGGACGATCGGGATGACCGCCAGCCACGAGTGCCAGATCGAGTACACGAGCACCGCGGAGATGAAGAGGACCACTCGGACGGCCATCTGCCAGACGTAGCGGGACAGGCGGTGCGCCCGGTCCTGCTCCGGTGTGTCCGGCAGCGACGTGATGCTCGTGTGCGTGCTCTTCATACAGATGGTCTCCGTCTACCCGTGGTCAAGCCTAATCCCGCCGGACCGATCGTGGGTGCGCCGCGCGCGAACCGGCGGGGTGGTCCGCTCCGGTACGCTCGTCCGGGCGTGTCCGCCGGGTCCCCGGCACCGCGTGCCGAGCAGATCCCACCGAACGGAGCGACCATGAGCACCCCCCGTACCGTCCTCATCACCGGCGGCAACCGCGGCATCGGCCACGCGCTGGCCGAGCGGTTCGTCGCGGCCGGCCACCGGGTCGCCGTGACGTCGCGCAGCGGCCACGGTGGCCCCGAGGGCGCACTGACGGTACAGGCCGACATCACCGACACGGCCTCCGTCGACGCCGCGTTCACGCAGGTCGAGGCCGAGCTCGGTCCGATCGAGGTCCTCGTCGCGAACGCCGGCATCACGAACGACCAGCTGCTCCTCCGCATGTCCGAGGACGACTTCACGAGCGTCGTCGACACGAACCTCACGGGCACCTTCCGCGTCGTCAAGCGCGCGACGAAGGGCATGATGAAGGCCAGGTTCGGCCGCATCGTGCTGATGTCGAGCGTCGTGGGCGCCTACGGCCAGATCGGCCAGGTCAACTACGCGTCCTCGAAGGCCGCCCTGGTCGGCATGGCCCGGTCGATCACGCGTGAGCTCGGCTCGCGCGGCATCACCGCCAACGTCGTGGCGCCCGGCTTCATCCAGACGGACATGACCGCCGCACTCTCCGACGAGCTGCAGGCCGAGTTCAAGAAGGCGATCCCGGCCGCCCGCTACGGCACGGTCGACGACGTCGCAGACGCCACGCTGTTCCTGGCGAGCGACGGTGCCGGGTACGTCTCGGGTGCGATCATCCCGGTCGACGGTGGCCTCGGGATGGGGCACTAGCCCCCGGACGGCTCAGCCGCGCAGGCCGAGCGTCGCGAGCACGGCGGACAGGTCACGGTCGACGACCGCGACGTCGGCCTGCTCGCGCACGCGCGGCTTCGCGTCGAACGCGACCGACAGCGCCGCGACGCGCATCATCTCGAGGTCGTTCGCGCCGTCGCCGATCGCGATCGTCCGTGCCGGGTCGACCCCGTCCGCGTCCGCCCACTCGCGGAGCGCGACGGCCTTGGCGTGCGCGTCGACGACGTCGCCGAGCACACGGCCGGTGAGCACGCCGTCGGTGACCTCGAGACGGTTCGCCCGGCAGTGGTCGAGGCCCAGCTGCTCGGCGAACGGGTCGAGCACCTCGTGGAACCCGCCCGACACCACGCCGATGGTGCCGCCGGCGGCGTGCACCGCGCGGACGAGCTGGTCGGCGCCCCGCGTCACACGGACCGCCTGCTGTGCGCGGACGAAGACGTCAGCCTGGAGGCCCGCCAGGGTCGCGACACGCTCCCGGAGGCTCTCGGCGAAGTCGAGTTCCCCGCGCATGGCGCGCTCCGTGATCGCCGCCACCTGTGGCCGGGTCCCGGCGCTGTCGGCGAGCAGTTCGATCACCTCGTCCTCGAGGAGGGTGGAATCGGCATCGAGGACGACGAGGAAGCGGGGCACGCACCAACGGTACCGACTGACGGAGGCACGGCCGCGTCCGTGACGCGAGCCGTGCCTCCAGGCCGTCCGTCCGGGGCTGCGCCCCGGGTGTCTGCTTATGCGTCGACGCGGACGCCCTTGCCGACCCATGGGCGGAGCCCCGACTCGGTGACGGATCAGGCGTCGACGCGGACGCCCTTGCCCACCACGGTGATGCCCGACTCGGTGACGGTGAACCCGCGCGCCTCGTCGGCCTCGCGGTCGACGCCCACCTGCGCACCCGGCGCGAGGACGACGTCCTTGTCGAGGATGGCGCGGTTGACGATCGCCCCGGCACCGATGGTGGCGCGCTCGAACACGATCGAGTCGAGGACCTTCGCGCCGGAGTCGATCGAGCACCAGGGCCCGATCATGCTGCGCTCGACCTGCGCACCCGACACCAGGCAACCGAGCGACACGAGCGAGTCCACCGTGGACCCGGTGTTGCCGTTGGCGTCGCGGACGAACTTCGCCGGCGGCAGGTTCGTCTGCTGGTTGAAGATCGGCCAGTCCTGGTTGTACAGGTTGAAGACCGGGACCGGCGCGATGAGGTCCATGTGGGCGTCGAAGAACGAGTCGATGGTGCCGACGTCGCGCCAGTAGTACTTGTCGCGGTCGGTGGAACCGGGGACCTCGTTGCGCTGCAGGTCGTACACGCCGGCGTCGCCGCGGTTGACGAAGTCGGGGACGATGTCGCCGCCCATGTCGTGCGCGGACGTCTCGAGCTGGCCGTCACGCAGGACCGCGTCGACGAGCGCGTCCGCGTTGAACACGTAGTTGCCCATCGAGGCCAGGATCTCGCCGGGGGAGTCGGCCAGGCCGACGGCGTCCTTCGGCTTCTCGAGGAACGCCTCGATCTTCGTCGGGTCGTCGTCAGCCACCTGGATCACGCCGAACTGGTCGGCGAGCCCGATCGGCTGACGGATCGCCGCCACCGTGGCGCTGCGGCCGGAGGCGATGTGCGCCTCGACCATCTGGTGGAAGTCCATCCGGTACACGTGGTCCGCCCCGACGACGACCACGATGTCGGGTCGCTCGTCGCGCAGCAGGTTGAGCGACTGCAGGATCGCGTCGGCCGAGCCGGCGAACCAGCGCTTGCCGAGCCGCTGCTGCGCGGGGACGGACGCGACGTAGGAGCCGAGCAGCCCCTCCATGCGCCACGTCTCCGCGACGTGCCGGTCGAGACTGTGCGACTTGTACTGGGTCAGGACGACGATCTTCTGCAGACCGGAGTTGACCAGGTTCGACAGTGCGAAGTCGATGAGACGGAAGTTGCCGCCGAACGGGACGGCGGGCTTCGCGCGATCGGCCGTGAGCGGCATGAGTCGTTTGCCCTCGCCGCCGGCGAGCACGATGCCGAAGACCTTCTTTGGTGCCATGCCGCTCACAGTAGGCGTCAGCACTGGGAACCGGTTACGTTGAACCAGTGCGAGTCGATCTGCTGACCAGGGAGTATCCGCCGGAGGTCTACGGCGGAGCGGGTGTCCACGTGTCCGAACTCACCGCCGCGTTGCGGTCGGGAACGGACACGGAAGTCCGTGTCCGGGCCTTCGGGGCCTTCCGTGACGAACCCGACGTGTGGGGCTACCGGACCCCGGACGGCCTCGGCCAGGCGAACGGCGCGCTGCAGGCCCTCGGCACCGACGTGGCCATCGCGGCCGACGTCGAGGGTGCCGACCTCGTGCACTCGCACACCTGGTACGCGAACTCCGCGGGCCGGATCGCGCAGCTCACCTACGGCATCCCCCACGTCGTGACCGCCCACAGCCTCGAGCCGCTCCGTCCGTGGAAGGCCGAGCAGCTCGGCGGCGGCTACCGCCTGTCCAGCTGGATGGAGCGCGAGGCGTTCGAACACGCCGACGGCGTCATCGCGGTCTCGAAGGCCATGCGTGCGGACATCCTGCGTTCGTACCCGTCGATCGACCCGGCGAAGGTGCACGTCGTCTACAACGGCATCGACATCGACGCGTGGAAGCCGACCGTCGACGAGGACGCCGTGCGCGCCCTCGGCATCGACCCGACGCGCCCGAGCGTCGTGTTCGTCGGACGGATCACCCGCCAGAAGGGCCTGCCGTACCTGCTCCGCGCCGTGGCGTCGCTGCCGTCGGACGTGCAGATCGTGCTGTGCGCCGGCGCGCCCGACACCCCCGAGATCCTGGCCGAGGTCACCGAGCTCGTCGAGGGCCTCCGCGCGGAACGTGAAGGCGTCGTCTGGATCGACCGGATGCTCGCGCACCAGGAGATCGTGAACGTGCTGTCCTCGGGCACCGTGTTCGTCTGCCCGTCGGTCTACGAGCCGCTCGGCATCGTGAACCTCGAGGCGATGGCGTGCGGCATCCCCGTCGTCGGCACCGGCACCGGGGGCATCCCCGAGGTCGTCGCCGACGGGCTCACCGGCCGCATCGTCCCGATCGACCAGGTGCAGGACGGCACCGGCACCCCGACCGACCCCGACCGTTTCGTGGCGGACCTCGCCGCGACCCTCACCGAGGTGCTCGCCGACGAGGGGCTGGCGAAGCTCATGGGACGCGCCGGACGGCTCCGTGTCGAGACCGAGTTCACCTGGGACGCGATCGCCACCAGGACACGGCAGGTCTACGACCGGGTGCTCGGCCAGAACCCGTAGGCTGGTCGCATGCCCTCGGTCGTGCGCTTGTCAGACGTCTCCGTGGTCCGCAACGGGGCCACCATCCTCGACGCGATCTCGTGGGAGGTGCAGGACGACGAACGCTGGGTCGTGCTCGGCGCGAACGGTGCCGGCAAGACGACGCTGCTGCAGGTCGCCGGTGCCCAGACGTTCCCGACCTCCGGCGACGTCGAGGTGCTCGGGACCGAACTCGGCGGTGCCGACCTGTTCGAGCTCCGCCCGCGCATCGGCTTCGCGTCGACCGCGCTGGCCCGTCGCATCCCGGTGACCGAGAAGGTCATCGACGTCGTGCTCACCGCGGCCTACTCGGTCACGGGTCGCTGGAACGAGGAGTACGAGGAGCTCGACGTCCGCCGTGCGCAGCGCGTGCTCGAGGAGTGGGGCCTGGGGTCCTTCACCGACCGCACGTTCGGCGACCTGAGCGATGGCGAGCAGAAGCGCGTGCAGATCGCACGTGCCGTGATGACCGACCCGGAGATCCTGTTCCTCGACGAACCGGCCGCGTCGCTCGACCTCGGTGCCCGCGAGAGCCTCGTCCGCACCCTCGGCGGCTACGCCCAGAGCGCCGACTCGCCGGCCATCGTCATCGTGACCCACCACGTCGAGGAGATCCCGGCCGGCTTCACCCACGCGCTCGTCCTCGCCGACGGCCACGTGCAGGCCGCAGGCCCCATCGACGAGGTCCTGACGGACCAGACCCTGACCGAGGCGTTCGGCATCGGCCTCTCGGTCACCAAGGACGCCGGTCGCTACACGGCACGCGCCGCGTAGCGCTGCGATCCCGCCGTCTCTCTGGTATCGTGGACGGCTGGCGCAAGCCGACGACTTCCCGCGCAGTTCGCGCAATCCCACCACCGCTATCGAGGAATCTCCATGAAGACCGACACCCACCCCGAGTACCGCGCCATCGTCTTCCGCGACCTGGCCTCCGGTGAGACGTTCCTGACGCGTTCGACCGCGAACAGCGACAAGACCATCGAGCTCGACGGTGCGACCTACCCGGTCATCGACGTCGAGATCTCGTCCGCTTCGCACCCGTTCTACACGGGCAAGCAGCGCATCCTCGACTCGGCCGGTCGCGTCGAGAAGTTCAACCAGCGCTTCAAGGGCTTCAGCAAGTAAGCAGCCCCACGCAACGCCCACGGGCGGTCCTCCTCCGGGAGGGCCGCCCGTTCGCGTTGTGCGGTGTCTCCAGCTGCCCCTGACCCAGGGACGCAAGACACCGGTGTTGGCACGTCACACCGCGTTCTGCGGGTGTTCGGCGCGCGAACACCGGTGCTTTGCGAGGGGGCAGTGCGGGGTCAAGCGCCGTTGCGGTGCGGCCAGCGGCCGTCGGCGGTGAACGTCGGGTCGCGCTTCTTGCGCATGTAGTCCTGGAACGAGGTGGCCTGCTCGGCGCACCAGCCGACCTGCTTGCGGTGGAGTTCCTCGGCGGAGATGCCGAGCTCGTCCGGGTACTTGCCCGCGATGGCCTGGGCGACACGCCCGGCAGCGATCGCGTCGGCACCGGCGTCGTGCGCGTCGTCGAGTGTGACGCCGTAGAGCTCCGACGCGGCCTCGAGCGTGCGCTTGCCCTTGCGGAAGGTGTCGAGTGCCTTGTCGATCACCAGCGGGTCGACGACGTTGCCGATGACGGGGGAGGCGAACCCGTGCCGCTTCGCTTCGCGGTCGAGGACGGTGAGGTCGTACGGGGCGTTGTAGATCACGAGGGGGATGCCACGGGCGAACACAGCCTCGATCGCGGCGATGATCTCGGCCACGACCTCGGCCGCGGGACGCCCCTCGGCCTGGGCACGCTCGGTCGTGTAGCCGTGCACGGCGGCGGCACCCTCGGGGATCGGGACGCCGGGGTCGGCGATCCAGGCGCCCTCGACGATGGAGGCCCCGGTCATGTCGATGAGCCCGACGTGGGCGGTGACGATCCGGGCCGTCTCGACGTCGACCCCGGTGGTCTCGAGGTCGAAGACGCCCAGCGCGTGCCACCAGGGCCGACCGGTGAGGTCCTGGGACGGAGCGGGCGCGTCGAGCTGTGCAGTGGGGAACGTCACGCGGTCAGGCTAACGGGACGCACCGACACCCCCGGCTACCGGGTCGGCGCGCCGACGTGGAGCCAGTAGAACGACTGCGTGCCCATGGTCAGCGTGACGTTGCCGTCCTCGTCGAACGACGGGAACGAGCCGCCGCCGAACAGGTCGTAGAGCGGACGCCCCGCGAACTCCGGAGCGGACACCGTGACCGAGGTCGGGTTCGTCGCGAACGAGAACACGCACAGGACGTCCTCGGCGGACGGGCCGAACTGCTGGCCGGAGCCCTCCCACGAGCGGACGAAGGCGAGCACCGAGTCGTTCGAGGTCTCCTGCACGTGCAGGGAGCCGAGGCCGAACACCGGGTGGGCCTTGCGCGTGTGGATGACGTTCCGGACCCAGTGCAGCAGCGAACGCGACTGGGCGAGCTGCGCCTCGACGTTGACCTGCGCGTAGTTGTACACGAGCGACTGGACGACGGGCAGGTAGAGCTTGCCCGGGTCGGCGGTGGAGAAGCCCGCGTTGCGGTCGGGCGTCCACTGCATCGGCGTGCGCGACGAGTCGCGGTCCGGCAGCCAGATGTTGTCGCCCATCCCGATCTCGTCGCCGTAGTACAGGAACGGCGAACCGGGCAGCGAGAACAGCAGCGCGTGGATGAGCTCGAGCTCGGCGCGGGAGTTGTCGAGCAGGGGCGCGAGGCGACGACGGATACCGATGTTCGAGCGCATCCGCGGGTCGTAGCCGTACCAGCCGTACATCGCCTGCCGGTACTCCTCGCTCACCATCTCGAGCGTGAGCTCGTCGTGGTTGCGGAGGAAGACGCCCCACGCCGCGCTGGCCGGCACGTCGAGGGTCTCGGACAGGATCGCCTTGAGCTCGGCGGCGTGCTGGGCGCGGAGCGAGTAGAAGATGCGCGGCATCACCGGGAAGTCGAACGCCATGTGGCACTCGGGCTCCTCGTCGGTGCCGAAGAACGCCGCCGTCTCGCGCGGCCACTGGTTGGCCTCGGCCAGGAGCACACGGCCGGGGTACTCGTCGTCGACCATCGCGCGGAGCTTCTTGATGAACTCGTGGGTCTCCGGCTCGCCCTCGCCGTTGCCCTCCTCCGACTCGAACAGGTACGGGATCGCGTCGAGCCGGAGCCCGTCGACGCCCATGTCGAGCCAGTGCCGGACGACGTCGTAGATCGCCTCGATGACCGCGGGGTTCTCGAAGTTCAGGTCGGGCTGGTGCGAGAAGAAGCGGTGGAAGAAGAACTGGCGTCGGACCGGGTCGAAGGTCCAGTTGGACTCCTCGGTGTCGACGAAGATGATGCGGATGTTCGAGTAGTCCTCGTCGGTGTCCCGCCAGACGTAGAAGTCGCCGTAGGGGCCGTTCGGGTCCTCGCGGGACTGCTGGAACCACTCGTGCTGATCGCTGGTGTGGTTGATCACCATGTCGATCACGATGCGCATGTTCCGCTCGTGCGACTTCGTGACGAGCTCGCGGAAGTCGTCGAGCGTGCCGAACTCCGGCAGGATCGCGCGGTAGTCGGAGATGTCGTACCCGCCGTCGCGCATCGGCGACTGGAAGAACGGCGGCAGCCACAGGGCGTCCACGCCGAGCCACTGCAGGTAGTCGAGCTTGCCGATCACGCCCTGGATGTCGCCGATGCCGTCTCCGTTGGAGTCGACGAACGACCGGATCATGCACTCGTAGAAGACCGAGCGCTTGTACCACTGCGGGTCGAGCGTCAGGCCGGGCAGCTGGATCGGGGCTGTGAAGGTCACCGTGCTCCTCGTCGTCATCGACGGACCGGTCTTGCGGCCCGCCCCGGACACGATAGGCGCGAGATGCTGCGGGTGTCCGGGGTTTCGTGCGGTTCGCTCCCTAGACTGGCGCGGATGCAACCGCCCGTACTCTCCCCGTACCAGTCGTTGATGGCCGCCACCCCGGTCGTGCACCGTGCCGTCCAGGTCGACGGCCGGACCACGCACTACTGGGTCTACGGGCCCGAGGATGCGGATCGCACCGTGCTCGCCGTCCACGGGTTCCGCGGGGACCACCACGGGCTCGAGACCATCGCCGCGCACCTCGAAGGTGTCCGTGTGGTCGTGCCGGACCTGCCCGGCTTCGGCGTGTCCGATCCGCTGCCGGTGTCCGACGTCGACGCCTACGTGGCCTGGTTGGCCGGGTTCCACGCCGCGCTCGGGCTCGGCCGCGACACCGTTGTGCTCGGGCACTCGTTCGGGTCGATCGTGGTGTCGGCCACCGTCGCCGCCGGGCTCGACACCCGACTGCTCGTGCTCGTGAACCCCATCGCGGCCCCGGCACTGCAGGGTCCGCGTGCCGTCGGGACGGCGATCGCGATCGGGTACTACCGCGCCGGCGCGGTGCTGCCGAAGCCGATCGGGCTCGGGATCCTGCGGAACGGGGCGATCGTCCGGGCGATGAGCATCGCGATGCTGAAGTCGCGCGACCCCGCCGTCCGCCGATGGGTGCACGACCAGCACGACCGGTACTTCTCGGCCTTCGCGAACCGCACGAGCGTGCTCGAGGCATTCCGCACCTCGGTCTCCCACGACGTCTCCGAGTACGCCGACCGGATCGAGGTGCCCGTGCTGCTCGTCGCGGCCGAGCACGACGACATCACCGCCGTCCCCGAACAGCGCGCACTCGCCGAGCGTCTGCGTGACGCCGAGCTCGTCGTGATCCCGGGTGTCGGCCACCTCGTCCACTACGAGACGCCAGCTCCGGCCGCGGCGGCGGTGCTCCGCCGGATGGCGGACACGGCCGGACGTGCCGGACGCCAGGGGCGCACGGGACGCGTTGCGGCCGCGGCGGACAGCCGACGGTCGGGGTCGGGGCGGGCCTCCCGGACGGCGGACGCGTCGTGACGCGCCTGCGCATCGGCATCGACTGCCGGTACGTGCGGATCGGTCGGCACGACGGCATCAGCCGGTTCACCGCCGGCGTCGTCGCGCACCTGCCGGACCGGCACGACCACGTACTGCTCGTCAGTGACGAGCGCCAGCTCGAGTCGCTGCCGAGCGACCTGCCGTGGGAGCTGCTGCCCGCGCCGACGGACGCGGGGGAGCCGCTCGTCGCCCGGCGCGTCAACCGGCTCGGGCTCGACGCGGTGTTCTCGCCCATGCAGACGATGGGGTCGCGGGGGCGCCGGTACGCGCTCGTCCTGACGCTGCACGACCTGATCTACTACCGCAACCGCACGCCGCCGCGGGAGTTCTCGTGGCCGCTGCGGCTCGGCTGGCGGGCGTTCCACCTGTCCTGGGCGCCGCAGCGGTTCCTGCTGAACGGCGCCGACGGGGTGGTGACGGTGTCGGAGACGACCGCCGGGCTGATCGCCGAGCACCGGCTGACGCGCCGACCCGTGACCGTGGCCTACAACGCGGCCGATCCGGCGACACCGCGGTCGGCCGGAGCGCCACGGCAACGCTCGCTCGTCTACATGGGCTCGTTCATGCCGTACAAGAACGTGGAGACCCTGGCGGCGGCGCTGCCGCTCCTCGGGGCGGACTGGACGCTGCACTGCATGTCGCGGGTGTCCGACGCCGACCGGGCACGGCTCGAGGCGCTGGCTCCTGCGGGATCGATCGTGTTCCACGACGGCGCCACCGACGAGGAGTACCTGTCCGTTCTCCGTTCGGCCACGGCACTGGCGACCGCGTCGTACGACGAGGGGTTCGGCATCCCGCTCGTCGAGGCGATGGGCGTCGGGACCCCGGTCGTCGTCAGTGACATCCCGATCTTCCGGGAGATCGGCGGCTCCGCTGCGGAGTACTTCGACCCGGCGTCGCCGTCCGCCGTCGCTGCGGCTGTCCGGCGGGTCGAGGAACGGTGGGACGAGGCCTCGCGGCAGTCGATCGAGCGTGCCGGCCGGTTCCGGTGGCAGGACTCGGCGGAGCGGGTCGTCCGGGCCGTCGAGCGGGCTGTGGGGGACCGGCGGGGCTGAGGGCCGGCGCGGACCGCGGTCACGTCGGGCGTGCCACTCCCCGGCCTCGACGGCGCGACCACCGCACCGTCACTCCGGCGCGATCACCTGCACGTCCGCCCCCGGGAACACCTTCTGCGTCTCCTCGGTGACCCGCGCCACGATCGGCGGCACCGCTGCCCCCCGACCCGGGGTCCGCACGACGATCGACTGGTCGCTTGCGGAGTCGGACGGGTCCCCGCCACGCTCCCACGAGCAGCGGACCTCCGTCACACCGCCGATGTGGTCCAGCGTGTCCGCCAGTGCCAGGCGCTTCGCCGCGACCGCACCGGCGCCGGTGACGCCGATCTGCAGGGTGCCGAGGTCGGCGACCACGACGACACGGACGCCGTTGCCGCCGGACTCGTCTGCTGCGCGGCTGATGGCGGCGACAAGGTCACGCCGGGCAACGGGGTCGAGCGCGGGATCCGCACGGACCGTCGCGATGGCGTCGTAGCTCGCGAACGCGGTCTTGGACGGGGCGTGGTGCCGCACGTCGGTGACGCCGGGCAGGGCACGCACGCGCGTGTCGAACCGGTCGAGCGCCACGTCCGGGCGTGGGAAGACCCCGCCGATGCCGTTCTGGACGCTCCCGATGATCGAGCCGAGCACCACCGCGATGACGGCGGCGACCGCCAGGGCACTCCCGCCGATGATGAACCAGGTGCGGGCCCGGGTGCGGGTGGGGACGCTCGCGGTCTCGGGGCCGAAGACACGGTCGAGGTCGTCGTCCTGCGGGTCGAGGGCACGCTGACCGTGTCGGTCGGTTCCGTCGTCGGACATGTGGCTCCCCTCACCCGGTGTGCGGGTGCGTCGGAGCCTAGTCCCCGGTCAGCCCCTGCGCTCCAAGGGGTTCTGGTACTCGAACGCCGACCCTCCGGCCGCGTCGGACACGTCGTCGATCGGGTCGTCGAAGCGGACGAGTTCGGCGTGGAAGCGCTCGGGGTCCCACCGGAACGAGTGGATGGACCCGTTCCGGATCGGGGTGTGGCGGCGGTCGGCGGTACCGGGGGCGGCGGCGTTCACGACACTGCGGATCACCGCGCCGTGGGTCGCGACCACCACGACGCCCCCGTCGAACCGGACCGCGATCTCGCCGAGGGTCTCGGTGACGCGGGCGAGCAGCGCCGAGCGGGATTCCCGACCGGGGATGTCGTCGTGCGGGTACCGTGCCGACACCTCGTCGTCGGTCAGGCCCTCGGCCTCGCCGTAGGAGCGCTCGGCCAGGCCCGGGTACGCCGTCGGCGCGTCGAGTGCCAGGCGATCCGCGATGATCGCGCCCGTCTCGGCCGCTCGGGACAGCGGTGAGGCGACGACCGCGTCGAACGGTCGGCGGGTCAGGAGCTCGGCGGCCTCGGCGGCCTGCCGTCGTCCGGTGTCGTTGAGCGGGATGTCGGTGGAGCCCTGGATGCGGCGCTGCGCGTTCCAGTCGGTCTCGCCGTGTCGGACGAGGTACAGGAGGGTCGTCACCCGACGATCTTCGCAGACGCGCCCGGCAGGCCCGTCCGGCGACAGCGGGAGGTCAGTCGGCCGATGCCGCCGCACTGAGTCGCTCCGCCAGCTGCACGAGCGTCTCGGTGGTACCGGCATCGAGCTTCACGGCCGCACGGCGGTCACTGCGGGTCTCGCCGCGGTTCACGATGACCACCGGGTTCTTGCGGCGTGCAGCGTGGTCGACCAGCCGCACGCCCGAGTTCACGGTGAGGGACGATCCGACGACGAGGAGTGCGTCGGCGTCGGCGACGATCGACACGGCCTCGCGGAACTTCTCGGCCGGCACGAACTCGCCGAAGAAGACGACGTCGGGCTTCAGGTCGCCGCCGCACACCGTGCACGCGGGCACGACGAACCGTTCGACGTCGGTGATCTCGACGTCGCCGTCCGGCTGCAGCTGCACGGTTCCGGGCTCGTCGATCCACGGGTTCTCGCGGTCGATGGTGGCGGCGAGGTCGGAGCGGGAGAACACCTGGCCGCACCGCAGGCACACGGCACGGTCCATCGAGCCGTGGATCTCGACGACGCGGCGGGACCCGGCGCGCAGGTGCAGGCCGTCGACGTTCTGCGTGATGATCCCGGCGGCGATCCCGGCGTCCTCGAGTGCGGCGAGCGCACGGTGCCCGTCGTTCGGCACGGCGGCGGCGAAGCTCCGCCAGCCCAGGTGCGATCCGGCCCAGTAGCGCTGGCGCTTCGCGGGGTCGGCCAGGAACTCCTGGAACGTCATCGGCTTGCGCACCACGCGCCCGGCGCCGCGGTAGTCGGGGATGCCGGAGTCGGTGCTCAGACCGGCACCGGAGAGCACGGCGATCCGCTTGCCCGCGAGCACCTCGACGACGCGGTCCAGGTCGTCGGCGGTCACCGACCCGGCGGCCGCCCCGGTGGTCGGTCCGGTCGTCGACGCAGCATCATCCAGCACCCTGTTCACGGTACCCTCAACACCCGACCGTCCCGGTCGCTTCCCAGGCCGAGCGCATCCTCGGCGGACCCGCCCGGCGGCAGCCCGGAGACGCCCCGGCCCGCCGGACCCGCGCCGGCCCTGGCCCGCGGGACTCATACGCCGCCACCGCACCACACCGAAACGAGCCCCGTGCACTCCGTCCGCATCGACTCCCTCGACGATCCCCGCCTCGACGACTTCGCCCGTCTGACCGACGTGGCACTCCGTCGGGTCTCGGAGCCCGAGGGCGGCCTGTACATCGCCGAGTCGAACACGGTCATCGAGCGTGCGGTCCGCGCCGGGCACGTGCCGCGGAGCATCCTGGTGCAGGAGAAGTGGCTCGACAGTGTCCTGCCCCTGGTCGCGGAGCACGACGGCCCCGTCTTCGTCGGCGCCGACGTCCTGCTCGAGGAGCTCACCGGCTTCCGGATGCACCGCGGTGCGATCGCCGCGATGCAGCGTCCCGAGCTGCCGAGCGTCGCCGACGTGGTGCGGGACGCGAAGGTCGTCGTCGTGCTCGAGGACATCGTCGACCACACGAACGTCGGCGCGGTGTTCCGCAGCGTCGCCGGTCTCGGTGCCGACGCGGTGCTCGTCAGTCCTCGCTGCGCCGACCCGCTGTACCGCCGGAGCGTCCGCGTGAGCATGGGCACGGTCCTGCAGGTGCCGTGGACCCGCATCGGCGACTGGCCCGCGGCGGGCGAGGAACTCCGCGCGCAGGGCTTCCACCTGGCCGCGATGGCGCTGACCGACGATTCAGTCGACCTCGACGCCTTCGTGGCGGACCTGCCCGACAAGGTCGCGCTCGTGATGGGCACCGAGGGGCAGGGGCTGACGCCGGCCGCGATCGCGTCGGCCGACACGACCGTCCGGATCCCGATGGCGCACGGCGTCGACTCGCTCAACGTGGCCGCGGCGAGCGCCGTCGGTCTGTGGGCGGTCACCCACGCCCGGCGGCTCGCCTCCTAGCGCACCACCGAGACGGTCGGGAGGCCCGGGGCGGCCTGGTCGGGCAGCATGCGCCCGGCGCGGATCACCAGGGCTCGGTCGGTGGTCGGCCCGCCGACCAGGCAGACGCCGACGGGCGCGCCGTCCACGGTCAGCGCCGGTGCGCTCACCGCGGGCAGGCCGCCGACACTCGCGAGCGCGGTCATCGCCGTGGTGGTGGTCCGGGTGCGCTCGAGCGCCGCGGTGTCCGCGTGGAGCAGGGGTGCGGGTCCGGGGGCGGTCGGGAACAGCAGCGTCCGACCGGTGAGGGCACGGCGGATCGTCGCACGGACCTCGTCGAGGCGTGTCACGGCGTCGGCGGTCGTGCCGGGATCGTCCGCCCGTGCCGCGCGGAACCGGTCACCGACGACGGTGCTCAGGGCACCTGGGTGCGCGTCGATCCAGGGACCGTGGGCGGCGAGCGCCTCGGCGGCCTGGACGAGACGCATCTGGTGCTGCAGTGCTGCCGGGTCCGGGATGCCGAGGTCGCGCAGCCGGACGGTCGCGACGGGTTCGTCGAGCGTCTCGACGAAGGCGGCGAAGGCCCGGGCGACGTCCGGTTCGACGAGTGCGACGAGTTCCTCCGGGACGACGAGCGCTGTCGTGTCGGGCGATCCTGTCGGCGCGGGCGGTGGCGGCACGGTGGCGTCGAGGGCGGCGAGCAGCACACCGGGGCTCCGCGTGAGCCATCCCACGGTGTCGAACGACGGCGCGAGCGGGAGTAGCCCGTCGCGGGAGACCGTGCCGTGCGTCGTCCGGAGGCCCCAGAGCCCCTGGTACGAGGCGGGGACCCGGACCGATCCCGCGGTGTCCGTGCCGATCCCGATCTCGGCCGTGCCGAGGCCGACGGCCGACGCGGATCCGCTGGACGAGCCTCCGGGCAGTCGGGTGGGAGCCGCGCTGTTCGGCGGCGTGCCGTGGTGTGCGTTCCGGCCCGTCAGGTTGTAGGCGAACTCGTCGGTGCGTGCGATCCCACGGATCGAGGCGCCGGCGGCGAGGAGCGCGGCGACCGCTGCGGCGGGCGCGGTCTCGACGGGGGCCTCGCGCAGGTACGTCGGGTTGCCCGCGCCGACGGGCTGGCCGGGGACGGCGTAGAGGTCCTTGACGGCGACGGTCAAGCCGTCGAGCGGTCCGGAGGCGGTGGGGGCGACGAGCGGGTCGCCGACGGCCCGCCAGACGGTGGTGTCGACGGCCTCGGGACGGCCGGTGACGTGGGCCGCCTCGATGCGCCAGCGGGGGCCGGCGCCGGTGTCGCCGTCGTTGGACCCGCGTTCGCCGGTGCCACCGTCGCGGCGCCAGAGCTGGGTCTGGAGGCCCTGCCCACCCGCGGCGAACCGGGACACCGACACGACGAGGGCGCGGTCCTCGGCCAGGGGGCGGACCTCGACGTGCGTCAGCGACCGGGTCGCGACCCCACCCCGTGCCCCGCGGAACGCGCTGATCGCGTCGTGCCCGACGAGCAGGCCACGGTCGTCGCCGCGCATCGCGCCGGGGGAGTCGACGAAGGCGGCATCGAGGGCGTCGCGGTCGTTCGCCAGCAGGGCGGTCTCGTAGGCGGCGAGGGCCTCGAGCAGGCCTTCGGGCGCGGGCGACGCCGCGGGCGTGGTCATCGGGCGGGCTCCTCGAAGTCGGCCTTGCGGATGCGGGCGTGGACACCGGAGACCAGGTCCACCACCTGCGAGATGTTGAAGTCGGTCGCTGCGGACAAGTACGCGTACGCCAGGTGGCGTTCCATGCCCCAGCGCGCGCCGAGGATCGCGACGGCGTGCCGGACGCACTGCCGGACGGCCTCGTCGAGGTCGGGGTCCATGCCCGTGGGCACGAGGAACTCCTGCGTCTCGGCGACGGGCCAGACCAGGTCCCCGAAGCGCGCGGCGGCCTCGGCGGCAGGGGTCAGATCGAAGCGGATCGTGGCGCGGAGCGAGGCCTCCATCGCGGTGAGCGCCACCTCGCCGTCGCCCTGGGCGAAGTGCGGGTCACCGACGTGGGCGAGCGCGCCGGGGACGAGCACCGGCAGGTGCAGCTGCGCGCCGACCTGCAGCAGGTTGACGTCGATGTTGCCGCCGTGGCGACCGGGCGGGACGGAGTGCAGCCGCTCCCCGGGGGTGGCGACGCCCATGATCCCGAGGAACGGGGCGAGGGGGAAGTGCGCGAAGCGGTCGCCGGCGGGGGTGAGCGGGATGCGGCCCCGCCGGCCCTGGTCGGTGTCCACGACGTCGGCGAAGACGCTCACCGTCGTGCCGTCGACCGGGAACTCACCGTGCAGGGCGCCGCGGCCGTGCCGGTTCGACACGACGCCGTAGTGCACCCGGGGCAGGGTCTCGAGGACCGTCATCGTCAGCACGTCACCGGGACGGGCACCGCGCACCGCGATCGGCCCGGACACCACGTGCGGTCCGTCCGCCGCGGGGTCGCGGTGACCGGAGCGGGCGATCGTGACGGCGTCGGCGAGGACGTGCTCCGGAGCGACGCCGTGCTCGCCGAACCAGCCGACGGGGTCGCTGCCCTGGTCGGGGAGGAGCCCCTCGTGACTGACGGTGTCGATGGTGACCGACTCGCCGGGGCCGATCGTCAGGGCCGGGGTGTCACCGTCGCTCGGCAGTCGGCCCCACAGGACGCTCTCCGGGTCGACGGGCAGGGAGTGGTCACCGCGGACGGGTCCGGTGCCGGGCTGCAGGGTCGCCACCGCGGGGGCGGTGGTCTCGCGTGTGGTGGTCATCGTTCCGTCCTCCGTTCGACCGGGTGGGCCACGTCGGCGAGGTGGTCGGCCATCGCCCGCGTCGCGCCCGCGACGTCGTGCTCCCGGATCCGCTCGAGGATCCGCTCGTGCCACTCGAACGACGACCGGCGCCCCTCGCTGGTGCTGTGCGAGCGGGCACGGACGTCCTGCACCCAACCGCTGCTGAGCTCGCACAGGGACACGAGCAGGGGGTTCCCCGAGGTGCGGGCGACCTGCACGTGGAAGGCGACGTCCTGGGCGAGCGACTCCTCCGGGCTCAGGCCCGCGTGCGTCGCGGCGAGGATGCGTTCCAGGGTGAGCAGGTCGGCCTCGCCCGCCCGTGCCGCCGCGAGTCCGGCGACCTGCGGCTCCACGACGGTCCGGAACTCGGCGACGTGCTCGGCCCGGTGGTCCAGGTCGTCGCGGTGGTGGTCGAGCAGGGCGGACGCCTCCTCTGGCCGCGGCAGCACGACGGTGCCACGACCAGGGGTCCGGGAGACCAGGCGACGGCGCTCGAGCTCCTGCAGTGCCTCGCGGATGGTCGTGCGGGACACGGCGAGGTCCTCGGCGAGGGTGCGTTCCGGCGGCAGCTTGTCGCCGGGCTGCAGGTCATCGAGCACGAGTGTGCCGAGGTGGGCGGCGGTCGCCGCGCTCAGGGTCCGTCCACGGTGCATGCCCTCGACGGTAGGGCCGGTTGGTCTGCTCGGTCGATTGGTACGACCATCTTTTACACGGCCGTCACACGCGGCGTCGCGCTCCGGACCCCCCCAGCCCGACCACCCAGGCTCCCGCTCCGGCACGCCAGCCCGACCAGCCCGTCGCAGCCTCGGCCGAGGAGCGGACCGGTACGCTCGGGTCCCGTGTCACGAGTCGTCCGCCGCCCCCGCTCCGCCGTCCGGAGGCCGGTCACGATCTCGGTGGTCGCCGTCCTGCTCCTGGTGGCCGGTTACCTCGTCGCCGCGGCCGTCGTGCCGTTCGGCCCGGCGAGCGCCAGCACCACCACCTACTCGGCACCGAAGACGACCGTCCCGGCGCTGAGCTTCCCGGGGTACGGCGCGACGGCGGTCGAGGCGACCGACTTCCCGGAGAGCCTGCGCACCAGCGGCGACACGAAGCCCCGGTCGATCGCGAGCATCACGAAGGTCGTCACGGCGCTCGTGGTGCTCGACGAGAAACCGATGGCCGCGGGGGAGTCCGGTCCGTCCATCCGCTTCACGAAGCAGATGGAGGGTCTGTACGCCAAGTACGCGGCGCAGAACGGCGAGGTGGCCCCGATGCCGGCCGGCCTGGAGCTCACCGAGCACCAGACGTTCCAGGTGATGCTCATGAAGTCGGCGAACAACTACGCCGGCGCGCTCGCCATCTGGGCCTTCGGCTCGATCGCCGCCTACGAGCACGCGGCGAACGACTGGCTCGACGAACACGGCCTGGACGACACCACGATCCACGAGCCGACCGGCCTCGACCCGGACAACACCTCGACCGCCACCGACCTGGTCGAGCTCGGGCAGCTCGCGCTGGCGAACCCGGTCGTGAAGGACATCGTCGGCACCAAGGACGTGACGATCCCGACGGTCGGCGAGATCGAGAACTCGAACAAGCTCCTCGGCCTCGATGGCATCGAGGGGATCAAGACCGGCACCCTCGACGAGGCCGGCGCCTGTCTGCTGTTCGCGGCGACGTACGAGCGCGGCGGCAAGGACGTCACGGTCGTCGGCGTGATGCTCGGCGGCGTCGACCACGACTCCCTCGACGTCGACGTGCAGCGGCTGCTGCGGTCCGTGGCGGACAACTTCCAGGTGGTGACGCTCACGCACCAGGGGCAGACCTTCGGCACGTTCTCGACCCCGTGGCAGGACGAGGCCGACGCGGTCACGACGAAGGCCGCCGAGGTGCTCGTGTGGGGCAGGACCACCGTCACCGCGAAGGCGAAGCTCGAGCAGGTGACCTTCGGCACGAAGGGCGAACGGGTCGGGCAGGTCCGGTTCCGCATCTCGGACCACGACCCGGTCACGGTGCCGCTCGTGCTCGAACGCACGATCGACGACCCCGGAGTCTGGTGGCGCTGGACGAACCCGTTCCAGGGGGCGTGACGCCCGTCGGCCGCCGACCGTAGAGTCGGTCGGGTGACGACGATGACGACGTTCCCCCGGACCACCCCCGCCGCCCTCGGCATCGACCCCGCCGGCGTGACCGCCCTGCTCGACGCCCTCGAGTCCACCCCCGACGTGGAGCCGCACAGCATCATGCTGCTCCGGCACGGCCAGGTCGCGGCCGAGGGCTGGTGGCAGCCGTACGCCGCCGACCGCGTGCACCTGCTCTACTCGTTGAGCAAGAGCTTCACCGCCGCCGGGGTCGGCATCGCCGTCCGGGCGGGCCTGATCGACCTCGACGCCACCGTGCTGTCGTACTTCCCGGAGCTCGACGCCGACGTCACGGACGAACGCAGCCGCCGCATCCGCGTCCGGCACCTGCTCGCGATGGCGAGCGGCCACCGCGAGGAGACGATCGACCGCGCCCAGGCCCTCGACCCGACGAACACGGTGCGCGGGTTCCTGCTGCTCCCGCCGGACGAGGAACCCGGCACGGTCTTCGCCTACAACCAGCCGTGCACGTACACCCTCGCCGAGATCGTCCGGCGGGTGACCGGCGGGTCCCTCGTCGCGTGGCTCCGCCCGCACCTGCTCGACCCACTCGGCATCGACGACCTCGCCTGGCGCCGCGACGACACCGGCGCAGAGCTCGGGTACAGCGGGTGCTACGCGCCGACGGACGCGGTCGCCAAGCTCGGCCAGCTGTACCTGCAGGGCGGCGTGTGGGACGGCGAGCGGATCCTCGACGTCGACTGGGTCGAGCAGGCCACCAGCACGCAGGTCGCCAACCCGGACGAGCCCAACCCCGACTGGTCCCAGGGCTACGGCTTCCAGTTCTGGATGGCCCGCCACGGCTTCCGCGGCGACGGCGCCTACGGTCAGTTCTGCGTCGTCCTGCCGGAGCAGGACGTCGTGCTCGCGATGACCGGCCAGAGCCTCGACATGCAGGCGGTCCTCGATGCGGTCTGGCGGCACCTGCTGCCCGCCGTCGACCGCGCGTCCGACGCGGCCTCGGCACCCGCCCTGGAGGCCCGGCTCGCCTCCCTGGGACTGCCCGCCGTCGACGGTGGTCCGCTGCAGGGCCTCGCCGACGTCGGTCCGCTGGCCCGTGACGGCGTCGGGTGGCGGCTCACGCTCGACGTCGACGGCGGCACCCTGTCGGTGCCGGTCGGGCAGGGGGAGTGGGCCGTCGCGGGGCCGCTCGCCGCGAGCGGTGCCGTCGAGGACGACGGGACGGTCCGCGTCGACGTGCGGTTCGTCGAGACCCCGCACCTGGCGCACGTGCGGATCGACCCGACGACGGGATCGACGACGACGAGCTGGCAGACCGAGCCGCTGCACGACGGACCGCTCACGCTGCGGCGCCCCGCTGACTGAGGGCCTGTGGCTCCGAGGCCCAGTGCCTACGGGGTGTCGGAGGGATGCTCGGTGACGATCTGCAGCTCGGGCCGCTTCGCCGACACCCCGTCGCCGGACGAGGTGTGCTTGATGCGCCGGACCACCCACGGCACCAGGTACTCCCTGGCCCAGCCGAGGTCCTCGGCGCGGGCCTCACGCCACGGCCGTGCCTCGAGCGGGTCCGGGTTGAACGGTTCGAGGCCGTGCGGCACGCCGAGGGTGTCGAGCACCGCCGCGGCGATCGTCGAGTGGCCCATCGGGGAGTGGTGCAGCCGGTCGGGAGCCCACATCCGCGGGTCCCGGAGCACGCGCAGTGCCCACGTGTTCGCCACCAGGGCGCCGTGCTTCAGGGCGATGGCGTGCAGGTTCTCGTTGTAGATCGCCGTCTTGCCACGGACCATGCCGAGCACCGGGGTCATCCCGACGTCGGGGCCGGTGAACAGCACGACGGTGGCTCCGTCGCGGCGCAGGTCGGCCACGAGCCGGTCCACGCGCTCGGCGAGCTCGTCCGGGTCCGAGCCGGGGCGGATGATGTCGTTACCGCCAGCGGACACCGTGATGAGGTCCGGGTGCAGGGCGACGGCGGCCTCGGCCTGCTCGTCGATGATCTGCTGCAGCAACCGCCCCCGGATCGCGAGGTTCGCGTAGGCGAAGTCGTCGGTCTGGTGTGCGAGCACCTCGGCGACGCGGTCCGCCCAGCCGCGGTTGCCGCCCGGGACGGTGGGGTCGGGGTCCCCGATGCCCTCGGTGAACGAGTCACCGATCGCGACGTACCTGGTCCAAGGATGACGATCTGACACGTTCCGGACCCTAGTCTCGTGGCATGACGAAGGCCAACACGGACGCCGTCGGCTGGTCGGTGCCGGACGAGCTGTTCAGCCGCATCGCCGAGCGAGCCCCCGGCTACGACGCCGCGAACGCGTTCTGCACCGAGGACCTCGACGAGCTCCGCGCCGTCGGCTACCTGCGGATCGGCGTGCCCGTCGAGCAGGGCGGGGCGGGCCTCGGCCTCCGGGCCACCGTGGGGGTGCAGCGCGCCCTCGCCCAGGCCGCGCCGGCGACGGCACTCGGCCTCGGCATGCACCAGGTGTGGGTGCAGGCGGCCCGCGCCGTCCGTGCGCGAGGCGGGTCGTTCCTCCAGGCCGTCACCGACCACGCTGCGGACGACCACCTGCTCGCCTTCGGGGTGAGCGAACCCGGCAACGACGCCGTGCTGTTCGACTCGTCGACGACGGCGGAGCCGGACGGCGACGGCGGCTACCGGTTCACCGGCACGAAGGTCTTCACGTCGCTCGCACCGGCGTGGGACGTCATGAGCGTCTTCGGCAAGGACACCTCGGGGCCGGAGCCACGGCTCGTGCACGGGTTCGTCCTGCGGTCGGACGGCGACGTCGAGCACCTGGACGACTGGGACCCGCTCGGCATGCGTGCGACGCAGAGCCGCACCACGAAGCTGCACGGCGTGCACGTCCCCGCCGACCGCATCGTCCGGTCGCTGCCGGTCGGGCCGAACCAGGACCCGCTCGTGTTCGGGATCTTCGCGGCGTTCGAGCTCCTCATCGCGTCGGTGTACGTGGGGATCGCGGAGCGCGCGATCGCGCTCGCGGCGTCCGCCGTGGCGGGGCGGACCGCGGCTGACGGCACCCGACGGTCGCAGGACCCCGACGTGCGGCGGGCGATCGCCGACCTGCGCGGTGCGGTCGACGCGATCACGCTGCAGGTCGACTCGCTGGCGCGGTCGGTCGACGAGCTCGACGACCTCGGCGCCCGCTGGTTCCCGCTGCTCGTCGGGACGAAGGCCCGGGCCGTGGACACCGCGCAGCACGTCGTGGACGAGGCCGTGCGCGTCGTCGGCGGCTCGGCGTTCCGGTCCTCCAGCGAGCTGGCGCGGCTGGCGCGGGACGTCCGGGCGGGGCAGTACCACCCGTCGTCTCGGGACTCCGCGGCGCGGACGATCGCCGCGTCGGTGCTCGGCCCGCTCGGCTGAGGGCGGCGTACGGTGCCGCGGCCGGTGAGCAACCGCGCACGACGCGACGAACCTCGCACCGCGCGGCCGTGGGCACTCCCGGCACGGCGATGTCGGCGGCGCCTGGCATCATCTCGGTGTGAGTAAGCAGGACGGACGGAACCGCCTCGTCTCCGACGCACCGGTGGACGACGTCTCGGCGACCGTGCTGCACGTCGACATGGACGCCTTCTTCGCCTCCGTCGAACTGCTCGACCGCCCCGACCTGGTGGGGCTGCCGGTCATCGTCGGACACGACTCCGACCGCTCCGTCGTCACCGCCGCCACCTACGAAGCCCGTCGCTACGGGGTCAACTCCGCGATGCCGATGGCCGTCGCCAAACGCCGCTGCCCGAACGCCGTCATCGTCGAGCCGCACTTCGAGAAGTACCGGGCGAAGTCCGCCGCGGTGATGGCGATCTTCGACCGGTTCACCCCGCGGGTCGAGCGCCTCGGCATCGACGAGGCGTTCCTCGACGTCGCCGGTGCCCTCCGGCTGTACGGCACTCCGTGGCAGATCGGCCAGGCGATCCGCCGCACGGTCTTCGCCGAGACCGGACTGCACTGCTCCGTCGGTGCGGCATCGACGAAGTTCGTCGCGAAGCTCGCCTCCAGCCGGTCGAAGCCGGACGGCCTGCTCGTGGTCCCCGCCGCCGACACCGTGGCGTTCCTGCACCCGCAGCCGGTGTCCGCGCTCTGGGGCGTCGGCGGCAAGACGCAGGAGACGCTCGAACGCCGGGGCATCCGCACGGTCGGCGACCTGGCGAACACCCCGCTCGGGTCGCTGGTGTCGGCACTCGGCCCGGCCGGCGGGCAGCGGCTGCACGACCTGTCGTGGGGTCGCGACCCCCGCGTGGTCGACACCGGCGTCGGCGAGAAGTCCATCGGGCACGAGGTCACGTTCGGCCGCGACCTGACCGAGCGCGACGACGTCGCCCGCGAACTCCTGCGCCTGGCCGACAAGGTCGCCGTCCGCCTGCGCCAGGCCGACGTGCAGGCCCGGACCGTGGCGCTCAAGGTCCGGTACACCGACTTCACCACCCTCACCCGGTCGCGCACCCTGGCGGAGCCCACCGACGTCGCGAAGCGCCTGCACCGCGAAGCCGTCGAGCTGTACGACGTGCTGCACCGACCGGGCAACCGGATCCGGCTGATCGGGGTGCGTGGTGAGAACCTCGTGCCCGCGGCCGCGAGCAACGCCCTGTGGGACGACGACGCGCCGTGGCGTGACACCGAGACCACGGTCGACGCGGTCGCCGCCCGGTTCGGCGCCGGCGTGCTGCGACCGGCATCCCTGGTCCGCCGGACCCCCGACGGCGGCGTCCCGCACGCTCGGCAGGACTGACGGTGGCGGTAGAATCGGGTTCAGTGAGCGCAGCGGAGTACGAAGACCAGCAGCCCGCCACGCTGTGGGCGGAGTCGGGTGACGACCGGTCCGGCGCAGGCGGATCGTCGCCGACGCACGACGGCACCCCGGTCCACGAGAACCAGGGGCACCAGACCCAGGCGCACCAGACGGCGCAGGCGCAGGGCGACGCCGCCCGTGACGAAGCCGACGCCGCGGCCCTGGCCGAAGCGGCTGGCAACTCCGCCGTCCAGCACCTGTCGCCGGCGTTCCCGGACCGGGCCGCCTGGGGCACGGCGTCGAAGCTCCGCGCCTGGCAGATCGAAGCGCTCACGAAGTACTTCGAGAAGGAACCCCGCGACTTCCTGACGGCAGCGACCCCGGGTGCCGGCAAGACCACCTTCGCGCTCCGACTGGCGACCGAGCTCCTGGCCCGCGGCACCGTCGACCGCATCGTCGTCGTGGCCCCGACCGAGCACCTGAAGCGCCAGTGGGCCGACTCCGCCGACCGTGTGGGCATCCGGATCGACCCGATGTTCAAGAACGGCGACGGCATGTTCGGCCGGCACTACCAGGGCGTCGCGATCACGTACGCCCAGGTCGGCATGAACCCCGAGGTGCACAAGCGCATCACCGAGGGCGGCCGCACCCTGGTCGTCCTCGACGAGGTCCACCACGGTGGCGACGCCCTGACGTGGGGCGACGGCATCCGAGAAGCGTTCTCCGGTGCCACCCGCCGGCTCTCGCTGTCGGGAACCCCCTTCCGGTCCGACACCGCACCGATCCCGTTCGTGCAGTACGCCCCCGACGAGCAGGGCATCCGCACCTCGATCTCCGACTACAACTACGGCTACGGCCGAGCCCTGAAGGACGGCGTCGTCCGCCCGGTGCTGTTCATGGCCTACGCCGGACAGATGCGCTGGAAGACCCGGATGGGCGACGAGATGTCGGCATCCCTGGGCGAGCAGGTCACGAAGGACATCACGGCGCAGGCCTGGCGCACCGCGCTGTCGCCAGAGGGCGAGTGGATGCCGGCCGTGCTCTCCGCCGCCGACAAGCGTCTGACCGAGGTCCGTCGTGGTGTGCCCGACGCCGGCGGTCTGGTCATCGCCACCGACACCACCACGGCGCGCGCCTACGCCCGGATCCTGCAGCAGATCACGGGGGAGCGTCCCACCGTGGTGCTGTCCGACGAAGCCGCCGGGTCGAGCCGCATCAGCGCGTTCGCCGAGGACACCTCGCGCTGGATGGTCGCCGTCCGCATGGTGTCCGAGGGCGTCGACGTCCCACGGCTCTGCGTCGGGGTCTACGCCACGAGCGCGAGCACGCCGCTGTTCTTCGCCCAGGTGATCGGCCGCTTCGTGCGTGCCCGTCGCCGCGGGGAGACCGCGAGTGTCTTCCTGCCGAGCGTCCCCGGCCTGATGGCCCTCGCCGCCACCCTCGAGCTCGAGCGCGACCACGCCCTCGACCGCCCGAAGGACGCCGACGACGGGATGTACAACCCCGAAGACGCGATGGTCGCCGAGGCCAACAAGGAAGACCGCGCGTCCGAGAGCCTGCTCGAGGTCCAGCCGTTCGAGGCACTCGACTCGCAGGCGTCCTTCGACCGCGTCCTCTACGACGGCGGTGAGTTCGGCACCGGCGGCGAGGTCGGTTCCCTCGAGGAGCTCGACTTCATCGGCATCCCCGGGCTCCTCGAACCCGACCAGGTTCGCGACCTCCTGCGCGCGCGACAGGCGACGCAGGCGAAGCGCTCCAAGGGCCGCACGGCAAAGGACGGCATGCCGAAAGCGCCCGAGCCCGACCGACCGATGTACATGACGATCAAGGAGCAGCGCACCGAGCTCGCCCGGCTCGTGTCGATCTGGTCCCGCCACTCGAACGAACCGCACGGATCGATCCACGCCGAACTCCGAAGGATCAGCGGTGGCCCGGCCGTGGCGCAGGCGAGCATCGAGCAGATCCAGAAGCGCATCGACATCCTGCGTTCCCGCATTGGCGGACGACGGTGACCGCGGCGTGATCGAGCCGGTCGACGACCGCACCTGGTACGTCACGCGCGACCCCGAGGCGTCACCCGAGGCGATCATCGACCGCTTCGGCGGCGGCTACCGACTGCGCCGGTTCTCGCTCACCGAGTCCCGCCGCACCCCGCACGGGGTGTTCACCGGACCCGAACTGGCCGAGACCGCGTGGTGGCGGCTCCGCGACAGGCCGCGGAACTCATGACGCGCCAAGCCAAAGTCCGGTAGACCGGAGGAATGGCAGACTCGATCCCTCACGTCCTCGTCCTCGGCGGCGGCTCCGCTGGCTACACCACGGTCAAGCAGCTCCAGAAGCACGCGGCCACGGTGCCCATGCGCATCACGCTCGTGGACCAGAACACCTACTACACGTACCTGCCGTTCCTGCCCGAGGTCGCCGGTGGCCACATCGCGCCGAAGGACGTCACCGTCGAGCTGCGCCGTGCACTGCGCAAGACCCGCGTGATCCAGGGCAAGGTCACCGCGATCTCGTCGGCCGACAAGACCGTCTCGATCGCGACCGCCGGCGGCGACGACCGCACCCTCGGCTACGACCACCTGGTCGTCGCCCTCGGTTCCGTCACCCGCACCTTCCCGACCCCCGGGCTCGAGGAGTACGGCGTCGGTTTCAAGAGCGTCGAAGAGGCCGCCTACGTGCGCGCCAAGCTCCTCGACAACATCGCGAAGGCCGCTGCCACCCGCGACGAGGACGAGCGTCGCCGTCTGCTGACCAGCGTCTTCGTCGGCGGTGGCTACACCGGCGTCGAGGCGATCGGTGAGCTGTTCGACGTCTCGCAGGCCGCCATCAAGACCTACCCGTCGCTCGCCGGCGAGCAGCCCCGCTGGGTGCTCATCGACGCCCTCGACCGCGTCGCTCCCGAGGTCGGCCCCGAGCTGTCCAAGTGGACGCTCGAGTCGCTCCGCGCCCGTGGCATCGACGTCCGCCTGAAGACCACCATGCCGAGCGCCGAGGGCGGTGTGGTCAAGTTCTCCGACGGCGACGAGTTCGCCACCGGCCTGCTCGTCTGGACCGCGGGCGTGAAGCCGAACCCGCTCCTGGACGCCTCCGACCTGCCGCGCGGGCCGAAGGGCCACCTCGCCGCGAACGCGAAGCTCCAGGTCGAGGCCGAGGACACCCACCAGGTCGTCGAGGGCGTCTGGGGCCTCGGCAACGTCGCGCAGGTGCCCGACCTGACCGCCGACAAGCAGCCGGCGTTCTACCCGCCGAACGCGCAGAACGCCGTGCGCCAGGCCGTGGTCGCCGCCGACAACATCGTCGCGACCATCACCGGCAAGCCGCTCGAGGAGTACCGCCACCCCTCCATCGGCACCGTCGCGTCGTACGGTGTCGGCAAGGGTGCCGCGAACATCAAGGGCATCAAGATGACCAACCTGCTCGCGTGGCTCGCGCACCGCGCGTACCACGTGTACGCGATGCCGACCCTGAACCGGAAGGCCCGCATCATCATCGGCTGGATCACCGGTGCCGTGTCGGGTCGCGACGCGACCTCGCTCATCAAGGAGACGGACCCGCGACGCAACTTCGTCGAGGCGTCGAAGAGCTAGGAGGCGGAACGCGGCATCAGGCCGCAATTTCGTCGAGGCGTCGAAGAGCTAGGAGGCGGAACGCGGCATCAGGCCGCAATTTCGTCGAGGCGTCGAAGAGCTAGACGCACCCACGGATCGGACGGGAGGCGCGGTGCCAGCTGGCACCGCGCCTCCCGTCCGTCCGTCACGTGCGTTCGCACCCACCTGCCGCTCTCCGGCATACTGACTCCCTCGGCGCCCACGGCGACGAGGTCCCGGAAGTCGACCGACACGTGCGCCCCACCACCACCACCTCCTCCGTCCGATCGTGCCTCCGATGCGGCGCCGAGCGTCACGACAGCACCGTCCACCGGTGCCCCGGTCCGGCCGACCCGCTCCGCGCCTTCGGCCTCGACGCCGGAGCCCGAACGGTGCTCGAGGTCCTGGGCGGGATCGGGCAGCCCTCCCTGGTCGGCGGAGCAGTCCGCGACGCGCTGCTTCGGGAAGCCGGGCGCGGACCGACCACCACCGGTGACGTCGACGTCGAGGTGCACGGCACCAGGACCGATGTGGTCGTCGGAGCGTTGCGTGCGGTCGGAGCGATCGTCGTCGAGGCCGGTGCGGGGTTCCCGGTCCTCAAGGTGGTGCTCGACGGATCCCGCGTCGACGTCGCAGTGACGGCGGAGTCCGGTGCGCTCGATCCGGTCACGGTGTCCGCCCTCGGTCGGGACTTCACGGTGAACGCCGTCGCCTGGGACCCCCGCACGAACGTGTTCCTCGACGCGGTCGGTGGGATCGACGATGCCGTCATCGGCGTGCTGCGGCACGCTTCCGAACGCTGCAGTGAGGACCCGCTCCGGGTCTTGCGTGCCGTGCAGCTCGTCGCCCGGTTCGACTTCGCCGTGCACCCCGCGACGCTGAGTCTGGCGCGGTCGATCGCGGCACGGTTCGAGTCGATCGCCACCGGGCGGATCTGGCCCGAGATCCGCAAGCTGGCACTCGGCGACCACGTGTCGGCTGCCCTCCGAACGCTGCACGACAGCGGCTGGGAGCGACACCTGCCCGAGCTCGCCGCGGTCCGAGACGTGCCGCAGGACCCCCGGTGGCACCCGGAGGGTCCCGTGCACGTCCACCTCGGAGCGGCGGGGGACGCTGCCGCCCGCGCCTGCACCGCGGACGGGATCCGGGGTGACGACCGGGTCGTCATCGTGCTCGCCGCCGTCCTGCACGACCTGGGGAAGGCCGGCTCCGGCACGCAGGTCCTCGCCGACGACGCAGGTGCGGTCCGCATCCGCAGCCTAGGCCACGAGGTGTCCGGCGCTGCGGCAGCAGCAGTGCTGCTCGGTCGCCTCGGCGCGCCACGCCACATCGTCGAGCGGGTCGTCCCGCTCGTTCGCGAGCACATGGTCCCGCACTCGTCCAACGGCGCGCCACCGTCCGTTCCCGCTGCTCGGCGGCTGTTCCGACGGCTCGGATCCTCCCTGCCCGCGATGGAGTCGTGGGCCCGGGTGTGCGAAGCCGACTCGCAGGGGCGTGGTCCGGGGGCGAGCCGGTCCTCGGCGTGGTCGTGGTTCGACGTCGCGCTCCGGGACCAGGTCGCGCGTCGACCCGTGCGGCTGCTGTCCGGCCGCGACCTCGTCGACGCGGGACTCACCCCGGGGCCGGTGTTCCGCGAACTCCTCGTGGCGTCCGCGGCGGCGCAGGACGACGGCGTCTTCGATGACGTCGCCGGAGCCCGCGCTTGGCTGCGCCGAGCGGTCGACGCACGCCGGTGATGGACGGGAGGCGCGGTGCCAGCTGGCACCGCGCCTCCCGTCCGTCTGTGCGGACGTCCACCGCCTGTCCGCGATCTGCGGTCCTGTGTCCGCTCCAACGTGGCGCGCGTCAGCGTGGACGGACGAGCGAGAGGAGCGTCCATGCGCGCCATGACCTACCGCGGCCCGTACCGGGTCCGCGTCGAGGAGAAGCCGGATCCCCGGATCGAGCACCCGAACGACGCGATCGTCCGGGTGGAACGGGCCGCGATCTGCGGCTCGGACCTGCACCTGTACCACGGCATGATGCCCGACACCCGCGTCGGTCACACCTTCGGCCACGAGTTCATCGGGGTGGTCGAGCAGATCGGCTCGTCCGTCGAGACCCTGTCGGTCGGCGACCGCGTGATGGTCCCGTTCAACATCTTCTGCGGCACGTGCTGGTTCTGCGCCCGCGGACTCTTCGCGAACTGCCACAACGTGAACCCGAACGCGACCGCGGTCGGCGGGATCTACGGGTACTCGCACACCACCGGCGGGTACGACGGTGGGCAGGCGGAGCGCGTGCGGGTGCCGTTCGCCGACGTCGGACCGCAGGTGATCCCGGACTGGCTCGACGACGACGACGCCCTCCTCATGACGGACGCACTGAGCACCGGGTACTTCGGGGCGCAGTTGGCGTCGATCCGCGAGGGCGACACCGTCGTCGTGCTCGGTGCCGGGCCGGTCGGGCTGTTCTCCGCGGCGTCAGCGTGGTTCATGGGAGCCGGCCGGGTGATCGTCGTCGACCAGCTCGAGTACCGGCTCGAGAAGGCCCGGAGCTTCGCGCACGCCGAGACGATCAACTTCGCCGAGGTCGACGACGTCGTGCTCGAGATGAAGAAGCAGACCGACTTCCTCGGTGCGGACAGCGTGATCGACGCCGTCGGAGCCGAGGCGGACGGCAACTTCACCCAGCAGGTCACCGCCTCGAAGCTCAAGCTGCAGGGCGGTTCCCCGACGGCGCTCAACTGGGCGATCGACGGCGTCCGCAAGGGCGGCACGGTCTCGGCGATCGGCGCGTACGGGCCGATCCCGAGCGCGGTGAAGTTCGGTGACGCGATGAACAAGGGCGTCACGATCCACGCGAACCAGGCGCACGTGAAGCGCCAGTGGCCGCGGTTGCTCGAGCACATCCAGGCCGGGCACTTCAAGCCGAGCGACATCATCACGCACCGCATCCCCCTCGAGCACATCGCCGAGGGGTACCACCTGTTCTCGTCCAAGCTCGACGGTTGCATCAAGACCGTCGTCGTGCCGTGAGGAGGCCCGACATGTCCGACCACACCCCGTACATCGCCGATCCACCCCGTCGGGTGCCGTCGGCCGAGGAACTCCGTGCCCGCATCCCGGGGTGGGGGAGCGACCTCGACCCGGCGGACCGGCCGTCCGTTCCGAAGCTCTCGCGCGAGGCCGGTTCGGCCACCGGAGCCCACTGGGACCGCCCGCCGCAGCAGGACGGTGCGCACGGCCGGGAGCGCTCGATCGAGCACGCCCACGTGACGCCGGTGTTCGGCACCGCGCAGCCCCTGAGCGGCGTCGCCGGGATCGTCCGGCGGTACGCCTACCGGCGGTTCAGCGAGGGCCGCCTGGCGCACTGGATGCTGCTCGTCGTCGGGGACCGCGTGGACGTCGCGACGCACCGGGTGACCGATGCGCTCCGGGGTCGGCCGGACCGGGTGATCAGCGAGACCGGTGTCGCGGCGGAGCGTGGGAACCACCCCGTTGCGTCGCGCCTGGGGTCGAGTCGGTCGGACTGGCGGCACCAGGTGCTCGACCCGGTGGTCGCGAACTGGGGCTGGCTGGCGGCGCTCGGCGCCGTCGTGCTGGTGGTGCGGCGGGTGCGCCGCTCGCGCTGACCGCGCGCGCGGGTCTCGCAGCACGGTGCGGCGTTGCCCACTCGGTGCGACCTTGTTCCGTCACACGGAGTCCGCAACGTCGCACCGGCCCGTGACGTGCGCACGTTCCGGCCTGGAGGCGCGCTGCGGCCCCGCCCCGCGCCTCCAGGCCGCACGTCCCGCGTCCACCGCCCGCCCTCTGCCGTACCCCGACCGCCCCGAGCGCAGCAAGGCGGCGGCGTCAATGCCCTGAGCGAAGCGAAGTGGCACGTGGTCGACCTGAGCGAAGCGAAGTGGCGCCCCAGAGGCGGTGACGCCCTGAGCGCAGCGATGGCGGCACTCGCCGGGAAGACACAACAGAAAATGCCCCCCGACCGAAAGGTCAGGGGGCACGCATTTCCTGTGTCCGAGGGGGGACTTGAACCCCCACGCCCTAATACGGGCACTAGCACCTCAAGCTAGCGCGTCTACCAATTCCGCCACCCGGACAGGGTGTCTGGTGTCTGTTTCCCGGGTTGAACCCGGCGTTCCTGCCGAGAGAAGACACTAGCACGGGTCTGAACGCGCGATGAACACGGTCGCGCATCCCGGGCGAGTCCTGCGTTCCCGGCCTCGGCGACGGGGTCGGTGCCGACCGATACCGTGGAGCCATGACGAACCCCGGGCCCTCCGAGCCGCAGTCCGTGCCCGAGCTCGAGGCCACCGCGGCGATCGCCCGCGACCTCATCCGCATCGACACCACGAACTGGGGCGAGGGGAAGTCCCGTGGGGAGACCGAGGCGGCCCACTACGTCGAGGACAAGCTCCGCGCGTTGGGTCTCGAGCCGCAGTTGTTCGAGTCCGAGCCGGACCGCGTGAGCGTCGTGGCGCGGGTGCCCGGTCGGAACCGTGACAAGCCGGCGCTCGTGGTGCACGGACACCTCGACGTCGTGCCGGCCGACCCCGCGAACTGGTCGGTCGACCCGTTCGGTGGTGTGGTCAAGGACGGATCGCTGTGGGGTCGGGGCGCCGTCGACATGAAGAACATGGACGCGATGATGCTCACGTCGCTGGCCGACGTCGTCGAGCAGCACGGGGCGCCGGAGCGTGACCTGGTGATCGCGTACTTCGCCGACGAAGAGGCCGGGGGAGTCCTGGGGTCCCACCACGTGGTCGACCAGCACCCCGAGGTCTTCGCGGGGGCGTCGGCGGCGATCAGCGAGGTCGGCGGGTACTCGATCACGCTCGGTGACCGTCGCGCCTACCTGCTGCAGACCGGCGAGAAGGCGCTCATGTGGGTGAAGCTGATCGCGCGCGGCACCGCCGCCCACGGCTCGCACGTGATCCGCGACAACGCCGTCACGAAGCTCGCTGCGGCGGTCGCCCGGATCGGCAGCGAGGAGTGGCCCGTCCGGCTCTCGGGCACGACGGACGCGATGGTGGCCGAGGTGGCGCGGTTCCTCGGGGTCGACCCGACCGTCACCGGCCCGGACGAGGTCGCGCTGGCCACCGGGTCGGCGTCGCGGTTCATCCACGCCGCGCTGCACACCACGTCGAACCCGACGGTGCTGACCGCCGGCTACAAGCACAACGTCATCCCCGACGCCGCCGAGGCGCTGGTCGACATCCGCTGCCTGCCCGGCGACGAGGAGTCCGTGCTCGAACGGGTGCGGGAGCTCGCCGGCCCCGAGGTCGAGGTGGTCATGTCGTTCCGCGACATCGGCCTCGAGCAGGACTTCGGCGGCCCGCTGGTCGACGCCGTCCGCGACGTCCTCGGCCGGCACGACCCGGGCGCACCGGTCCTGCCGTACCTGCTGTCCGGCGGTACCGACAACAAGGCGCTCTCGACGCTCGGCATCGCGGGGTACGGGTTCGTGCCGCTGCAGCTGCCAGCCGGTGTCGACTTCCCCGCGATGTTCCACGGCGTGGACGAGCGGGTGCCGCTCGACTCGCTGGCGTTCGGTCGGCGGGTGCTGGCCGACCTGCTCGCCACGTACTGATATTGTTCATGGTCGCCGTCGTGGCGGTGCCCTGACCGACCTCACCTCTGAAAGGCCCGTGCGATGCACATCCTCGAGGCGATCTTCCTCGGCTTCATCCAGGGGCTCACCGAGTTCCTGCCGGTGTCCTCCAGCGCGCACCTGCGCATCGTGGGGCTCTTCCTGCCCGACGCGAAGGATCCCGGTGCGGCCTTCACCGCCGTGACGCAGCTCGGCACCGAGACCGCGGTGCTCATCTACTTCTGGAAGGACATCACCCGGATCATCGGGCGGTGGTTCCGCTCGGTGGTCAAGCGTGACGTGCCGAAGGGCGACCCCGACGTCCGTCTCGGCTGGCTGGTGATCCTCGGCACGATCCCGATCGGGGTCGCCGGGCTCCTGCTCAAGGACTCGATCGAGACCACGTTCCGGTCGCTCTGGATCGTCGCGATCGTCCTCGTCGTGTTCGGCGTCGTGCTCGGGGTGCTCGACCGGGTCGGTCGCAAGGAGCGGCGCATCGAGCAGATGACCTTCCGCGGTGGCCTGCTCATCGGCCTGGCGCAGATGCTCGCCCTGGTGCCCGGCGTCTCCCGTTCCGGCGCGACCGTGTCGATGGGTCTCGCCCTCGGGTACACCCGTCCCGCGGCCGCGCGCTTCGCGTTCCTGCTGGCGATCCCGGCGGTGTTCCTGTCCGGGTTCTACGAGGCCGCGACGAGCCTCGGCGACCACGGCTCGCCGTTCGGACTCGCCGACACGCTCATCGCCACCGTCGTCGCGTTCGTGGTCGGGTTCGTCGTGATCGCGGCGTTCATGAACTACATCAGCAAGCGCAGCTTCATGCCCTTCGTCGTCTACCGGATCGCACTCGGTATCGTGCTCATCGTGTTGTTGTCGCTCGGAGTGATCCAGCCGTGAGGGCCTGGCAGGCCCCATCCGTCCCCGACGTCCCCGGCGCCGCGCCCCGACCGGTCGTCCACGACACGGCGACGGGCAAGCCGGTGGACCCCGCCCGCGACGAGGACCGCGCCGCGCTGTACGTGTGCGGCATCACGCCGTACGACGCCACGCACCTCGGCCACGCGGCGACCTACCTGGCGTTCGACACGCTCGGCCGTGCCTGGCGTGACGCGGGGCTCGACGTCGAGTACGCGCAGAACGTCACGGACGTGGACGACCCGCTGCTCGAGCGTGCCGCACGCGACGGCGTCGACTGGCGTGCCCTGGCGGCTGAGCAGGTGGACCTGTTCCGCCGCGACATGGAGTCGCTGCGGATCCTGCCGCCGGACGACTTCGTGGCCGTCACGGACGAGGTCGAGCGCGTCGCCGAGGCGGTCTCGTTCCTGCAGGAGTCCGGCTACGCGTACGAGGTCCCGACCGACGGCGCCGAGGGTGACGACCTGTACTTCGACGTGAACCGCCCCGCCGACGCGTGGACGCTCGGCGACGAGAGCGGTCTGGACCGCGAGACCATGCTCGCCCTCGCAGCCGAACGCGGCGGCGACCCGGATCGTCCGGGCAAGCGTGATCCGCTCGACCCGCTGCTGTGGCGCGCCGCGCGTGACGGCGAGCCGGCCTGGGACACCGAGATCGGCGCCGGTCGCCCCGGCTGGCACATCGAGTGCAGCGTCATCGCCGGTGACCGCCTCGGGCTGCCGATCAGCGTGCAGGGCGGCGGGAGCGACCTCGTCTTCCCGCACCACGAGATGAGCGCCGGGCACGCTGCGGCCCTCGCACACCAGCCCCTCGCGAACGCGTTCGTGCACACCGGGATGATCGCCTACCAGGGCACGAAGATCTCGAAGTCGCTCGGCAACCTCGTCACCGTGCGCGGGCTGCTCGACGACGGCGCCGACCCCCGTGCCATCCGGCTCGCGCTGCTGTCGCACAAGTACTCCGACGACTGGGAGTGGTTCGACACCGAGCTGACGAGCGCCCAGACGCGGCTCGCCGGCTGGGACGCCTGGGCTTCCGGAGCCTCCGCCGGGCACGCCGACGACGCTGCGGACGTCGCGGCACGCATCCGCGCGCGGGTGTCGGACGACCTCGACACCCCCGGTGCCGTCGCCGCGGTCGACACGGCGATCGCCGGCGGCACGGCGTGCACGCCGGAGCTCCTCGACCTGATCGACGCGCTGCTGGGCATCCGGCTGGCCTGATCCCCGCCCGCCGTGTGGTCGCGACACGTCGCGTGCGTGCCGCCGAGGGGTCGGAAACTGTCGCCGAGGCGGTCCGCAGCCGACAGTTCGCGACCACTCGCCGGACGTGAGCGGCGTGTCGTGATCGCACACCTCGCGACGGACGGGAGGCGCGGTGCCAGCTGGCACCGCGCCTCCCGTCCGTCAGCGGGTGACGGCTACTGCTGTGGCCGCCACGGCCCCTCGCCACCGGCGGTACCGCCGTCCTTGCCGTCCTTGCGCTCACGGCGACGGAGGTACTGCTCGAACTCCTGCGCGATGGCGTCGCCCGAGGCCTCGGGGGAGTCGACGGTGTCGCGTGCCTGCTCGAGCTGCCCGATGTAGGACGCCATGTCCTCGTCGTCGGCGGCGAGGGCGTCGATGCCCTCTTCCCACTCGGTGGCGTCGTCGAGCAGTGAGCCGCGCGGCACCGTGACGTCCGTGAGTTCCTCGATCTTGTCGAGCAGCGAGAGCGTGGCCTTCGGCGAGGGCGAGTTGTGGACGTAGTGCGGCACCGACGCCCACAGGGAGAGCGTGGTCAGCCCGGCCTTGTCCATCGCGTCGGCGAGGACCCCGAGGATGCCGGTCGGGCCCTCGTACGAGGACTTGTCGACGTCGAAGGCGGCGCGGACCCCGGCGTTCTCGCTCGACACGAACACCGAGATCGGTCGGGTGTGGGGGACGTCGGCGAGCATGGCGCCGACGAAGACGACGGCGTCGATCGAGTAGACGTCCGCCAGGTCGATGATCTCCGAGCAGAAGCCCCGCCAGGTGCGCGAGGGTTCCGGGCCGACGAGGACGAAGACGTCACGGTCGGTGGGCGAGCCGGTGGCGCCGATGACCGGACGCCCCTCGGCACCGGGCCCGTACAGCACGATGCGGGGCCACTGCACGCCGCGGTCACCGTTGTCGTCGGTGCCGACGGTGGGCCGGTTGAACTGGTAGTCGACGTACCGCTCACCGTCGAGTTCGCGCAGCTCGTCGAGCCCGAGCGACTCGACGATGCGACGCGCCAGACCGCTCGCGGCCTCGCCGGCGTCGTTCCAGCCCTCGAAGGCGACGACGAGCAAGCGACCGTCGCTGAAGGGGGAGTGCTGTGGCACGGAGCGGACCTCCTGGTGGTGGAGCGGAGCGGGGCGGGAGCGGTGCCCCCGGCCGGACACGATTCAGGCATCCACTGTAGGCCCAGGGGGTGTCGGCGCACGCGCGCGTCCGCGCCCAGCGGAACGGCCCCGGTAGACTCGACGCCCGTGACCGCGCATCCTCCTGCCCTCGTCCCGCCCGCAGCCGTGCTGTGGGACATGGACGGCACGATCATCGACACCGAGCCGATCTGGCAGCGGTCCCAGGTCGACCTGACGAGCCGCTACGGCGCCGAGTGGACCCACGAGGACGGCCTGTCCCTGGTGGGCAGCGGTCTCGAGCGCTCCGGTGAGCTCCTGCGCGCCAAGGGCGTCGACATGGAGGTCGAGGAGATCATCCAGTGGATGACCGACTACGTGATGGAGCACCTGCGCGCCGGCGAACTGCCGTGGCGGCCGGGTGCCCGTGAGCTCGTCGAGGAGCTCCACGCCCGCGGCATCCCGACCGCCCTGGTCACGATGTCCCGTCGCAAGATGGCGCTCGTCGCCGCTGAGGCCCTGGGCGAGCGTGGCTTCCGCGTCGTCGTCGCCGGCGACGACGTCGACCGCCCGAAGCCGTTCCCGGACGCGTACCTGTCCGCCGCCGCGCAGCTCGGCGTCGAGCCCACCGCGTGCGTCGCGATCGAGGACTCCGCCACCGGCGTCGCGTCGGCCGTCGCCTCCGGCGCCGTCACGGTCGCCGTCGAGCACATCGTCCCGCTCTCCGAGATCGCCGGCGGCGACGTGCACCTGACCACCCTGGCGGGCGTCGACGTCGACCGGCTGGTCGAGTTAACGACGCCGGCACTGGCCGCACGTGCTGGAGGCGCGGTGCCGGACCCGGCGCACGCTGCGGACACCGAAGGGGTCACCCGATGAGCCACGCCGACGACGCACGCGACGAGGCAGACGCGAGCCGCGCCTCCAGTCCGACCGCGGACCCGACCGCAGCGCTCCCGCACACCGCGGGTGGCGCCCCGCACACCCCGCCGCGCGGCCCGTTCCGGGCCGGCGACCGCGTCCAGCTGACCGGTCCGAAGGGCAAGCTCACGACGCTGTCGCTCGAGACCGCGGGGGAGTACCACACACACCGCGGCGTGCTCCGGCACGACGACGTCATCGGGCAGCCCGACGGCTCCGTCATCCGGGCGAGCACCGGTGACGAGTACCTGGCGCTCCGTCCGCTGCTCAACGACTACGTCATGTCGATGCCGCGTGGTGCCGCGATCGTCTACCCGAAGGACGCGGCGCAGATCGTGGCCTTCGCGGACGTCTTCCCGGGTGCCCGCGTGGTCGAGGCCGGCGTCGGCTCGGGGGCGCTGTCGCTGTTCCTGCTCCGCGCGATCGGCCCGACCGGGCAGCTGCAGTCGTTCGAGCGCCGCGAGGAGTTCGCCGCGATCGCGAAGGGCAACGTCGGCACCTTCCTCGGTGCCGTGCCGGACAACTGGTCGGTGACCGTCGGCGACCTCGTCGAGGAGCTGCCCGACGCCGTCGAGGAGCAGAGCGTCGACCGCGTCGTGCTCGACATGCTCGCGCCGTGGGAGTGCGTGGACGCCGCGGCCGACGCCCTCGTGCCCGGCGGACTCATCGTCTGCTACGTCGCGACCGTCACGCAGCTGTCCCGCACGGCCGAGGCCCTGCGCGACACCGGGCGCTTCACCGACCCGATGCCGAGCGAGACCCTGGTGCGCACCTGGCACGTCGAGGGCCTCGCCGTGCGCCCGGACCACCGCATGGTCGGGCACACCGGATTCCTCGTCACCGCGCGACGCCTGGCCGACGGGACGGTGCTGCCGAACCTGAAGCGCCGCGCGGGCAAGGCGGAGTTCTCGGACGAGGACGTCGAGGCCTGGACCCCCGGTGCCGTGGGCGAGCGGGCGACGAGCGACAAGAAGCTCCGCAAGGTGGCCCGGCAGTCTGCGGCGCAGGCGCGCAAGGTCGCGGCGGCCGAGGCGTCGTCGGCGGCGGATGGTGCTGCGGCGCCGTCCGAGCCCGCTGCGGCATCGTCGGATGCCGATGCGGTACCGTCCGGGGCCGTCGAGGACGACCGGTAGGCTGACGGCGTGCCCGTCCTGCATCGAACGGAAAGAGGGTCCGTGCGCACCATCCCCGCACTCCTGGTCACCATCGGTCTCGCGGTGTCCCTCACCGCCTGCGCGTCGAACGGTGCCGGCACCACGCCCTCGAGCTGTGCCGCTCCCGGCGCCGCGTCCGAAGCGGTGACCGCCACCGGCAAGTTCGGCTCGGAGCCGAAGGTCAGCGTGCCGAAGGGCCTGACCACCAAGGGCACCCAGGTGTCCGTGCTCGAGCAGGGCTCCGGTCGCACGATCGACGACGGCACGCCCGTCCTGGTCGAGTACACCCTGGTCGACGGCTCCACCGGCGAGGTCGCCCAGACGAGTGGCTACTCGGGCCAGACGGCGCCGATCACCGCCGGTGCGAGCAACTACGGAGCCCTCGGTGCCTCACTGCAGTGCGCCCGCGTCGGCGACCGCCTGGCGGTGGCCCTGCCGAAGAGCGCCCTGAGCAGCACCGACGGCACCGGTGGCAGCTCCTCGTCGGGGAAGACCGAGGACGCCGTGATCGCCGTCATCGACGTCAAGCGCGCGTTCGACGCCCGCGCCACGGGCACCCCGCAGCTCGCCGGCGACAAGATGCCGGCCGTGGTGCTCGCCCCGTCCGGTGCCCCCGGCATCACGATCCCGTCGTGGAGCGCCCCGAAGTCGAACGAGTCGCACCTGCTCCGCAAGGGCGACGGCCGCGAGCTCACCGCGAAGGACACCGCGGTCATCAAGTACACCGCCGTGACCTGGGGTGCCGACCCGTCCGTCGCCGGCTCCAGCTGGACCGACGGATCGGGCGCGCAGGCCATCCCGCTCACCAAGGGTCAGGTCGACGAGGGCGTCCGGACCGCCATCGTCGGGCACCACGTCGGCGATCAGGTCCTGGCCATCGTCAACCAGCAGGGGACCGCGTACGCGTACGTGATCGACGTCCTCGGGGCGATCTCGAACTGACCCGGTCCGACCGTCCACGGACCGCGGCGCGGGTGCACTCCGGTGCACCCGCGCTGCCGTAGGATCGGCTCGTGCCAGCGACCCGTGTGCCCCGTGTGCCCGCCGAGGAGCGGCTGTTCAGCCTCGTGCTCGCGCTGCTCTCGACGGAGTCCGGGCTGACCAAGGCCGAGATCCTGGCCAACGTGCAGGGGTACCGGCAGCGGTTCTCGAACGGTGGCGACAACGCCTCGCTCGAGCGCCAGTTCGAGCGCGACAAGGACGACGTCCGCGAGCTCGGCATCCCCCTCGAGACCATCGAGACGCCGGGTGCGGCGGGCAACAACCAGACGCTCCGGTACCGGATCCCGAAGGGCGAGTACGACCTGCCCGTCGACGTCCGCTTCACCCCGGACGAATCCGCGTTGCTCTCCCTGGCCGCGATGGCCTGGCGCGAAGGTGCGCTGTCCGCCGACTCCCGCCGTGGCCTGCTCAAGGTCCGCTCGGCCGGTGCCGAGGACGACGACGGCGCCCTGCAGCTCGGCGTCGACGCCTACGCCCCGCGGCTCCGCGCCCGGGACGCCTCGTTCGAGCCGCTCCGTTCCGCGCTCGACCGCGGTGCAGCCGTGCGCTTCGACTACATCACGCCGGGGCAGCACGACGCCCGTCGGCGCGAAGTGGCTCCACTCGCACTGGTGCAGCACGGCGGCCGGTGGATGCTCGCCGCCCACGAGTTCGCGACGGACTCGGACAAGAACTACCTACTGGCCCGCATCGTCGGACCCGTCACGCAGTACGAGGTCGGGCAGCACACCGCCCCTGTCGGCGCTGGGGAGCGCACCCTCGCCGAGCTCGAGCGGATCTGGGCCCAGCGCACCGCGCGCATCGCGGTGACGCCCGGTTCCGACGCCGAACGCCGACTGACCCGTCGCCGCGACACCGAGACCGATGCCGACGGCGCGCTCGTGCTGCACCACGTCGACCCGCAGATCCTCGCCGAGGAGCTCGCCGCGTTCGGGCCCGAGGTCCGGGTACTCGAGCCCGACGACCTGCGGTCACGGGTCGGGGAGCGCCTCCGTGCACTCGTGCGCGACCACACCGACGACGACCGTGCCGCAGCCCCCGGAGAGGACCCCGTTCGTGGCTGACGCCCAACCCCTGCAGGCGCAGGACAAGCTCGCGTTCCTGCTCGCCCTGGTGCCGTACCTGATCGACCGTGAGCGGGTCTCGGTGGCCGAGGCGGCTCGGCACTTCGGTGTGCCTGAGGCCCGCATCCGACGCGCCGTCGAACTCATCGCGGTGTCCGGGGTGCCCGGCGAGACGATGCAGTACCAGCACGGCGACCTGTTCGACATCGCGTGGGACGACTTCGACCAGAACGACATGATCGTGCTGACCAACCTCGTGGCGATCGACGACTCACCGCGTCTGTCGGCTCGTGAGGCGTCCGCGCTCATCGCCGGTCTGCAGTACCTGTCCGCGCTGCCCGAGGCCGCCGACCGTGACGCCATCCGCGCGCTCATGGCCAAGCTGTCCCGCGGCGCCGGGGGAGCGGCGTCGACCGTCGCCGTCGGGCAGGACCTGCACGACGTCGCCCTCGCCACCATCCGCCGGGCGATGTCCGACGGCCGCGGCCTGGTCTTCGAGTACGCCGGACCGCGCACCCAGGGCGGCACTCGACGGGTCGACCCGCTCCGGGTCGAGTCCATCGACACCGACTGGTACCTGCGCGCGTGGGACCTCGACCGGCAGGCGCTCCGGACGTTCCGGCTCGACCGCATGTCCGAGGCGCGCGTCGACGACCGCCCGGCCGAGAAGACGATCGATCAGGTCGTCATCCCGGACACACTGTTCCAGCAGGCCGCCGACGACGTCATCGTCACGGTGGAGCTCGACTCGACGTCGCTGCCCCTGGTCGCCGACTTCCTGTCCGACACCGCCGACGCGCCCGACGGGGAAGGTCGTGTGCGCATCCGGCTCGCGGCGTCGCACGGGTTCGACGGGGTGGTCCGTCTCGTCGCGGGATTGCCCGGTCGAGCCGTGGTGCTCGACCCGCCCGCCGCCCGTGAGGCCGTGCGCGACTTCGCGGCCGCGGCCCTCGCCGCGGGCTGACGTCTGCCGCTGGGGCACGTCCGAGCGCTGCACGTTCCGACCGGGTACGCCCGATCCCGCACGGTGGGCTTCGGGTACCTGGTCGTTCCGGGCGTACCTGGTGAGTTGATCCGACCAGGTACGCCCGATCCCGCCAGGGACGCCCGCTCACGCCCGCCCGCCCGCTCGCCACGCGCCAGCCGCCCGCCCACCCACACAGCCACCACACTCCCGCGCCGCCACCCGGCGGACTGTCGGTCCCGACCCCGTAAGATCGAGCACATGGCTTCGACGACCGCGCGCGGGCGAGCGAAGCGGCAGGGGCGCCAGAAGACCGACGCCGAAGGCCGCATGTCGCTCGGGCAGCACCTCATCGAGCTGCGCAACCGTCTCTTCCGCGCAGTCGTGGCGATCGTCGTCGGCGCGATCGGCGGCTGGTTCCTCACCCCGTGGGTGCTCGACGCGCTGCGCGCACCGGTGACCGAGCTGGCCAAGGTCGGTGGCCACACGGCCGAGCTGAACTTCCCGATGATCACCGGGGCGTTCGACCTCAAGCTGCAGATCGCGATCACCATCGGCGTCGTCATCGCGAGCCCGGTCTGGCTCTACCAGATCTGGGCGTTCATCGTGCCCGCGCTCGTCCGGCGCGAGCGGCAGTACGTCTGGGGCTTCCTCGGCACCGCGATCCCGCTGTTCTTCGCCGGGTGCTACTTCGGATGGTTCATCCTGCCGCACGTGGTCGGCATCCTCGGCAGCTTCGTGTCGAGCCAGGACACCTCGATCGTCGACGCGAAGGCGTACTACGACTTCGTCATCAAGCTGATCGTCGCGGTGGGCATCGCCTTCGTGCTGCCGGTGTTCCTCGTCCTGCTGAACTTCGTCGGGGTGCTCTCGGCCGCGGCCATCATCAAGAGCTGGCGCGTCGCGATCCTCTGCATCCTGGTCTTCTGCGCCATCGTCACGCCGAGCTCCGACGTCATCTCGATGTTCCTGCTCGCGGTCCCGATGTTGGTGCTGTACCTGGCTGCGTGCCTCGTGACGTGGATCCACGACCGTCGTCTCGCCAAGCGCCAGGCGAAGCTCGACGAGGAGTACGACCTGTGAGCAGCACGAGTGCGGCCGAGCGCTTCGCCGCGGCCAAGGTGCGCAACCGGTCGCGCAACCTCGAGCTCTTCCGGACCGACCTGCGGTTCGACCTCGACCCGTTCCAGTTCGCCGCGTGCGACTCGCTCGACCAGGGCCGCAGCGTCCTCGTCGCCGCCCCGACCGGAGCCGGCAAGACCATCGTCGCGGAGTTCGCCATCTGGCTCGCCATGCGCCAGCCGACGGCGAAGGTCTTCTACACGACGCCGATGAAGGCACTGAGCAACCAGAAGTACGCCGAGCTCGTCGACGTCTACGGCGAGTCCGAGGTCGGGCTGCTCACCGGCGACACGAACGTGAACCCCCGAGCCCGCGTCGTCGTGATGACGACCGAAGTGCTCCGGAACATGATCTACGCCGACTCGGACCTGCTCGACGACCTCGCATGGGTGGTCCTCGACGAGGTGCACTACCTCGCCGACCGGTTCCGCGGTGCCGTGTGGGAAGAGGTGATCCTGCACCTCCCGACCGAGGTCCGCCTGGTCTCGCTCAGCGCCACGGTGTCCAACGCCGAGGAGTTCGGCGACTGGCTGCAGACCGTCCGCGGCGACACGGACGTCATCGTCTCCGAGGATCGTCCGGTCCCGCTCGAGCAGCACGTCTTGGTCGGTTCGAAGATGGTCGACCTGTTCGACTCGAGCGGCGCCGCGGCGACGAACCGTGTGAACCCGGAACTGCTCCGCATGGTCGGCGGCGGTTCCCGGAGCGAGCGGAACGGCGGCGGCCACCGCGGCCGACGCGGTCGTGGCGGCTACCCCGAGCGCCGCGGGCCGCGCACCGAGAAGGCGCACCGCGAACAGATCGCGCACATGCTCGACGAGCGGATGCTCCTGCCCGCCATCTTCTTCGTGTTCAGCCGCAACGGCTGCGACCAGGGAGTCCGAAACGTCCTGCGCTCGGGCCTGTCCCTGACGACGGTGCAGGAGCGCAACGAGATCCGCGAGACGGCGGAGTACCACTGCCGCACGTTGCTCGACGAAGACCTGGCCGTCCTCGGCTACTGGGAGTGGCTCGAAGGGCTCGAGCGCGGAGTCGCGGCGCACCACGCGGGTCTGCTCCCCGCCTTCAAGGAGGTCGTCGAGAACCTCTTCCAGCGCAAACTGCTGAAGGTCGTGTTCGCCACCGAGACCCTGGCGCTCGGCGTGAACATGCCGGCGCGCACCGTCGTGCTCGAGAAGCTCGAGAAGTTCAACGGCGAAGCCCGTGTGCCGATCACCCCGGGGGAGTACACGCAGCTCACCGGTCGAGCCGGGCGCCGTGGCATCGACGTCGAGGGACACTCGGTCATCCAGTGGACCGACGGGCTCGACCCGCAGGCCGTCGCGTCGCTGGCCAGCCGTCGCACGTACCCGCTGAACTCGTCGTTCAAGCCGACCTACAACATGGCCGTCAACCTGATCGACCAGTTCGGTCGGCAGCGCACGCGCGAGGTCCTCGAGACGTCGTTCGCCCAGTTCCAGGCAGACCGGTCGGTGGTCGACCTCGCCCGCAAGGTCCGCTCGCAGCAGGAGTCGCTCGACGGCTACCGACAGGCGATGCAGTGCCACCTCGGCGACTTCACCGAGTACTCGGCCCTCCGCCGTGAACTCTCCGACCTCGAGCGCACCAACGTGCCCGGCGGCCGCGAGGCGTCGCACGGCGCGCGCCAGGAACGCCAAGCCGCGATCACGGCGGTCCGCCGCCAGCTGCAGCGCCACCCCTGCCACGCCTGCCCGGAACGCGAAGCCCACGCCCGCTGGTCCGAGCGGTGGTGGAAGCTCAAGCGCGCCAACGACAAACTCGTCCAGCAGATCCGGTCCCGCACGGGCGCCGTCGCGACGACGTTCGACCGTGTCACCGAGGTCCTGCTCGAACTCGGTTACCTGGTGGACGCCGGCGACGGCGAGGCCACGGTGGCAGCGGGCGGCCGTCGCCTCCAGCGCATCTACGGCGACCGCGACCTGCTCGTCGCCGAGTGCCTCGAGGCGGGGGTCTGGAAGGACCTCACCCCGGCACAGCTCGCCGCCATGGCAGCGACGATCATCTACCAGCCCCGACGCGAGGACGCGCCCGGTACCGAGCACGCCCTGCCCCGCGGTGCGTTCCGGCCCGCGCTCGACGAGACGCTGACCATCTGGTCGCGCCTCGACGACATCGAGCGTGCCGCACGTCTGGCCGGTTCACAGCCGCCGACCCCGGCGATGGCCGTCGGCATGTTCCGCTGGGCTTCGGGCTCGGCCCTCGACGACGTCCTCCGCACCCTCGACCTGCCGGCCGGCGACTTCGTGCGCTGGTCGAAGCAGGTCATCGACCTGCTCGACCAGATCCGGAACGCCGGCGACGACGAGCTCGCCCAGACCGCCCGACGGGCGACGGACGCGGTCCGCCGCGGCATCGTCGCCTACGCGACGGTCTGACGGGAGGCACGGTGCCGGTTCCGGAGACCAGTGTGCGCGGGCTGCCCGCGCGCGTCGGCCGCGGGGCGGTCGCGACCGGTCCGTTCGCCGCGTTGCCGCTGGGCACCGCGCTGCCGTTGGCCGTCGTCGGCGGGATCCTCTTCGCCCTCGCGTTCCCGTCGCCCGGGTGGTGGTTCCTCGCCTACCCGGCACTCGCCTGCATGCTGCTCGCGGTGATGGGGCAGCGAGCGCGGCGTGCGGCGTGGATCGGCTACCTCGCCGGCGCGGCCTTCTGGATCCCGGCCATCTCATGGGCCGGCCGCTACCTGGGCCCGGTCCCGTGGTTCGCACTCGCCCTGCTCGAAGCCGCGTTCTTCGCGCTCGGCAGCGTCGCCATCGCCCTGGCGTACCGCTGGGTCGCACGCGTGGTGCCCTCGACCGCCGGACGTGTGTGGGGCCTCCCGGCCGTCGTCGCCGCACTCTGGACCGGGCGCGAGTGGTTCTCGGGGAGCTGGCCGTACGGCGGCTTCGCGTGGGGTCGGGTCGGCCTGTCGCAGTCGCAGGGGCCGTTCACCCACCTGGCCGCGTACGTCGGCGTCCTCGGGCTGACGTTCATCGTCGTGTACTGCGTCGCGGTCGTGGTGTCGCTCGCGCTCGTGGTGCCCCGCGTGCCGGGTGCCAGGCTCCGGCTGCCCGTGCGGGTGGCGACGGCGGGTCTGCTCGTCGCGGCGGTCCTGGCCGTGCCGGCGTGGCCGACGGCGACGAGCGGCACGATCCGGGTCGAGTCGGTGCAGGGCAACGGCCCCGCGGGCTACTTCGACCGTGCGGAGCCCGGCGACGTCCTGGCAGCACAGGTCGCGGCGACGGACGTGGACGCGAAGGGTGTGGACCTGGTCGTCTGGCCCGAGGCAGGGGCGGAGTACGACCCGCGTCAGCAGCCGGTCATCGCCGCCGCGCTCGACTCGGTGGTCGACTCGCTCGACGCCCCGATCGTGGCGGGCGCCATCACGCAGACGCCGTCGGGGGTGCTGCACAACACGTCGTTCGTCTGGACCGCCGACGGCTGGCAGTCGTCCTACGACAAGAAGCGTCCGGTGCCGTTCGGCGAGTACGTGCCCGACCGCTGGTTCTTCTCGAAGCTCGCGCCGTCGCTGATCGGCCTGTTGCAGCGCGACTACACGCCGGGGACCAAGCCGAACGTGCTCTCCGTCGCGGGGATCCGGGCCGGCATCTCGATCTGCTTCGACATCGTCGACGACGGGCTCACCTCCGACATGGTGCGCGGGGGAGCGCAGGTGATCCTCGCGCAGACGAACAACGCCGACTTCTCGGGCACCGACGAGAACCTGCAGCAGCTCGAGATCGCTCGGATGCGGGCCATCGAGACCGGCCGGTCGCTCGTGAACATCTCGACCGTCGGAGCGTCGCAGGTCATCGACCCGGGCGGTCGCACGATCGACCGGGTGCCGGAGTACACCGCGACGTCGATGGTCACCGATGTGCCGCTCGGCACCTCCACCACCCCGGCGTCGATCCTGTCCGGCTCGATCACGCTCCTGCTCTCCCTCGGCGGCCTCCTCGTGCTCCTCGCCTGTGCGCCCTGGGGGCGACGCACCGGCTCCTGATCCGACTCGCCGCGCCCAGCCACTGGGAACGGACTGTGAATGCGCCGGTACGGGATTGATGGGGCGTGGGACAGTGTTGTGGAGGGCAGACGAGCGAGAGGAGCACACACATGGCTGATCGGAGTCTCCGCGGCATGCGGCTCGGGAGTCAGAGTCTCCAGAGCGAAGAGGGCGTCGAGCTCTCGGATCGCAAGCGCGCGGTCTACCAGACGGATTCGGGTGAGACGTTCGACATCGTCTTCTCTGCGGATGCGGACGTCCCCCAGACCTGGTCGGAGCCGCGCTCCGGCCGCGAGGGCCGGCTGCTCGGTGACGACGGGATCCCCGTCGAGGTCGCCGAAGAAGACGTGAAGGCACCCCGTACCCACTGGGACATGCTGCTCGAGCGCCGCTCGCGCGAGGAACTCGAGGAGCTCCTCGAAGAGCGCCTGCAGGTGCTCCGCGCACGACGCGGCGCCTGACACCACCGACCACACGACGACGCCCGCCCCGGTTCCCCGGGGCGGGCGTCGTCGTTCGTTCGTTCGTTCGTTCGTTCCGGAGCGTCAGCGCCGGCCGGAACCGTCGCTGGTCCGGTGACCGGAGGCGTCGTCGCCCGGCGTGGGCGGGGTGTCCTCGACCTGCTCGGCGGTCGCGTCGTCGGCCGCCGCGAGGTGTGCATCGACACTGCGGTTCGACTCGGCCAGGCGGGCGTCGAGGTCGGACTCGGGGACGATGTCCGCGGCGGTGGCGTCTGCACGCGGCATCGTGGTGTCCGCGGCTGCAGTGTTCGCCAGGCTCTCGTTCGCGAGCTTCGAGATGCGTGACAGGAAGTCCGTGCCGCCAGCACCGCCGGCGACCGGACCGGCGCCGCCACCACGGCTGGCACTGAAGCCCTTCGCGATGCCGGACAGGGCCTCGGTGAACTCGCTCGGGATCATCCAGAGCTTGTTCGAGGTGCCCTCGGCGATCTTCGGCAGGGTCTGCAGGTACTGGTAGGAGAGCAGCTTCTCGTCCGGGTCGCCGGTGTGGATGGCCTCGAACACGGTCGCGATGGCCTGTGCCTCACCCTCGGCGCGGAGCACCTGTGCCTTGGCGTCACCCTCGGCGGCCAGGATCGCGGCCTGCCGCTGTCCCTCGGCTTCGAGGATCTGGGACTGCTTGGTGCCCTCTGCCTGCAGGATCGCGGCACGTCGGCTGCGCTCGGCACGGAGCTGCTGCTCCATGGCGTCCTGGATGGACACAGGCGGCTCGATGGCCTTCAGCTCGACTCGGCCGACGCGGATGCCCCACTTGCCCGTGGCTTCGTCGAGGACGACGCGGAGCTGGCCGTTGATGTTGTCGCGGCTGGTCAGTGCCTCTTCGAGGTTCAGGCCACCCACGACGTTGCGGAGCGTGGTCGTGGTGAGCTGCTCGACGGCACCGAGGTAGTTCGCGATCTCGTACGTCGCGGCGCGGGCGTCGGTCACCTGGAAGTAGACGACGGTGTCGATCGAGACCACCAGGTTGTCCTCGGTGATCACGGGCTGCGGCGGGAACGAGACGACCTGCTCACGCATGTCGAGCAGCGGGCGCAGGCGGTCGATGAACGGGACGAGAAGGTTCAGGCCCGGGTTGAGGGTCTTGTGGTACTTGCCGAGTCGCTCGACGATCCCTGCGGTGGCCTGGGGGACGATGCGGATCGCCTTCGCCAGGACGACGATCACGAAGATGACGACGACGAGGATGAGCACGAGCAGTGCGATCGTCCCCGGGGAGATGCTGGTCACGAGGTGGCCCTTTCTGCGAGGCGCACGACCGCAGTCGACCCCTCGATCGACTCGACGACCACGGGGGTCCCGAGTGGCGGTGTGCGGTCGACGGAGTCCGCGGCGAACCGTGCACTCCAGGTCTCGCCGTTGGCCAGGCGCACCTGGCCGGGGCTGGAGGAGGTGAAGGCGACCGCGACCGTGCCGGGGAGCCCGATGAGCCCCTCGACGTTGGTGCGGTGCGGGTCGGCACCGCGGCCGAGTGCCACGAGCAGGCGCGGTCGGACGAGCGACAGCAGCACGAGTGCGGCGACCGCGGCGACGATGGCGGATAGCCACCACGGGGCGCCGAGCAACGCGGCGATCAGCCCGCCGGCGGCGCCCGCCGCGAGCATGATGAAGATGAAGTCGAGGGTGAAGATCTCGACCACGCCCAGGAGCAACACCAGGCCGATCCAGACGGTGCTCTGGATCCAATCGATTCCGTTCACGCGATCTCCCTCCCTCGGTCGCGCGCGGCGGCTCGCTGCGTCGCGACAGCCGGTACAACTCCGTTCAACATATCAGGGCCGTCCGACGGTCGTGCAGGCGATTGGTAGGCTCGGTGCGCCCGACCGGCCGCAACCAGACCTGGAGAACACGACTGTGAGCAACCCCCTCGCCCCCGGATCCCTCACCGACAAGCGCGCCGTCGTCACCGGTTCGTCCCGTGGCATCGGCGCCGACACCGTCGGGTACCTCGCCGAGGCCGATGCGAAGGTCGTCGTGAACTACCGCAACAAGGCCAAGCGTGCGGAGCAGATCGCCGAGAAGATCGTCGAGGCCGGCGGTTCCGCCCTGGCCGTCGGCGCCGACCTCACCGAGCACGACTCCGTGCAGGCCCTCGTCGACACCGTCGTCCGGGAATGGGGCGGCATCGACCTGCTCGTGCTCAACGCGTCGGGCGGCATGGAGTCCGGCGTCGGCGAGGACTACGCGCTCCGCCTGAACCGCGACGCGCAGGTCGACATGCTGCAGACCGCCGTGCCGCACATGCCCGCCGGGTCGCGCGTGGTGTTCGTCACGAGCCACCAGGCCCACTTCGTCGAGACCGCCGAGACGATGGACGAGTACGTCCCGGTCGCCAAGAGCAAGCGCGCCGGGGAACTCGCCCTCCGTGAGCTCATCCCGCAGCTCGAGGCCGCCGGCATCGAGTTCGTCGTCGTCTCCGGCGACATGATCGAAGGCACGATCACCGCGACGCTGCTGAACCGCCTGAACCCCGGCGCGATCGAGGGCCGTCGGCAGGAGGTCGGCAAGCTCTACAGCGTGTCCGAGTTCGCGGCCGAGATCGCCCTGGCCGCCGTCGAGCCGATCCCCGCCGACCACACCAAGCTGGTCGGCGACGTCAGCGGCTTCGTCGGCTAACGTCGGGCGGGTGACCGCCAAGCCCGGCCTGCGCCGCACCTCCCGCATCCTGCTGCTCGATCCCGAGGGCCGCGTGTTCCTGATGGACACGAAGTCGCCCTCGTCAGACGGTGCCCACCGCTGGATCACGCCGGGTGGCGGGGTCGACCCGGGGGAGTCCCACCGTGACGCCGCGATCCGCGAGCTGCGCGAGGAGACCGGGATCGTCATCGACGAACCCGGCGAACCGGTGTGGTCCTGGGACTTCACGGTCGAGTGGGACCTCGCCGACCACGACCGCGGGCACGCCGAGTTCTACGTCGTCCGCACGCCCGGCTTCGAGCTGTCCGACGCCGAGTGGACCGACGACGAGCGCGTCGACATCCTCGCCTCGCGGTGGTGGACCGCCGACGAACTCGAGGCGACCGCCGAGGACTTCGAACCCGCCGAGCTGCCGGACCTGGTGCGCCGACACGGTGCCTGAGCACCGCACCACGGCCTGACGGCCGATCCAGGATCGGACGGGAGGCCCGTGGCGGCCCCGCCACGGGCCTCCCGTCGGTACGCTGACCCGCATGCACACCGATCCGGTCGACGACGACCCCACCGGCACCGACGCGCACCCTGCCGACCGGCACGACCGGATCCGGGTGCGCGGCGCCCGCGCGAACAACCTGCGCGACGTCGACGTCGACCTGCCGAAGCGGCGGCTCACGGTGTTCACCGGGGTCTCCGGCTCGGGCAAGAGCTCGCTCGTGTTCGGCACCGTCGCCGCCGAGTCGCAGCGGATGATCAACGAGACCTACAGCGCGTTCGTGCAGGGGTTCATGCCCTCGCTCGCGCGTCCGGACGTCGACGTGCTCGACGGTCTGACCACCGCGATCGTCGTCGACCAGGAGCGCATCGGTGCCGACCCGCGCTCCACCGTCGGCACCGCCACGGACGCGAACGCGATGCTGCGCGTGCTGTTCAGCCGACTCGGCCAGCCGCACATCGGGGGGCCGAACGCGTTCTCGTTCAACCTCGCCACCGTGACGGCCGGGGGAGCGATCACGGTGCAGAAGGGTGCGGACGCGAAGGCCCAGCGGGTCTCTTTCACGCGGCTCGGCGGCATGTGCGCGGACTGCGAGGGCCGGGGGCTGGTGAACGACATCGACCTGACGCAGCTGTTCGACGACACGAAGTCGCTCGGGGACGGCGCGCTCACCATCCCCGGGTACGGGACCGACGGCTGGAACGTGCGGCTGTACGCCGAATCGGGCTACTTCGACCGGGACACCCCGATCCGCGACTTCACCGAGCAGGAGCGGCAGGACTTCCTGTACCGCGGGCCGACGAAGCAGAAGATCGCCGGCATCAACATGACCTACGAGGGGCTCGTGCACCGCGTCCGCCGGTCGTTCCTGCAGAAGGACCGCGAGGCGATGCAGCCGCACATCAGAGCGTTCGTCGACCGTGCGGTGACCTTCACGACGTGTCCGGCCTGCGACGGGACCCGGTTGAACGACACCGCCCGCTCGTCGAAGATCGCGGGCCGCAGCATCGCAGACGTCTGCGCGATGCAGATCACCGACGCCGTCACCTGGCTGCGGGGTCTGGACGACCCGGGGGTGGGGCCGTTGCTCGAGGGGCTCCGCGCCCTGCTCGAGTCCTTCGTCGAGATCGGACTGGGCTACCTGTCGCTCGACCGCCCGACGGGCACGTTGTCCGGGGGAGAGGGGCAGCGCGTGAAGATGGTGAAGCACCTCGGCTCCTCGCTCAGCGACGTCACGTACGTCTTCGACGAGCCGAGCACGGGGCTGCACCCGCACGACATCGAGCGGATGAACGAGCTGCTCGTCCGGCTGCGCGACAAGGGCAACACCGTCCTGGTCGTCGAGCACAAGCCCGAGGTCATCGCGATCGCCGACCACGTCGTCGACCTCGGGCCCGGTGCCGGTTCCGGCGGTGGGACGCTCTGCTACCAGGGGTCCGTAGACGGTCTGCGTGCCAGCGGGACCGTGACCGGTCAGCACCTGGACGACCGCGTCACCGTGAAGTCCGAGGTCCGTCGTCCGGACGGGGCGATCGAGATCCGCGGCGCATCCGCCCACAACCTGCACGAGGTCGACGTGGACGTGCCCACCGGGGTGCTCACCGTCGTCACGGGGGTCGCAGGCTCAGGCAAGAGCACGCTCGTCCACGGGTCGCTGGCCCGGCGCGACGACGTGGTCGCCATCGACCAGAGCGGGATCCGTGGCTCGCGGAGGAGCAACCCGGCGACGTACACCGGCCTGCTCGAGCCGATCCGGAAGGCGTTCGCGAGGGCCAACGGCGTCAAGCCCGCACTGTTCAGCGCCAACTCCGAGGGTGCATGCCCGGCGTGCAACGGTGCCGGTGTCGTGTACACCGACCTCGGCATGATGGCGGGCGTCGCGAGCCCCTGCGTCGAGTGCGACGGCAAGCGCTTCGACCAGTCCGTGCTCGGCTACCACCTGGGCGGCAAGGACATCAGCGAGGTGCTCGGCATGTCCGTCACCGACGCGCTGGCGTTCTTCGCGGCGGGGGAGTCCGGTCTGCCGGCGGCCCACACGATCCTCGCCCGACTCGCCGACGTGGGGCTCGGGTACCTGACGATCGGACAGCCGCTCACCACGTTGTCCGGGGGAGAGCGGCAGCGGCTCAAGCTCGCGACGCACCTCGGTGACCGCGGCGGTGTCGTGGTGCTCGACGAGCCGACCGCGGGCCTGCACCTGGCCGACGTCGAACAGTTGCTCGGTCTGCTCGACCGGCTCGTCGACGCCGGACGAACGGTCGTCGTGATCGAACACCACCAGGCGGTCATGGCGCACGCCGACTGGATCATCGACCTCGGGCCGGGCGCCGGGCACGACGGCGGACGGATCGTGTTCGAGGGGACGCCCGCCGAACTCGTGGCGGCACGGACGACCCTGACGGGGCAGCACCTGGCGGCGTACGTCGGAGCCTGAGCCGGGGGACAGGCTCCGGGCGCGAATCTGGGCATCAGCCGTGTGTGGGGACTAGCGTTCTGAACGACGCTCACGATCGGCTACCCGGCCTGGATCGGCGTCCTGACCAGAAGGAGCTCCACCATGTCCAACCCCGGCAACGCACCTGCGACCAACAGCGGCAACGGAATCGCCGTCGGCTCGCTCGTCCTCGGCATCGTCGGCGTCGTCTTCTCGTTCCTCTTCGTCTGGGTCGGGCTCATCGCCAGCATCATCGGCCTGGTCCTGGGCTTCGTCGCCCGTCGCCGGAACGCCGGCAGCCGAGGCATGGTGCTCGCTGGCATCATCCTGAGCGTCATCGGCCTCGTGCTGTCGATCATCTTCATCATCGTCGCTCTGACGATCGTCGTACCTGCGATCAACAACTGACGCTGATCGCCCTGACGTGGCGGGCGCGTGGCGGAGTCGCCACGCGCCCGCTGTCGGTTTCCGGCGCCGAGCGTGCAGCTGTTCAGGAACGCGGGCGTACCGTGCCGCCCATGAGCTACAGCCAGCCTGACCCAGCCGAAGAGACCACCCAGACCGAGTCGCCGGAGCAGCCCGACACCGACCAGGACACCCTGGAGGAACAGGGCGGCGAGCCGGCAGCGCTCGAGATCGACGCCGACGACGTCCCGACGCAGCCCGCCGACTGACGCCGTCGTCATCCAGTGAGCAGAAGAGGTCGAGTCCGTGCATAGGACTCGACCTCTTCTGCTCACCGTGCGTGTTCCGACGTCCCACCCGTGCGCCGATAATGCATATTATGTCAACTCAGAGGTTGCGAGTGGCCCCGCTCGGCTGACGGGACGCTCGACATTGCTTCCCTAGCGTGGACGCGTGCACGCTCACCGAGATGACCAACGCCGCTCACGAGCTGCGACGCCCCGGGTCCTGTTCGCCGTCGCCCTGTCCGCGTTCCTCGTGCTGATCGGGACGACACCTGCGTCGGCGCACGCAGCACTGACCTCGAGTGATCCGGCGGACGGCGCCACGGTGGCTGCCGACCTTGAGCGAGTGACACTCACCTTCAGTGAGGCGCCGCTTGCCGGGCTCCAAGCCGGCCTGCGCATCGAGGTCCGCGACGACGGCGGGACCGACGAGTCCTCCGGAGCGGTGGCCGTCGACGGCACCTCGATGTCCAAGGCGGTGTCGCTCTCCCCCGGCCCGCACACCCTCGTCTGGCGGTACGTCTCCCCCGACGGCCATCCGATCGAGGGGCAGCTCGCGTTCTCGGTGGAACCGGTCGCATCCCCGACCGTCCCACCCACGACGACGAGCCCGACGACCGCGCCCACATCATCCTCGGAACCGACGACAGCGGCAGCGGGAGCCGCACCGAACACGGGTGCCGGAACGCACGCGCACGGCCACGGCGGCCCGGCACTCCTGTTCGGGGTCGTCGGGATCCTGGCAGTGCTCGTCATCGGCGCGGTCGTGCTCCGCATCCGCCGGGGCGCGGACGCGCGGACCGAGGGTTGACGGGACGCTCCGAGCCTCAGAACACCGCGACGGTCATGCCCGACGACGTCGCTGGTCGGTCCATCGCGACGAGCGCCTCGGGCAGGTCGTCGAAGCCGATCGTGCGGCCGATCGTCTCCTCCGGACGCAGTCGTCCGGCCACGACGGCGTCGAGCATCGCGCCGTACTCCCCGACCGCCGCGCCGTGGCTGCCGAGCAGTTCGAGTTCGTCCGCGATCACCCGCCCCATCGGGATCGCCGGAGCGGCTTCGTCGTCGAGCAGCAGCCCGACCTGCACGTGCCGGCCGCGCGGACGCAGGGACGCCACGGCGGCGACGGAGGTGGCACGGCTGCCGTAGGCGTCGAGCGAGACGTGCGCTCCGCCACCCGTGCGGGATCGGACCGTGGTGACGGCATCGGCGTCCATCAGCACGGTGTCGGCACCCAGGGCGGCGGCGCGTTCGAGTGCGGCCGCGGAGACGTCGACAGCGACCACGTGCGCGCCGGCGGCCACGGCGACCATGACCGCGGAGAGCCCGACTCCCCCGCAGCCGTAGACCACGACCCACTCCCCTGCGGCGACGCGCCCCCGGGCGTGGAGGGCGTGGAACGCGGTGCCGAACCGGCAGCCCAGCGCCGCCGCCACCGCGAAGTCCACGGCGTCGGGCAGCGCGACGAGGTTGAGGTCGGCGTGCGGGACGACCAGGGAGTCCGCGTACGAGCCCTGCAGGTCGAACCCGGGCTGCTGCTGGGCGGTGCACACCTGGGTGGCGCCGTCGAGGCATTCGGCGCAGGTCCCGCAGGCGAACACGAACGGAGCCGTGACCCGGTCGCCGACCGCGAAGCGCTGGACGCCCGCACCGACGGAGGCGACGACGCCGGCGAACTCGTGCCCGGGCACGTGCGGCAGCCGGACGGCGTCGTCGTGGCCCTTCCATGCGTGCCAGTCGCTGCGGCAGACACCGGTGGCCGCCACCCGGACGACGACGCCGTGCTCGGGCGCGACCGGCTCCGGCAGGTCGACGATCGAGGGGACGGAACCGAACTGGGCGTACTGGACGGCGCGCATGCGGCCATCCTGACAGACGCCGGACGCCGGACGTCGCACGCCGGACGCCGGACGCCGGACGCCCGACAGCGGACCAGCGCCACCAACCGCCCGACGCGACCCGCGCGCCGGGGTCCCCACGGGCCTCCAGGCCGACGGCCTCCCGACCGCCCGCCCGAGCGGTCCACGGAACCCCGATCGGCCGTTGCGTCGCAGGCGCGTCCGCCGGTTGACTCGTCACGTGACCGACCTGCGCTTCTCCGCCGACCCCGCCGACCTCGACGTCGACCGCGTGCACCGCTGGCTCAGCGAGGAGTCCTACTGGGCTCGCGGGCGTGACCGTGCGACGCAGGATGCGATCATCGCCGGTTCCCGGAACTTCGGCGTGTACGACGCGACGACCGGCGAGCAGCTCGGCTACGCGCGGCTGATCACCGACGGCGTGACCTTCGGGTGGCTCGCCGACGTGTTCGTGGACCCCGATGCCCGGGGCCGCGGCGTCGGGATCGAACTCGTGCGCGGCGTGACCGAGGCGGTCGAGCCGCTCGGCCTGAAGCGCTTCGCCCTGTTCACCGCGGATGCCCACGGGCTGTACGAACGGTTCGGGTTCCGCCCGCTGCCCGACCCGGACGGCTGGATGATGCGCCCCGGGCCGGGGTTCGGTGCCGACGTGCACGACTGACGCCGGCGCTGTCCGTCAGTACTCGATCCGGCCCTCGCGGTTGTGGAACTCCCCCGTCGGCCCGTCGGTGCCGATCGTCGCGAGCATGACCGTGGCATCGGTGCCCTCGGTGATCGTCTGGTGTCCGCCGAACCCGTTGAACTCCGTCGCCGTGTAGCCCGGGTCGCTCGCGTTCACCCGGAACCCGGGCAGGTTCTTCGCGTACTGCACGGTCAGCGCGATCACGGCCGCCTTCGACGCCGCGTACGGCACCGCCGGCACCCCGTACTCGTCGTGCCCCGGCGTCGTCAGCCAGCGCGGGAACCCCACCCCCGACGAGACGTTCACGATGACGGGTGCTGCCGAGCGTCGCAGCAGGGGCAGCGCGGCCTGGGTCACCCGCACGATCCCGGTGACGTTGGTGTCGAGCACGGTCGCCATCGCGCTCGCGTCGAGGTCGTCGACCCCGAACGAGGTGCCGAGGATCCCGGCGTTGTTCACGAGGACGTCGAGTTCGGGGATCGTCGCGATCGCCGCGTCGATGCTGGCCTGGTCGGTGACGTCCAGCTGCACGACGTGTGCGCCGAGGGCGCGGGCGTCGTCGCCGTTGGCCGGGTCGCGCATGCCGGCGTAGACGGTGTGGCCGGCTTCGAGCAGTCGGCGTGCGGTCTCGAGTCCGAGGCTGCGGTTGGCCCCGGTGATCAGTGTCGTTGTCATGCGTCCAGCCTGCCCCCGCCGACCCGGCTCCCCCAGGCACGGTGCGACGGTGGGACCGGCAGTACCAGGACGGACAGGAGGCGCGGGGTGATGATGGTGGACATGAGCGAGTTCGCGAACGTGTTGCGTTCCTGGCGTGACCGGGTGCGTCCCGAGGCGGTCGGCCTGCCGGCCGGCCCCGGCAGACGGACCCCGGGGCTCCGCCGCGAGGAGCTCGCCGCGCTGGCGGGCGTGAGCGTCGACTACGTCGTCCGCCTCGAGCAGGGCCGGGCGACGAACCCGTCGCCGCAGCTGCTCGCCGCCCTCGCGACGGCGCTCCGGCTGTCGTCCGAGGAGCGGGACCACCTGTGCCGGGTGGCCGGCGTCGCCCCGCCGTCGCATCAGGTGGTGCCGCGGCACATCACGCCGGGCGTGCAGCGGTTGGTGGACCGGCTCGGCGACGTCCCGCTCGCGGTGTTCACGGCGACCCACGACATCGTGCTCTGGAACGAGCTGTGGGCCGCGGTGAACGGCGACCCCTCGCGGTACGTCGGGCTCGATCGCAACCTGGTCTGGCGGCACTTCATGCAGGAGCGCGACGGGGTGGACTGGGACGACGAGCACCAGGAGGAGTTCTCGAGCGACCTCGCCGCCGACCTGCGGCAGGCGTACGGCCGCTACCCGGCGGACCGTGACCTCGCGGACCTGGTCGAACGGCTGCTGCGGGAGTCCCCCGAGTTCGCCCGCCGCTGGGAGACCGGCCGGATCGCCGAGCACCGTGCGAGCCGCAAGGTCGTGCACACGCCCGTCGGGCCGGTGGAGATCGACTGCGACGTGCTGAGCGTTCCCGGCGGTGACCTGCGGATCGTCGTCTACACGGTCGTGCCGGGCTCCGAGGACGCCGCGAAGCTCGACCTGCTCCGGGTCACGGGCCTGCAGGAGCTCACGCCGCGGTGAACACCAGCGACGCGTTCTGACCGCCGAACCCGAACGAGTTGTTCAACGCGGCACGGAGCGGCGCGGTCCGAGCTGCGCCGGAGACGACGTCGAGGTCCACCGCGGGGTCGAGCCGGTCGAGGTTCAGGGTCGGCGGCACGGTGCCGGTCTCGAGCGCCCGCAGGGTCAGGATCGCCTCGACGGCTCCGGCGGCGCCGAACATGTGCCCGATCGCGCTCTTCGGCGCGGTGACCAGCGCGCCGGTCCCCACAGCACGGCTGATGGCGGCCGCCTCGCCGACGTCGCCGACGGGGGTGCCGGTGGCGTGCGCGTTCACGTGGTCGACGTCGCCGCCGGTGAGTCCCGCCATCCGGATCGCGGCGCGCATGGCCCGCTCCTGCTCGCTGCCGTCCGCCAGCGGTGCGGTGATGTGGTGCGCGTCCGAGGTGATCCCCCATCCGGCGAGCGAGCCGTGCGACCGCTGTCCTCGGGCCGCGGCGTGGTCGGCACGCTCGAGCACGACGATGCCGGCGCCCTCGCCGAGGACGAAGCCGCGGCGGTCGGCGTCGAACGGCCGTGACAGGGTGGTGGGGTCGTCGCCGTCGGGCTTCGCGAGGGCCTGTGACTGGGCGAACGATGCCATCGTCACCGGGGTGACGGCGGCCTCGGTCCCGCCGGTGATGACCACGTCGGCCTCACCGGTGGCGATGAGTCGTGCGGCGGTGGCGATGGCCTCGGCCCCCGAGGCGCAGGCCGACACCGTCGTGTAGGCGCCGCCTCGCGCCCCGTACGCGATGCTGATCTGCGCGGCGGCACCGTTCGCCATGAGCATCGGCACCGTGCGCGGTGAGACCCGCCGGGCACCGGACGCACCGAGCACGTCGTGGGCGTCCAGGAGCGTCTCCACTCCCCCGATCCCGGTGCCGATGACCACGGCGAGTCGGTCGCCCTCCACCGCGGGGGCACCGGCGTCGGCCCAGGCCTCGTCCGCGGCGACGAGTGCCAGCTGCTGACTGCGGTCGAGACGGTTCGCACGGACCCGCCCGAGCGCTCCGTCGGCGTCGAGGGCGGCATCGGCGCCGACCCGGATCGGCACCTGTTGCCAGAGCGCTCCGTCGCGGTGCAGGGCGCGGACGCCGGAGCGACCGGCCACCAGGGCGTCCCAGAGTGGCGTGACGCCGTGGCCGAAGGGTGAGACCGCGCCGTAGCCGGTGATGACGATGTCCACGGGAACTCCTCTTGTACGTTGAGCAAGTTGAGTTGTACCACGTACAATTCCGACATGGCAACCACGGCGGACGGCCCCGGAACGGCACGCGGCGCGGCGACACGGGCGAAGATCCTCGCGGCGACGGCCGGACTGCTCAGTGCGGGCACTCGGAGCGTCACCGTCAGCGAGGTCGCCCGGGCCGCGGGTGTCTACCCGAACCAGATCACGCACCACTACGGCTCGAAGGACCGCCTGGTGCTCGACGCCGCGTTCGCGCTGTTCCTCCGCGACACCACGCGACTGCAGGCGGCCGGCCGGCGAGCCCGCTCGCCGGAGTCGTTCCGGGAAGTCCTCGCTCGCACCGCCCTCGCGATGCCGTCGACCCCGCTCGTGGTCCGGGCGCTCGGGGCCGCCGGGGACGACCCGGCGCAGCGTGAGCGCGTGCGACTGCTGCTCGCCGTGCTGTTCCGGCAGTCCGAGCGCTACCTGGAACGCGTCGTCGACGATCAGGGCTGGACGAGCCCGAGCGGCGTCGCCCGCGACGCCCGCACGTTCTGGAGCGCCGTGTTCGGTGCCACCCTGCTCGCGGACGCCGGGGTCACCGGCGGCCCCTCGGACCTCGACCTGGCGGGGACGATCTCGATCCGGTGACCGGGCGGGCACCGCCGCCGGGGTCTCCCCCGGCGGCGGCGTCACTCGCCGAAGCCGGACCGGACCAGTTCCACCAGGGCGTCGACCGCGGCCTGCGCGTCCTGCCCGGTCGCGTCGACCGACACCGTCGCACCCTTCGGCAGCGCCAGGGCCATGATCGCCAGCAGGCTCTTCGCGTCCACGCCGTTGACGTGCACGCTCGCGTCGTACTTCGCCGCCGTCTTCACGAACTCCGCGGCGGGCCGGGCGTGCAGCCCGGTCTCGTTCACCAGCTCGACCGACGCGCTGACGCGGTCGGCGCCGGACGCGCCGTCGACGGGAGCAGCCCCGTCGGCCGGCCCCGCGCCTCCAGGCTGGTCACCGGTCGGAAGGGAGGCGCTGCTCGCGTCCGCCTCGGAACCCGCGGCCGATGCCGCGGCGGCCAGCACCGCGTCGGCGTCGCCACCCGTCTGGGCGGCGACCGCAGCCGCCACCGTGCCCTCGACCAGCGGGGCCGGCGACACGTGGACGCGGGCTCGGACGTCGTCGTCCAGGAAGTCGAGCGCGGTGTCGGTCGTCAGGTAGGCGGAGCCGAGGTCGCACAGCACCACGACGGCGTCCGCCTGGGCGAGTTCCTCGATGCCCGCGGAGATCGCCTCGAACGAGGTACCGATGCCGCCGTCGTCCGTGCCGCCCGCGGCGACGAGCGGCACGTCCGCCGCCATCTGCCGGGCCAGCTCGACGGTGCCGGTCGCGATCGCCGCGCTGTGCGAGACGACCAGGATGCCGACGGTCACGCTGCGTCCACCGCTGCGCGCAGGATGTACGCGGTCGACTGCGCACCGGGGTCGCGGTACCCGATCGCGCGGTCGCCGAGGTAGCTCGCGCGGCCCTTGTGGGCGACGAGCGGCTCGGTGTCCGCCGCACCCTGCGCGGCGGCGTCGGCTGCCGCGGTGAGGACGGCCTTCGGGTCGTCGCCGGCGCCGGCAGCCGCTGCTGCGGCGTCGACCGCGGGGCTCCACGCGTCGACCATCGTCTTGTCGCCGACCGTGGCCTTGCCGCGGGACACGACTCCGTCGCGGGCGGCGGTGAGGACGGCGACGAGGGTGTCCGCGTCGAGTTCGGCCGCGTCACCGGCGGCCTGCGCCGCCTTCAGGTAGGCGGTGCCGAAGAGCGGGCCGGCCGCCCCGCCCACGGTGGAGATGAGCTTCGTCGCCACGGTCTTGAGCACGGCACCCGGGGTGTCGAAGGACCCGGAGTCGACGGCCTCGAGCACGGCCCGGAACCCGCGGTCGAGGTTCTCGCCGTGGTCGCCGTCCCCGATCTCGCGGTCGAGCGTGACGAGCTCGGCGCGGTGTTCGTCGATCGTCGCGGCGGTGCGACGGACCCAGTCGATGGCCCATGCGGTGTCGAGCGCCAATGCGGTTCCCTTCGTGTGTCCGGCCCGGCGGGCCCGGTGTCGTGGTCCGGTGGTCGAGTGACTGTGGTCGGCCGCAGTCGCGGTCGGTCAGCGTCCCCAGCGCAGGGCCGGGGTCTCCACCGGGGCGTCCCAGAGGGCAGTGAGTTCGTCGTCGAGCACCGTGACGGTGAGCGAGAACCCCTGCATCTCGAGGGACGTGACGTAGTCGCCGACGCGCGAACTACGCGCGACCTGGTAGCCGCGGTCGGAGAGGACCTCGGCGGCGCGTCGGTAGGCGATGTAGAGCTCGGACAGCGGGGTGCCGCCCATGCCGTTCACCAGGAGCAGCAGCGACGAGCCGGCCGGGGCGTCGAGGTCGGTCAGGATCGGTTCCAGCACGCGGTCGACCAGCTCGTCCGCCGGTGCCATCGCGATCCGCTCGCGGCCCGGCTCGCCGTGGATGCCGATGCCGAGCTCGACCTCGTCGTCGGCCAGCACGAAGGACGGCTCCCCGGCGTGCGGGACGGTGCCAGACGCCAGCGCGAGCCCCATCGACCGCGTGACGTCGTTGACGTGCCGGGCCACCGCGGCGACCGCGTCCAGGTCGTCCCCGCGCTCGGCGGCGGCGCCGGCGCACTTCTCCACCACGACGGTCCCGGCGACACCGCGACGGCCGGCGGTGAACAGGGAGTCCTGCACCGCGACGTCGTCATCCACCACGACGGACTCGACGCGGACGTCGTCCATCGCCGCGAGCTCGGCGGCCGTCTCGAAGTTGAGCACGTTGCCGGTGTAGTTCTTCACGATGTGCAGCACGCCCGCACCGCCGTCGACGGCCTTCGTCGCGGCGACGATCGGGTCGGGCGTCGGGCTCGTGAACACCGGGCCGGGCACCGCGGCGTCGAGCATGCCGTACCCGACGAAGCCGGCGTGCAGCGGCTCGTGGCCGCTGCCACCGCCGCTGACGATCCCGACCTTGCCGGCGACGGGTGCGTCAGCGCGGTGCAGGTGGATCGGGTCCTCGACCAGGACGACGTGCCCGGCGTGTGCCCGGGCGAAGCCCCGGACGGTCTCCTCGACCACGGCCTGCGGGTCGTTGATGAGCTTCTTCATGCGGTGCCTCCACGGGTACGGGGTCGAACCGTGGCGGTCACACCGCGCGTCGTCGACCGGAGTGCGCCCAATCTACATCGGCGGCACGAGCGGCCGTCCGGTCACGATGCACGTTCGTGCAGCGTGCCGAGGACGCGTCACCGGGTCAGGATCGTGCTGGGGACACTCGTCCTGCACGTTCGTGCACGATGCCGCACTTCGCTCACGAATTCATCGCCGGGCCGTGAACCGCATCACTATGGTTGGCCTCAATCACTCAACGGGGAGTGCGGCGCAGCACGGCCGGACCCCCACCCTCACGCACTGGAGGTCACCGATGGACGGCATCGGCGTCAATTTCCTGTCCGAGCTCGTCGGTACGGCGATGCTCATCATCCTGGGTGGCGGCGTCGTCGCCGCCGTCTCGCTGGCGAAGTCCAAGGGCTTCGGAGCCGGGTTCCTGATGGTCACGATCGGCTGGGGCTTCGCGGTCTTCGCCGGTGTCACCGTGTCCTACAAGTCCGGCGGACAGCTCAACCCCGCGGTCAGCCTCGCGCAGGCGATCCTCGGCAACATCACCGTCGGCGAGATGTTCCTCTACTGGCTCGCCCAGCTGATCGGCGCGAT